>NZ_CP018744.1:0-600000 GCF_001922545.1 Borreliella garinii | reverse complement strand
ATCATAAATAATTACTTCAAATTACTCATGATCCTAGAAACACCTTCTTTTTGCTCTTCAGTTGAAGCATTTTTACTAGCTTTCTCATAAAACAATATAGCATTACCAAGATCACCTAGCGAATAATAATTTGCACCTCTTAACATGAAAAACTCAAAATAATCCTCACCCATATCATCAAGTTTATTTAAATAATTTTTAGCTTCAAGTTGCTTGTCAAGATCATATACATACATATTAGAAATAGCAAAAAGAGAATCTTTAAAATCATCTCTAATTGAAAGTGATTTTAAAAAAGAATTTTCAGCAAGAATTATGTATTTTTCAACCTCATCTTTTACTCTTAAATTTTTAGCTAAATTATAAGAAGCAACACCTATATAAAAATGAGATAAATAATTATTGGAGTTGATTTCTAAATTTTTAACAAAATACTCAATAGCAGGTCCATACTGACCAAGCTTAAAAAATTCAAGACCAATCAAATTGAAAAATCTGGCTTTCTTATCAATAGAATTAACTATCTTTAAAATATTTTTATCTTCTTTTTCAATAAATTCCTTATAAACTTCAATCTTGGATTCAGATCCACCGCCTGAAATTTCCAATTCTCTCAATCTAAGCCCAAGATTCAATTTTTCTTTAGATTCACTACCACAAGATAAAAATAAATTAATAAGTATGATTAACGACAAAATTTTCATCTAATCATCGCTACTTTTTTTATTTAAATTTCTAAGAAATGTTGGAACATCAATATCTTCATCAAAATAATTAACATTTTTGGACTTTGCTGCAAAAGAAGAATCTTGATGCTCATAAGATCCAGAAGGCACATTTTGATTGCCTGACATTAAAGTATCAAATTCTTTAGAACTTAAAGTATTATTCTCTGGTGAACTTGATATTTCTTTTTGTTTTTTAGACGCAAAGCCCGTAGCAACAACTGTAACGTAAATTTCATCTTCAAGATTTGAATTAATAGCATGACCATATATCACAGTAGCTTCATCATCAACACTAACAGTAATGATACCCATAATCTCTTCAAGTTCAAGTAATGAAAAATCATCTCCACCAGTAACATTAACAAGAAGCCCCTTAGACCCTTCAATACGAACTTCTTCAAGTAGTGGATTGCTAATCGCAGAAGTTGCAGCATCAACAGCTCTGTTTTCACCCTTGCCATATCCGATTCCCATTAAAGCATCGCCTTGCCCTTGCATAATGCTTTTAACATCAGCAAAATCAATATTAACCTCTCCATGCTCAATAATAAGTCCCGCAATACCTTGAACACCCATTCTCAAAACATCATCTGCACGCTTAAAAGCATCTTTAATAGTAGTCCTTTTGTCAACAACAGTTAAAAGCTTTTGATTTGGGATAATAATCAATGTATCTACAGACTTCCTTAAGTTATTTATTCCTTGCTCTGCAAGTCTCAACTTCTTAGGACCTTCAAACTTGAAAGGCTTTGTTACAACTCCAACCGTTAAAATACCAAGCTCTTTTGCAACTTGTGCAATAACCGGAGCCGCCCCGGTTCCTGTCCCACCTCCCATGCCAGCAGTAATAAACACCATATCAGCGCCGGAAAGATGGTTACGTATAACATCTATGTCTTCCTCTGCTGCAGCTTGCCCAATCTCAGGCTTTCCTCCAGCACCAAGCCCTGCTGTAACTTTTGCTCCAAGAGCAATTTTTATGGGAGCAATAGAGGTTTGGAGAGCCTGAAGATCAGTATTGGCCACAATAAATTCAACATCTCTTACTCCATATTCAATCATACGATTAACAGCATTGCTACCCCCTCCTCCTGCACCAATCACCTTAAGAATTGTAGGATTTGTAGTAGAATCGAATCTTCTTGTATGGCTATCAATCATATTATAATCTTTCATTAACGCTTCCTCCACGATTGGTCAAAACCATTCTTTCAAAAACCAACCTTTCAACTTTGAAGATATTTTATTTTTTCTTTTAGCTTTACTGCTTACCTTCTTTAATTTATTGAATTTTTGTTGCTCGTGCTTATAAAGAACAAGGCCAAGAGCTGAAGAAAACTTGGGATCTATATGCTCTTCCCCAACCCCATTAATACTCATTGGCAAACCTATTCTTGCGGGGTAATTAAATACTTCTTCTATTAAATTAGAAATACCTGGAAATAAAGCTCCTCCACCTGTTAAAACTATCCCACCATTAATTTTATTATAAAGTCCCCTTTTAAGTATTTCTGCTCTCATTATTTCAAAAATTTCTCTCAGTCTTGAATTAATTATTACAGACAACTCTTTTCTACTTTTCTCTTGAGGAGGTCGAGTCCCAAGATTTGGAATAATTACAGTTTCCATTTGACTCTCTAGAATAGACGGATGAGCAATTCCAGCCGTTATTTTAATATTTTCAGCAACATCCTCAGGAACCTTCCAAACTTGCGCAATATCAAGAGTCACTCTATTAACGCCAATAGGAATCACGCCTGTATAGTAAGGAGAACCATCAATATAAAGAATAATATCCGTTGTACCTTTACCCATATCAATAAATAAAACACCCATCTCGCGCTCTTCTTTAGAAAGAGTTGCATAAGATGAAGCTAAGCTTCCAAGAACAACCTCATCAACAGCAAAGCCAGCTCTATTTACGCATCTAACTAAATTCTGGCTAGAAGAGCTAGACCCCGTAATAATGTGCACCTCCCCTTCAAGACGAATACCCATCATGTCTATTGGGTTTTTTATATGAGGTATTCCATCTACAATAAATTCTTGAGGAATAACATGAAGAATTTCTCTATCCATTGGAATGACAATTGCCTTTGCTGCTTCAATTACCCTCTCAACATCTTCTTCATTAATCTCTCTTGTTCTTGAATTTATTGCAACAACACCGCGCGAATTAGTTCCCTCAACACTACTTCCAGACATAGAAACTGAAAGCGATGTAATGTCACATCCTGAGATGAGCTCTGCAGCTTCAATAGAATTAGATATTGAATCAAGAGCCGCTTCAATATTTATTAAAACTCCCTTCCTAACCCCTCTTGATATACTAGTGCCTATTCCAACTATTTCTAATTGATCATTTAAATTTACCTCAGCAACAACAGTACAAATTTTTGAAGTTCCAACATCCAACCCCACTATCAAATTCCTAGACACTAACCTTCTCCTAACAAAATGATATCACCACTTCTTAAATCTATAACGCCAGGCTTTCCTTTAAGTAAATTAACTCCAAGAAACACTTTATGCATCACATCCATTAAATCCATATCAACTGTTATCAATATTTTATTATATATACTTTTAATATACAAAATTACATTATAATCATAGAAATTCAATTTTAAAAAATTGACCTCTGATATTAAATTATACAAATATTTTTGATTTATTTTAAGATAATCAAGGCCCCTTACAACATTAAGCATTCTATCCTCTAGGAAATCTCCTACATTATTGTCACTTAACACTAATCCGCTGATTATAGGCAAATCATAAATTAAATGTTTGCCTTTTTCTAAAATTACACCATCTGATGCAATGCAATAATAAGTAATATTACCATTTATGTTTTCTAAAGCAACAGCAACGGGTATTCTTTTTTCTATTTTAATATTGATTTTATTGGGAAACTGAAGATCAACCTTAACATTCTTTACCCTTAAATCTTTTTTAAGATTCTCTTCATATATTCTAGCATCAGCATTATGATAATATGTATTAGGTTTGATTCCCGAAATCCTGATTATGTCTTCTTTAGAAAGAGAAGTATCATTATTGATGCTAATATACCTAATCAAAAAATAAGGAGACGCAAAAACAATAACCATTATTTCAAAAAAAATTAAAGAAGTCGAAAAATATATATATTTAATTAAAAACTTTCTCTCAAAAATCATAAACTAACCCGATTTACAGTACTAGAAAAATCCAATCAATTATTACTTAAGTTTTTTGCAACATTTGAAATAAGACCAGAAAGTGCCATGGTAACAATAATAGAAGATCCTCCAGATGAAAAAAACGGCAAATTTATCCCAGTAGGGGGCAAAAGACCAATTGCAATTAAAATATTCATTATACTTTGAAGAAAAATTGCAAGGCTTGAAATAAATGCAATAAAAAATTTAAACCTACTATTAGAATTAATGGCTATAAAATAGCCAAAGTAAAAAAATAAAAAAAATAAACTTATGGCAAACAAAACACCTAAAAATCCCAATTCTTCTCCAAGAACTGAAAAAATAAAATCAGAATTAGCCTCCGGCAGTTTTCCAAGTTTAACCTCTCCCATTCCCAAACCTTTACCTAAAATTCCCCCACTTTTTAAAGCATTAAGAGATGCTATTATTTGATAACCTTTCCCAGAAGGATCGTCGTAAGGATTGAGAAAAGCAAAAATTCTAGAAACCCTATAAGGTTCAAGCATTAAAAATATAGCAGAAACTGGCAAAAAAGTAATCACAATAGCAAGAACATAACTAAATGCCATATTAGAAACAAACAAAACAATAAAAAAAAGAATAGCAAAATAAATAGCTGTTGAATAATCGTTTTGTAGAATTATTAACACCCAAAAAATTGCAAAAATCAACATTGGCTTTAACCAGTATGAAACACCATTGTTTTTTCTTAGATCAAATTTACTCAAATAAGCTGAAAGATAAATAGTAAAAGATATTTTAAAAATCTCAGAGGGCTGAATACTAATACCTTGAAAGAATATCCATCTTTTTGCTCCGGAAATACTAGGAGATAAAAAAGTTGCCATAATTAAAAAAAGAGTTATGGTCAATACAGGAAATATTGATTTTTTTAAAAAATTTAAAGAAATTCTCTCAAAAACAAGAAAAACTATAAAACTTAAAAAAAGATAATTAAGTCTTGTGAAAAATAAAAAATTTGGATTACCTGTCAACTCTAAGCTTAGGAAAAAGGAAGAAGTATAAAAAACTACAAGACCATAGGCTACTAATAGCAGCAAAACAAGCAAATAACACATCCTAAGTGAATTTATCTCTACAAACATAATAAATTATCTGATTTTTATCGTACTTAAAGCAAGTATAGCAAATATTAACCCTATTATCCAAAATCTAATAACAACCTGCATCTCAGACCACCCAAGTTCTTCAAAATGATGATGAAGTGGAGCCATTTTAAATACTCTTTTTTTGGTCTTTTTGTAAACCATGACTTGAATAATTACAGACATAGTTTCAATAATGAAAACTCCTGCAAGAATTGAAAAAAGTATTTCACTTTTTAAAATCAAAGCTGCCATTCCAAGAATAGCACCCAAGGCCATACTACCTGTATCTCCCATCATAATTTTAGCGGGATAGGCATTAAACCATAAAAATCCAAAACTACCCCCAAGCAAAGCTCCAAGAAATATTACAAGCTCTTCAGAACCCTTAATATTTGGAATATGCAAATAAGCTGCAAAATCAGCCCTGCTTGTAAGATAGGCAATTATTATTAAAGCCCCTGTTATAACTATACTTAATCCAATTGCAAGTCCATCAAGTCCATCTGTTAAATTAAAAGAATTAGAAGCAGAAATTAAAATAAACATACCAAAAGGAATGTAAAACACTCCTAAATCTATTTGAAAAGACTTAATAAAAGGGAAATAGATCATACTAACATGCTCACCCCCAAAATAATAAAGAGTGCCAACAGAAATAAAAGAAAATATTATTTGTCCATAAATCTTAAATCGAGCCTTAAGTCCATCTGAAGTTTTCTTTTTGATTTTCAAAAAATCATCTATAAATCCCAAAAAAGCAAATCCAAACATAACAAAAAGCATAATCAAAAAATAAACATTTAAAATGTTACTCCAAAACACCAAAGAAATAAAAACACAAAAAAAAATAAGAATGCCTCCCATAGTAGGAATTCCTGCTTTTTCACTCAAATGTCTTTTAGGACCATCTTCTCTTAAAACTTGGTCAACTCTTAATTTTTTTAACCTTAAAATAATATGGGGCCCTACAATCAAAGAAAGCAAAAATGCAAAAATTGTAGCATAAGCCATTCTAAAAGTAATATATTTGAGCAAGCGCAAACCTAAAAGGTAAAACATAATAACCTCATTATCATCTAAATATAATTTAAAATTCTATCAAGCCTGTTGAACCTTGAACCCTTAATGACAATAAAAACTGAAGGTTCTAAGCTTTTTAAAAAAAAATCAATAAATTTATCAAATTCGCTAAAATAACATAAACGCTTTTCAACTAAATTCTCAGAATATCTAACATCTAAAAATTCTTCGCCAATTAAAAAAATTTTATCAAAATTCATTAAAACAGCCTCTTTAATTAAATCTTTATGGGTTTTGTATGCAAATTCTCCAAGCTCTTTAAAAGACCCAAGAACCATAAATTTTTTGCCCTGAATATCAAGATCCAAAATCATATTTTTTAAGGCCATAAAAGAATCCATATTGCCATTATAAGAATCATTTAAAATTAAATATCCATTTTTTGTTAAAATTTCTGCCCTACCCTTTTGAAAAGCAGTCTCAATAAGACCTTCTCTTATTTCTTTTTCTCTCATTCCTAAAAATAGAGCCAAATTAATGCAACCTATTGCATTAAAAATATTATGCCGCCCTAGCAATAAAATAGAGTACTCAAACCCTTTGTAAACAAAATCATAAGAAAATTTCCCATCCAGAAAAGAAAATGATTTAATATTAAGACTTTCAAAATCAAAATAAACGATTTTAACATTTGGATTTGCGATTTTTGCTCTTTTTTCAAGATAAACACAATAATCATTCATTTCATTTGCAACAAAGATTTCAATGTTTTTGCCAATTATTTTACTCTTTTCAAAAGCAATGGATTGTAACTCCTTGAAAGCTTGCATATGTGCATAGCCTATATTAGTAATAATAACAATTTCTGGTTTTAAAATTTGGGATAAAAGATCCATTTCTCCAATATAGCTAACTCCAACTTCAAAAACAGCATATTCTTCATTACCTTCTACTCTTAAAATACTAAGAGGAAGTCCAATGTCAGAATTTAAATTACCCCAAGTTTTGTAAGTTTTATACTTCTTTGAAAGTATGCTATAAAGCATTTCTTTAGTTGTAGTTTTACCATTACTACCTGTAATAGCAATTCTTTTAAACTTTGTCCTTTCAATTAAACACGATGCTAAAGCTTGAAGGAGTTTTATTACATTACTTGTAAGCAAAAAAACCAACCCTTCATTATCATTTAAATATTTAATACACTCAGATTCATGCTCTCTTGCACATATAAAACATTTAACACCCAAATCAATTAAATATTTAACAAAAGAAAATCCATCTACTTTATTTCCCTTATATGCAAAATAAAGACTAACATTGATATTATCATCATTTATTTCGCGACTATCTAACGAGTAAAAAGAGACTACCTTTTCAATATTTTTTATATTCCCTACAAACTTTACATCTTTAGAAGAGATTAAAACATCCTTAATCTTTATACGCACTCAAACCTCATTCTAAAATATTTTACTCAACAAAAATATTTATATCTTCATTAGCTTTTTTTTCCAAATTTAATTCTCCAAAAGAAAAACTCTCTATTCTATTAATATTTTCAAGTTCATATATTACTGTCAACAATCTTAAATTATCATCAATAATATTTTCCTGCTCATTGTCCAAGTGATTAAATTCTCTAAGCTTTACAACATATCTAAAATTTAAGTAAATATTAAAACACACTATGACTGTTAGTATTAAAATTAAAATACAATAAACTTCAAACTCAATCTTACTTATACTATTCATATTTTTTTTAAAGCTCTAAGCTTAGCACTCCTTGAAGGTTTGTTTTTTTTAATCTCATCAAAACTTGGAATAATGGGCTTTTTTGAAATCTTAGCATACAAATCACAGCTTAAACTTCTAAAAAAATCTTTTACAATACGATCCTCTATTGAATGAAATGTGATAATAGCTAAAATTCCATCTTTGGCTAAATTTTCTATCCACAAAGGCAAGCTTCTTTTAAGCCTAGCAAGCTCATCATTTACATAAATTCTTAAAGCTTGAAAAGTTTTTGTAGCTGGATTTATTTTAGCTTTTGAGAAAGGATAAACTTTATTTATTACAGCTTGCAACTCTTTTGTAGTTTCTATTTTTTTAATTTTTCGATATTCTACAATAGCTTTAGAGATTCTTCTAGAATAATGCTCATTACTTAAATTATAAATTAAACTTTCAAGATCATATTTACTAAAAGTATTTACAATCTCAGCCGCACTAATACTACAAGAAGAAGAACAAAGTCTCATATCCAAAGGTTCATCTTCAAGAAAAGAAAATCCTTTTTTACTGCCTTTGTAATGAAACATAGAAATACCAAGATCAACTAAAATAAAATTAGCTTTGACATTTAAAGGATAATTGACGAAAAAATTATCAAACCAGTCATTAAAATATGTAATTCTCTCTTTAAAAACAAGAAGAAACTGCTTTGCTCTTTCTAAAATTTGAGGATCTCTTTCAATTCCAATCAAACTTAAAAAGTCATATTTTTCAAGAATCGCTTTTGCATGAGCACCTTCTCCAAGAGTAGAATCAATATATATTAAATCGCTTTTTACAGGCAAATCTTCTATAAGCTTACAAATTGCATCAAGAAGTACTGGAAAATGAAAAACATTATTATTCATTTAATTTAAACCTATAAATTATTTTTTTTTCATTTCCATAAACATCTCCATATTTTATTTTAAGTTCATTCTTACCCTTAATAAAATTAAGATCATTTATCTTAAGACATCCGCCATCTTTTTTAATATTCAAAATATCTAATCCATAATTTTTCTCTTGAGCCAAAGTATATGTATTATTAATCAAAAAAATATTTTGAAAATCTGAACGGAAAATACTTTTATTATTCAAAATAGCCTCAAAATAATAAATTCCTTTAAGAGAATTTTTAAAAGATTCTACTTTTTGAGTATGAAAATATAACAAAAGGCTATATTGACCAGAATCGACATTTAAATTTATATTTTTAAATACTTCCAATCTTTCATCATCACCCTTTCCTTTTAAAAAAACCTTGCCTAAGGTATAGACTGTCTCAGCAACTAAATTGTTCCTATTCTTTATAACAAACAAAGGATTGATAATCTTTTTAGCAGTGGGATCATTAACTACTAAATCAATAACACTCTTTTCATCTTTTAAAAAGATTTTTCCAAGTTTATAAAAAAACCCTCCTAAAATCTCTAGATTCAAATTTAAATCATTGTCAAAAATGATTAAAATACTACTATCCCTATCTAATCTATTTTTTGAATATAAGATTTTATAATTATTAGAAAAAACAGATACTGTCTTTTCCAAAGGCTTTAACCTTACTCCAATATTTAATTTATCATTATCTAATGCACCAAAATCTTTAACTAAAGCAAACTTTTCATCATTTCTAAATTCCAAAAATGGATATAAATCTAAAACTAAAATATTAAAGAAAAATACAAAAACAATTAAAATCACTGCCCCAATCCCAAATATTTTAAATCATTATTACTATTAAAATACAAAAGTCCTTTTCCAAATTCAACAAAAGAGCTTATTTCATCTCTAATAAAAACATTGTCAAACAATCCAAAAGAATTTGCAGAATAAGTTTTTATATTAATGATTTTTTCACTCTCAGAATAAAAATATACTCTGTAAATATTTTGAAAATAATCATATGATGCTCTTAAAATAGAATTTTTATTTTCAACTTTAAATATTCTACCACTTTTAATATTTATAACCACAAGTGAATTTTCAACTTCAATAAACAAATTATTATAATCATCTATTTTTATAAAAGTCTCAAAACTATTAATAGTTAAATTGTTTAATTCTAAAATTTTTTTATAATCACTCTCTAAATCAATTATTTCTAAAAAATACTTATAATTACCCTTTAATGAAACTAAATACTTATTATCAGAACTTAATTTAACAAAACACGTTGGAAATTTTCTCTCTAAAAAATTTTCCATATAAATTATCTTACCTTGTTTATATATATAAATCTCCCCATTAGAAAGCCCTAAAACTAAAACTAAAACTTCATTATTATAGTCTATACTTAAAATTGAAGACAAAAAATTAAGCACTAGTATATTATTCCCGTCAGAATCATAAATCTCTAAAGTTTTATACAAGTCGTTTAAAGTAAAAATTAAATTATTTATTACAAAAACAAAATCTTTGGATTTAAGTGTAAATAAAAATTTATTGTTTTTAGCGGAAAAAACAGAATAATCCTTACTAGAATTAAAAAGCACATAATAATAGTCTGAAGAACTTATTAAGTTATCACTTAAAAGAGAATAATAAGATTCTCTAAAATTGAGATTTAAAACCTTATTTGATACAAAAACATTCTTGCTTAAATTTATATTTTTATAATCAGATTTATTTTCAAAATTCTTAAAATCATAAAAATTAGATACATTCATGGTAGATCTTATAAAGAAATCAATCAAAATTATAAATAATAAAAACAAGCTCAAGATCAAAAAAATTTTTAATTTTCTGAATTTACTTGTATCCTCTTCTACATTAAAACTCAATATAACTACTTTCTCCCACTTTAATCTATTATTTTGCTTTAATTAAATCTGAACTAAACTTTGAAGACCAAACTCCATGAAACCTTGAAAATTTTTCAGCAGCTTCTTTTTGAGAAGCTATGGTGGCTAAAACTCTTCCTGCTTCAAGATAACCAAGAGAATGTAGTCCAAATTCATGAGATCCACTAAGCTCATATTTGCCCCTTAAAATAAATGCTCCTTCTTCTAAAAGCTCCAGCACTTTAATAAGGTGCTCAAATTGAAATTTATAATAAGGACTCTCAAGTTGTAAATTTTTAGAAAAATCTCTAAAATCAATAATATTTTTAGAAAAAACAATAAATTTAAGATACATATCCTCAAGAAAAACAAGTGTTTTAGAATCTTTTTTGCTAAAATTTTTAGCCAAATCAATTAAATATCCCAATTTTCTAACAATTAAAAACCTCTCTTCGGGGTTTAAATCAAGAGTCTGAGGTATTTCAATCAACTCTCTTGGAGTTATGCTAAGAACAGGGCTAATAACTAAGCTAAAATCAGAAATCAATCCAGACAAAATTTTCTTTATAGAATAATTTACTTTCAATCTAGGCCTAGTATAATAATAATTTAAAGACGAAATATAGCTTAAAACATTTAAATTAAAATCAATAAGATTAAATGAAAGTTTAGCATTTGATGTAAATTCGTTAATCTCTTTTATAGCGGCTATATCATTTAAAGTCCTCAAAACAAGATTATTAATATACAATATTTTTTTATAATTTTCATTATCAACTAAATCCATAAACACCTGCCTAAAACTCATAAAAAGGTGATTTATCAATTATCCAATATATTGATTTTAGAAACAAACATATTAAATATTTTAACAAGTTATAAATTTATAAAAAACACCCTTAGAACATTAAGTCTGCGAATAAACAAAACATTAACGTCCTTATAATAAATTATGTAAAATTTTAACTAATTTTTAAAAGTGCCAAGTCTTAAAACACACAAAATCCTCTAATCTAATTAAAGATCAGATTAAATCAAACATTCAAATAACAACCAATAACAATATTTATTAAAAAGAAAACTGTTTAAAAGAGCATTAAGCTTATAATAATTTGTTTTTCAATCTCTTAACAAAAGTATCAGTACAAAATGAGACAAAATTTAAGCTTTGAGAAGAAATTTCAAATTCAAAAACAACATCAACTCCGAAAGAACCAAAATTAATTCCATCTAAAAAAATTGATGCTGGAGCTATAAAATATTCCTTTGGAAAAGAAAGAGAAAGTTTACTTAATTTAGAGAACACAAAAGAGCGATTATAAACAGAATGGGGTGAAATAGGTGTAAGTAAAAATCCCTCAAGATCTGCTTCCAAAATAGGACCTCCTGCTGAGAAAGAATATCCCGTTGAACCTGTTGGAGTAGACACAATTATCCCATCACTTTTATATGATAAAAAACTCTCGGAATTAACCTTAAGATCTACATGAATCATTTTATTAAGAAGACTTGAGCGAATAATAATATCGTTTAAAGCATAT
The DNA here is from genome assembly GCF_001922545.1 of Borreliella garinii. Taxonomy (NCBI): domain Bacteria; kingdom Pseudomonadati; phylum Spirochaetota; class Spirochaetia; order Spirochaetales; family Borreliaceae; genus Borreliella; species Borreliella garinii. The sequence continues at coordinate 587,843 of NZ_CP018744.1, read as the reverse complement.
TTAGAAATTAAATCTTTACCGTGATTATAAACTGTTACATGAAGCAAAAATTTTTTATTAATTACTAAAGAATTTTTAAAAAATCTATCTATGACTTTTTTAAAATCCTCAATCTTAATATCCGCCAAAAACCCCACCTTCCCCATATTAATTGAAATAATCGGAATATCAACATTTTTATTTTCAAGAAGCAAGTTAACAGCCAAAAGAACTGTCCCATCTCCTCCTAAAGTTATCAAAAAAAGAAAATTTTCTCTTGGAAAAGATAATAAAGGCCTACTAACATCTATTAACACCACCTCAACAAAATACTTGGTTTCTAAATAAGCTTTAATATCATTGCCTAAAATGCTAGCTCCCGACTTTAAAGTATTAATACAAAGAAGAGCCTTATTCTTCATGTTGATCTTTATAGGGAATATCGTCAAATTCGCATTTATCAAAAATTTTTGCAATATCAATTAATACTAAATATTCACTCTCAAGATTATCAGCATCATCAAGCTTTACAACTCCAGATATATATTTTCTATCTAAAGTTTGTAAAGTAGCAGGAGGTTCTTGAATCCTAGAATCATCAAAGCTAATAACTTTAAGAACCCTGTCAACAAAAATGCCCAAAAGTTTATTTTTAATCTTAACTATTAAGTATCCTGTCAAAAGCATATCTTCTTCTGTTACTGAAATAGAAGGAACCCCAAATTTAATATTTAAATTAACTAAAGGAATAATACTGCCTCTAAGATTATAAATACCTATAATATATTCAGGAACATTTGGTATAGCATAAACTCCTTCTGATGGAACTTTGATAATTTCTCTAATATGCTCTATTGAGACACCATAACTTTCTTTGCCTATTTTAAAACCTGCAACTTGCAGCTGTGACTTTCTATCTTCAGATATTTCTTTTCTAAACATATTTCATACCTTTAAATTGATACTTATAGCAATAGCAATTTGATTAATTTGCTATTTGCCAAAACTTTTGCCCAAAAAATAAATTTCAAAAGAATTTTTCCTTACAGCCTTGGGTCTAATTTTTTTTACAAATTTAAAATATTTTTCAAACTTTTTAAAAATTTGCATCTCATCTCCTCCCTGAAAAACTTTAACAAGCAAATTTCCTTTTTTAAGTAAAACTTCAAACGATAAATCTATTATTCTCATGCTTAAATTAAAAGAATTGCTGGTGTCTACAAGTCTATTGCCAGTAGTTTTAGGGGCAACATCACTAATTACAAGACTATAAGGCCCAAATTTATTAATTTTATAAGCTGTATCGTCTGAAAATATATCTCCCTTTATAAAATAAAAATTATCAACATATCTAAGGCTAATATCATTGATATCAACAGACACTAAAACACCTCTTTTAAGATTTTTATAAGCATATTGAGAAAAGCTACCAGGTGATGCACCAATATCTAAAACATTGCCAGAAGAAAATAAAGAAAATTTTTCATTAATTTCTATTAACTTGTAAACAGATCTTGCCAAATACCCTTCTCTTTTAGCTTTTTGAAAATACTCATCACCCAAACGATACACATCAATCCCTTTAATACACTTTATTATACTTTTTCATTATAATTCTTATTATGCAAAATAAACTGTTTTTAAAAAACATTGAAAAAAATATTAACAGCATCTTTTCAACAACCAATTTTCTAAATTTATTCAAAGATAAAGATTTAAATTTTACTTTTAAAATAAAAAAGGAAACCCTCGATTATATTAAATTACCAGCAATTGAAATAATTAATAGAGGTGGAAAACGAATAAGACCAATGATAATGATTCTTTTAGCATACGCATTAGGTTTAAAAGAAAAAAACAACAGACTAATATATAAATTAAGCTTACTGCTTGAACTTCCTCATTCTGGAAGTTTGATTATTGATGACATTGAAGACAATTCGTTAAAAAGGCGAGGCGGATCAGCAATACATTTAATATATGGAATAGATAACAGCATAAATGCCGGTAATTTGATTTATTTTTTACCTGCAAAATTAATAGAAAGATCAAATTTAAAAGAAAATCAAAAATTATTGATTTATGAAAATTTTTTTACAACTCTTTCAAATCTCCATCTAGGACAAGGAATTGATATTAAATTTCATAACGAATCACACATTCCAAGCATTAAGGAATACATTTCCTTAGTAGAATTAAAAACAGCTTCGCTTTTCGGGATGGCTAGCTTTCTAGCCGCAATAATCACAAATAATGAAGACAAGGCTAAAAAAATTTACAGTACATTCCTAAAACTTGGTGTTTATTTCCAAATAATAGACGATATTAAAAACATAAAAAATAAAATTAATGGCAAAGAATTCGGAGATGATTTAATTGAAGGAAAAAAAAGTTTGCCAATAATTTATTTTTTACAAGAAAAAAAATTTGAACCAAAAATTATTGCAAAATTTAATCAAATAAAAAATGCCCAAACCATTACAGAAAGAAAAGAAATATTTAAACTAACAGAGATGATAAATTCATCAAAATCAATAAGAAATTCAACTACTATTGCTTTAAAATATTTAAACGAGTTTAAAACCGAACTCAATTTATACCCATTAAAAAATAGATATAAAAATCTACTAATAGATATTGTCGAACAAATAAAAGAAGGAATATAATGAGAAAAACAATAATAATAGCGCTTTTCTATGGTTTGATTACAAATATTTACCCTGAAATAAAATCAACATCAAAGCTCAATGAACAAGCAAACAAATATAAAATAGAAAAACTTTATCAAAAATCAATGATGCTAAAAAACTCAAAAAAATACAACAAAGCTATAGCAAATCTAAAAAAAATAGTTAACATGGATCAAAATCAAGTTGATGCCCATCTTTTGCTTTCAGAATTGGAATATTTAAATAAAAACTGGAAGAAAGCAATTGTTAAATCTCAAGATTACTTAAAAATAATAGACTTTAAAGATAAAAAAAACTTTTTAGATATCTCTTGGGCATACTTTTTAATAGGAGAGGTTGAAAATTCAATGGACTACATAATTGAATTTTTCCAAAGCGGTAAGGAATTGTTCAAAGAAAATATATTTATAGCACTTGATGCTCTTTTAAAAAAAAGTATTTATCATTTTGTAAAAAATGAAAATGAAGCATTTAATACAATATTGACCTCAACATTCCAATTAGCGCTTAATGACGATACCTTATTTATAATTTTTTTAAATAGTTTAGAAATAATAAAACAAATACCCTTCTATTATTTTAACAGGAAAAAATTAAAAGAATTATACCTGCAAATTAGTACTCTAAAAACAATTCAAAACACAATGTGCAAAACTTGAACTTAAGATTTATCTTTTTTCTTAATCAGCGAAACCAATATATTTATTATTATTGCCACATAAAATGTAAAAGAAAGGGAAAAATAAGAATTTATATACTCTTGGGTGTGAAAAAATTGATATTCAAAAAAAACTATCAAAAAAGAAATTGGGAAAATTAATAAAGGATTTGAAAATGCAATATAAAGAATGCAAATAGCAAGCCAACCATTGTTTAGTCCCAAATTATAAGAGTAAGCATTAAGATTTACTGCAACAAATGAACCGGCAAGACTTGCTGTGAAAATTGATACAAAAATTGCAAAAGATTTGAAACGATTGCTTATTTTTTCACCCAAAATGTCTTCATAATTTCTTGAAGATATAAATTCAAAAACTGCTCTAATTCTTGAATAACTTATAACATAAACAGTAATAAATAAAAAAATGAAAAAAATCGCAATAAAAGTAATAATCTCAAAATTACCAGATAAATTCAAAGTAAAACCAGGAATAAAATTAAAATTACTCTTCATTAAATAATCAACAAAAAAATAACAAAAAATATTAATACCTATTCCTGCTATAAAAATATCATAATTTTTCTTTACTATAAAAGATAAAAAAAATCCAAACAAAAAGCTGATAAAAAGAGTGAAAATGGTCGACATAAAAATTCCATATCCCAAATAAATAAAAAAAGATGTTAAAAATATTGAAAGATACGAAATGCCCTCAATAGATACATTTAAAAGTTTTATCCTTTCTGTATAAAGGGCCCCAAGTGCTAAATACGAAAATACAATAGCTTGCTCAAAAATACCAAACATCTACTTTTTCCTAGCTTTAATCAAAAATAAAGAGAGAAAAATAGCAATTGATTGACAAAGACCAATAAATTCATACTTAAAATCATAATTTATATTAAGAAAATTATTAAATTCGATTAATATTGAAAATAATAGACTAAAAAATAATACATAAATATAATTAAATCCTGAAATTACAGCAACAATTAAACTGTTCCAACCAAGCCCCGAAGTCAGCCCTAAAACCAAATATGGTTTAAAAAACACTACAAACATAGAACCTACAAGACCATTTAAAAAAGCACTACCAAATACAGCAAAAAACTTATATTTAAATTCATTTATATTGGAAAAAATATCTATCTTTTTCTTATTACTTAATATTTCAAGCTGAAGTCCATAAATAGTTTTTTTATGCATAAAAAAATAAAAAAACCAAATTGACATACCAAATAAAAATAAGTAAATAAGTGATGAATCTAAAGCAAATAAACCATTGATTCTTTTTGTCTGATTAGAAAAACTACCTGTTTTCAACATATTTAAAATAAATCCATCTACCAACCTTTGATTTCCATAAGATATTAAAAGCCCTGTTAAAGCTCTATTTAATCCAAAGAAAAAAGTAATAAAAAAGGGAAGAAGTCCTAAAAGTCCCACAAAAAAAGAACTTAAAAATATCAAATATATAAAATTAAAATAAGTCAATCCAAAAAAACTTGAAAATATATAAACGAAAAATGCTCCAAAATAAACCTGACCCTCATTTCCAAGATTTAATGCATTGCTCTTGGCGCAAGTAGCAATGCCAGTAGCCATTATTAAAAATAAAATAAAACGCCAAGATATCATCTTGATATAAGAAAATTGAAAAAAATCACCAAAAAAATAGCTAATACTTAATATCAAAAAAGAAAAAATTAATGCCATTAAACCATTTTTAAACAAGGTCATAAAAATAGTAATTCCTTTAATTTTTCTTTACTAATCTTTTCTCTAGATACGTTTAACAAAACTTCTCCCATTTTCATTGCTAAAATGTTATCGGAGAGCAAAAGTAATTCATCTAAATTAGAGGTAATCAAAAGAACTGGCTTTTCTTTTGAATAATTACGAATAGCAACAGACATTTCATTATAAGCCTTATGATCTAAATTGCTTAAAGGAGAAAAACAAACTAAAAAACTTTTTGCAATATACATTTCTCTGTAAAGAGCAAACTTCTTCAAAGTTCCTCCAGAAAATGCCAAAGATTTGGAATAAAGAATTCTATATATTTTCTCTTCGCTACAAAATTCCATTTTTTTTTTAAAAAAATTTTTAATATTATTAATATAAGATTGCCTAATAAAAATTTTATTTTCAAAATTCATAAATTTAGCTAAAAAATTATCCAATATACTGCTATTATCAGGAAATAAATTGCCAATACCTAGAGGTAAAAATCCCGCTTTACACTCAAAAATATTTATTCGCTCATATCTGATGCCATCAATTTTTATGCACCCAACAAAAATAAGTTCTCCTAAGAATAATTTTTCCCAAGTTTTAATTGTAGCTTCTTCACCAATTATTCCTAAAACACCCCTTTTATTTAAAGAAAAACTAACATCGTACTTCCAAAAATCTTCAAAAAACAGATTAAATTTAATAGAATCCTTTTCAAATTTATTAAAATTAATATTTGCAAAAAATGTTTTATCGCTAGAGGATTCAAGTTTACTCAAAATTGATTCTTTATTTATTGTTCTAAAACACTTACCATCTTTTAAAACAATAAACTCATCGCTAAATTTTACAGCATCTGTTATCTCACTGTGGGTAATAAAAAAAGAGGCAATTCCTGATTTCTTAAGCAATACAAGCAATTTTATAAAAGCTTGAGCTTCTTTTTGAGAAAAATAAGCAGCACTCTCATCAAAAATAATTATTTTTGCATTCTCTTTAAGAGAAGCAATAATAAGTAAAAAATAAATCTCTTTAATATTCAAATCTTTAATTTTCTTATCTAGATCAAAAGAAATTTTATAAAATTGCATAAGCCATTTATAATATTTATAGGTCTTAGATTTATTCATCGGCATGAAAAATGCATAACCAAACCAATAAATACTCAAATATTCCCATACTCTTAAATTCATTTTCAAATTAGGAACTTGAGAGACAAGATAAATGCCGTTATTTTTAGCTTTATCTACATTCCAATTTTTCTGTTTAATACCATTGACCAATATTTCACCACTATCAAATTCAACAAGTCCGGCAATAATCTTGGCTAGAGTGCTCTTCCCTTCTCCATTTTTACCAACTACTGTGAAAATTTTAACTTCTCCAATTTTTAAATTAATACTATCTAAAATAGGCTTATCAATATCTGGGAAATATTTAACTATATTTTTAAACTCTACCATTAATTTTGTTCCAAATCAATTTTTATACCATTTGCACTAACCTCTTCTATTTTTTTTAAAAGATCTTCTTTCAACTTTTGACTGGTTTGCCCTAAGTAAAAAACATTTGAAAGATTAAATAAAACCCCTTTATGTTTTATACCAAAAATATCAGAATTCCCATAGTTAATCTCTGACTTAAGAGCCTTATCCAAAATATATGAAACATAATATTTTTGATTTGTAATTCCCGAACCAATAATATTTTCTTTATTATCTAAATAATCTTCACTATCAAAAAGAACCGCAGAAATATTATTCTCTCTAACAGAAGAAAGTACTCCTTCAACAGCAGGTCCTACAATAGGAAGTATTACCAAGGCCCCCGAATCTTTAATTAAAGAGTCTGATAACAATTTAGCCAAATTACTATCATGCCAATTGCCTAAAACTCTATAATAAACTTCAGACCTAACACCCACATCAAGAATGCCTTTTTTAAAATAATAATAAATATAATCTCTCATAGCAGGATAGTTTTGACCTGCAATCAGAGCAGCATTCCCAAAGCCAGATTTAACAAATTCCATTAAAAAAAGGCCTACATAATATCCTAAAATATATGCCTCTTCTGCAACGTTATAAGAGACTGAATAAACTTGATTGTTAGTGTTTTTGACTAAAGAATCAAAAATGAGAAACTTAGTATGGGGATAATTGCTCGAAACACTATCAACAATATCTTGCATAGCATTATTCGTAGTTATTAAAAAATCATATTTTTTTGAATTTAATAATTTTTCAAGCATTTCTATCCACTCACTTTGATTAAATCCAGCTTCTAAAACTTTAATTTCAAGATCTTCGTGCTTTTTTTTGAATTCAAACAAAGAATCATACATTTCTTTATAAGATGGAGACCCTGAAATAACCCCTGGAATAAATAAAGCAATATTAGTTTTATTAGAAACATCAGTTTTTCGCTTCTTTAAAAAAATTAAATAAACAAATAAATATAAATGAAATACTGTGAATAAAATCCAAAACACTTTAAAAAACAAGTTCTTACTCATAAAGATAAAACATCCTTTTATTCATTATTATTAAATTCAAATTAATACCACGAAAGTCAAATACAAAAAAGATCCATAATAAGCTATAAAAATAAAGCCTCCAAAACTAATTAAAAAATTATCTAAACATCTGAAGAGCACATTTTTTCCCCTTATTATAAGATTTTGTAAAAAAAATCAAAATCCAAATTAAATAAAATATTAAGCAAATTCTGAATGCAAATTTTAAATTCCGTTGAATAATATATAATAAAATTTAAAAATTTTTCATTTTTTAAAAAATACTCAATATCAATGGTTTAAAATAGCTAGCAAAACCAATCAGTTAATTTCTCCTTCTATTTGAATTTTCAAGTTCAAGGAATATATCATTTTATCCAACAAATAACTTTAACATAAAAAGCTAAATATATAAAAATCAAAACTCTCTAGGACGTAATAAATGCAATTCATTAACATTTAAATTACTGGTAATGTCATCATTAGAACGTCTTAAATACATCTTTAGAGAATGAATTGTTTTAAAAAACTTATTTTTTAAAAAATTTTTATTAGCTTTGTAATCTTTTAAAAATTTTGAAATAGGGCTGTTAGCAGCTATTGACTTGTCGAAAAAAGTAGAAAAAGATTTAAAAACGTCATCCACAAAATAAAACCTATTGGCCAAGTCAACAAAATTATTAAAAAGCACACCAATTCTTCCCTTTAAATAATTAACATTTTTATTCATGTCAACCCTGTTACCAAGTTTATAATTTTTATCTTCCAAGCTCCATTTTGAATATATAGAATTAAATTTAAAATCTTTCATTAAATGATCATACATAAAGTTAAATCTAAAACTATCTTCAATGTATTTTAAAATAAAAAAATATAAAAACCCTTTATTTAAAGACATAAAATTATCTTTAGCCATCCTTATAAAATTTTGATTAACACCCTTTAAAGTGCCTTCATTGACTTTATGTAAAAAAGAATTTCCATTAAAAAGCAAAAGACTAGTATTGGGAAAAATTAAATATTCGGTTTTATTAATATGCCCCACACTACCCTTGTAAACATTAATAAAAAAATTATTAAAATAATCACTGTTGGCATAAAATTTTGACGCATTTTCAGCTTTAAATAAATTATTGTCTATTATAACAGAAAATGAAGATCCTTTAACAATATTGTAAATTGCCGCATCAAGACTTCCTCTAAATAAATATATTTTTGCATCTTGCAAATCTTTAAGAGAAGAATAAAACACTAAACTATTTGTATTGGAATAAAAAATTAAATCTGCAGAAATACCGTTTATTCCATATAAATTTATTTTAAGCTTCGAATTTTCTCCAACTTCGATAAAATCATACTCAAAAATTTCGTCATCTAAATCCAACTTAATAGGAACTGTATTTCTAATAACACTAACTTTACCTTCTATTTCTTTTATAACTGCTACTTGAGAAAACAACGCCCTGCTTGAAAACAATACAAAAAGGACAAAATAATACATTTTAAAAATATAGCTCTCCCAATCTTTAAAAAACTTATCAACTTAATTATACCTTGTTTTACATAAATTTATTACACTTTGAACAATGGTAAAAAAGAACTATAATTTAATTTAAGAATTAAAAATATTAGGTTTTTATTGACATGCTATAATTGCTATAATAATAGGATAGCAAAAAAGAACTTTAATATTTAGGGGTTCTTACTTTAAAGATAATTAAAGATAATAGAAGCCAAGTTATTAGAAGGGTGTATTTATGAATATAAAGAATAAATTAATATTGATGCTGTGCATTGTAGTAGCAATCTCTTTTATCGCATGCACAACGCCTCCAGAAGCAAGAGAGAATAAAAATGCTAAAATTGCAAAGCTAGATACTAAAAGTTTTGAATTAAGAGATATAAAAGACATTAAAAATGAACTAATAAAAGAAAGAGGACATCTTTTTTATTCTAAAGAGTTCAATGAAGCTGAAAAATTAGAAGAAGCAATGAAACAAAATTTTTCTAAAAAAAAAGCAAAAGAAATAAATGAAATTGCGCTAAAAGTAATTGAAAGATACAAAACAATAATAAAAGAAACAAGAGAAAAAAAAGAAAAAGTAAATTACCTTAAAGAAAATATCGAAAAGTATCTAAACGATGCAGAAGCAAATGAAGCATATATATGGATTCCTTTGGAAATCGACGAAGTAAACAACTTGTATTTCGAAGCAACAAGAAAATATAAAAATTACGATCTTGACGATGCCCTTGGCATGTATAGCAAAGCATTCAACAGAGCACAACAAGCAGCAAAAAATGCTAAAGAAGCTAAAGCTTTAAAAGAAACTGATGAAAGAATGTATAAACAATTAAAAGCTCTTGAAGCGGCTTCCAACTTGCCAATTTATAGCAACAATAAGCTTATTAAACCATCACCATGGAATGGTAGAGCATTTATTAAAGAAAGAAACAGTCGCTTAAACCTTTTAAACATTAATGAAGACACCTATCTTCTTGGAGAAACAGAAACTCCAATAGTACTAGCATATACAGAAAAGTTAGAAATAGCAAAAAACTCTAAACCTCAAGAACAATTCAAAACACTAGAACTTATTGAGCGATCTAGAAAATTATGGGAAAAAGGAGTTGAGGCTAAACATGTCAAAAACTTTAGACTTGCCAATGAATTATTTTTAGAATCTGCAAGATACCTAGAAGCTTATCAAAGCAATGCAAGTAGTGAGCTTTATGTAATAAAAATAGGCAATACCTTATGGGGCATTTCTAAAAAATTATATAATGACCCTTACTTATGGCCAAAAATTTGGTTTGCTAACAGACAAAAAATACAAAATCCAGATCTGATTCATTCCAACTGGAAGATAATAATTCCTGCTAAATAATTAAAAACAATCAGAAAGCAAGGCTACAAGAGTCTTGCTTTCTTGCTTTATATCTAATAAAATTAAAAATAAAAACATTCTAAAAGAGACAGAAAATGAAAAAACTAGTATTATTAAACTTAATACTCATTTCATGCTATACAATTAACTTGAAAAAATTAACAAAAGAAACTCCTTATGGGATTTATCTCAGAGAAGCTCAAAAGGCTATCAATGTTAATGATTACAACTCTGCGTTAAAAGCATACGAAAAAATGATTCAAAATTTCGATCACAATCCGAATATAGTTGCTACTGGCAAATATGAAATTGCATTCATATACTACACAATAAACAAAACAGAAAAAGCAAAAAAAATATTTGAAGAGCTAATAGAAAATAAGGCAAAAATGCCTAAATGGATTAAGCCTTTAGCTAAAAAAATATTAAATAAAATGGAAAATAAAAATTTAAAAAAATAAAAATTTTTACTGGAATATTATTCCATAAATTGTAATATCTTTTTCTTTTGCAGAATTGATAACATCTTTATAAACAACAGACCCTCTTGGATATTCATGAGGAGGGGCATCTCCTATGACAATAATAAATCTTCTCTCTGCCCTCCAATCAAACTGAGTTACGGCAGCATCAATCCCCTCAAACACAGCCTCTGGATAATCTCCACCACCACCAACGCTGACATATTTAAGAATATTATTTAAATAAGGGATAGTATTAAAATCAAAAGCTTTGGTTAAAAAATCTTCAAGATAGTCTTTATAAAAAACAAGACCTATTCTATAGGATTTAAACTTTTGCAGTTGAGGCTCTATTATTGAAAATAAATGCTCTTTTAAAATCTCAATATTACTTTTCATGCTGTCAGTAACATCAACAACAAGCACTAGATCTAAATCATAAACTGAATCTTCTGAGTTTTTTAAAATTTTTTTTATTTTATCAACAATATCAATGCCATTATTAGCAATAACAACCTCATCTGAAAATTTTGTAAAAGTATCCCTTAATTCATTAAATTCAATTTTTCCTTGATTTTGAGTATCCTTGAAAAACAATTCATAAGCATTGTCTTGATACCTACCTAAATAATCATTATATTTTTTCTCAAAAGATCTTATAGAAAACCAAAAAGGTTCTTTCTTGCTCTTTAATATTTCTAAATCAATCTCACCACTTCTTGTTGAAAAATTTGGAAATCCATATTTTAATTTTTTTGGAATCAATATATGAAAAGCTTCTCCAAACTTCTTATTAGGAACAGGTGTTGACGATGTTAATGATAAAAGTTCTTTATTCTTAATAACCCTCCCATTTAAAATTCGAATTTCATCTCCATTAATCTTATTATAACTTAATGTGCGAAATGAATAAGTCGCCACATCTTTTTTCTTATCAGGAATTTCAAAAGACTCTGTCAATATTACTGACTTGATTGAAGGTTTTTTTCTAATAAAAAGATGAAATCCCTCTTCATGGGCCTCAACATAAACATCATCAATGTCGATTTTTAAAGAATTATCTTCAAATCCAAACAAATAAAAGCTAATAAAAAGAAAGAAAAAAATTTTCTTCATAAGGAAACCACCCTCATAAATAATTCAAAACAAATGAATAAGACCCATAATTAAAGTTTTTCGGATAAATTTTCATAAAACAAAACATTCGATTTAAAAAAATTATTCTTAAAAATATTCCTGAGATTTAAGCTAGCAAGATCTTTTTTAACACTTTTTATCATATCTTCATCTCTATTTAATATATCAAAAATCTTAGCTGATTCGCTTAAATTACTAACTCCAGAATTAAAAAGTTTAGTATCTCTTATGGATGAAAAAGAAGCAATCACTTCTACAACTCCAAGATTATTATAAGTTTCAATTTCTTTTAATAAAAGAATTTTATGATAATCATTTTCTTTGGGATTAAAATTCAAAACATTAGCCTTTTCTAGTTCTAAATTTTGCATAACTCTTAAATAATAGCTCCTGGAAGCTAAAAAATCACCTATTTTATAAAGAGTTAGAGCAATAGAATTTAAAACTTCGTTACTACTTGAAAACCCCGCCATGCTCTCTACTTTAAACAAATATTTCAATGCATCATCATAATTATTTTCCCTATAACTAAGTAATCCAACCTTATAGTAAACATCCGGATAATCAACACCCTCATTTATTGCCAATTTATAAGAAGATATCGCAGACTTAAAATCATTTAAAGATCTAAGAATATCGCCTTGCTTTTCATAAATCGAAGAAATCTCCTTAGACCCTTTTATAAGATTATGTTTTTTGTAAAAAGAATAATCATTTAGGGCCAAACCAATAATATTGCTAGCTCTAAGAGAATCCTTAGATTTTTCATAAATGTCTGCTAAAATTTTATAAGCCAATATCTTGTCACCAGCATCTTCAATTGAATTTTTCTGCCTAAAGCTACTTAATGCCTTAAGCAAATATACTTCCGCTTTCTTGAAATCACCTATATAATAAGAATATCTTCCACTTTCAAAAAGTGCCTTATCATAATTGGGATTTTTATTTAATATTTTTCTGAGAATGTATTCAATCTCTGAATTCATATTAACATTATTGTCAAGCTTAAAAATAGTTCTACCATCATTTCTTTTAAAATCAGAGAATTCCTTATTCAATAAATTTGTTTGTCCATTAAGATAATTTAGGTTTATGGCAAGATTATTTGCCCTCTGGTTATAGGTCACAAAAGAAATATACTTGTCTATCAGCTTTTTAGCATATTTTGTATAAACAACTTCATCAACATCTAGGATTTCATTTGACTTAATAAAATTATTAACATTGTCAGACTCAGTATCTAAATCGGCTTCAATATAAGCATTGAAAAGTTTAAATAAAATTTCCTTTTTTTGTCCATACTTCGAAAGCGCAACTGTATAACTATTAATACTATCTTTATAGTAATTATAATTTGTCTTAGCCCATTTAAAATAATTATCTCCCTTTAATACTAAAGCATCATAATCATAAAGATCATAAGATATAACCTCATCAAGTATTGAATTGGCCTGAGAGTATTCTCCAAGACTAATTTTCATAGAAGCATACGCAATATATCCTTCCTTATTAAACTTTTTTCGCCTTCTGCTTGCAGAATTTTTAGAAAAAGGCTCAATTGTAAACAATTCTTCATACTTCTCTTCAGCACTATCAAAATCTCTGATTTCTTCAAACGCTTTAGCATAATTTAAAAACCATTTATCATCGGGCCTAATGTAATAAGCGTCTCTAAAGATAGCTTTTGCAAGCTCTCTTTTATTTGCATATATAGATTCTATACCCTCTTTATACTTGCCCTCAGAGGCAACATAAAAAAATACTACATCTACTATAAAGTATAAAGAAACTAATACTAAAACAACAAAAAGAGAAGCTATTTTTATCAAAGGTAGTAAAGCCCTTGAGATTCTATAGCTTAATTTCTGCTGAAGCTTGTTAAATTCTTCCGCCTTAAAATAAATTAAAGGCAATTTAATAGATCGCCCAACAATATCCCCTACAAATTTAGCAATAAATTTTAACCCTTTTTTATTTTTTTCAACAAGGTCAATTAAAGCTTCAAGTTTATACCTTGAAACATTCTCTTTAGTTAAAGCCTCGGCAATTGCAATTCTTAAATTTCTAGGATAGGAACTTAAATGTTTCAAAAATAACGGATAATTAACCTTAAATTCAAAGCGTTTAGAATTTGTATTTTGATCATACTCTAAAAATTTAAAATCATCTGCAACATTTTCAAAATCATTGTCATCAGTGCCTAAATTTAAATCATCTCCAACAAACATCTCTGATTGTTCGTTTGCCTGGATTTTATCATTTACTGTGGCATCAATATTAATTTCATTAGATTTATTAGATTCTAAAAAATCATCATCCCCCGAAACAAAAAAATCATTGCTAGATTCTAAAAAATTATTATTGTCTTGATTGTTAATCAATTCTTCAGAATTAAATTCTGAAGAATTGATTAAATTATCAAAATCAAGTTTAGAAGCAATGTCTAAATCAATAGAATTATCATCAAGAACTTTGTCAATATTATTTTCAAAAGAATCGCTAGAAGAAACGTCAAAATCATTATTCAAAGTTGAAAACTCTGAATCCATATCAACTTTCAAGTCAGAACTACTTAAAGGTAAATTGTCATTAAAAATGTCAGAGTAAGGCAATTTATCCTCACTCTCAAGAGCATCAAGCATAAAATTTAAATCAAGCTCATCATCATTTTCCTCTAAAGCAAGATCTTCATTTATCCAAGGAACAATACTCTCTCCAGGTTCAGGGACATTAACATCCATACTTACACCAAAAGATTCTTTAGATAATCTTTCATTAGAAAGATTATCTAATATTTCTTTTTTAAACTGCTTTATCTTATCTATATCAGGCATATTGTAATCAAGTTCCTAGCTCATCAAAAACTCTTTTTATAAACTTCAAGCCCTTCTGCATGAAGCACATTAAAACGATTTTCTAAATCTTCAGCAATTTTTAACCCTAAAACTTCTTTTGTAATCTCTGTCTGACAATCTTTTAAAGCGCTTAAAATTTCATCCCTATATTCAGCAATACTCATAACCTTGTCAGCATTATATATAAGAGAATCTCTTTTAAAAACATCGTGAGACATATCTCCATCTTCAGAAACCTCTAAAACATTTCCATTGACTCCAATCATCAAATAATAATCAAAAATTTTAAAATAATTACCAATTTCGAAAATTATTTTTTTTGTTTCGGGCTTTCCTTTTCTATATCTAGTAGCCGTAGGGAAAATAAGTATAATGTATCCACTATTTTTCTTTTCATAAATATATTTCATAGAATTAGCATTAAAAACACGTCTTTGCCTCGCATGCTCTAAACCAACCCCAACAAATGCGTGTGGTGGATACACCAATATTGCATTGTATCCCAAAGAAAGAGTTTTAACAAATAAATTGTCTCTGAAAAGCTTAACTCCAGCTATTGGAATAATATGATCTGCAATTTCATGATAACCCATTTTATAAAGTAAAAATTGGAAACAGGGAAAATCAAAATTACTGTAATGCTCCATTAATATAATTGAAGACTTGCCAGATTTGGCCTTTTCGTAAAGTTCTAAAATATTTTGAATGCCAACAATTGTAGATCCGCTCTTAAGAAGTCTCTCTATCATTCTATCTGCCAATTTTCTACTATTAGAATCTGCATTACGATAAGATTTATCTAAATAATTAACATTTTCAACAGACTTAAATTGACTTATAAAGTCGCTCTCCATGTCTTTAAAATATTTATCAAAACTTTCATTTTGTACAAACATAAAACTAGCACCTTTTAAAGCATTCTATGTTGCCACTTAATCATTAGTTAAATCATTTTTTACTAACAAATAATTCTAAAATAATTCTAAAAAACTAAAAATACATAACTAATATTAAAAGCATACATTTTTGAAAACATTTTAAACCCATTATACCTTATTTATTACACAAATTAAAGTAACATTTTAGCCTACAATAATAGAAAAATATCACTAAAGAGTACCCAATTTATTAGACTTTCTTTATTGCAAGATTTAAAGTAAAATTTAAACATAAGGCAAATCAAAGTACCAGGAGGCACATATATTTAAAAGCAAAATATAATAAAAAATTTTTTATTAAAAAAGATTAATAAAAAATCAACAAAACAAATATATAAAATATGGAAAAAGGAAAATCCCATGAAATACATAAAAATAGCTTTAATACTAACTATCTTCTCTTTAATAGCTTGTACTAATAATGGAAAAAAAGAAAAAATAACCTTTAGAGCGTCAAACTTAAGCGAACCATCATCACTTGATCCACAGCTCTCAACAGACCTTTACGGTAGCAATATTATTAGAAACCTATTCTTAGGGCTAGCAGTAAAAGATTCACAAACTGGGAAATATAAACCGGGACTTGCAAAAAGCTGGGATATTTCTGGCAATGGAACTGTTTACACATTTAACCTAAGAGAAGATATAGTTTGGAGCGATGGAGTTGCCATTACTGCTGAGGAGATAAAAAAATCATATCTAAGAATTTTAAATAAAAAAACAGCTGCACTATATGCCAATTTAGTAAAATCTACAATAAAAAACGCACAAGAATATTTTGATGAGACAGTGCCTGAATCTGAGCTTGGCATAAAAGCTATTGACAGCAAAACCCTAGAAATAACATTAACATCTCCAAAGCCTTATTTCCCCGATATGCTAACACACTCAGCATACATACCAGTTCCAATGCATATTGTTGAACAATATGGAGAAAATTGGACAAATCCCGAAAATATAGTTGTTAGTGGCGCATACAAACTCAAAGAAAGATTAATTAACGATAAAATCGTAATAGAAAAAAATGAAAAATATTATAATGCAAAGAATGTAGAAATTGATGAAGTGATATTTTATCCAATAGAAGGTAATGTAGCTTACAATATGTACATAAACGGTGAACTCGATTTTCTGCAAGGAGCAGAAAAAAGCAATTTAGAAGAAATTAAAATAAGAGATGATTATTACTCAGGATTAAAAAATGGAGTGGCATACATAGTATTCAATACAACCATAAAGCCACTAGACAATTCAAAAGTTCGACAAGCCATCTCACTTGCTATTGATAGAGAAACTTTATGTAAAATAGTTTTAAAAGGAAGTTCAGAGCCAACAAGAAACCTAACTCCAAAATTTGATGATTATTCTTATGGAAAAAATTTAATATTATTTGATCCTGAGAATGCAAAAAAACTTTTAGCTGAAGCTGGATATCCAGATGGGAAAGGATTCCCTACATTAAAATATAAAGTCTCAGGGAGAGACCAAAAAGGAGCAGAATTCTTACAAGAACAATTTAAAAAAATCCTAAATATTAAAATAGAAATCGAGAACGAAGAATGGACAACATTTTTAGGAAGCAGAAGAACTGGAAATTACCAAATTTCAAGTTTGGGGTGGTTAGGAGACTATTTTGATCCTTTAACATTCTTAGAAAGCTTACTTACAACAGAAAATCATTTTTTTGGAGCATACAAATATTCAAACAAAGAGTATGATGCATTAATAACAAAATCTAATTTAGAACTTGATCCAATAAAAAGGCAAGACATTTTAAGAGAAGCTGAAGCAATCATAGTAGAAAAAGATTCTCCTATGGCACCCTTATCTATACCCAAATCTCATTACCTTTTCAGAAATGATAAATGGACAGGATGGGCACCAAATATTGCAGAAAGCTATTTATACGAAGATATTAAAACTAAAAAATAATAAAATAAGTAATTTTAAAATTAAGATTTAAAATTAATATCTACAGAAGGAAAATTATAAAATTAAAGTTAGCTTTAAAACGGAGGTATAAAAAATTATGAAATTACAAAAATCATTATTTTTAATAATATTTTTTCTAACCTTTCTTTGTTGTAGCAAAGAGAAAGCACAAGAAGGAGTATCATTTAAAATAAGCTTAGGATCAGAGCCAAGTAGCCTTGACCCTCAATTGGCAGAAGATAATGTAGCATCAAAAATGATAGACACAATGTTTAGAGGGCTTATTACAGGCGATCCTAACACAGGAGGAAATAGACCAGGACTTGCAAAAAGTTGGAACATTTCTCCTGACGGAACAGTTTACACATTTACACTAAGAGAAAAAATCACCTGGAGTGACGGAGTTGCAATCACTGCAGAAGGAATTAGAAAATCTTATCTTAGAATTTTAAATAAGGAAACTGGCTCAAAGTATGTTGAAATGGTTAAATCAGCAATTAAGAATGGTCAAAAATATTTTGACGAACAAGTGCCTGACTCTGAAGTTGGAATTAGGGCAATTGACGAAAAAACATTGGAAATAACACTAGAATCACCTAAGCCTTATTTTATTGACATGCTAGTACACCAATCATTTATTCCAATCCCAATTCATGTTACCGAAAAGTATGGACAAAGCTGGACAAGCCCTGAAAACATGGTTACCAGTGGTCCTTTTAAATTAAAAGAAAGAATTCCTAACGAAAAATATGTAGTCGAAAAAAATGACAAATACTACAACTCAAACGAAGTAGAAGTACAAGAGATTACATTTTATACAACAAATGACAGCTCAACAGCATACAAAATGTATGAAAATAAAGAATTAGATGCAATATTTGCCTCCATACCGCCTGATTTAATTAAAGATCTAAAATTAAGAAACGATTATTACTCATCAGCTGTTAATGCCATATATTTTTACGCATTCAACACAAAAGTTAAACCGCTTGACAATGTTAAAGTTAGAAAAGCCTTAACTCTTGCTATTGATAGAGAAACACTTACATATAAAGTTCTTGACAACGGAACTACTCCTACAAGAAGAGCAACTCCTAACTTTAGCTCGTATTCTTATGCAAAAAATTTAGAATTATTTAATCCTGAAATTGCAAAAACCCTTTTAGCTGAAGCTGGTTACCCTAATGGCAACGGATTCCCCATTTTAAAATTAAAATATAATACAAGCGATGCAAATAAAAAAATTTGTGAATTTATTCAAAACCAATGGAAAAAAAATTTAAATATTGATGTGGAACTTGAAAATGAAGAATGGACAACTTACTTAAACACTAAAGCAAATGGAAATTACGAAATAGCAAGAGCAGGATGGATAGGTGATTATGCTGATCCAGCAACATTTTTAAGCATATTCACACAAGGATATACACAATTCTCATCTCACAATTACTCAAACTCAGAATACAACGAACTTATTAAGAAATCTGATCTTGAACTTGATCCAATAAAAAGACAAGACATCTTAAGACAAGCAGAAGAGATAATTATTGAAAAAGATTTTCCAATAGCCCCAATATACATATATGGAAATAGTTATCTTTTCAGAAATGACAAGTGGACAGGCTGGAATACTAATATTTCAGAAAGATTTGATTTATCTCAACTAAAATTAAAAAAATAAACAATTAATATTTAATTATTAAATAAAAATCGTCTATTAATTTATTTTTGATGGACGATTTTTTATTGACTTTATTCTAAAAAAAAGATAGCTTAAAGTTTATAAATAATTTTAATTTGGGGAAAGGTTAAAATGAACTTTAATAAAGCTAAAAAAATCGGTAAAAAAATTAAAATAGCAACACTAATTATGCTTGCCGTATCTTTAATTACATGTAAGAGTAATTTAGAAAAGGAAAAATTAACATTTAAAGTATATATAGGGGGAGCACCTTCATCGCTTGACCCACACTTGGTAGATGAGACAATCGGAGCAAGGATTTTAGAACAAGTATTCTCAGGGCTCTTGACATTAAATACTAAAACAGGAAAGCTTAAGCCTGGACTTGCTAAAAATTGGGAAGCTTCAAAAGATAAAAAAACATATCAATTTTATCTAAGAGATAATCTTGTTTGGAGCGATGGAGTTCCAATTACCGCTGAAGGAATAAGAAAATCTTTTTTAAGAATTTTAAATAAAGAAACAGAATCTACACATGTTGATATGCTTAAATCAATAATAAAAAATGGACAGGAGTATTTTGATGGAAAAGTATCTGATTCTGAACTTGGAATTAAAGCAATTGATAGCAAAACATTGGAAATAACACTTACATCTCCAAAACCCTATTTTCTTGAATTACTTCTACATCACACATTCATGCCAGTACCTATTCATGTTATTGAAAAATATAAGGGAAATTGGACAAACCCTGAAAACATGGTTACCAGCGGTCCTTTTAAATTAAAAAAAAGATTGCCTAATGAAAAAATTATATTTGAAAAAAACGAACATTATTACAATGCAAAAGAAGTAGAACTTGAAGAGCTTGTCTACATTACCTCTGACAATGATATGACTGTATATAATATGTACAAAAACAATGAAATCGATGCTATTTTTAACAGCATACCGCCGGATATTGTAAATGAAATAAAACTACAAAATGACTATTATCAACACAAAAGCAATGCAATTTATTTATACTCATTTAATACAAAAATAAAACCCCTTGATGATGCTAAGGTTAGAGAAGCTTTAACGTTAGCTATTGACAGAGAAACTTTAACTTACAAAGTACTTAATGACGGAACAGTTCCCACAAGAGAAATAACGCCTAATCTTGAAAATTACAATTATGGCAAAAAGTTGGCTTTATTTGATCCTGAAAAATCTAAAAAGCTTTTAACAGAAGCTGGATATCCTAATGGAAAAGGATTCCCAACCCTAACGCTAAAATATAATACAAACGAAACTCACAAAAAAGTTGCTACATTTATTCAAAACCAATGGAAAAAAATTTTAAATATAAACATTATGCTTACTAATGAAAATTGGCCTGTTCTTACCAATAGTAGAAATACGGGTAATTTTGAAATAATAAGAATTGGACGCATTGGGGAATATTTGGATCCACACACATACTTTACTATATTCACAAGCGAAAATTCTCAACTTGCATCATACAAATATGCAAACTTAGAATTTGACAAGCTCATCAAAGAATCAGATTTTGAAAAAGATCCTATAAAA
Source organism: Borreliella garinii (assembly GCF_001922545.1). Classification (NCBI taxonomy): domain Bacteria; kingdom Pseudomonadati; phylum Spirochaetota; class Spirochaetia; order Spirochaetales; family Borreliaceae; genus Borreliella; species Borreliella garinii. The sequence goes on along the minus strand of NZ_CP018744.1, from coordinate 566,800 downwards.
AGAAAAAATTTACTCAGAAAGGCAGAATCAATAATAATTGAAAAAGATTTTCCTGCCGCACCAATATACATATATTCTGGACACTATCTTTTCAGAAACGATAAATGGACTGGATGGAATCCTAATGTATCAGAAATTTATTATTTTTCTGAATTAAAATCAATTAAAAATGCAAAACAAAATTAATTAATTTTTTCAAAAGGCTTAATATAAATTGAAAATAATATTTAAGTCTAATATAAAAGTAAAAATATACAAATAACGTTTAAGATTCTAAGTTGAAATTACCTTAGAATCTTAAATAAAAAAATAAATCTTTCTCTAATCAATATAGCAAAATTTATAATAAAAAATTTTAAAAAAGACAAAAGTTCATTTTATTGAAAATTAAATTATTAATTACAATGCAAAAAACCTTCTATTTCATCAAAAATTATAATTTACAGCTTGAAAAACAATAAACACTATATGATATAATTGACTAATACGTAATGTTGTCAATCTATTTACAAAGGGGCAAAAATGTTAAGGTTTACTTTAAAAAAAATAATAGGAATGATACCAACTTTACTAGCAATAGTTTTTTTATGCTTTTTTGTAATGAGAATGGCTCCTGGAAGTCCATTTGATTCTGAAAAGCCTATTGATCCTCAAGTAAAAGCAAGATTAATGGAAAAATATCATCTTGACAAACCTTTTTATATTCAAGCTTTTTATTATATTTTAAACGTTCTAAAAGGAGATCTGGGGCCTTCTTTAAAAAAGAAAGACCTTACAGTTAATCAATACATAAAATTGGGATTTCCAAAATCACTTACACTAGGAGTAATATCCCTTATAATATCACTATCAATAGGAATACCAATAGGAATATTAGCTGCTATTTATAAAAATACTTATATAGATTATATAATAATATCAATAGCACTATTCGGGATTTCCATACCATTATTCGTAATAGGACCAATTTTACAATACTTTTTTGCAATTAAATGGAGTTTGCTTTACACCTCCGGATGGATCACAGAAAGAGGGGGATTTTCAAATTTAATTCTACCTATAATAACTCTTACCATGCCCAATGTAGCTATTTTTTCAAGAATAATCAGGGGCTCAATGCTAGAAATAATACAGAGTGACTTTGTAAGAACTGCACGTGCAAAAGGGCTAAGCTTCAGAAAGATCGTTATAAAGCACATGTTAAGAGGAGCAATGCTGCCTGTAGTAAGTTATATAGGTCCAGCATTTGCTGCCATAATCTCTGGAAGCGTAGTTATTGAAAAAATATTTAGAATTGCTGGGATGGGAATGTTTATAACAGAATCCGCACTAAACAGAGATTATCCAGTATTAATGGGGGGATTGTTAGTATATTCAATAATACTTCTTATTTCTATATTAATATCAGATATTATATATAAAATGTTAGATCCAAGAGTATAAAAAAAGGAAATCAAAATGAATAGCATTGAAAAACAAAATGAAGAAAACAATTCTAAATCCGAAAGAAGAGCTTGGTCAAGATTCAAAGAAAATAAACTGGCATTTGGCAGTCTTTTTGTAATTGGATTTTATATCTCAATTGCCATTCTTCGGCCAATATTGCCAATATATAAATACCATACTCAAATAGTAGAGCATTCCGATTTACCACCATCTTTCCAGCCTGCTGGAGAACTATGGTACCAAAAAGAAAAAAAATTTATTGAAAGATTAGCAAAAAAAGAAAAAAGAGAAATAAATGAAAACGAACTAAAAAAACTTGAAGACATAAAAAGAAAAATAGAGAATGAAGTTCAAATAATAGACAAAAAGGAAGTAAAAGTACATAAAAGAGTGTATGTGCTTGGCACAGACAATCTTGGAAGAGACTTGCTTGCAAGATTAATACAAGGCAGCCAAATATCTCTTGCTGTAGGATTTATTGGGGCTTTTTTGTCTATGATAATAGGAACTATTCTAGGCTCAATAGCAGGATTTTTTGGAGGATTGCCTGACAAAATAATCACCAAAATAATCGAAATTCTTTATGTATTGCCCTATTTGCTTATTGTAATAATACTAATGGCAATAATGGAAAGAAGTATAATAGGATTATTCATAGCACTTGCATTTGTATCATGGTTAACAGTAGCTCGAGTTGTAAGAGGCCAGGTACAATCACTATCAAGTTCAGAATTTATACAGGCAGCCAAAACCTTTGGTGCAACAAATCAAAGAATAATCTTAAAACACTTAATACCTAATAGCATTGGAATGATAGTTATATTCACAACAATAAGAGTTCCAAGCTTTATTATAGCTGAGGCATTTTTATCCTTTTTAGGACTTGGAATTTCAGCTCCAATGACAAGCTGGGGAGAATTAGTACAAAATGGAATTGCTACATTTGTTGAATATCCATGGAAAGTTTTTATTCCGGCTATAGTTATGACAATATTTCTATTATTTATGAACTTTTTAGGTGACGGGTTAAGGGATGCATTTGATCCAAAAGATAGCATCTAAGGAGAAATTGAATGGAAAAAGAGAATATATTGGAAATAAAAAATTTAGCAATTGAATTTAGATTAAAACATACAACAATTCATCCCGTAAGAAATATTAACCTATCTGTAAAAAGAGGAGAAATCAGAGCTATTGTTGGAGAATCTGGAAGTGGGAAATCCGTAACAAGCATGGCTATTTTTAAATTATTACCAGAACTTACAACAGTATATAAAAGTGGAGAAATACTATTTGAAAATCAAGATCTGCTAAAACTTAGCGAAAAAGAACTTTTAAAAATCAGAGGGAATAAAATATCAATGATATTTCAAGACCCAATGACTTCATTAAACCCATTTTTAAGAATATCAACTCAACTTGAAGAAACAATAATCTTACACCAAGGATTAGGGAAAAAAGACGCCAAAGAAAAAGCAATAGAAATGTTAAAAACTGTTGGTGTTGTAAACGCAGAAGAGAGAATAAAACATTTCCCCCATCAATTTTCAGGAGGAATGAGGCAAAGAGTCATGATTGCTATGGCACTTAGCTGTCATCCATCCCTACTAATAGCGGATGAACCTACAACGGCCCTTGATGTTACAATCCAAGAGCAAATATTACTATTAATCAAAAATCTATCTAAAAAATTCAATACTTCTACCATATTTATAACTCATGATCTTGCAGTTGTTGCTGAAATTTGTGATACAGTATCTGTCATGTATCAAGGAAAAATTGTAGAAGAAGGAACAGTAGAAGAAATATTTAATAATCCCAAACACCCTTACACTATTGGGCTCTTAAAATCAATTCTTACACTAGAACAAGATCCAAATAAAAAACTTTATTCAATAAAAGAAAATACTATTAATCTCACAAAAACCAGTATTGAGGAGTTTTAAATGAGCAGTAAAAAAGAAATAATTCTTAAAGTAGAAAACTTAATACAAACATTCACAACTGGAGAAGATTTTTTATTTTGGAAAAACAAACAAAAAGTAAATGCAGTAAACAATGTTAGCTTTGAAGTTGAAAAAAATAAAACTTTGGGACTTGTAGGAGAATCTGGCTGCGGCAAATCCACCACTCTTCGCTCAATAATGCAGCTTTACACACCAACTTCTGGAAATATTTACTTTAACGGAAAAAACATAACTAAACTTTCAAAAAAAGAGCTCTTAAAAACAAAAAAAGATATGCAAATGGTATTCCAAGATCCCCACACTTCACTTGATCCAAGAATGACAATAAAAGAAATAATAGCAGAGCCGCTAGAAATATACAATGAAAACAAAATTCTTCCAAAAACAAAACAAGAAATAGAACAAAGAGTAAACGAACTAACAGATATTGTTGGATTACATAAAAGCATGTTAACTAGATATCCTCATGAATTTTCAGGGGGGCAAAGGCAAAGAATAGGAATTGCTAGAGCATTGGCCTTAAATCCTAAACTTTTACTTTTAGACGAAGCCGTTTCTGCGCTTGATGTATCAATAAGAGCTCAAATTTTAAATCTGCTAAAAACCTTGCAAAAAGAATTCAAGTTATCTTATTTATTTATTTCTCATGATCTTGCTGTAGTAAAATATATGAGTGATAAAATCGCTGTAATGTATCTTGGGGTTATCCTGGAACTTGCACCCAGAGAAACACTATTTTCAAATCCAATTCATCCATATACTAAAATGCTAATAGCATCAATTCCTGAAATCAACCCTGAAAAAAGAAAAAATAAAAATATAAAACTAGACGAACAAACTCTAGCAAACATTAGAAAAATTCATTTATCAACCCAAGTACACCCAAAACTCGAAGAAGTAGAAAAAGATCACTTTGTATCTAAATACCTTTTTGATGAAATGAATAAATAAATAATTTAAAAGTTTATTTATGGTCAAAATAGGAAACTTCAAAATCTATTTTATTATCAATCCCCTCAACAAAATATAAGTTAATTCTATTAACATTATTTTTATCTATTACTTTGTTACCAGAATCAATAAAATAATAATAAATTCTATCCTTCGGTAAATTTTTAAGCTTAATAGTATAAATTCCCCTATTATCTTCTTTTTCTACAAGCCTATTTAAAAAAGGATTAAAATTATTAAAACTACCAGCTATTGTAACTATTTGTCCAGGACGACCAATATAAAAAATTTCAATCTCATTATTATCATAAGATTGTATTGGATTTCTCAACGAAATATAACTGGACTTCTCTTTAGCAACCTCAATTTTAGAAAATGGGATTAAATCTTCATTGTAAACCACATTTTTATTATACTCATCATTAGTCCAAACACCATCTACAATAAGCCTATATTTTATATTGCTTGTGCCATGAGGAATATTGACTTTAACAAAAAAAACTCCATACTCATTTTTTTTGAATAAATATTTCTTAGAATAGTGATCAAAGTCAAAAGCAGCAAAAATTTTTCTAATTTCCTTATTGGGAGGATAAAATAATAATATGCGTTTGGAATCAACTATGGGCTCAAGATTGTCTTTTCTTATTGAAACTTCTAAAAATTCATTTAAACTCAAATCAAAATCATATATTACATAATCATCTGAAAAAAGATTACTAACACATAAAGCTGTAAAAATCAATAAATACAAAAACTTTTCTTTCATAGATTATATACAAAGCTCACAATAATAATTCTTTTGGTAAATGCTACACATTTAAACTTTTTAACATTATACTAAAAACATACATTAAAGTAAATAAATAATAAGAGGAGTATAAAAATGGGTTTTCACATTTATGAAATCAAAGCCAGACAAATTATTGATTCTAGGGGGAATCCAACAGTTGAAGCTGATGTCATTTTAGAAGATGGAACTTGCGGAAGATCTGCTGTACCATCAGGTGCATCAACAGGAATTAACGAAGCTGTTGAGCTTAGAGATGGTGATAAGTCTGTATATATGGGGAAAGGGGTTTTAAAAGCAATTGAAAATATAAAAAACATAATTGCCCCAGAACTTGAAGGTATGAGCGCCTTAAATCAGGTTGCAATCGATAAAAAAATGCTTGAACTTGATGGAACCCCTACAAAAGAAAAGCTTGGCGCTAATGCAATCTTAGCGGTTTCAATGGCTACAGCTAAAGCTGCTGCGAAATACCTTGGACTCAAGGTTTATCAATATCTTGGAGCTTACAAAGCCAACATTTTGCCTACACCTATGTGTAACATTATCAATGGTGGCGCACATTCTGACAACTCTGTTGACTTTCAGGAGTTCATGATAATGCCTACAGGAGCAAAAACTTTTAGTGAAGCAATAAGAATGGCGGTAGAAGTTTTTCATACACTAAAAGGCATTCTCAATGGCAAAGGGTATGCAACTTCTGTTGGAGATGAAGGGGGATTTGCTCCAAATTTAAAATCAAACGAAGAAGCTTGCGAAATGATTATAGAAGCAATAAAAAAAGCAGGATATGAGCCTGGAAAAGACATAGTAATAGCTCTTGATCCAGCAACATCTGAGCTTTATGACCCAAAAACAAAAAAATATGTACTTAAATGGTCAACAAAAGAAGAGCTCACTTCTGAACAAATGATTGAATATTGGTCAAAATGGGTAGAAAAATATCCAATTATTTCAATCGAAGATGGTATGGCCGAAGAAGATTGGGATGGATGGAAAAAGCTTACAGACAAAATTGGACACAAAGTACAACTTGTTGGGGATGATTTATTTGTAACAAACACCTCATTTCTTAAAAAAGGAATTGAAATGGGGGTTGCTAATTCAATCCTTATAAAGGTAAATCAAATTGGAACACTAACAGAAACATTTGAAGCTGTGGAAATGGCTAAAAAAGCAGGATACACAGCAATAGTATCTCATAGATCAGGAGAAACAGAAGATACGACAATAGCTGATCTTGTAGTAGCTCTTGGAACGGGGCAAATTAAAACTGGCTCACTCTCAAGAACAGATAGGATAGCAAAATACAATCAACTCATAAGAATAGAAGAAGAATTAGAAACAACTGCAGAATACCACGGTAAAAACGTCTTTTATTCTATTAAGAAAAAATAAATCAAATCCCTGTAAAAGGGATTTTTTTTGCTTAAATAACAATGTAAAATGTATAAAAAATAAAATTATCTTTTGGAAAATTGAAAACTTTTTCGTGCTTTTTTCTGCCCAAATTTCTTACGTTCAACTCTCCTAGAATCTCTTGTTAAAAACCCATTAGATCTCAAAATCATCTTATTAGATTCATCAAGTTCAAAAAGAGCCCTTGAGATCCCATGCCTTATTGCACCCGATTGACCTGAAATTCCTCCCCCATAAACATTAATGTAAAGATCATATTTTCCGAGTGTATTTGTCAAAACTAAAGGCGCTAGTGCCATTGTTCTTAAATTTTCAAGCTGGATATAAGAGTCAAAATCTCTATTATTTACTCTAATATTTCCACTACCCTCTCTAATGTAAACTCTAGCAACAGAAGACTTTCTCCTACCAGTTCCCATTGATAAATTAACATTGCTAAAATTTGATTTTTTCATTTTACCTCTCTTAAATTAGCTTCCAGCTTTATAGGATTTTGAGCTTTAAGAGTATGCTCTGAACCAGAAAAGACTTTTAAATTTCTAAAAAGATCACGCCCCAAAGGACCTTTTGGCAACATACCTTTAATAGCGATCTCAAGAGGTGCACAAGGCTTTCTCTCTGACAATGTTTTAAAAGTATCAGAATAAAGACCTCCTGGATATCTTGAGTGCCTATAATAAAGTTTTTGTTGATATTTTTTTCCAGTCAGCCTAACCTTAGAAGCATTAATAATAATAACATTATCACCTAAATCTTGATGAGGAGTATAATAAGCTTTATGTTTGCCTCTTAAAATTCTAACAACATCTACAGCAACTTTACCTAAAACTCTATCTGCTGCATCAATTAAATACCATTTTTTCTCAACAGTCTTTGGCTTGATCCAAATCGTAACATTATTGGTTATTTTCTTCATAATAGCGCATTACCCTTGCATATAATTTTATGCATAAATCTTATTTATTTTATTATTTGTAAGGATCACTGTCAAGTACATCAATAAACTTATCCTTAAGGGCAAAACAAATTTTTTTAAAATTATCCAGATCTCCTTTAGAAAACTTCAAAGGAATAATAGATGGAATACTAAAATTTGGACTAATTAAATACCCATGTTTGAGAAATTCATTAAAAATTTCAGCATGATAACAAGCATCATAAAGAGGAAACATATACCTATCAGTCACTCTAAACAAAGGTGTAGCAAAAGAATTAAAATTAATATTGAGATTTTTACTATAAAATAAAAGTTTGCTTAATGTATGTCTAGCCAAAGATAAAGTTACAGCATCAAAATTATCTCTAAATTCTATTTTCCTAGAAAGATTGTCTACAACAACAATAATAACAGACATAAAATCAGGCAAAGGAATATTAAAAATCATAGGATATTTAATATTCCTAAATCCCATTTTAAACTCATATATTCCTTCTTCTTTTTCCCAGGGCATAAAAACTTTATCTTTACCAGTTAAAGATAATAAAAATTTTTTTGCATCTTGCTCTAGCTTAAAAATATAAACAGATCCAGCCTCTTTAAAAAAAGTAAATACCAAATTGATAAACTGATTTTTAAAAACAGAAGCATAAGGAGATATTAAACCCCTCGACATAGTTTGCTTAAAAAGGCGATTTAAGCCTTGAATTCTATAGCCTAAAAAATTTTTTCCACCATTTAAATATAAATCTAAATATCTCTTACCGTTAATATCGTAAAGATAAAAAAATCTTGCCCTCTTAATCACTGGCAAATTGTCTATTAAGGATAAATCATACATTTGATAAACTTTGTAAAAGAATTTCATTTGCAAGGATAGGATTAATCTTTCCTGAAGATTTTTTCATTATTTGCCCCATCATAAATTTAATAGCATGATCTTTACCCTTTTTGTAAAGTTCAATTGATTTAGGATTTTCATTTAAAACTTCAAGCACAATCTGCTTAATAACAAACTTGTCATTTATTTGCTCTAATTGATTTTCACTTATAATAACAGAAGCGGAAACTTCTCTACTCATCATCTCTAAAAACACCTTTTTTGCCATTTTGCCACTTATTTTACCAGCAACAATAAATTCAACAAGCTCTGTAATATAGCTTGGAAGTAAATTAAATTCAAGAACACTAATCCCTTTATCATTAAGAACGCTTAAAACTTCAGACAATATCCAATTGGCTACTTTTTTAGGATCGCTTGCATTAATAGCAGCCTCTTCAAAATATCTAAGTAGATGCTTATCTGTTGTTAAAGTAATAACATCAAAATCACTTAACCCATATTGATCTTTAAGCCTAACTCTTGCATCAAATGGAAGTTCAATTAACTTTATTTTTTTAATATTGTCAATATAAAAATCATCAATCTCTATTAAAGGTAGATCGGGTTCTTGGAAATAACGATAATCAGATACGGTCTCTTTATCTCTTTGAATCACAGTTACCCCATTTTTATCATCAAATCCTCTAGTGTGCTTACCACAACTATCAAGGGTTTTCCTAAATTGAACCCACTCCTCTTGCTGCCTTAATTCTTCATATTCAATGGCAGCTTTAATAGATTTAAAAGAGTTTAAATTCTTTATTTCAGCTATAGGAGTTTTATGCTCAACTCCACTCTCTGTAATAATTAAATTAACATTTACGTCACATCTAAAAGAACCATTCTCCATATTACATTCCGACAAATCAAGATACCTAAAAATTTCTCTTAAAGAACTTAAAAAAGCAACTGCTTCATCCCCACTGCTAATATCTGGAGCAGAAACAATCTCAAGTAAAGGAGCTCCCGAACGATTAAAATCAATATAACTTTGATTTTCACTATCCAGCAAATGCAGACTTTTACCTGAATCTTCTTCCATATGAATTCTAATAATGTTAATCTTTTTAAGCCCAGAAGGGGTTTCAATCAATAAGCTTCCTCCCTCACAAATCGGCTTATCATTTTGCGAGATTTGATATCCTTTTGGCAAATCTGGATAATAATAATGTTTTCTATCAAATTTAACAACATGCCTAATCTTTGAATTTGTGGCATGACCCGCTAAAATTGCACTATTAATAAGCTCTACATTCACACTTGGTAATGAACCAGGCAGTCCAAGACAAATTGGACAAATACGAGAGTTGGGAACTCCTCCAAACTCATTCTTACATCCACAAAAAGCCTTTGTTCTTAGCCCTAGCTGAATATGAATTTCTAATCCAATAACTAATTTATATTCCATTCAATCCTAATTCCCTAATCACATTTTTTGAAAAACTTAAAAGTTCAAAATCCTTCTTGCTACGCCCAATAATTTGCATTCCAATAGATAATCCTTCCTTGTCCTTAGAATACGGAAGCGAAATAGCAGGAGCACCAATAAGATTTGCAATCACAGTGCAAATATCTGAATAATACATTTTAACAGGATCATCAAAATCTAAACCAACTCTAAAAGGCTTAACAAAACTTGTTGGGGTAATAATAAAATCACAGCTTTCAAAAAGCTTGTTAAATTTGGGAATAATCAAATTCTGAAGAATTTCACAAGCTTTTACATAATATTTGGCATCGTACCCTTCTGACAATAAATAATTTCCAAGAATAATACGCCTTTTAACTTCTTCTGACAAGAAATTACTTCTATGTTTAAAATAAAAATCATTAAGACTTAAATTTTCTGATATTCTCTTGCCGTAGCAAAGTCCAGTATAACGAGCAAGATTGGAAGATGCTTCAACGGGAGAAATTGTATAATAAATTGATAAAATAAAATTAATCTCTTCTATTGAAACTTCTTTTATATTAGCACCTTTTGACAAAAGATCAAATTTAAATTTGGCAAAACTACTTGCAACATTTTTGTCCATTAAATCTTCGCTAAGCTCTTTAATTAAAGCTAAATTTTTACCTTGCAAAGACTCAATTTTTAAGGGATAAAAATCGTCAAAGATATCTACACTGGTAGAATCCATTTTATCAGATCCACAAGTATGTTTTAATATTAAAGCAATGTCTTCAATAGAATGAGAAAAAAATCCTATTTGATCAAAAGACGAAGCATAAGATGCAAGCCCATAGCGAGAAAGGCCTCCATAAGAAGGTTTAAAACCTAAAATTCCTGAAAAAGATGCAGGAAGTCTAACAGAACCCCCAGTATCACTGCCAAGAGAAAAAGGTGCTTGAAAAGATGCAACTACAGCTGCAGAGCCTCCAGAACTACCCCCTATAACATATTCTCTATTTAAAGGATTTAAAGTTGCACCATAACATGACAATTCACCGGTAGAACCCATGGCAAATTCATCCATATTGGTTCTGCCAATTAAGATTGCTCCTTTATTCTTGAGCCTTTTAATCACAGTCGCATCATAAGGAGAAATATAGCCTTTTAAAATTTCAGAAGCACAAGTTAAAGATTTATCTTGAATTGAAATATTATCTTTAACAGCAATAAGCATGCCAATTAAAGGCAAATCTTCTAATTCGCAATTTTTTAAACAATCGTCATACCTTTTTGCAATATCTAAAGAATCATCAAAAAATTCAATATATCCATTTACATCTTTATTTGATTCATAATTATTTTTATAAGCAAGTAAAATGTCATAAATTTTACATTTTTTAGTCAAAACTAATTCTTGAATTTTGGTTAAAGTTAAATTACTTAAGTCCAAGACCTTATCCTTATTCTAATATTTTAGGAGATGAAAAATATCCATCTAAAAACGAGTTACTAAGCTTTTTAATTGATTCAATAGAAAGAGAACATCTGACTTTATCCTCACGCAATGTAGAAATATTTTTCTTATTAGCATTAAAATTAATTTTAACCTCAAAATTTGAAATTTCATTAACCAATTTAATAACTTTCTCAAATTTTGAAATAAATTTATCCTCACTATCCCTATTAAGTGTCACCAAGCTTAATTTTAAACTATTTTCTAAATGTATATCTTTCAAAATAAACCTCTAAACTTTAATAATTTTTTTAATATACTCAGAACTCAAAATAGCCTTCTTTCCATTTATCAAACTAATTTTAACAAACTGCGAGTTACCTTGGTACCAGCTATCAATAATCATTCCCCTTTCTCCATTATAAATTATATAGTCTCCAATATTAAATCTAATATCCCTTTTACTATCAATAAAAAAATTATTAAAACTTTCTTTTAAATACTCAGGAATAAAAATAGTGTCATAAAAATTTTTGTTAATATCTTGGGAAAAAACGGAAAGCTCGGTACTTTTAAAAGAACCCCTAAAAGCTCGCTTCAAATTTAAGGTAATAATAAGCTCTGATTTAGCTCTTGTGATTGCAACATAAAAAAGCCTTCTCTCTTCCTCAAGCCTATCTTCTGTTAATTCTTCAATTTCAGCTGGCAAAAGACCTTTTTCAAGTCCAGAAATCACAACTCTATCAAATTCAAGTCCCTTAACACCGTGGATTGAAGATAAAAATATATTGGACTTAAAATCTCCAGAAATTAAAGGAGAAAGTGAAGAATTTTCTAAAAAAATAGCAAGACCTTCAAATGTACCTGAATATTCAATTCCACTATTAATAAGCTCATCAATATTTCTTAATTTTTCATCTTTATCAAATTTTTTATAATAATCTAAAAGGCCAAACTTAATTACAACATCCTCAATAAAAGCAGATAAATTAATATAATTACCTTCAAAAAGTTTTCTGCCCAGCTCATCATAAATATTTAAAAACAATAAAAGAGACTCTTTGGCCCTATTTTTAAGAGAACTCAAAGTTTTTTTACTAGCACAAAACAAATTGAAATTAACATCATCGTCGTTTAAAGAACTAATTATTTTATCTAGAGTAGTTTTTCCAATTCCCCTAGAAGGCTTATTTATCATTCTTAAAAAAGCTATTTTATCTTTCTTATTTATAAGAAGCCTAAGCAAACAAATAATATCCTTTATTTCCTCTCTCTCATAAAATTTAATTGATCCTAAAACCTTGTATGGAATATTTTTCTTTAAAAAAGATGTTTCAAAATGAAAAGATTGAGAATTGAATCTATAAAGTATTGCTGTCTCAATATCATTGGAAACAAGCAAGTTAGAAAAATATTCAGCTTCATCTGATGTGCTTTGAAAAACTAAAAATTTCATTCTTTTACCAGAACCATTTTGAGTTGTTATTTGTTTTTCATACCTATTTTTATTTTTTGAGATAACTCCATTTGCAATCCTCACTATATTTGAATTTGAACGGTAATTTTGCACTAAATAAAATTTAATAACATTGTCAAAAGTTTTTTCAAATTCAAGAATATTTTCAATTCTAGCTCCTCTAAAAGAATATATTGACTGATCTTCATCTCCTACAACCATAAAATACATACCATCCGAATAAAGTTCTTTCAAAAATAAAAATTGTGAATAATTAGTATCTTGATATTCATCTACAAAAATAACTTTAAATTTAGATTGAACAGATTCTTTTAGAGATTTAGAATGCCTCAGCATTAAAATAGGTTTAATAATAAGGTCTGCGAAATCAAAAGCATTATTTTTAGCTTTCTCTTCCTCATAAATTTTAATATACTCATATTCCTTTTCTGCAAATTTAATAAATTTTTCTAAGAAAAAATTTTCTTTGTCTTTTAAAATCAAAGCTGCAATATGTTTTGCCATTTCAAAATTTGAAGCAAGATTAATTTCTTTGACAAATTTAACTACATCATTAGTATCCCAAATTGTAAAATTTGAATCATAATTTCTATCAAAATCCTTATAGTAAGCTCTCAAAAGCCAAGATCCAAAAGAATGAAAAGTTTGAATATGAAGTTTCTTGTCAAATTTTAAAAGATCATTTATTCTATCATTCATTTCATTTGCAGCTTTATTGGTAAAAGTTAAAGCCAAAATTTCATTAGGATTTATATTCATATGTTTGATTAAATACACAATTTTTGCAATTATAACCCTAGTTTTACCACTTCCAGGCCCTGCTAAAACAAGAATTGGATTTTTACTTTTACTAAAAACAATTTTTTCCTGGGACGAATTTAAGCTGGAAAAAAAATTTTTTATTTTATCCATTACTAATAAACTTCAGAAACTTTGAGATCAAACCCTGAAGGTGTCTTTACCCAGAAGAATTGAACAGCAAAAATTTCTTTCCCCTGCTCTTTTAAAAAAGGAGTAATGTCTCTTTCATTGAGAATAATATTAACATCAGAAAGTCTTGAAAAGAATAGTATCAAAGATTTCTCAAAAGCTAGATTAATAGGAATACCTTTGGATGCAAAAAAAGACTTGCCATGAAGATTGTTTTCATCAGCATATCTAAAAAATGTATCATTTAAAAAATCGATTTTTAAATCAACATTTGAAAGTTTCTGAGAAGAATACAGAGTAAGATAATCGCCACTTGGTAATTTTTCAGTTCCCTTAACATCAAACTGCCAATTTAAAATGTTAAACCTATTGTCAATATTAGTTTCAGATACATATTTAACATTTAAATCAAAAGATTCTAAACTTACATTGGCTATTTTCGACTTATCATAATAATAATTCTCATAAATAATTTTGACTCTCATATTATCATCAAGATTTATCTCTTTAAACTCTCCTAAATTAAAAATATTTTTACTTTTTTTAGACTCATCAACAATAACTAAATCATCACTAATAAAAGATGCTCTATATTTTGCAATATTATCGCCATACGTTAAAAATAAAGAATCTCCCTCTTTAAGAGAAATATTCCAAAAATTCTTTTTATCAAAAGACACTTCATGAAGATTTGAAATTATCTTTTCATTCTGACTAAGCTTAAAAAATTTTTTAAAATAAACTTCCACTTCTCTAAAAGAAAAAAACACAAACAATAGTAAAATAACACCAACAATTCCTAGCAGAATTTTCAATATACTTAAGGACTCTAAATTTAAAAAAAACAATTTTTTATCTAAAACCTTATTATCGCCTAAAAATCCCAAATTTGAAATTTTATCTTCAGATCTAATCCCAATATAACTATTATTAAGTTTACTTTTATAATCCTTAAAAAGTGTTGATATCAATCTAGAATCAATATCTAAATATTCGCTATAAGTTCTTAAAAATCCAACAGCCAAAACTTCATTTGGAAAAATTTCAATATTAGAATCTTCAAGAGCTTTAAGATACTTAATAGAAATTTTAATATCCTCCGCTACCATTTCAAGAGTCAAATTTTTACCATTTCTAACTTTTCTCAAATAACTCCCAAATTTAATAAAATCATTTTCTTCCATAGATTAAACCTTAATTTTTTTTAATATCATATAAAAAATTATCTACCTTATTTGAAGATTTTGGGGGATCGTACTTAAATTTGCTATCAAGAATTCCAACATTAAACTTAACAGCGGTTAAATCAATAACTATTTCACGCCCACCGCTAGTAGGATAAGCAGTAATCCTTCTAATTGTTCCATCCGGAGTAAAGGCAATAATAAAAGAATTAATAGTAGCGGCCCCTTTGTAAAGCTTTCTAGAAAAGGTTAATTTAATATATTTTCCAGGCTCAGATGAATCTAGAGCTTCTAGATTTGGAGAATTGGTATAAGATACGCTGTACTCACTATTTAAAACTTTCATAAGACCTCCCCCACTACTACCTTTTAATAATTGCTGATTAAACGAGGTACCAAGAGATGGAACATAAACTGTCAAAAATTCACCATCGCTTACAAAAACTTGATTATTTGAATCTAGATTAATAATAAACTTATCTGGAAACTTATAAAACAAAACACCTGTCTGCTTTAATCCCTTTAAAGTGAAATTAATTGTCGCTTGCATATCCTCTATATTTTGATATTTAGCATAAATTCCTTCAAAGTATTGATTTGCAGATATTTGAGCAAAAACAGCAACAGGATACAAAACTAATAAAAGCATTGTTTTTATCATTCTATGAACTCTTATTATTAAGCTTAAGCTATTAACAAAACTAAATTTAAACGATTGCCAATAAACTTTATTTCCATAATACTACATATCATGGAAATAAACTATTATTAATAGTAATAGTTTAATACATAAAATAAAAATTTAAAGCTTAAGTATAAAACACCTTTAAAGAATTAGGATTTGATAAAAATGTCTTTGAATTACGTTGAAATAAATACTTTGATTAAAGAAATCCCTTTCTCAAACTCTTTAATAAAAGAAATAATACAGCCGGATTATAAAAGTTTGATTTTAGAGATTTACAATAAAATTGACAATAAAAAATTTAAAATATTGATCTCTTTAAATCCAAGCACTACCAGATTCCATATAACAAGAAAAAATTTCAAAAAGAATGCTTTAAAATTAAGATTTTCTGATTTCTTAAAATCAAAAATTCAAAATGGAAAAATTCTAAAAGCTTTCCAAATGAAAAATGAAAGAATAATTTATCTTGAGATTTTTAAAAAGGACATAATTATCTTATTCATTAAATTGTGGCCATCCTCTCCAAATATAATAGCTACAAACCAAAACTTTAAAATACTGGACGCATATTACAGAAGACCAAAAGCAAAAGAAACAACGGGTGAAACCTTTTTAAAAGCTAAAGAAATACATGAAAGCAATAAAATGCCTGATAAAAAAATCATGGGCCTAAAAGAAGAATACAATAATACCAGCCATAAATCTTATTCTGAATTTCTTGAAAATTACTACGAATCACTCAGTAATCAAATTAAAAAAAACAATATAAAAGAATTGCTTATTGAAAAATATAAAAAAGAGTTAATTGCTTTAGAAAAAAGAATAGAGTCTTTAAAACAACAAATCAAACTAATTGAAAACATTGAAAACGAAAAGGAAAAGGGCGAGTTGATTTTATTAAATATCAACAAAATACAAAAAGGGGTCAAAGAAATAACCCTCTTAAATTATAAAGAAGAAAAAATAAAAATATCGTTAAACCAATCGTTATCGCCAAAAGAAAATGCCTTACAATATTTTAAAGCATACAAAAAGGGCAAAAATTCTTTTAAAACCATACAAAATCAATTAAAAGATAATCTAGACAAATTTAATCTCATTAAATCAAAAATAAATATGTTAAAGATCGAAAATTTCATTCCAAAAGAAGAATATAATCAAGAAGAAACTGCTATTAAAAAAAAAGAAAAAACACCAAAAATAGGCTTACATTTTACCTCTTGTGGATTTGAAATTCTTATTGGAAGAAACGCAAAAGAAAACGATGAACTTTTAAGGCGCTGTGTTAAAGGAAATGATTATTGGCTTCATACAAGAGATTATCCTGGAGCTTATGTTTTTATTAGAAATCAAAAAAATAAAACTCCTTGCCTCGATGTCCTTTTAGCTGCTGGTAATTTATGCGTATTTTATACAAAATTAGCAAAAAAATCAGGAAAAGCAGATATTTACTACACGCAAGTTAAAAATTTAAGAAGGGTTAAAAACGGAAAGCTAGGCCTTGTAATTCCAAAAGCAGAAAAAAATTTACATATTAAGCTAGATGAAAATCTAATAAAAAAAATAAAAAATCAAACCTAAATAATGTTTATAGCAAAGCAAAGTTTTGAATTTTTTACAAAATATTGTTATTCAAAGACAAAAAGCATAAAATTTATAAAAGTGGAGGAAGAACTTTATGATTTCAAAGTTAACAAAAATTGTAGCAACAATATCTGATCTTAGATGCGAACCAGAACACATAAAAGATTTATACGATGCAGGAGTAAATGTAATAAGACTAAATACTGCTCATCAATCACACGAAGATACAATAAAAGTAATAGACAATGTTAGAAAAATTTCAAATAAAATAGCTCTAATGATCGACACAAAAGGACCAGAAGTTAGAACAGCAAATATTGAAAATCCTATTATTGTAAAAACTGGAGACAAAGTAATAATCTCAACTTCGCCTATTAATGAACCTAACAGCCTTCAAACTAATTATGATGGATTTGTTAAAGAAGTGCCCCAAGGATCTAAAGTGCTAATTGATGATGGTGAGCTTGAAATGACTGTTGTTACTAAACTGCCTGACCGATTAATTTGTGAAATTAAAAATGACGGAAAAATTAAAAATAAAAAATCAATCAATACTCCCGGCATTTCTCTTAAACTGCAATCAGTAACCGAAAAAGACAAAGGATTTATTGAGCTTGCAGCAAAATATAATGTTGATTTTATTGCCCATTCGTTTGTAAGGAATTCCAAAGACATTCAAGATGTTCAAAAAATTTTAAATGCTGCTGGAAATCCTGATGTAAAAATCATATCCAAAATCGAAAATCAAGAAGGAATTGACAATATTGAAGAAATTGTAAAAGCATCTTATGGAATAATGGTCGCAAGAGGAGATATGGGGGTCGAAATTCCTGCAGAAGATGTGCCTATTGCCCAACTCAAAATAACACAAACCTGCATAAAGTATGGAATACCTGTGATTACAGCAACTCAAATGCTTCATACAATGATTGAAAATCCAAGGCCTACTAGAGCAGAAGTATCTGACATCGCTAACGCTATTTTAAACGGTACAGATGCAATTATGCTATCTGGAGAAACCGCTTACGGAAAATATCCAATTGAAGCTGTAAAAATGATGACAAGCATTGCTAAAAAAGTTGAAAAACATAGAAAAATGACTTTATATAAAGATGAACTTTTTTACGATAAAAGCATTACAAGAAACTATATTATAAAATGTGCAATCGATGCCACAAAGCTTATGGATGTAAAAGCAATTATTGTAGATTCTCTAAAAGGCAAAACTGCAAGAATAATGGCAACTTACAGGGCAAGTGTTCCATTATTCATTACAACAAATAGCGAAAGACTGGCAAGAGAATTATCCTTATCTTACGGTGTTTATTCTAATCTTGTAGACAATAATTTTAAAAGAACTACCGAATTTGTAGTAACTTCTCTTAAAATGTTAAAAGAACAAAATATTGTCAATGACAAAGATACTGTAATAATTATTTCTGGTAACCCAAATAGAGATACTGACAAAGGAACAGAATTTATGGAAATAAACACAGTAGAAGATGCAATCAAGGGGCGAAATATATAAAGCAAGTTAGAAACCCCTTGGTTGAAAACATATTTTATTCAAATAACACAAACAGCTTGTCATTTAAGCTGGCAGAAAAAAAAACTCACAAAGCTATCCTAACAAGTTATGGAAACTATGAGTTTTTTTTAAAAAATGAATGTTTGTTTAAAAAAATAATATCAAATCAAACTAATAATGTATTTATAATCTCTGAAGCAAAAAGCAATTTTTTAATTAATATATCTAATCATCATGTATGGAGAATTTTTAATAAAAATATTAAAGTAAACTTAAAAATATTAAAGTTATTAAAAAATTTAAATTTTATCAATATAGACGATAAATTAATCGAAAATGATCATAAAATTGAAATTACATTGAATTTTATTAGTAATATAAAGAAAAATATAAAAATAATTCCAATAATTTTTGGTAAAATTTGCAATAAACATTTACTAAAATTTTGTGAGTTTTTAACACCTTTTATAAACGAAGAAGAAAATTCATTTATTTTTCTATCTTGCTTTATTTCAAAATCTACAAATATAAAAAAAGCCCTAAGGCTTGAAGAAAATTTAAAGCGCATCTTCCTTGAAGAAAAACCGCCTACTCTAAATCTAATACTAGAAAGCTATAAATCAAAAAAAATATTTCCGGAAAACATAAATTCAATCATGGTTATTTCAAGCCTTTTTAAAAATTTTGAATTTACAGACTCAAAAATAACAACCAACCCTCCAGAATACTTGATATCAAGCAGTATTCTAATAAAATAAAATTGTCAAAATTAAAATTTATAAAAAGTTTTCTATTTTTTTGCAGTTTTTCTTTAAAAAAGCATCAAGTCCTATCTTTGAAATACTTCTTAATGCATTGGCAGAAACCTTAATCTTAATACTTCTTCCAAGATCTGGAATAAAAAATTTTTTATTTATTAAATTGACCTTAAAGGTTCTTTTGGTTTTTACTCCAATATGCTGCCCAGCTCCACCCTTTTTCTTGGCAAGACCCTTCCTTGGAACATTGTTCCCAAACATAGTTTTTTTTCCTGTTATTTCACACTTTCTAGCCATTTAACACTCCTTCAAATTTTTTATTATTTTTTCTCCAAATACAAATCCATTAACTTTAAAAATAAAGCCAAACTACCCAAAATATTCTTCATTATACCTCCAAAGTTTAAATTGTTTCCATAGCTTTTAGCAAGATCCATATCAAGCTCTTTCCAATTATAAATTAGCTCTCTTTCCAAAGACGCCTTTGAATAGTCTGAAAGACAATCTTGTAAACGCTGTTCAATAGAATAAATTTTAGAATAATATTCGCTTGATATAGTAAACGCCTTTTTATTAACATCGGCTATTATATTTAATAATAATTTCTCCGAAGATTTATCTCCAACAGAAGCTCTATGTAGTAATGCATTTATTCTATTACCATAGCCACCTTGCTCTCCTAAACTAGAATCAAAATCAATAAGGTTTGCATAAATATTAATCAAAGCATGCATGTCATTAGACATTTCTCTAGAAAGCTCTATAAGCTTCCACTGTCCCTTAATTATAAGCAAATTAATAATATCATTAAGATCTTTTTTGACAAAATAAATAGTATATGTTCTTAAATAAACTAAAAGCTCGCAATAAATATAGCCTGTAGTGCTCATAATTTTAGATACAATCTTTTCATTCATTTTTTCATTATAATTATCCAAATTTAAAAAAGATATTCCTGGGAAAAGCTGTTCGGCTAATATTTTAGATTTGCTATTTTTTTGCAAAACTTTAATTTTTTCAATTTCATTAGCAACATGCTTGGTAAGATCATTGAAAAATATTCTTGCCACTGGATTAGGCTTTTGCCCAATAGAAATAGGAAAATAATCTGGATCCCCACTAACATATCTTATTAGATATAAAATTTCTTTACTCTTATTTATATCCATAATGGAAGAAACAATCTTAATCCAGGCATTCGATTTAATGGGAAAATCTTCTTTATTTCCATAAATTTCTAAAATAATGTCATAAAGGTTTTTCCAAATAGAAATATTCTTGATGCAAGAAATACATTCTAATAAATCTTTAAGATCATCTATAATAACTCCACAACCTATAGAACTGAATCTAGGCCTATAGACAAAATCATCTTCTGGAAGCAAGTTGTCAAAATTTTTAAGAACCAAATAATATTGATATAAGACTAAATCAAAAAAATTATGCAAAGCTCCATAAGTTTCATCTATCAATTTAATTTGTTCTTGAGTTATGTTTTTAAACAAATAAGATAAATTATTATGTAAATTTTTAGGAAGATCTGGAGTCAAATTTATATTGTCGCTTGCAGAAAAAGAATAAATATAATCTAAAGATTTTTTCTGACTTTCATTTAAATATTTTTCAACAACAAAATGAACAATTTTATTGGAATTTTTATATCTTTGAACAAATGGCCTTAAGGGAGAAAAAATTTTATAAAAATTATAAAGAAATCTGGAAAATTGAGGTAAAGCCTGAATTTTTGAAGCATTAAAAAAATTGCTTACTCTGCTTAAACTAATTTTAACTTCTTTTAACCTTTTTTGCTTTATCTGTTCAGAAGTAAGTTCTTTATTAATACTAAACATAGAAAGTATAAAATCAAATAAACCCAAATTCATTATCCCCCTAAAAACTCTTCGGTTCCCTTGCTCTATTTTCCAATTAAACACAGAAATCAATATTAACTATAAAAATTATACATAATTTATTGTAAAATAAAAGAAAAAACTTGAATAATTTTATGAGAATAAAAAATTTAATACTAATGGCAATTTTGTTGATTAGTCCTAGCTGCTCAACAAATAAAAATATAATTGTACTAACTGACAACAAAACAATACCATTTTATATAAATCAATTTAACATCGAAAATAAACTAAATTTTATAATTAAGTTTAGGAACAACATTGATCTGCAAACAGTAGAAAAAGAAAATGCACAAATAATTATTTCTAAAAATATTGGCAATACAAATATTATAAACCATTTTAAATCTATAAAAATCAATTATAATCCCGACTATCCTATCTTAAAAAATATTTTCAAACAATTTAATTACAAAATTATCCCATTAAGCTTTGATATTCCTATTTTAATCTATAAAAATACACACCACATTAAAAAATACATAAACACCAAATATTTAAAAGAAGAATACGAAAATTTCATTAAAGACGGAAAATTCTTTATATCGCCCTATATTTCTGAAAACTTATTTTATGTGATTTCTGAAATAAATGATGTGAGGTTTTCTTTTGAAAAGAATAAATTAAATTACAATGAAAATAAAATTTTAAAAATGCTAGAATATTTCTCATCATTTTTAAATGCAAAACAAATGGATTTGCAAAAAGATTTCTTTAATAAATACGGCTACCTTAAACTAAACAAAATATTACTTAATAAAAAATCTCTTTTAATAACAGGATTGAGCGATCTAACCTTTTACAATAGCTTAAGCGAACAAGAGAAAGCACAAATAAAATTTTCATATCTAATCAATAATAACAATGAAATTGTTATTTCAAGCCCAAATTTTATTGGTGTTTTAGAAACATCTATTTTAACTAAAAAATTTATCAGCTGGATTTTAGATAAAAAAACCCAAAAAAACCTAATTGGATTTAACAATCAATTCCAATCAAACATATGCTTTGGCTTTGCTAATGGTTTTACCCCTTACAAAGAATTAAATTTAAAAATAAAACACTCAATTGATGGAATATCTCCTTTTATAATTGACGAAACCCAAATCAATAGCTATTCTTATGCATTAAGCAAAAAAACAATTGAAAAAGAAAACTTGCTAATAAATGAATGGTTTTTCTCTAGAATTAAGAATCTAAAAAAAAATAAAAATTAAATGCGCTTTTCTCTGCAATTTACAACAATGACTTTAAAAATAAGGAAAAACAATAACGAAGAAAGAATAGCTAAAGATATGTGCACACTATTAAAAGCATATATAAGAAGAGAAGTAAAGACAATTAAAAAATAATTTACAAAAAGACAAATAATCCCAGAAAAAATAGCTATCATTAATGAAACTAGAAAAATCATAGCCTTGGAATTAAAATTAAATTCTATTTTAGAAAACAAAGAGATAAAAAATGCCCCCATTAAAACTAGCAAAATAGGAGAAATTAGCAAAATCAAGCTCGAGGAAAAAATATTAATTAATTTCAAATTTAATATAGCAACTTTATTAAAAGCGCTTGACAAACTTTGAATTTTTAAAAAAAATCCAACCTCAGGGAAATTTGAAAATAAAGCTAAATTTTCTACATTCTCATTAATTTTTACAACCTCTAAAACATTCGTATCAAAACTATCCATAGACACAAAAACTTTGGTAAGGGTAATTTCACTCTGCTCATCGTCTTTATTTAAAACATTTTGATACACAGAATTACCTCTCAAAGTAGCAAATGGAATTTTAATATGCAATATAACATTTCCTGTATTATTAAATCTAATAAGCTCAAAATTTTTTATTATTTTAGAATAATTATTAAGAGTGACAACTTTTTGCATATAAATATAATCATAAAACCCTTTATTAGAATCTGGCTGCAATAAAAATACATCGTTTATTCCGTAATATTCAAAATATTTTTCAATCTCATCAAAAAAAAGATACTTTTTCCTAAGTTTTTCAAGCGATTTATTTTTATAATTTAAAATTTCATTATCACTGGGCAATAGCTTATGAAGATTAGAAAAACCGTAATAAGCTAATTTAAACTTTTCAGTATTAAGATACAAAAAATTTTTTTGCTTTTCTTCAGAAATCAACTGCATTTTTTCTTTTTCAAAATTCCTGTTTTCATTAATAAACTTTAAAGTCAAATTTAAAAGTTCAACAAAATTATCGTCTTTTGTTGCAACATAAGCAATATAAGCAAAGTAATTGGCCGTATAATAATCATTTTGGAAAATAAATTCATTAACAATATTGAAAAAATCTTGCTTTTTAAGGCTTCGCAAAGGATACCTTGAAAAAGTTTTTTTAACCTTTTCCAAATCAACATCATAGTTTGGAATTTTATTATATTCAGATTTCACTAAATAATAATTTGTTAAAAGCTCTTCATTATTTACATAAATAATTCGCATTTTATCATATATTCTAATCAAATTTTCAAGATGTTTCCTTTTTTGCTTCATTGAATCTGACAAGTCAGCAGATAAAAAAAGTCTATTTGAAGACAAACTTATATCTATATTTTTAATTTTAAGAGATATTTCATTTGCTTCACTTTCAAGAAGGTTATATCTATCGTAACTAAACTTATACTCATTTCTCTGGGCAATTATATAAGGCAATGTTAAATTAAATATAAAAGTAAAAAAAAGCCCTATAATAAAAAATAATAGTAAAAATGCATAAAACCTAGAAAATAAATATCCATTATACGATTTTAAATAAATCTTTATTTCTTGGCGAACAAAAAAAGCAAAGTAAATACAAACAATAAAAATAAAAAATCCATAAAAATACTTATAAAAAAGCAAAATAGAATCAAAAAAAGCTGCTACTAACCTATGCTTTTCTAAAAAATTTTCTCCAAAAAAATAAGAATAACTAAAGATTAACCCTAGGAAAAAACATAGAAAAATAATAAAGTTGCTCAAAAATGCATATATTTCTCTTTTCATAAACTTTAAGAATTAACTAACCTTATATAAATTATTATCTAAATCTTTGCTGATTTTAATATATTCTGAAACAAAGCCAAATAAATAGGTAGAAAAAAAAGTTAAAACACAAAAAATAAAAGGAATAAAATCAGAGACAATACTCTTTCCTATTATTACATTGTAAATCTTAGGAAACTCAATCGAATAGACATTGTAAATTTTTAAAAAAAGTATAATAAAAATGGGATAAAGAAATATTGCAAAACTATTTGAAAAAATAAGATTGAAAACATAAGAAAATGCAAATAATAATAAAGAAATTCCTAATATATTAAAAATTAAATTTAAATAATTGAGTGAGAATAGAAAATTATTCAAAATTTTCAAATCCCTGAAAAGAAAATCAACAAAGTTATTATAAATCTTTTGCTCTAAAAAATTCTTATCAATCAAATCAATCTTACTAGAATAAGAAAGATTTGATTGATAAGAAAAACTTTTATCTTTTTTATCATCCTCTGAAACAATTAAAACTCCATTAAAACCATAAAATTTAGGCCTATTGCTAGAAAATATTATTTTGCCATTTAAAAAATGCACAACCTCGTCTTTAAGAACAAAATTATCATCGTTCCCATTATTAATATAGTAGGAATGAAAACTATGGCTAACCAAAAATCCTAAATAAGAAAACAATAAAATAAGAATAAAAATAATGCAATAAAAATGAAAAGTATCTCTGGGAGACTTTAAAACCACTCCATAAAAAGGATAAGGTATTCTCATAAAAGTAACAATAAGCGACAAAGGAAAAGAATAAATATAGGCATTGTAATAAAGACTATAACTAAAAATAGAAAAATTAAAATACAAAAACTTATGTTTTAAATAAAATGTAAATATAAACATTAAAGAAAAAAGGCAAAATATTAAAATAAATCTATAAATTATTAAAAAGATCAATCTTAAAGAATCAAGCACAGCAAATCCTCCCCCTCAAAAATTGAAAAAACTTTAAGCCTTTTTGTTATCCACCAAAATATTTTTAATCTTCTCCTTAGCTTCTTCAAAGCTAATTTGCAAAGCTAAGCTAATCTCGTGCTCCAATATTAACTCAAAATCATTTAAAATCCTTTTTTCGTAAAAGGGAAGTTCTTTTTGAGTAGATTTTTTATATAAAAACTTATATAACTTTGCTGTATCTAAAATATCACTTTTTTTATAAAATTCATGACCACCATCTTTTATTTTTTTTGAATCTATTTGACCTTCGAACTCTTTAATAACATCAAAAACTTCTTCTACCTTTTCTCTACTAACCAAAGCTCTAATCCCAAAATCGTCAACTTTAGCAACAGGAACCATAAAAATCATATCACTAAATGGAAAATGTATTTCATAATAATCAATAATCTCGCCATTAAACTCTTTAGTCCTAATATCCTTAATCGTACCTACTCCATGCATTGGATAAACTACCGATTGGTTTAGCAAAAATGCCATAACTTACCTCATAAAATATAGATAGTTAAAATTTAAAAGTTCATAAAAAAACGCTTAAATTGGTTCTAATATTAAATTTATTTTCATAAAATAAATTTTCAAGATATCTATCATTACAAAAGCTTATTATTACACTGGGAGTAAGTTTGTTAATATTTGCAAAAAACATTTCTTTATTTCTCTTTACAGCTTTTAAATCATAATACCCAATAAAACTAATTTCTTTATGAGATTCTTTCAATCTTAAAAATTTTTTCTTTGAAATTGCTTTATCCTTGTCAATAATATAACATGTTTTATGGGCATTTTCTAGTATTCCCATTAAAATAAGAAGAACTGTATTTGAATCATAACAGTCAATATCAACTCTTTTAAAAATCTTACAAAAAAATCTTACAATCTTAGAATTTAAAAAAACAAGAGAAGAATTTTTAATGTGATTTCTAAATTTTTTAAAAATCAAAACCTTAAGGAAAGCCTTAAAGCCAATAAAAATTACTATTGAATGATAAGGATGTCCCGAAAGATAAGCAAATCTGCTTATAAGCTTACTGCGACTATCAAAAACATCTATAGGCACCCCTAAAAAATAAAATCTGTCTGGTTTTGAATATATATCTTTTAAATTAGCCATTATAATCCCCTAATAATGCCTTAAAATAAGCAAGTGAATAAATAATAGCCGTATCTGCTCGTAAAACCGGAGTGTTAAACCTTACAAAATTAAAGCCTTTCTCCTTGAAAAAGGCAATTTCTGGCTTTGAAAAGCATCCTTCAGGACCTATTATAATTCCAATTTTGCTAAAATTGTCAAAATTTTCATTCTTGCTTAAAAGCATTCCACTTTGATGTGCAACATAATATTTGGTAGTACAAAAAGAATAAGGCAAATAAAAAAAATTATTATAAAAATTAATTTTAGGAACAATTTGATTGCCGCTTTGCTTTAAAGCCTCATCTATTATTTTTGAAAATCTTAAAGTTTTGGCAGATGTACTATTTATATCTATTTTGGACACAGAATGATCTGCATTAATAATATTAATTTCTGAAACTCCAATTTCAACAACCTGTCTTAACACCGAATCTATTTTTTTACCCTTTAAGCTAGAAATAAAAATACTTATCTCAAAATTATTTTTTTCAATTTTATCTATTTTATTGGTAGCAAACTTAATAAAGTTACTACCAATCTTAACTATTTCTGACGCCCTTGATTCCTTATCTTTTAAAAGAATGTTAAGCTTATCGCCTTTTTTAAACCGTCTTACATTAACAAGATGATGATATATTCTCATATCTTTAACTATAATAAAATCGCCTGCTAAACAACTGGCATCTAAAACAATTTGCTTCACAATTTAATTACCTAATTTAGATAAATACTCACAAGCTGCTTTTAAAGTCTTGTCATAATGTAGATTATAAATTGGGAGTTCTTTATTATTATCTTGATAATAATTAAAAAACACATACTTGCCCAAAAATTCTTTATCAATTTTATATTTTGGATTTTCTTTAACAAGATTCTCAACAAAAAAATCAATCTCTTGCTCTGTAATGGATTTTTTGCCTTTCAAAAAGCCTTCTATTAGCTTTTTGTCAAAAATTTCTTTATATATTACTGCCTCCTCCTCAGAAAAATCTGGAGATTTTATTTCTAAATCAGGCTCAATCCCAACCTTATGGATACTCTTTCCAGATGGAGTATAATACTTTGAGCTTGTAATTTTAAATCCACCAGTATAAAAAGGAACTACATGCTGAATAACTCCCTTGCCGTAAGACTTTTCACCTATAATATAGGCTCTCTTATTATCTTTTAAAGCCCCTACAAAAACCTCCGACGCTGACGCTGATGATCTATCTATTAAAGCAACGATTTTTATATCTGAAGGCAAAATCTGTTTTGAGCTTGCCTTGTAATCAATAGGCTTGCTAGAATTTCTTGATTTTGTGGAAACAATAGTTCCTTTAGATAAGATATCATCTGCCATTTTTATAGCTGCCTGAAAATATCCACCGGTATTAAGTCTTAAATCCAAAATTAAAGATTTAATATTTCTATTCTTAAGATTGTCTAAAGCTTTGCTAAAATCTACAGAAGTGTGTGGATTAAAGCTTACTATTCTTATATAACCAATATCTTGATTAATAACATCATACTTAATTGTTTGTATTTCTATCTTTTCTCTTGTAAGTTCAAAATCTAATGTTAAATCTTTTCCCCTAAGAATAGACACTTTAACTTTTGTACCCTCTTTGCCTTTTAAACGATCAACAACTTGATCTACTTCCATAAAAGAAACACTCTTACCATCAACAGCGGTAATACAATCTCCAGATTTAATTCCAGCCTTATAAGCCGGACCCCCCTCAAAAGGTGTAACAATAGAAACACAAGAGCTATTAGGATCAAGATTTTTTGTTTTGTCTTGCTTATCTTGAGAATGCATTTTTTTTATTATAGAAATTCCAATACCAACATAATCTCCTACTGTTGTTTTTGAAATTTCTTCTAAATCTTTTTTTGTCAAATATTGAGAATAAGGATCACCTAGTGCTTGAAATATTCCTTTTAAAGCGCCTTCAAAAATCACTTCATCGTTTACAGGTTCAACATAATTTTCTTTTACAAATTCAAAAGCTTGAATCATCATCTGCTCATAACTAGATCTTGACAACTTATTATTAGGCTCATCAACAGCAAAAATAGATTCAACAATTACCAAAGAGCTTATAATAAGAGTCAGTAAAAAATACACGCATATTAAAAATTTATTTTTCATTTATCCATTCCTAATGCAAAAATTAAAACTTGATTTTATTTCCATAATATAATATTTTAAAACTATGTTAAACTCACATCCTAAAAAAAAACAAAACCTCAAAAGAGTAAGCCTTATTATACTACAAATACTCGAAAGCCTTTTGATTTTAGCCCTACTGTACCAAGCTATTAATAAATTAATTTTTATTAATAATTACTCCATAAAGTTTATGCTAACATTTATTCTATACTCACCCGAATTTTTCATGGCAAATTTAACACTCTATTATTTTATCTACGAAAAATTTAAAATTCTTCATAGCATTATAGTAATAACCAAATTATTCCAAATAATATTAACATTATTATTATTTATCTTAGGATTTACTTTTAAAGTATACGTCTATCAGGTCTCTCTGGCTATACTTTTGGGAATTACAGCAGTTTATCTGGTATTTAATGTAGTAATTTTAGCAATAATTAAAGCAAAAGTAAAAACAGCGGAGTAAAGCTTGATTATTATTCCTGTAGCCAGTGGTAAAGGGGGAGTTGGCAAATCCCTTTTCTCGGCAAACATAGCAATTTGCCTGGCAAATGAAGGGAAAAGTGTCTTGCTTGTAGATCTTGACCTTGGAGCATCTAATTTGCATTCAATGCTAAACATTACTCCCAAAAAAAGTATAGGTACATTTTTAAAAACAAAAATTAATTTCTCAGACATTATTATTGAATCTGGAATTAAAAATCTAAACTTCATTGCGGGAGATTCTGATATCCCAGAGCTTGCTAATATAACCGCTTCTCAAAAAAAAACTATAATAAAAAATTT
This sequence comes from Borreliella garinii, assembly GCF_001922545.1. Classification (NCBI taxonomy): domain Bacteria; kingdom Pseudomonadati; phylum Spirochaetota; class Spirochaetia; order Spirochaetales; family Borreliaceae; genus Borreliella; species Borreliella garinii. The sequence goes on along the minus strand of NZ_CP018744.1, from coordinate 537,405 downwards.
AAAAGCCTTAGAATATGATTACCTGGTGATTGATCTTGGAGCAGGAACAACTTTTAATATTATAGACTTTTTTTTAATGTCAAAAAGAGGAGTAATAGTAACAGCTCCAACGGTAACAGCCACAATGAATGCATATTTATTCCTTAAAAATATAATATTTAGGCTGTTATCAAGCATATTTAAAAGAGGAACAAAGGGAAATGAAATTCTAAAAACAATAAAACAAAATTCAATCGACCTTCAAAGGGTATATATCCCTAATTTGTTGTTAAAGCTCGAAAGCGAAGATCCTGAAAATTACTCTAAATTTAACAAATTGTTTAAAAACATTAGTCCTTTTATGATATTTAACATGCTCAAAACTCCCAATGACATTGGAAAAACCGAAAAAATAATAAAATCAGCAAAAAACTATTTAAGCATAAATTTACAAAGTATTGGAGCAATCTATAAAGATGAAATGGTTGATCAAGCTTTAAACAACAAAATCCCTATTACTATATACAAACCTACAAGCTTAACCTCTAAAAGTATCAAAAAAATTGCAAAAAAATTGATCGAAATTGAAGATTTGACAAATGATGCTGAGCTTTTAAACGAAGAAGATTTAAATGAAAGTTATGATTTCGTATTAAGAGAAGCTCAAGAAGAATATATTGAAAAAATTGAATACCTTGAATCGTTGATAAAAAATAAAACAATAGAAAGTAGCGAAATTATTGATATAATAAAATCTCAAAAAAGAGAAATCGAAACCTTAAGAAAGCAAAATATGTTATTTAAAAAAAAGCTTTTTGAAAAGTTTGAAAAGACTAAGGAGGTCTAATGCCAAATTATATAAATTACCCAAGTTGGTTACATCCTGAAGTGATTCAAGGCATACCAATTACATGGTACAGCCTATCTTACATTTTTATAATACTAATCTCTTATAAGTTTATTTGGTATCAAATACAATCAGACAGAATTGATATCAAAAAAGAAGATTATGAAACATTTATGTTCTCGCTTGTGCTTGGAGCAATTTTAGGAGGCAGATTGGCATCTACTTTGGTTTACGATAAATCAGGGATTTATTATTCTCATCCTTGGTTAATTTTTTTACCATTCGACCAAAATTGGAATTTTACAGGCTTTAGAGGTATGGCCATTCATGGTGGTTTTTTAGGTGCAATAATTGCTCCTTTAATCATAATAAATACAAAACTTAAAAATACAAATGTTAAAAAATATTTTCTAAAACTAACAGACTATGGATCAATAGCTTTTTCTTCTGGTTACATACTTGGAAGACTGGCTAATTTCGCAAATGCAGAGCTTTATGGAAGAGTAATGAAAGGGGGAATAATATTCCCTAATGCAGAACCATTTGATACAAATATACCAGGTGTCAAAGAATTTGCATCATCCATAGGGCTTGAAATCTTGCCTCATGACCTGCTAATCAACCTCCCAAGAATACCCTCTCAACTTATTGAAGGATTTTTCGAAGGACCTGTAACTTTTATGTTACTATGGTTTTTATTTAGAAAAATTAAAAAATATGATGGATTTATTTTTGGTATATATGTAATGCTTTACGCTTTTTTCAGATTCTTTATTGAATATTTAAGAGAACCTGACAAAGACCTTGGATTTATAATAAACTACAAGCCAATTGAAAGTCTATCAGAATTTTCTTTTTTAAACATATCAATGGGACAAATTCTCTCACTAATACTAATGCTTTCAGGTTTAATATGGGTAATAGTCACTAAAAAAATCGCAGATAAAAAAATAAAAAATAATACTAACTTGGCATATAAAAATTAAAATAAGAGCAAGCCAATAAAATGAAAGGGGTTAATAATTACAAAAATATAAATTCTGTTGTAATCTCTAAAAACGAAATTGATGTTAGAGATCTTATAAAACTCAAATCTATTTTTAACTTAATTCAAATTGTAAAATCTGAAAAAGCTTTATACAGTGAATACGTAAAACAAAATAATATTAAATTCGCTATTATTTATAATCATGAAAAACCAATAGATTTCTCAATAAAAGTTGCAAATGAATTAAAAAATATAAACAAAATCCACTCTATTATAATTAGCAATGAAAAATTTGATGAGGAATATTTAAAACTTAACCACATAGAAATAATAAAAGATATAAGCGAATTAGAATATAAAAAAAGCTTAATACACCAAAAAAAACTATTTTGCGACAATCAAAACTCAACCTTAGATTTCTTTTTAAATTTATCAGAACTCATTAAAGAAATAGTAATCATCACAAACACCGAAAATGAAATTATTTATATCAATGAAAAAGGTAGTAAAAATCTTAATCTTCCAATAAAAACCTCTGGAAATAAAATCAAAGTAACCGACATAGACATTAGAGATTGGGAAAAGTTAAAAAAAATAGATTTAAGTTATCATACAAATTCTATTCCTGAATTTAAAAATATATTAATAACCAATTGTATTTTAACTTTAAAAAATAATAAAAAACTATATGTAGATGTATTTATTAGCACAATTGATCAAAACAATATTGATAAATTAATAACAATAAAAGAAATACCAAACCTTAATAAAATAGAAAACTATAAATATCTAGAAATTATTGATTCGCAAGACGAGATTCAAAATGCCAAAGAAATTGAAAAATTACTAGTAAACCATATGGATATTTACAAGAAAAAAAAATATATTTGCTTAATTTAGACCTATTCCTAACAACAGAATATGAATACAAAGAAGATAGAGAAAAGCTTAATATAAAAATACTTAAAATAATGTATTCAAAAATAATGTCATTATACTCTGAATATATTTTTAAGCTAAAAAACAACAATTTAATAGTAATCATATGCACAAGTGGTGATGAAAACCAAATAATCTCAATTGCCAAAAAAATCAAAAAAACAATTACGTTGGCATTAAAAAAAGAAGATATTATTATATTCAAATTCAATATCGGAATAATAGAAGTAAATTTAAGAGAAAACCTAGAATTAAAAATCCCCAAATTAATGATGGCTACAAAAATATCATCAGAATACAAAGACTCTAATCCTATTATATATAAAGAAGAACTACCAGAAGCGGTGATTTTAAAAAATCAAAACAAAATCTTTCAATATATACTTAAAGCAATAAAAAATGATTTTTTTACTCTTTATTATCAAAAAATAAATCCTCTTAAAAAGAACCTAAAGCCTAAAATAGAAATCTTGACAAGACTTTTTGACCACATGGGCAAACCAATTCCAAACGAGCAAATTTTTAACTTAATAGACAAATACAATTTAACTGCTGAAGTTGATCAATTGGTAGTTAAAAAGGCTTTAAGAGAATATAAAAGCTTTGTATCAAAAAATGGGGTTCACATTTTCTCAATTAACATATCTCCTTATTCGCTAAAATCCCAAAACTTTCGAATCTTTTTAAAAGATACTTTATTAAAAAGCCAAATCCCACTTCAAAATATATGTTTAGAAATAACAGAAACTGGAATTCTTGAAAATTTTGAGATAATAAATAAATATTTTCAAGAATTAAAAAGTTTTGGAATCAAACTAGCACTTGATGATTTTGGAAGCGGGCATACATCACTCTCATATATTAAAACACTACCAATAGACTTGCTTAAAATAGATGGATCTTTCATAAAAGCAATAAACTCCAGTGAAATAGATTATGTAATAATAAAATCCATTAAAAAAATAGCAGATACAAAAAATATAAAAATTATTGCTGAATTTGTATATAATGAAGAAATATTAAAAAAAATAAATGAACTAGAAATAGACTATGGACAAGGATTTTTATGGCACAAACCAGAACCAATATAAATTCTAAAAACGGTGAAATCTAAAAAATATATTCATGGCTAAATTTTATTAAATTTCAAAAAAAATTTTACATTAAAAAAGGAATAAAATTAATGGAAAAAAAAATAGCATTAATTGCACATGACAAAAAAAAGGATGATTTGGTAAATTTTGTAAAGCAAAACTATCTCTTCTTATCCAAATTCAAGCTTATTGCAACAGGGACAACAGGGTCCAGAATCCAACAAGCTACTGATCTTACAATTATTAAATATAAATCAGGCCCTATGGGGGGAGATCAGCAAATTGGAGCTGAAGTAGCTGAAGGGAATGTCTTAGCTATATTTTTCTTTAGAGATCCCCTAACAAGTCAGCCTCACGAACCAGATGTGTCAGCTCTTATTAGACTTTGCGATGTACATAATATACCGCTTGCAACCAATGTAAAAACAGCAGAAATTTTAATAAAAGGGCTTGAGGGTTTGAATGCTTGATTTTAAAATAGGCTTTAATTTTAAATCAAAGCCTAAAAAATCAAAAATATAAATTAATTCATCATCATAGGTGAAATTTTTTCAATACCGTCGATAATATAATTAACAGATTCAAGGAAAGTCTTGGCATCTGAATTATTCTCATCAACTGTAACTTCCAATTTTGAATTTTTAATATTAAGATCTCTAAAAGTACCAATAAGATCGCTTTTAGCACCATGCAAATTACTATTTATAATCTTTTTAAAATCAGGAGTAATCCCAACAAAAATAAAAGCTTCTTTCCCAGAAATATTAATTGGGGCTTCTCCTGCATAAATATTATCATAAAAATAAACTATTAACTTTGCATTCTCTTTCGAAGGTATTGTTTCAAAGTATCCATCTTCTTCAGAAAAATAAAAAACCTTTATATTTTTTCCTAAACTTTTTCGATCATTTTTTGAATGAACTACTCCCATAGCATGAAAAACATGACCAATAGTATGTTCATCTATTTTAGAAGTATTATCAAGCTTGGAAGTGTTGTCTACTTCTTGCTCCTCAACATATTCATTTGAGCTATCTTTTGAAGTACACGCAATTATTAAAAGAAATAACAAGCTCATTAAATAGTTTTTTAAAAAACCATTTTTATACATAAAAATTCTCCCTTATGATTAATTAATAACATTAAAATTAAAGGTAAGTTTACAATAAATAATTTATTTTGTACACACCTTAAAAACAATTAAAATGCTAAAATAAGATAGGAGGTATTATTAATGAAAAAACAAAATCCATGGATATCTTTAAGCGAAGAAGAAAAAAATCAAATTTTCAATTTTTCCGAAAGTTACAAAAAATTTATAAGTAAATTTAAAACAGAAAGAGAAGTTACATCCTACGCTCTAGATAAAGCAAAAAAAAGGGGGTTTATTGATGCTGAGGAGAAAAAAAATTTAATTCCAGGCGATAAAATTTTTTATACTTGTAGAGAAAAAACTGCTGCTTTTGCTATTATTGGCAAAAATCCTATTGAAAATGGAATGAATTTAATTGTTTCTCATACAGATTCCCCAAGACTTGATGCAAAGCCTTCCCCAATCTCTGAAGAAAACGAACTTGCATTTCTTAAAACCAATTATTATGGGGGAATAAAAAAGTACCAGTGGTTATCTACACCCCTTTCAATAAGAGGTGTGGTATTCTTAAAAAATGGAGAAAAAGTTGAAATCAATATTGGCGACAATGAAAACGATCCTGTATTTGTAATTCCCGACATTTTGCCTCATCTTGATAAAAAGATACAAAGAAATAAAAAATCAGATGAAATTGTTGAGGGAGAAAATCTTAAAATTTTAATTGGAAGCCTACCAATCGAATCAAAAGAACAAGATAAAGTTAAACTGGCAACTCTGCAACTAATAAAAGAAAAATACAAAATAGAAGAAGAAGATTTCGTATCATCAGAAATTGAAATAGTACCTGCAGGAACAGCAAAAGACGTTGGATTTGACAAAGCTTTAATTGGTGCTTACGGACAAGATGACAAAATATGCGCTTACACTTCACTAGAATCTATATTTGATCTTGAAGAGATTCCAAACAAAACAGCTATTTGCTTTCTTGTAGATAAAGAAGAAATTGGCTCAACAGGCTCAACTGGACTAGATTCAAGATATCTTGAATATTTTGTTTCTGACATGATCTTTAAAATTAAAAAATCAGAATACAATAATCTTCAAGTCCAAAAAGCTTTATGGAATTCAAAAAGCATTTCTGCTGATGTTTGTGCAGCAATAAACCCAATATTTAACTCAGTTCATGACACACAAAATGCTCCCAAACTTGGCTATGGTATACCCATAATGAAATATACAGGACATGGTGGAAAAGTTATGGCCAGCGATGCTGATGCCGAGCTTGTTTCTTATATTAGGCAATTATTAAATAAAAACAATATAGCCTGGCAAGTAGCAACACTTGGAAAAGTAGAAGAAGGCGGAGGAGGAACTGTTGCTAAATTCCTAGCTAGCTATGGAATAAGAACAATAGACATGGGACCTGCTGTTATAAGCATGCATTCTCCAATGGAAATAACTTCTAAATTTGATTTATACAATGCTTATTTAGCATACAAAGCTTTCTACAAGGAATAAAATTGCTATGGCAGACATAGAAAAAACAAATAAAATAAAAGTAGCAGAGCATATTGTAGAATGCTTTGGAGGAATCAAAAATATTAAAAACATCAGCAAAGAAATAACGAGAATAAAAATTTTAGTAGACAGCAATTCTTTAGTCAAAAGAGACGATTTAACAAAAAATGACAACATAATAGGAACTATTAAATCTAATGAACTTACAGAAATTGTAATGAATTTCGAAATAATAGAAGATGTTTATAATAAGATTTTATATATGATGAATGATCAAAAACAATAAAGCCTCTTTAAGAGGCTTTATTTCATTATCCAATATCCCTCATATACTCAATAACAGATTCAGCTCGCAACTCTTTATTCAAAATTTTATATATAACACTTAACAAGCTATTAGGATTGAAATCGCGATTTAATTCTTTTAAAAGGGAAAAAATTGATTTAGCAGCAAAAACTCCCTCTGGCAAATATCCAATTTTTTCAATATTGTTTATCAAATCATCGATACTAAAAAAGCTTTCCAAAATATTTTTGCTAACAATTTCATTGCCAAATCGCCTATTCCTTCCAAACATGCTTCTACAAGTAACATCTAAATCACCAGAACCAGACAAAAATAAAAACGTTTCAATATTTTTTCCTCCAAGCTCAATTGCAATGTCTTTCATATTATTTAAGGATATTGAAAATAAAAATGATTCTGTATTATTCCCTATCAAATTAGGATAATTTAATTTATACGCATCTAAAATTCCAAATGCAATTGCAAACACATTTTTTAAAGCTGCTGCTATTTGCACCCCAAAAACATCTTTGCTATAAAACAAAGAAATTGGGGTTTTGCTAAATAAATTAATAAACAAATATGCATTTTCCCTATTATGACTAGCCGCAACAAGTCCTGTTATCACACCAAGTCCAACTTCCTCAGCATGACTTGGCCCAACAATATAGGTAATTTCATCTTTATATCCTTTAATAACTTTCTCAGCAGCTTCAATAACTGTATGAGTCTTTCCATTAAAAGTAAGAAATCCTTTTGTAAGTATTGCTAATTTTGGCTTTAGCTGTAAAGAATCAAAAAATTGATCCAATTTTTTAAAAATATCAACAGTAAAAAGAGAAGGCGTTGCAATTAAAATATAATCAGACATCGATACAACTTCAAACAAATCTGAACTTGCAACCAAATTTTTTGGCAATTTAATTCCCTTTAAATATTTATCATTAACATTACCATTATTAATACCATTCTTAACATCTTCTTCAAAAGACCATAAAAAAATATTAAAATCAAATTTATCTGCCAAAGACTTTGCGATAGCTGTCCCCCAAGCCCCCGCTCCTATTACTGATATTTTCATAAATACTCCCTATAACCTTATAAAAACTCATATTTTATTGTTTCATCTAAATAGATTTTTATTTTACCAGAATTTTCAATTTTCTTAAAAAGAATTTCATCTATTAAAAGCTTTCCCACTTCTTTGAATATAAACTTTTTAATCCTTTTTAATCCATAACCCTTTCCATAAATCTTTTCCCGAATATAATCAATAACACTTTTCTCAAAAAAAACATCAAATTTTCTATCTCTCAATATCCTAGCAAAACGATTAAGCTCATTAAAAACAATTTTTTCAAAATCTAACTCATCAATAGATTTAAATAAAAGAACATAATCTATTAACTCTAAAAATTCATTAGGAAATCTCTTCTCTAATATAAGATTAAAATCATTTTCCCCTGTCATTTTGTTTTTAAAGCCAATACTATTAAGCTCATTGCTCTCAGCATTAACGCTTATTACTATTAAACTTTCTGATAAACTTGCCTTTTTCCCAAGACCATCAAAAAGCTTGCCTGTTTTAAATCCTTCCAAAAAAAAATTTAAAACCCTTTTATTACATTTATCAAAATCTGATAGAAAAATAATAGAATTAGAAGATTTGTTTAAAAAATTAAAAAATCTAGTAGATTCATAATACCCTTCATTACTTAAAACAGGTCCAATCAATCTATCAAGAGAATTAAAATCGCTATATTCGCCCATATTAAGACTAAATTTTTGAATTCCAAGCTCTTCTGATAAAATATCCGTCAATTTGCATTTTCCCGCTCCAGAAGGACCAATAAAGGCAAATATGCCAATAGTACTTCTGTTGGCAAGTAAATTAAATTTTAATAGTTTTATATTTAGTATCAAATCAAATATTAAACTATCATGTATAATAAGTTCTTTTTTTATTCTATTCTCTAAATTAATTAACAACTCACTATCATACTCTTCAAAATTAAAAATATTAGAGCCAACAACAGACTTAATCAGATCACAAACATCCTCTTTTGTTATGACTCTTTTTATGTTTTGAATCTTAAACTTAGAACCTAGTTCATCTAAAATATCAAAAGCTTTGTCTGGAAGAAATCTATCTTTAATATATTTTTGAGACATAACAATGCAGGCTCGTATTGCCTCGTCTGTATATTCCACATTATGATATCTCTCATAATCTTTCTTAATCTCATGCAAAATATTATAAGTGTCGTCAAAATCAGGCTCTTTGAGCTCTATACTCTGAAACCTCCTCATTAAAGCCTTATCTTTTAAAAAAAATTTTCTATATTCATATTCTGTGGTAGCTCCAATAAATTTAATTTTTCCTAAAGTCAAAATAGGCTTCAATAAATTAGAAATATCCATACTACCAAATGAAGTGGCGCCCGCCCCTACTATCATATGGATCTCATCAATAAAAAGCATAACTTTTTTTCTTGAGTTTAAAAAATCTAAAACCCTGTTAATCCTACTCTCAAGATCTCCCCTATATTTAGTGCCCGAAATAAGCCTGCCAATATCAAGAGAATAGATTTCATATCCTATTAAATCCCTTGGGACATTCTCTATTTTTATTTTATATGCAAGACCTTGGATTAACACTGTTTTTCCAACACCGGGTTCTCCAAATAAAATAGGGTTACTTTTATGCTTCCTAAGTATTACCTGAATTAACCGAGATAATTCTCGCTTTCTACCAATTAAAGGATTGTGCTTTAAATCCAAAGCATCAATAATGTTTGTTAAAAAATTGCCAATAGAGTCATTCTTTTCTAAGAAAGTATTATTTTGATTCAACTTATCACGATTATTATTAAAAATATGAAAGCCTCCTTTACTTTTTGGCGCATTATTGTGAATATATTCTGCAATTAATTCACTATCATAATCTAAATCGGATTTAGTATTTACAGCCAAATAATCATGAACTTCAATAAGTTTGTCAAAAATAGTTAAATTAAAACCTGAGTTAATTAACGTATCTAAAATGCTATTTTTTCTTTTTTTGATAAGCACCCACAATAAATCTTTTTCTTGTATTTTATAAGGCTTTTTATAAAAAGAAAGAACACTGATTATGTCGTCATACAAATAATCCATACTAGAAACATAATCAGGAATATAATTGTCTCTTAAGGGAAGTTTACTAAAAAATTCTTCTAGCTGTTTATTAAGCTTATAAAAGTCAATTGTACAAAAATTAAGTAGTTCTTTAATTTTATCGCTTTTAATCAACCCATAAAAAATGTGCTCTTCTGTAAAAACAAGATGCTTAGACTCCATGAAAAACAAAAACGTGTTAAAAAACAAACAATTTAAAACTCTTCTGTCATACATTCAAAATCAACTATAAAACAATTCGTAAAAATTTTTTCTTACCTACTCGTAATTCAATTTCATTGTTATTAAAATCCTCTCTAGTAATAAAATGGTTCTGATTTTCTACCCTTTTGCCGTTGATATACACCCCCCCAGAATTAATCAATCTTCTACCCTCTGACTTACTAGGCACAATTTTTGAATCAAGCATTAAATTAATCAACAATATCTCTTCTTCTAAGCCAGAAAAGCTAAATTTAAAAAATGGAATATTACTTCTATCTCCACTCCCCCTAAATGCAGCAAAGGATGCTTCTTGAACTTTCAAGGCTTCCGCTTCTCCATGAACAATTTTAGTTATCTCAAAAGCTAAAATCTCTTTAGCCTTATTTAAAGAATTTCCCTTAAAATTTGAAATTGATTCAATCTCATCTTCTTCTAAAAAAGTAAAAAGGTATAAAAAAGTTTTCACATCAGAATCTGAAGTATTTCTAAAATACTGATAAAAATCATAAATACTGTAAAGACTAGAATCAAGATAAACAGCACCTTTTTCTGATTTGCCCATCTTTTTCCCATCACTTCTTGTAATTAATGGAAACGTAACTCCAAAAGCTTCTACTCCCGTTTTTCTTCTAATCAAGTCAACACCCGACACAATATTCCCCCATTGATCATCCCCACCAATTTGAAGTCTACAATTTTTAATTTTATTAAGCATATAATAATCATAAGACTGCAAAAGCTGATAATTGAACTCAATAAAGGAAAGTCCAAAATCTAGTCTTCTTTTATAAGTTTCAAAGCTTAACATACGATTAACAGAAAAATGAATGCCAATATCTCTTAAAAATTCAATATAATTAAGATTATCTAACCAATTTGAATTATGAATAAAGCAGCTTGAACTAAACCTCGTTATTCTTTGAAGTTGATTTTTTATCGATAAAGCATTATTGTTAATCTCTTGTGAAGACAAAATCTTTCTCATCTCGCTTTTTCCAGAAGGATCGCCTATTTTTGCTGTAGAATCTCCAATCAAAATAATTGGCATGTGACCATGTTGTCTAAGATGCATCATAGCCAAAAAAGGAATCAAATGACCAATATGAAGAGAACTAGATGTTGCATCAACTCCTGCATAAAAAACTATTTTTTCCCTATCCATTAAATCACTTAAAACCTTTAAAGATGTGCATTGCTTTAAAAATCCGCGCTTATATAAAAGGTTTAAAGCAAGATTCATTTATTAAAATCCTCTTTGTAATTTAAAATCTCTGTTTTAATGTATGAATATAAATCATTAGTAAAAATTCTCTTCTGGGTCATATTATTTCTTTCTCTAACAGTGACTGTTTCATCCTCAATAGTATTGTAGTCTACTGTTACACAATAAGGGGTCCCTATTTCATCTTGACGTCTATACCTTTTACCTATTGTTCCACTATCATCGTAGAATATATGAAAATCATCACAAAGCTCCATATAAATTCTTCTAGCAATCTTAACAAGCTCAACTTTTTTAACAAGAGGGAATATAGCAATTTTATAAGGAGCCAACTTAGGATGTAATCGCAAAACAATACGCTTATCTCCATCTGAGAGTTCTTCTTCAGAATAAGCGTTGCAAAGGATCATTAAAACAGATCTTGTAAGTCCGGCAGAAGTTTCAATAACATGAGGCACATATCTCTCTTTTGTTAACAAATCATGATACTCAAATATTTTAGGATTGTTAGAAAATTTAGAATGCTGAGTTAAATCATAATTGCCTCTATTGTGAATACCTTCTACTTCCTGAAATCCAAACGGAAATTCATACTCAATATCAAATGCAGATTTTGCATAATGAGCAAGTTGTGTTGAATCATGAGCTTTAAATCTTAATTTATCGGGTCTAATTTTAAGAGTTTCTATAAAAAAATTCATTCTATTTTGTTGCCAATAACAAAACCATTCATCTATTTGCTTAGGATGAACAAAAAACTGCATTTCCATTTGCTCAAACTCACAAGTTCTAAATATAAAATTTTTAGTAACTATCTCATTCCTAAACGCTTTCCCTACTTGAGCAATTCCAAAAGGAATCTTAAGCCTTGAAGAATCCAAAACATTCCTAAAATTAACAAAAATTCCTTGTGCTGTCTCGGGTCTTAAATAAATCTCATTAGAGCTATCCTCAACTACTCCAATATGGGTCTTAAACATTAAATTAAAACTTCTCGGAGAAGTAAAATTGTTCCCAACTTTACAATTTGGACAATTTTTTGACAAATCAACAAAATCGGCTCTAAATCTACTTTTACAATCTTTGCAATCAACCATAGAGTCTGAAAAACCGTCAATATGACCAGATGCTCTCCAAATTTCAGATCGCATAAAAATAGCACTATCCAAACCTACAATATTTTCATGTAAGTACACCATGCTCTTCCACCACTCGCTTTTTATATTTTTTTTAAGCTCAACCCCCAAAGGACCATAATCCCAAGCTCCCGAAAGACCCCCATAAACCTCTGAAGACTGAAATACAAAACCTTTTCTCTTAGCAAGAGAAATAATATCTTCCATTCTAACCATAAAAATATCCTTAATAGTTATTCATTTATTCTTAAAAATTCCTGTGCCAATTTTATTCTTTCAAAAACCTTAGACTTACCTATCAATTTTAAAGAATCAAAAAGCGGCGGAGAGACTTTGCTGCCAAGTGCTGCAATTCTAATAGGAAGAAGAATTTCTCCCAATTTAAAACCATTATTCTCAGCAAAATCATAAAAAATTTTATCATTTTCCTCTGACGATCTTTTTTCAAATCCTTCTAAAATAGGCTTTATTAATTCTAAAATATAACAAACCTCTTTAGCTGTTTTTTTTCTATTTAAAAACTCATCTAAATTCCAAGATTTAATGTCCTCATAAAAAAATTTGGTCATATTTAAAGCATCACTTAGTTTTTTAATTCTATTCTTTATAAGAGGGATTAATAATTTTAATTTTTGACTCTCTTCTAAAGTAATAAGCTCAGAAACATATCCTTTTTTTTGAAAAAAAGGGAGTAAAAGATTATATAAATCTTCATCTTTTTTTTCTCTAATATAGTAACTATTGAAAAAATCTAACTTATGATAATCAAAAATTGCAGAAGATTTATTGATCTTTTCAATTGAAAAAAATTGTTCAAGGTCATTTTTTGAAAAAAATTCTCTCTTATCATCGTAAGACCAACCAAGCAAAGTAACATAATTAATAATAGCTTCCGGAAGATATCCATCTTCAATAAATTGCCTTAAGGCTGTTGATCCATGTCTTTTGCTTAATTTTTGACCATCATTTCCCATAACCATTGGAAGATGACAATAAATAGGCGATTTCCATTCAAAAGCCTTATAAAGAAGTATGTGCAATGGACCTGAAGAAACCCATTCTTGAGACCTTAATACATGAGTAATTTTCATTAAATAATCATCAACAACATTCGCAAGATGGTAAGTCGGTAATCCATCTGACTTGAGAATTACAGGATCAGGACTAATGTCTTTATTCGACCATGTAATCTTTCCAAGCAAAATATCATCAAAGCTAGTCTCTCCTTCTAAAGGAATTTTAAATCTAACAACAGGCTTGATTTTTTTAATTAGTGCATTCTCAACTTCGTCATCACTTAAATTTCTACAATGCCTATCATATCCAGGTGGCATCTTATTAATATTTTGAATTTTCTTAATTCTTTCCAACCTTTCAGGAGTACAATAGCAATAATAAGCATGCCCAGATTCAATTAAATATTTAGCATATTTTTTATATATTGCACTTCTTTGAGACTGAACATAAGGTGCATAATCACCTCCTACAATAGGACCTTCATCAAAAGAAATACCAAGCCATTTAAGGCTTGAATAAAGATCATTTTCAGCTTCTGAAAAATATCTGCTCTGATCTGTATCCTCAATTCTAAGTAAAAATTTACCCCCACAAGACTTTGCAAAAAAATAATTAAACAAAGCCGTTCTAATCCCACCAATATGTTGTAAGCCCGTTGGAGAAGGCGCATAACGAACTCTTATACTCAAAACACAACTCCTTCAATAAAAAACATCTTTTTTAGAAAAATCATAAATATAATAAAAAACAACAAAAAATAAATTTGAACTAAGTAGCTTTGTATGCTTAGAATCTATCCTATTTTTAAATTTATAATATCGATCTCTAATCTCAATTTTCCTACTTTCAAGCAAATCAAAAGACATACTCGATTTTCGCAACAAATAATAGAAATAAATGGTAAAAATATCATTTTTTAAAAAAAACTTATCTAAAAAATTTACTAACTCTTTTAGCTTTAAATGCTCTTCAAATGACAACATGCTAAGAGCCTCACAATATTTCACCCACTTATTTCTACTCCACTTGTAATTTAAAATTAAACTAGAAGCCTTTTCTTTTTCCCTAAAGCTAATAAGAACAGAATAAAGCTCTATTATTGTCTTATACCTTAATCTATTATCTTTTAAATAAAAATAAAGCTCATCAAGGCTTTTTTTATCTTGTTTTATTAAAATAAACCTAAGAAGAATAGATATTTCAAAAACACTTTTAAGCTTTTTGCGAACCATTTTAAGCTTTAAAAAAGTAAATGTATCTTCCATCCCATTTAAAATAAAATACAATCTTGAAGAAAAATATTGGGAGTAAATAATATTAAAAACAATCACTAGTAAAAGATAAATTACAATAAACTGGTAATTAAATAAAATGAAGCTTAAGTTCATTTGAAATCTTAAAATTGCCAGAAAATAAATAAATAATCCAAGAAATATAATATTAAAGCCTAAGCGTATTTTTTCTACCATAAAAATCTCTTCAAAAGAAGCTTAATTCAAAAATTGAGATATAATAAATACATTATACTAATAGATAGACAATTAATAAATAATATGATATACATGGTTAATAGAGCTCAATTTTAAGGAAATAAATGCAAAATTTTGAAAGCATTATCAAAAATATAAAAAATTCATCGTATTTAATAGACAAGGAATTCCTGGTTTGGCCTGAGAATGCATTTATTGGAGACAAAAACTTTGAGCTTATTGAAAAATGGAACCTAAAATCATACATTAAAGAAAGACCAAATTTTTTTAGCGATGATTCTGTTAAAAAAGAATATGAAGAAATACACAAAAAATTCAACGAAGAGGCTATTTCCAGTTATCATGTAATAATAAGCAATTTAGAAGAAATTTATGAAAATTGCAAAAGAAATAAAAAAATTTACTACCAAGACATTATGCCCACTGTCAAAAAAGTAATAGAATTTTATAAAAAACAGAAAAAAATTTTTATCAAATATTTTAGAATTCCCAAGCTTTCTGCAAACTATCACATTATTCATTCAGTAAATACAGCTATCTTAACAGTAGCCCTTGGCAACAAAATGGGACTAAATAACTACAAAACAGTAGAGCTTTGTAGCATTGCTCTTTTACATAAAATAGGATTTCTATTTATCCCCTCAAAAATCAGCGAAAAAAAAGAAGCATTAACTGACAAAGAACTAGAAATAATACGAAAATATCCCATAATTAGTTATAAAGTAGCTTCAACAAGCAATTTGTCACGATCAATATGTTTGACACTTTTAACACATAAAGAAAATCTAGACGGAACAGGTTATCCTAAAGGACTAAAAAGTGAAAATATAAGCATAGAGTCAAATATAATAGGCGCTGCTAGCGCCTATTCTGCTATCATTTTAGATAAGGCATACAAAAAATCTTTTAATTCTGGGGCATCTATTATTGAATTAATTAAAGATGCTGACAAAAAATTTGACAAAAGGGTTTTAAAGTTAATAATCAATGCAATATCTTCTTGTCCTTTAGACTTTATTGTAGAGCTTAATGACAATTCTATAGCCAAAATAGTAGATATAGATGATTTCAACCCAAATCTACCATACGTAAACTACATAATAAAAAATGGAAAAGTTGTAGACAAAAATGAGCCTATCGTTCAGTCTATACCAAACACAAACACAGGAATTAAAAAAATACTCAATCAAGATGAAATAGAATTAATTAAAAATAAACATTCTTTAGCAGATAGTATATAAAACACTTAAAAGGAGAAAAAAACATGATTTTAATCATATCAGCTATGCAAGAAGAAGCAGAGGAAATAAACAAAATGATTGATGACAGAGAAGAAATCTTATTAAACGACTACTTAGAAAATAAAAAAATTTATAAAGGAAAAATTTTAGGAAAAGATGTAATATCTTTAACTACAGGAATTGGAAAGGTTAACGCAGCGACTTGGAGCAGTCAAATTATATCTAAATACAAAATTACTCATATAATAAACTCTGGAAGTTCTGGTGGAATAAAAGAAAACTCTAACCTTAAAATATTAGATATCATAGTGTCCTCAGAAACAGCATACTATGACTTTGACCTAACCAAGTTTGGACATAAAATAGGACAAGTCCCTAATTTGCCACAAAAGTTTAAAGCGGATGAAGAGCTATTAAAAAAAGTAGTAAATATTGCTGAGAATAAGCTTTTAAACATTGATATCCATATTGGCTTAATACTAACAGGTGATCGATTCGTTGATAATGAAAAAAGTCTTGAGACAATTAAAAAAAATTTCAAAGATGCTTTAGCTGTAGATATGGAAGGAGCTGCAATAGCTCAAGTGGCATACATATTCAAAATACCATTTATAATAATTCGTTCAATTTCTGATTTGCCAAACAATAAAGACAACCATATAGATTTTAATAAATTTTTAAAAACATCTTCAATAAATTCAAGCAAAATGACAAAGGAACTTATTAGGCTAATATGAATAAAATACTAGCAGCTAACAAAACTTTAACTTCTGAGGCTGTATCTGAAGGACATCCAGATAAAATTGCAGATCAAATCTCCGATGCAATCCTTGATGAAATACTAAAATTAGATAAAAATGCAAAAGTAGCTTGCGAAGTCATAATTACACAAAATTTAGTAGTAATAGCAGGAGAAATAAATAGTCCTGTTAAAAAAACCTTAGATATAAAAGAAATTGCTAAAAACATCATTAAAGATATAGGCTATACAAATATTGATTATGGACTTGATTACAAATCAATAACGGTAATAGACGCCATTGGCAATCAGTCGCGTGACATTATAAACGCAATTGAAAAAAAAGGATCTAATGTTCTTGGAGCAGGCGATCAGGGAATAATATTTGGATATGCTTGCGATGAAACAAAAAATTTTTTACCTGCTCCTTATGAACTCGCCAATTCAATTTTAAAAAAAGCTAGTAATCTTAGAAAATCAGGGGCAATAGAATGGTTGAGACCCGACTCAAAATCTCAAGTTACTATAGAATACGACAAAAATAGAAGGCCTGTAAAAATAAAAAATATTATAGTCTCTCACCAACATCATCCAAATATCTCCCAAAAACTAATAAGAGAAACAATAATTGAAGAAATTATTAAGCCCACCATTCAAGACAAGTCAATAATTGATGAAAATACTACTTATTGTATTAATCCTTCTGGAAATTTTGTAATTGGAGGACCTACCGGAGACACAGGTCTTACAGGAAGAAAAATTATTGCCGATAGCTATGGAGGATTTGCAAGACACGGAGGAGGAGCATATAGCGGCAAAGATGCCACAAAAGTAGACAGATCAGCCGCCTATATGGCAAGATATATAGCAAAAAATATGGTAGCAGCCGGCATTTCTAAAGAATTTGAACTACAACTTGCATATGCAATTGGAATTGAAAATCCAATATCTATTCAAATAACTTCAGGAATCAATGATCCCAAATATGCAAATAAAATATTAAATTTCATTGTCAATAACTTCGATTTAACTCCCAACGGTATAATTGAAAAATTAAAACTAAAACAACCCATATATCTTAGAACTTGTACTTATGGTCATTTTGGAAAAAATGAATTTGAATGGGAAAAATTAGATTTTGTAAAAAAAATACAAACGGTGCTAAAAAAATGAAAAAAATAACAAGCTTTACAATAGATCATACAAAATTAAACCCCGGCATATATGTCTCAAGAAAAGATACCTTTGAAAATGTAATATTTACTACAATAGACATTAGAATCAAAGCTCCCAACATTGAACCAATAATTGAAAACGCAGCAATACATACAATAGAGCACATAGGAGCTACTTTACTTAGAAACAATGAAGTTTGGGCCGAAAAAATAGTATATTTTGGTCCCATGGGGTGCAGAACTGGTTTTTATTTAATAGTTTTTGGAAACTATGAAAGCAAAGATCTTATTGACTTAATATCATGGCTTTTTTCCGAAATTGTGAATTTTTCAGAGCCCATCCCAGGCGCAAGCCATAAAGAGTGCGGAAATTACAAAGAGCATAACCTTGATATGGCTAAATATGAATCTTCTAAATACTTACAAATATTAAACAATATTAAAGAAGAAAATTTAAAATATCCCTAGTTAATAAAATTTACAAAATAGAAAGTATCTCGCTGTCATTTTTTGTTGCTACGTCAAGCTGAAAAATAAAGCCTAAAGTTATTTTATGCATTTGATTTAAAAGTAACGGCTTGTTATAAAAAATTGGAGAAATTGCATATTCCAAAAAAATAAAATCCATATTAATTCTAGCTCCAATGTCTACTCCCAAAACAATATTATCAAATAATACCGAACCACTTGAATCTCTAAAATAAACTTTTGCACCAATGTATGAAAATTTTAAACCTGCAAAAAAGATTAAACTAAACATTGGGGTATAAGGTAAAAAGAAATAATTACCATACATTCTCATCGAGACTGAAACATCTTTTACTATGAAATAATTTAGAGAGTGCTTCAAATATGCTTGATTGTCCAACATAAACATAATCTCTTTGGTGTAAAGAGTATTACTTGGCAAAAATTTAATATCTAAATTAAATTCTCCACCAAATGCAAAATTTTGAGAAACATTAATACCAAGTCCGCTGAAAAATTGATACTTAAGTCTTTCATAGAAGAATAAATCTTGAGTAAAATTATCAACACCAACACCAATTCCATTGTACACATTAAGATAACCAGGAATTCCTGAATAGAGTCTTAATGCATTAAGCATCAAAACAAAAAATAAAAAAAAGCTTCTTTTCATAAAGAATCCTTTTTGGCAAAATAAAATTAAATATTCATACTTAGTTGTATAGACAGCTCTTTAAATTTTTCAACTTCAAGATTAATTTTATTGCCTCTCTTAAAACCAAAACCATCATTTTTAAATCTTGGGATTACATGGAAATGGGTATGGAAAACCTCTTGCCCTGCACCAGCCCCTAAGGAAGAGTAAATATTTATTCCACCATAAATGCTTGAATTTATTCTCTTTAAAGCATTCGAAATTTTTTTACACACTCTTAAAACTCTCTCGTTAAATTTATCATCCATATTCAATAAATTCTCACTATGTTCTTTAGGAATAACAAGAGTATGCCCAACAGTTAAAGGATTAATATCTAAAAACGCTAAAACTAAATCGTCTTCGTAAACTTTATAACTAGGAAGCTCTTTGTTAACTATTTTACAAAAAATGCAATCATACATTAAAACACCCCATTAGAAAAAATAACAATTAACATGTTTAAATGAGATTTAAACAGCATAACTAACCAAAACCCATTTTGCTATATTAAAATAAGCTATCAAAGTAATAGCATCTGCAATCGTAGTGATCAAAGGACCTGCCATAAGTGCTGGATCTAACTTGAAAATTTTAGCAACAATTGGTAAAAGACCCCCCAATATCTTTGCTACTGTCAAGCTTACCATCAAGCATGCTGAAACGACAAATGCTATTTTCAGTTTATCAGCATGCTGCGGAGCTACAAAAAATATAATTCTTAAAAAATTAACACTAGCAAGAATTGCTCCTACTAGGATACTAACACATATTTCCTTTAAAAAAACTTTAAAAAAATCTTTTACCTTAATAGTACCAAGAGCAAGCTCACGAATTATTAAAGCAGATGCCTGAGAACCAGCATTACCTGAAGTATCCATTAAAAGGGGAATAAAACTAGCCAAAACCACTAAAGATAGCATTAAATTTTGATAATTTGAAATGATTGTCGCTGTAAAAGTAGAAGATACCATAAGAACCAGAAGCCAAATTATCCTATTTTTTGTCATAACTAAAATAGAAGTATCAAGATAAGATGTATCTAAAGGTTTAACAGCCGCGATCATTTGAAAATCTTCAGTATTTACAGATTGAATAACCTCTAGAATATCATCAATAATAATAACACCTATCATTCTCCCTTCATTGTCAACAACAGGAACACTGGTAATATCATATTTTTGGAAAAGAAGTGCAACATCTTCTTTCTCATCATTGACCCCTACAATATAAAACCCACTACTTCTCATTATTGATGACAGAATGACATCATCTTTAGCTAATATTAAATCTTCAATTTTTATAACTCCTTTTAAATGTTTTTCATCATCTGTAATATAATAAGTGTAAATATCTTCTTTGGTTTTAGCTACCCTTCTAATATAGTCAAGAGCTTCACCAACGGTGAAATCTTCTTTAAGTTCAACATACTCAATTGTTACAATCGACCCTGCAGAATCATCACTGTAAGACAAAAATTTATTAATAATTTCTCTATTCTCTTCTGTAGAACTTGCTAAAAATCTCTGAACAACATTTGCAGGAACCTCTTCTAAAAGGTCAATAACGTCATCAAGATTAAGTTCATCAATCATTTCACTTATTTCTTTATTTGTAAAAGAATTTGCTAATTTGTTTTTTGTAGATTGGTCAAAATTAGAAAAAGTTTCAACTGCTATTTTTTTGGGCAAAAATCTGTAGAGTAAAATCAATTCAGATCCATTAAGTCTTTTAAGAGCCTCAGCAATATCAAAGGAATCGTGCTTTAAAAATTTTTCTCTAATTTTAGAATAACTCCTTTCTTTAAGAAAAATTCTCAATTCATCAATATCTATCATTAAAAGGCCTCCAAAAAATTTAAATTTTACAAGACATTTAATGAATCCAATTCATCAAAGCTTATCTAACAACATAGAACATCTTCCCGAAGGGATAGGAAGGGTTTTCTCTTTTTTATTTAATATATTTATTGTAAAATAATAAAGTTTTTCGGATTCCATTTTTATTTCCCAACCTCTTTTTCCTTTATTACAAATTATTGTAGTTTGATTCTTTTTAAGAGATAAGCTTTCTATCCCCATAATCTCAAGAGTGGGTATATTCCAATATACAGTTTTATCGGGCAAACTAATTGTAAGTCCAATAATATTTTCTATCATTAAACTAATGCTAAAAAGAGCAAGATAGCAAATAAGGTCTTTCTCAGTATAAGTTTTTTTATTGGAATCAAAATATGCAGGTCCTTCTTGCATGGGCTTATAAGCTTCCCAAATATGCCCTTTTATTTTATTAAACGGCATTAAAGTGTCTAATATATAATATAAATGTCTTATAGTAAATTCTCTTGCAATATTTGCACGACCACAATATTCAAGGCCTTTGATCACAAAAAAATTCATATAGGTATAAACTGATCCATGATATCCATTGCCATCCTCACTAAAACCCGGCTCACTAACAGAAAGAGTTGGAAAAGGATTTGGAGTTCCAAAATGATTAGTGCTTTTTAAATAAAAAATCATTCTTTCTATTCTGTCCTCACTGGGAATCTCGGAAAGCATTGGAAAAAACCCTACTATTGTCTTGATTTCAAGAATATTTTCATTAGCATCAAGATCATAATAAAATCCATCTTTTTCACTCCACATTAAAGAATTAATTTTAACCTTAAGAGAAAAAAAACGTTTTTTGTATTCAAGTGATAAATTTTTATCATTTAAAATATCTGCTAATTTAGAAATACAATATGCACTATGAACTTGTAATGAATTAAAATCTATAGGATAGTATGCACCCGCTCTTGGAGAGTTTTTATAAAAAATTTT
Source organism: Borreliella garinii (assembly GCF_001922545.1). Classification (NCBI taxonomy): domain Bacteria; kingdom Pseudomonadati; phylum Spirochaetota; class Spirochaetia; order Spirochaetales; family Borreliaceae; genus Borreliella; species Borreliella garinii. The sequence continues at coordinate 515,273 of NZ_CP018744.1, read as the reverse complement.
ATTTACATCAATTGAATAAAGACCATTTTCCTTTAAAAATTTGCTCTCTATCCACTTATAATACTTGTCAAGAATTGGCAAAACTTCAGAAATTCTCTTTTTATTTCCTGTTTTATGATATAAATTATATTCAGCCCATGCAAAAATAGGGAATCCAATATTCTCTTCATTCTCATCAAGATCAATAATAGCATTGTTATTATCATATCTAGCCCTGATTGCGCCAGATTCTTCCTGTAGTTGATAAAATTTATCAATTGCAGATGTAGATGAATATTCCCCATTACTATAAACAAGAAAAAAGCTTGCCATACAAGCTTGCATCTGATCTATATAATTACAATTCTCCGAATAATAATTTTTATCTTTTTTACCCTTATCAGCAACTTTTTGTAAAATAACCTTGTCTTGAATCCAGGATAAACTTTTATTATAAATATCAATAAAGTCTTGATCATAATAGTAAATTTTAGGAAACATTTTTTTATTCAATGCAAAATCCTCTAAAACAATAGAAATGTACTTCTATTTATTATAACACAATAAATCCAACATAATTAAAAAATTAAAAACTAGAAAATTAAAATCTTTTTATCTAAAAAGTCTATAACTTTAATATTTGTTTTATAAAAATTTCATATCCTTCATAATTATAAGGAACAATAATCTCTTCATTAACTATTTTTCTTTCAATGACTTTTATGTATTCAAATTTATTCGCATTAGATAAGCCAACAACACCATCTCTTAATCCCATTTGAATAATTTTTCCACCTTCCCAAGTATTATTATTTTTAAGATATTCGCTAGTAACCAGATATAATGCATCCCCAACGTTTTTTAGAACAGAAGTAATAAAATTCCTAGGAGCAAGATGGGACTGATCTTGATCAGCCCCAATAACATAGTAACCATCACCAAGTTCTTTTGCTGCCTCAATAACACCAATTCCTGATAAACCGGCTGCAAAATGAATTATATCTATACCTTTAGAATACATTTTATTAGCTATGGCTCTACCAATATTAACATCAGAAAAAGAATTGGAGTATTCACTTACAATCTCTATGCCTTTATCAGCATACTTTGCACCAGCTTCATAGCCATAACGAAATGCATCTACTATATCACCCTTAACTCCCCCTATAAAACCTATTTTCCTAGAAACGCTTTTTTTAGCTGCAATATAGCCAGCTAAAAAAGCGCCTTGCTCTATTCTAAAAACAACACCAATCAAATTTTTAGGAATCCGAACATCATCGCTATAAACAGGATCTATTATTCCATAACTAATTTTTGGATTCTCTAATGAAACCGATAAAGAAGCATCCGTAAGCATATACCCTACAAGCCAAATCAAGTCTGAACCATTCATTTTTAAATTATCAAGATCTGAAACATAACTAGAATAAACCCCAGAGGCAGCACTAGAAAAAACTTTTTCAATATTTTCTGGAAAATCTTCTTCTAAACGCAATAAAGCCCTATTGGCACTAGAATTAAAAGATTTATCATCAAGAACACCATCTACCAACATAGATATCTTAATTTTATCTGGGCCAGATTCTATTTCATTCCTACCTAAGCAAGAAGTCAATAAAATTCCGAATATAAAAATTACAATCCTCATATAAAACGCTTCTCCATTTCCATCATTTAAACAAAACCAATGTGTTTTTTATACTTAAAAACAAAACATATAAATTGATCCTTTATTTAAATAAATTCATTCTTTAAGAAATTTTTCATAACTTTCTTTATTATATGGAACAATAATTTCTTGATTGATTATTTTGCTAGAAATGTTATCAATTTCTTTTTCAAGTTCAAATGGAATAATCTTAGGATTTCTTACAAATCCTACAACTCCTTCTTTAAGGCCATAATTTATTAACCTTCCACCTTCGAAAGTATTAGTTTTTAAATAGTTAGATGTAAAAATATTTAAAGCTCTCCCAACATCTTTAGTTGAAGATGTGATTACATTACTGGGAGCAAGATATGATTGATCCTCATCAACTCCAATAATATAATGCCCAGAACCAAGTTCTTTTGCAACCTCAATAGCTCCAATTCCCCCAAGACCTGCAGCATGATGAATAATATCTATCCCATCAGAATACATTTTAGTTGCAACACTTCTACCGGCTTCAAGGTCAGCAAAACTGCCAATATAATGAGTAGATATCTTTATATCTTTATTGGCATACTTAGCACCAGCCTCATACCCATACCTGAAAGCATCTACTATTTCACCCGCTATTCCCCCTAAAAATCCAATTTTACCTGTCTTAGAAACTTTTGCAGCAATATAGCCTGTTAAAAACGCACCTTCTTGGGATCTAAAAGTCATACCTACTAAATTTGCAGGAATAGGTTCGTCAGAATAAACAGGATCAATAATTGCATATTTCATCTCGGGATTCTGCAAAGAAACAGCCTTGGCTACATCACCAAATTTATATCCAATAAGCCAAATTAAATTTGAACCTGCATCTTTAAGTCCTTCAAGATCAGATAAATAAGAGTTTGTTGAAGATTCTTTTAAAACAAGCTCAATCTTAAATTCCTCTTTAACTTTTTTTATGCCATTTAAAGCACTCTCATTAAAAGATTTGTCATCAAAAGTTCCATCAATTATTAAAGATACCTTGGGAATTCCACTCTCAAGACTATCCTTAGCACTACAAGATAAAAAAATAATACATTCAAATAAAATTAAAAATAATAATTTATGCATAAACTATTCACCTCCCTAAATAAAATTATACCTAAGTAGTTTATAACTTTGATTTAAATAAATCAAATGCATATTCACTATCAGAAACAATAATCTCTTCATTAACTATTTTTCTTTCAATGACTTTTATGTATTCAAATTTATTCGCATTAGATAAGCCAATAACACCATCTCTTAATCCCATTTGAATAATTTTTCCACCTTCCCAAGTATTATTATTTTTAAGATATTCGCTAGCAACCAAATATAATGCATCTACTATATCACCCTTAACTTTCCCTATAAAACCTATTTTCCCAGAAACGCTTTTTTTAGCTGCAATATAGAAAGCTAAAAAAGCGCCTTGCTCTATTCTAAAAACAACACCAATCAAATTTTTAGGAATCCGAACATCATCGATATAAGCAGGACCTATTATTCCATAGCTAATTTTTGGATTCTCTAATAAAACCGATAAAGAAGCGCCCATAAGCATATACTCTACAAGCCAAATCAAGTCTGAACCATTCATTTTTAAATTATCAAGATCTGAAACATAACTAGAATAAACCCCAGAGGCAGCACTAGAAAAAACTTTTTCAATATTTTCTGGAAAATCTTCCTCTAAACGCAATAAAGCCCTATTGGCACTAGAATTAAAAGATTTGTCATCAAGAACACCATCTACCAACATGAATATCTTAATTCTACTTGAGCCAGATTCTATTTTATTCCTACTGAAGCAAGAAGTCAATAAAATATCGAATATAAAAATTACAATTCTAATATAGAACGCTTCTACATTTCCATCATTTAAACAAAACCAATATGTTTTTTATACTTAAAAATAAAACATATAAATTGACTCTCTATTCAAATAGATTCATTCTTTAAGAAATTTTTCATAACTTTCTTTATTATATGGAACAATAATTTCTTGATTGATTATTTTGCTAGAAAGGTTATCAATTTCTTTTTCAAGTTCAAATGGAATCATCTTAGGATTTTTTACAAATCCTACAACTCCTTCTTTAAGGCCATAATTTATTAACCTTCCACCTTCGAAAGTATTAGTTTTTAAATAGTTAGATGTAAAAATATTTAAAGATCTTCCAACATCTTTAGTTGCAGATGTGATTACATTATTGGGAGCAAGATATGATTGATCCTCATCAACTCCAATAATATAATGTCCAGAACCAAGTTCTTTGGCAACCTCAATAGCCCCAATTCCCCCAAGACCTGCAGCATGATGAATAATATCTATCCCATCAGAATACATTTTAGTTGCAACGCTTCTACCAGCTTCAACGTCATCAAAACTACCAATATAATGAGCAGATATCTTTATATCTTTATTGGCATACTTAGCACCAGCCTCATACCCATACCTGAAAGCATCTACTATTTTACCCTCTATTCCCCCTAAAAATCCAATTTTACCGGTTTTAGAAACTTTTGCAGCAATATAGCCCGTTAAAAACGCACCTTCTTGAGCTCTAAAAGTCATGCCTACTAAATTTGCAGGAATAGGTTCCTCAGAATAAACAGGATCAATAATTGCGTATTTAATCTCGGAATTCTGCAAAGAAACAGCCTTGGCCACATCACTAAATCTATATCCAATAAGCCAAATTAAATTTGAACCTGCATCTTTAAGCCCTTCAAGATCAGATAAATAAGAATTTGTTGAAGATTCTTTTAAAACAAGCTCAATCTTAAATTCCTCTTTAACTTTTTTTATGCCATTTAAAGCACTCTCATTAAAAGATTTGTCATCAAAAGTTCCATTAACTATTACAGATACCTTGGGAATTCCACTATCAAGACCATCCTTACTACTACAAGATAAAAAAATAATACATTCAAACAAAATTAACAATAATAATTTATGCATAAAATATCCCCCTTCCCAAATAAAGTTATACCTAAGTAGTTTATAACTTTGATTTAAATAAATCAAATGCATATTCACTATCAGGAACAATAATTTCTCCACTTATTATTTTATTTTCTAGCTCAACAACTTCATTAACTAACCTATTATTTAAAACATCAGGATCCTTAACAATTTCTATTACTCCTTCTTTCAACCCTCGATCAATAACAACTCCACCCTTAAAAACTCCATTTTTAATATAATCTGATGAAACAGAATAAATAACCTTGCCAATATCCTTAAGCACTGAAGTAATAACATTTTGAGGCGCAATATATGATTGATCTTGATTTAAACCAATAACATAATATTTGGGCCCAAGCTCCTTAGCAGCGTCATAAACCCCAAGACCAGTTATACCTGCTATTGGGAAAATAACACCTACTTTATCCTCTTTATACATGAACCTGGCCATTTCTTTACCTTTCTCTTTATCAAAACGAGAAGGTGCTTTTTTTGAAACTAATCTTAATTTAGGATTAGCATAAAAAATCCCAGCCTTAAAACCAAACTTAAAATCATTCAAATATTCACTTTCAGGACCTGTTAAAAATCCAATCTTTTCCTTTCTACTCATCTTGGCAGCAATATATCCAGCTAAAAATGCAGCCTCTTCATTTCTGAACTTAATAGCCAAGGAATTCTTAGGAACTCGAATATCACCATAATCAAAAGCATCTATAATCCCATAACAAATATCTGGTCGTTCATAAGAAAGCTTAACCGATAAACTGGAAAATTGGTGCCCAGCTAACCAGAAAAGATTTAAAGGATTTTTTTGTACCTCATAAGCATCTTCTGCCATTGCCTCATTAGCAGTAAGAAGTCTTTTACCCTCAATGGGGTAAGGCCTCAAAGATTTAGTTATAAGCTTTATTCCAAAATCATCTTTAAGCTTTACAACGCCATCATAAACACTTTGATTATAGCCTTTATCATAAAAGCTACCATTAGCCAAAACACCTATAACAACTTTGTCAGATTTAACAGACTTTTTATTAGATTTAAAACAAGCCAATACTAATAAAGATAAAACAATAAAAACAAACCTTTTAAACAAAATTAATCCTCCCCTTACAAAATTTATTTAAAAAATTTAGAATTTTTTAAAAATTAAAATATTAACTTTATTTTACTAACAAATAGTACTCTTTATTTATAAAACAAAAATCTCAATAAACCTTTTTAAAAATAAAAAATACTTTTAGCATTAATAAAAACATGGTGATAAGAAAAATTATTTTTCCTACATCACCATAATATCTAAATTTAAACCCTTTTGCAAGATTAATCTAAATTAAACTTACAACAATTAAAAAACTCTTTAAAATCTCTTCAAAAAACTAAAAACATTTTTCAAAGGCCAACTCCATAAAAATCAAGTTAATTTGCTATTTGCAAAACAAAGTTATCATAAGATGCCTTGTCATAAGGCACTTTTATTATACCTTCCATTATATTTTGCCCAATTTCCAATGATTTGTTATAAATTTCAGAATAATTTGATTTTAAGTTTTCATTTAAAACTAAACCAAGTCCATCTTCTTTAAGCCCAAAAAATATGTTTTTCCCCCCATCCCAAGTTCCAGTTTCTAAATACTTTTTTGTTAAACTATACATCAATGAATCAACTTTCTTTACAGCAGAAACAAGAACATTATTAGGAGCAAGATATGATTGATCTTGATCGACTCCAATAATATAATGATCGGGTCCCAGTTCTTTTGCAGCCTCAATTACTCCTATACCAGAAAGTCCTGCAGCTGCAAATATAATATCAACCCCATCTCGATACATATTAGATGCTGTTGAGCGACCAAGTCCGAAGTCCCCAAATGTGCCGACATATTGAGAGATCACTTCAATAGTAGAATTTGCATACTTAGCACCAGCTTCGTATCCATACATAAAAGATTCTAAAACTTTTCCCTTCACTCCTCCAATAAATCCAATTTTACCCGTTTTAGAAGCCTTTGAAGCAAAATATCCAGCTAAAAAAGCCACCTCTTCAGATCTAAAACTAATATTAAGAAGATTTTTGGGCATTTGAATTTCATTATAAACACCCTCCATGATTGCATAATTAATAGAAACATTCTCGCTGGCTCTTTGCAAAAGAACGTCAGACAATCTAAATCCAATTCCCCAAATCAAATTTGAATTACCATCTTCCAGAGTCGCAATATCTCCTAAATGAGAATTACCCGTAGATGCTTTTTCAATTATATTAATATTAAAATCTGTCTTTAATTTTTTTATCGCCTTAGAAGAACTTTCATTAAATCCTTTATCATCAAAAGCGCCATCAACTATAAGCGAAACTGTTTTTGACTCTGACTTATCATCATCATAACCAGAACAAGCAATAATAAATAAAAAAATAATAAAGCAATAAACTTTATTTAACACAAAATACCCCCTTACTTTTAATAAAATAAATATAAAAAATAACCCTTAGTATACCATAACATATAAACAAAAAAAGACACCTTGAAGGGTGTCTTTTTACCATCTATAATGAGTAAAAGCTTTATTTGCCTCAGCCATTCTATGAGTATCTTCTTTCTTCTTAAAAGCAGCTCCAGTAGAATTATATGCATTTAAAAGTTCGTTTGACAACTTTTCCTTCATGGATCTACCACTAGACTTTCTAGCAGCAAAAATAATCCACTTCATAGCTAAAGCTTCTCTTCTCTCTTCTCTAACTTCAACAGGAACTTGATATGTAGCGCCACCTACTCGTCTACTTCTTACTTCTACTAATGGCTTAATATTATCTAAAGCTTTATAAAAAACAGCCATTTTATCACTATCTTCAAGCTTATCAGCAAGCAAATCAATCGAACTATAAAGTATGCTCTCGCTTATTGATTTTTTTCCATCATACATCATTCTGTTTGCAAACTTTGCAACAACTCTAGAATTATACCTGGTATCAATGAAAATTTTCTTTTTGATTTTTTTATTTTTTCTTGACATATTTAATATTAATCCACCTTTCAGTTAAGCTTTAGGCTTTTTTGTTCCATACTTAGATCTACCCTTTTTTCTATTATTAACACCGAGAGTATCCTTGGCTCCTCTAACAATATGGTATCTTACTCCAGGCAAATCTTTAACTCGACCACCTCTAATAAGAACCACAGAATGCTCTTGCAAATTATGGCCAATTCCCGGAATATATGCTGTTACTTCAAATCCATTTGAAAGTCTAACACGAGCTACTTTTCTTAAAGCTGAATTAGGCTTTTTAGGAGTTACAGTCATTACACGCGTACAAATTCCCCTTCTTTGAGGACAATTTTGAAGCGCAGGAGATGCGGTCTTCTCCGTTTGACTTTTTCTAGGCTTTCTAATTAACTGATTAATTGTAGGCATTTATCAACGCTCTCCTTTTAGAAATTATTAATAAAATGGTAGCAAATATATCACTTATTTTCAAGTTAAACCTTAGCATCGATATTTTCACTAACTTTAATTTTTTTATAAAGTCCCATACCGGTTCCAGTAGGAATTAAATGCCCAATTACAACATTTTCCTTTAATCCCCTAAGATCATCTATTTTTCCAGCAATAGAAGCATCTGTTAATACTTTCGTTGTTTCCTGGAAAGAAGCTGCAGAAATAAAAGAATCTATATTAAGAGACGTCTTAGTTACTCCTATAAGAATAGGACTTGCTATTGCTGGCTCACCACCTTGTTCGATTACTTTTCTATTTTGCTCATAAAAAGTATGCTTATCTACCTTTTGTCCATAAACAAAATTGGTATCACCAACTGCTACAATCTTAACCTTTTTCATCATTTGTTTAATTATCACACCAATATGTTTGTCATTAATGCTAACACCCTGCTTTCGATAAACATCCTGAATTTCTGCCAACAGAAACTCTTGCAAACTAATCCCGCCTAAAATTTCAAGCACATCATGAGGATTAATTCTGCCATCACAAAGCATATCGCCTGCTTTAACAACATCTCCATCTCTAACCAAAAGATGCTTACCGGCTGGAATATAATGTTTATGTTCAACCCCATACTCATCTAAAATATTAATAAGTCTTTTACCTTTTTGAATTGATTTAAATTGCACAATTCCACTTACTTTAGCCATTTCAGTTAAATTCTTAGGAATTCTTGTTTCAAAAAGATCATTAACACGAGGCAATCCCCCTGTAATATCTTGAGTTTTTTCAGAGCCTTTAGAAAGTTTTGCAATAACATCTCCTATATTAATATTTTGACCATCTTCAACTTGAAGATAAGCATCTCCTGGTAATACATAAGATGCAACCTCCATACCACTACTATCAATAATAAAAATCCTAGGATCAAGAGATTCAAAAACATTATCTGTAATTCTTTTCTCAACATTTCCTGTTTCAGTATTAATCTCTTCTTTAAGGGTGGTCCCTAAAATAATGTCCTTAAATTTAATTTTGCCTTTAACTTCTGCAATAATAGGCTCTGCAAATGGATCAAATGTACCGATAACTTTACCTGATTCAACATAATCACCAACCCCTATTTCAAGCTTTGTGCCAGCTTTTAAAGCAACTTCTTGCTCTTCTGATACTATTAAAAATTTATCGTCTCTTAATTTAGCATAACCAATATAAGAAGAGAGAATCTCTACACCCTTTTTATTAACAAACAAAGAAATTCCTTTGATTACTCTTTGAGAATCTGAAACTTTAATCTCTTTTATGTTCTTAATTTTTTCCTCATAAAAAACATTGATTATTTTTAAAGTTCCTTTTCTTGTGAAAAGAATTCCATTGTCAACATTAACATTAAAACCCTCTATACTATTAAGTATAAAAGCATTCTTTAAAGATATTTTATCATCTTCACTGCCGGCCTGAGCAACTCCACCAATATGAAAAGTTCTCATGGTCAATTGAGTTCCTGGTTGACCTATAGACTGAGCAGCAATTATTCCTACAGCCTCGCCAATATTGACAGGCTTATTCTTTGAGAAGTCTCTACCATAACATTTTTGACAAACACCATGCTCAGCTTCACATGTTAAAACAGATCTAATCACAAGCTTTTCAATACCAATTTTCTCTAATAATTCTATTTTGGCTTCTGAGATTTCTTCATTTGCATCTAAAACGATCTCACCAGTAATTGGATTTTTTATTCTTTCAATGGAATAGCTCCCAACAGCTTTTTCTTTTAAAGATTCTAATATTTCTTCACCATTTTTGACAGTTTCAACTTTTATTCCATTTATGGTTCCACAATCTTCTATTCTGACAACAACATCTTGAGCAATGTCTACTAATCTTCGAGTTAAATATCCAGCATCAGCTGTCTTAAGAGCAGTATCTGCTAGACCTTTTCTAGCTCCATTTGTAGATATAAAAAACTCTATCACAGAAAGACCTTCTTTAAAGTTAGAAATAATTGGAAGCTCAATAATATCCCCAGAAGTTTTTGCCATTAATCCTCGCATACCAGCAAGCTGTCTTATTTGATTTCTACTACCCCTAGCACCAGAATCTGCCATCATATATATAACATTAAATCCATCTCTGTCTTTCTTTAAAATTTCCATCATCTTATTAGTAAGTTCTTCGTTAGTCTTTAACCAAACAGAAACTACATTATTATAGCGCTCTTCACCAGTAATAACACCTTTGGCATAATCATTTTGAATTTTAGCAATCTCTTTATTAGCCCTGTCTATATAAGTTTTCTTTTCATTAGGAACAATAATATCGCTCATACTAATTGTGCACCCAAACTTAGTGGCATACTTAAAGCCAAGCTCCTTGATAATGTCAAGCATTTCAATTACAGTAGAAGAACCATGAACTACATAAACTTTTGATATTAAAATTTGTAGTTCCAAATCACTAAGAGTTTTATTTACGAATTCAATTCCATTGGGCAAAGCCTCGTTAAATATAACCCTACCGGCTGTAGTTTTTTTGTATTCGCCATCAATTTTTACATAAATAGAAGCATTGTAATCTAGACTTCTATTATTTATAGCGAGAATAACGTTGCTAAAGTTTAAAAACTTTTTACCTTCCCCAACAGTATTCTTTTTTTCCATCGTTAAATAATAAAGACCTAAAACAATATCTTGAGATGGAAAAACAATAGGATGCCCGTTTGCGGGATTTAAAAGATTGTTTGTTGAAAGCATTAAAGCCCAACTTTCAGCTTGTGCTGATGGAGTAAGGGGGACATGCACTGCCATTTGATCACCATCAAAATCAGCATTATACGCATGACAAACAAGAGGATGTAATTTTATTGCCTTACCCTCAACTAACACAGGCTCAAAAGCTTGAATTCCAAGTCTATGAAGAGTAGGCGCCCTATTTAAAAGAATGGGATGCTCTTTTATAACAAGATCTAAAATTTGCCATACCTCGTCCACTTCTTGTTCGATTAAATTCTTTGCTCTTTTAATATTAAAAACAGCCTCACTCTCAATTAATCTTCTTATCACAAAAGGCTTAAACAGCTCAAGAGCCATTTTTGCAGGTAGTCCACATTGATGCAGCTTTAACTCAGGTCCAACAACAATAACAGAACGACCAGAATAATCTACTCTTTTCCCAAGAAGATTTTGCCTAAACCTTCCCTGTTTACCTTTTAAAGCATCGGAAAGCGACTTAAGAGGTCTACTAGATGAGCCTTTGACAACCTTTCTTTTATGAGAATTATCAAAAAGAGAATCTACCGATTCTTGAAGCATTCTTTTTTCATTTCTCACAATAATCTCTGGCGCATTAAGAAGAAGTAACTTCCTTAAACGATTATTCCTATTTATAACTCTTCTGTAAAGATCATTAAGATCAGATGTTGCAAAGCGCCCTCCATCAAGCTGAACCATTGGCCTAATCTCTGGAGGAATAACAGGAAGAACCTCCATAATCATCCATTCTGGCTTATTCCCAGAAATTTTAAAATTTTCAATAATTTCAAGACGTCTTAAAAGTTTCTTATCAGTTTTATCATCTTTATCTATCATTTGAATCCTAAGCTTAGATGAAAGTTCATCAAGATCAAGATTTTCAAGAAGAGTTTTAATAGCTTCAGCTCCCATCGAAGCATTAAAAGACATTCCATATCGCTCTCTAGCTTCTATGTACTCATCTTCATTTAAAAGTTGCATTTTTTTAAGATCAGTATCACCCGGTTCAATTACTACATATTTTTCATAATAAAGAATAGAATTTAAACTAGATGCTGTAATGTCAAGCAAAAGACCAATCCTAGAGGGTATATATTTGTAATACCAAATATGGGCAACTGGAGCTGCTAGCTCAATATGTCCCATTCTTTCACGTCTCACCTTAAAATGGGTAACTTCTACATTACAACGATCACAAATAATACCTTTATATCTAATTGATTTAAATTTACCGCAATAACATTCCCATTCTTTTGTAGTGCCAAAAATCCTTTCACAAAAAAGCCCATCCTTCTCGGGTCTTAAGGTTCTATAATTAATAGTCTCGGACTTTTTAACCTCTCCGTAAGACCAATTTCTAATTTGATCAGGAGATGCTATTTTAATTTTTATTTTTTCAAAATCTTTTATCTCTTTCATAAAAACTCCAAAAACCTAGCTTTTATTAATCAATTCTTCTTCTTTTTCTGTCAAAGGAACTTGATTCCCACTTTCATCGTAAATTGACAAATCAAGTCCAAGTCCTCTAAGCTCTTGCATTAGCACATTAAAAGACTCAGGAATACCTGATACATTAGTAGGAACGCCTTTTACTATATTTTCATATATCTTGACTCTACCCGACATATCATCAGATTTAACTGTTAAAAGTTCTTGAAGAGTGTGAGCTGCACCATAAGCCTCAAGGGCCCAAACCTCCATTTCTCCAAGTCTTTGCCCACCAAATTGAGCTTTTCCTCCAAGAGGTTGTTGAGAAACAAGAGAATATGGTCCTGTTGATCTTGCATGCATTTTATCATCAACAAGGTGGTGAAGTTTAAGCATGTAAATCACTCCAACCATTACTTCATTTTCAAACGGCTCTCCTGTATAACCATCATATAAAATTTCTTTAGAAGTTGGATTAAATCCAGCTTTTTTCAATTTTTCTTGAATTTGTTCATTTGTGGCAGATTCAAAAACAGGAACATTATAAGATTCACCAAGATATTTACCAGCAAGGCCTAATTGCGATTCCATTAACTGTCCAATATTCATCCTAGATGGAACTCCTAAAGGATTTAAGCATATGTCAAGAGGGGTTCCGTCTGCAAGATAAGGCATATCTTCAACAGGAAGAATTTTTGCAACAACACCTTTATTGCCATGTCGTCCAGCCATTTTATCACCCTCTTTAAGCTTCCTTTTTTTAGCAACATAAACTTTAAGTATCTCCTCAACCCCAGGAGCAAGATTGCCAACATCCTCTTTAGTAATCCTTTGAACATCAATAACTGTACCTTCAGTGCCATGAGGAACTTTTAAAGAATTATTTTTAACATCTTTTGCTTTTTCTCCAAAAATGGAAGTTAAAAGTCTAAATTCAGGAGTAATGTCTCCTTCTGATTTTGGAGTAACTTTACCAACCAAAATATCACCAGGCTTCACATAGGTTCCTATCCGTATAATCCCATTTTCATCTAATTTGTTTAGTATCTTCTCGCTAACATTTGGTATATCTCCTGTAACCTTCTCAGGACCAAGTTTAGTTTCTCTTACCTCTATGCTAAATTCTTTAATATGAATAGATGTATAAAGATCTTCCTTTACAATTTTATCAGAGATTAATATAGCATCCTCATAATTAAACCCATTCCAAGGAATAACCCCTAGTAATAAATTATTACCAAGAGCAAGCTCTCCATATCTAGTAGCAGGACCATCAGCTATTATCTCTCCCCTTTCAACCTTTTGGCCCTCTTTAACCAAAACGGATTGATTAAAACAAGTATCTTGATTTGTCCGTTCATACTTAACAATATGGTATTCATCTAAATCTTTAGCATTTTCTGATTCAAAAGGCTTAACAACTATTTTATTACTTGTTGCAAGAACAACTTCCCCACTTCTTTTAGCCTTAACTACTACTCCTGAATCCTTTGCAACAATACTTTCCATCCCTGTGCCAACAATCGGGGGTTTAGGGAAAAGCAGGGGTACTGCTTGTCTTTGCATATTAGAACCCATAAGAGCTCGATTTGCATCATTGTGCTCAAGAAAAGGAATTAATGCCGAAGATACTGAAATTAGCTGCCTAGGGGAGACATCCATATAGTCTATATTTTTGGGGCTTGTTGTAGTATAATCACCAGAAATTCTAACAGAAACTAAATCTTCAAGATACTTTCCATTAGAATTAAAGGCAGCATTGGCCTGCGCAATACACTTTTTCTCTTCATCAATAGCAGATAAATATTCTAATTCGTCAGTCACTTCTCCATTAACAACTTTCCTATAGGGAGTTTCCAAAAAACCATAATCATTAACTCTCGAATAAGTAGCTAAAGAAACAATAAGTCCAATATTTGGTCCTTCAGGAGTTTCAATAGGACACATTCTGCCATAATGGGTGTAATGGACATCTCTTACTTCAAATCCTGCTCTATCTCTTGAAAGTCCCCCTGGTCCAAGGGCATTAAGACGCCTTTTGTGGGTAAGTTCGGCCAAAGGATTGACCTGATCCATAAACTGCGAAAGCTGGCTGGTTGCAAAAAATTCTTTAACAGCAGATACAATAGGTTTAACACTTATTAACTCTTGGGGCTTTAGATTAAAAACTTCCTTATTAGACATTCTATCTTTAGCAATTTTTTCAACTCTTGACATCGCGCCTTTATATATATTGGTAAGAAGCTCTCCAACAGAACGCACTCTTCTATTTCCTAAATGATCAATATCATCAAGAATATCATGACCTTCATATATTCTTAAAAGATGAGATATTGTGTTAACAATATCATCCATAGTTAAAACCGATGTACTTAAGTCGTCAAATCCAAATTTTTTAGAAAGTTTATAGCGCCCCACACGCCCAAGATCATATCTTCTTTCAGAAAAGAATATAGTTTTTAAATCATTTTCAGCATTATCAATCGATATTGGTTCACCAGGGAAAAGAGCCCCATACACAGCAAGCATAACTGATTCTTTTGGAAGCTCTTTAGAGCCATCCTTTAATGCAAAAAAGGCATCCTCTTTCTCAAGACAATTTAAAATAACATTTGAACTCACAAAGCACTTTCCAGAAATAGCATCATAACCATCAAAATCAACAAGCTCTATTTCATTTACTCCATTTTGCAAAAAATCTTCAACATCTTGTAGAGTAATCTTATCTCCTGCTCGATAATACATATTCTCTCTTATGTTAATGTTCTTAGCTAAATATTGACCTGGAAGGTCTCTTTTTGTGCCGTCTTCAACTTTAATTTTTTTAATGTTATAAAAAGTTTCTATTATTTTTTCTCTCGTATCAAATCCTAAAGCTCTTAAAAAAAGAGTTATGAGTATCCTTTTTTTTCTATCTATCTTTACATAAAGATAATCTTTTTTAGAATCAATCTCAAATTCTAACCAAGAACCACGATAAGGAATTATTCTGGCAGAATACAAATCTTTTTCTTTATAAAAAACAACTCCTGGGGATCTATGAATTTGAGAAACAACAACCCTCTCGGCCCCATTAATAATAAAAGTTCCCCTTTCTGTCATTAAAGGAATAGTTCCCATATAAACGTCTTTTTGCCTTATTTCTCCAGTAGTCAAAAATTGTAAATTTAGTCTTACTTTTAAAACAGCTTCATAACTTTGACCCTTTCTTTTACATTCTTTTTCTGTAAAATTAAGGGCATCGTTTTCTATATAGTACCTTTCATACTCAAGAGCAACATCACCATTTCCACTTTTGATGGGAAATATATTTCTAAAAACAGACTCAAGGCCTTCATTAAGTAAAGGTTTTTTATTTTTTAATTTATCAAGTTGTAAAAATTTTTCATAAGAATTTAATTGTATTTCTATCAGGTTAGGTAGGTCTAAAATCTCATCAGCTCTTCCTTGTCCCAGATGAACTCTTTTTATCATTAAAAGACTCCTTTTTTAAGACATAACAAGCCGCATATCATAAAGACATGCGGAATAACAACTTTGATATATTTTTAATTTTTTTATTTAACTTCAACTTTTGCGCCAACTGCCTCAAGTTTCTTTTTTAATTCCTCAGCATCTGACTTAGAAAGACCTTCTTTAATAGCTTTAGGGGCAGATTCAACTAAAGCCTTAGCTTCTCCAAGACCAAGCCCTGTAATAGATCTAACCTCTTTTATAACATTTATCTTACTATCACCAAAAGACATAAGAATTACATCAAATTCAGTTTGTTCTTCAGAATCAGTTGAGCCTGTTGAAGCAGCACCCCCTCCGACAGCAGAAATAGCGGCAGTTACTCCAAACTTTTCCTCAATAGCTGTTACAAGGTCAACAACTTCCATAGTTTTTGCACCCTCAAGCCAGGTTAAAATATCTTCTTTGCTTAGTGCCATATTAACTCCTTATATATTTTCATTTTACAGTGATAGCATGCACTCAAAAATTAAGACTAACACTGCCATGTTAATTTTTAACATCAGCCAAAGCTTTCAAGGTTCTTGCAAGCTTAGAAACTGGCGCTTTTAACACGCTAGCTAATAAAGAAATAGACTCTTTTTTGGTAGGAAGCTTACTATAAGCTTGAACTTTAGCTTCATCATAAAACTCTCCTAAAACAAAACCACCCTTTACTTTTAAGGTACTACTTTTTACAAAATCATAAAAAATTTTTGCTATTACATTAGCCTCTTCTAATGCAGTAACAACAACCGTAGGACCAACCAAACAAGAATCAACAATATTAATATTCTTTTCTTTTAAAACCATCTTCATTATATTGTTTTTAACAACTTTTAAGGCTCCATGTTCGCCTTCTATTTTATTACGAAGATCTGTCAACTGAGATACACTTAAACCTCTATAGTCTAAGAAAAAAAGATTTTGTTTATTGTCTATAAATTTTTTCAATAAATCAAACATTTCCAGCTTTTTAGAATTTATTTTTGCACTCATAATGCTACCTCCAAACAAAATCAACTTTTATAGAAGGCCCCATAGTAGATGAAATATAAATACTGTCTATAAAAGCTCCCTTTAAGTCACTTGGCCTTTTTTTAACAACTTCCTTGATAAATTCATCATAATTTTCTTTTATCTTTTCATTGTCCATAGAAGATTTACCAAAAGAAAAGCTTATTACGCCATTTTTATTTGCTCTAAACTCTGTTCGACCCTTTTTAAGACTGTTGATTGCATCTTTAAGATTATTTGTGACTGTTTGAGTCTTTGGATTTGGCATTAAGCCTCTTTTCCCTAAAATAGGGCCAAGTCTTCCAACGTCCTTCATCATATCAGGAGTTGCAACAACAACATCAAATTCATCCCAGCCACTTTTAATCTTATTAATAAGATCATCATCTCCAACATAAGTTGCACCAAAAGCTCTAGCTTCATCTGCTCGATCGCCTTTTGCAAAAACAAGTATTCTTTTTGGCTTCATAAACTGATTTGGCAAAACTATAGTGTCTCTAACAGTATGATTCTTTTTTAAATTAAGGTTAATAGATATATCTATAGTTTCATCAAATTTAACAAATTTGATTTCTTTCAACAGTGAAATTGCATCTTCAATGCTATAAAATTTACTCTTATCTACTTTAGAAAAAGCTGCAATATATTTTTTACCCTTTTTTGACATTATTTCTCCACCTCAACACCCATTGAGCGCGCACTCCCTGAAATAATTTTAAACGCTGCTGATTCTGATTTTGCGTTTAAATCAGGCATTTTGATTTTTACTATCTCCATTAACTTTTCTTTTGATATAGTTCCAACTTTATCTGTATTGGATTTTTTAGATCCTGATTCTATCCCAATAGCTTTTTTAATTAAAATCGAAGCTGGAGGAGTTTTTACAATAAAAGAAAAACTTTTGTCACTATAAACAGTAATAATAACGGGAACCACAATGCCGGGATCCATCTTTGCGGTTCTCTCATTAAATTCCTTTACAAACTGAGGACCGCTCACTCCATGAGGTCCGAGCGCTTGTCCTATTTTAGCTCCTGGAGCTGCTTGAGCAGCTGGAACCTGCAATTTAATCCAAGAAATTGCTTTTTTTTTTGCCATAATATCATCTCCTTATGGTAATAACGCTTTAAAAGCTCCCATTAGTATCAAATTTTAAATCTTTTCTATGTGTTGAAAATCAACTTCAACGGGCGTTGACCTTCCAAAAATTTGAACTGCAACTTTTAATTTCTTTCTTTCGTAATCAATAGAACTAATAAGTCCTTCAAAGGAATCAAAAGGCCCACCTTTAATTCTGACCCTTTCTCCTTCTTCAAAGTCATAAAGCATAAAAATAGATTTATTTGCTTTAATCTCTCCAGTAAGCATAAAAACACTTTTTACTTCTTCATCATTAATGGGAATAGGCTTTTGCCCCTTACTAACACCAACAAAATTAATAACACCTTGAACTTTAATGATATTGGCAATAACATCTTTCCAACCTACTTCTGGGAGATCTAGCTCAATAAGAATATAACCTGGCCAAATTTTTCTCTCTCTTATTCTTTTCTTACCATTTTTTATCTCTTCTACTTTTTCAATAGGAGCCTTAACATCCAATACTATACTACCAAAAGCACCTTCGCTTATTAAAAGCCTTATGTCTTGCTCTATCTTTTTCTCATATTGAGAATAAGTTTGAACTACATACCAAGCTCTAGACATAATTTAACCTTCTTATAATAAAACTAAAATACATAAGTTACAACAAGAAACATGAGATAATCAACTATACCTAAGAAGATTGAAACAAATAATACTAACCAAAAAACTTGTTTCCCATTTTCAACCACTTCATTATACTTAGGCCATGTTACCTTCTTAAGCTCCAAGATACTATCTTTGATAAACCTAAACACTTAAAGCCTCACTTTAATTCTAACAACAGGTCAGGAGGGATTCGAACCCCCAGCATACAGTTTTGGAGACTGTCGTTCTACCGTTGGAACTACTGACCTATTATTTGCTATTTTATTTTTCCTTCCTTATGAAGAGTGTGTTTGCGTAATTTTGGACAATATTTCATCAATTCCAACTTTTCTTGCTTATTACGTCTATTCTTAGTAGTGGTATAATTTCTAATTCCTGTCTCTTCACAAATCAAAGATATAAGCTCAACAGCTCCTTTCCCTTTCTTTTTACCCATACAACAAAACTCCTAACTACCAATAAAAGCCCTCAATCGGACTTGAACCGACGACCCCCACCTTACCATGGTGGTGCTCTACCAACTGAGCTATAAGGGCATTAATTCCTTATAAAACTCTTTATTATCTTAGTTGATTGTTTGGAAAAAAACAAGTACCCAGTTTAATTTTCTTGCTTTATTACAACAAGTTTTCCGTCTTGCAAAAGTTTAATGTTATTGCTGTTTGAAAACAGCTTATTAATAGAATACTCATCAAGTATAATATCTGTATTATTTTTGCCATAAACACTTTTGGCAACTAATTTTAAAGGACGATGCCCAACCCTATTTTTGTTATTATAAAGAATATCATTACTATACTCAAGCATTCCCCATTTTTTTAAAGCCTCTGAAGAAACCATTCTCTTGTCAAAATATGGCCTAATGTTTTCATCATAAATTTTGATAAAAAAAGAGTCTTCTAATTTTTTAGATCCAAAAGTATTGCTATAGACTTCACCTACATAAATCACAATCCCTGTATAATCAGTCTTATCAACATCAGAATTTACTAATGGATAAAAAGATTTATATGGCTTTTCATGCGAAAAAAATAAATTTATAAAATCGGGGAAAAGACTAAGCTCATACCTAACAGTTAGACTTCTTAAGTCTTCTGAATATTTTATATAAGATCTTTTCAAAATACTATTGGGGCCTGAAAAATTAAGTATTAAGCTGGGATTCAAATCAAAATAATTCTTAAAAGTATTTTCAGAGTCCATAATTATCTTAAAAAGAGACTCTCTTATTAACGTATCTTTAAAATCATTGATAGTTGCTATTAATTTAGACGCTGTATTTAAGCCTACTGGCCTAAATTCATTTTCATTAATTTCCTTAACAATATCAAAACAAATAACCTTCCTATCCCAATCAATTATTCTATGCACACTTGTTTCGGCAACCTCATCTTTTATTATGGAAACATTAGAATAAAGTAGAAATAAATAACTAAAAAGAAACTTAAGAAAATGCATTATCTCCTTCCTATTATTTTTTGCCTAAATATACACCGATCCAAGTCCAGCCATTATTAATTTCTGGATCTTTAGGATAAGCAATTCTTTTAAAAACAAAATACCATTCTCGAATATAATCCCATCCGCTTGATTCAAGATAAGATACATCATCACTAGAATCCGCCTCAAGATGCTTTGCAAATTGTATTCCGTTTTTTCTTCTCCCTCCAAGCCTAATCATCGTGGTTAAAAAGCTGTTGGTATTAATGGAATTACTTTTCCCGCCCTTTTGATCCCAGCTTTGAATAAAAAAATTATTCTTATCTCTTATATTAAGCAGCTTAAAAGTATCTCCAGAAAGAACAAATTTTTTAACATCCTGGATTAAATCTCCTAAATTTCTATAAACAACAAACTCTGGATTATTAAAGTAATTAATTTTTGTAACTACATTAAAATAGTCTCTAGAATCTATTTTTAAATGTGCTCTTGGAATTGAAAGAAATTTTTTATAGTAAAAATAAGATTCATCGTAATCTTGAACATCTTCCAAGCTTAATGCAAGATTATAAAAATAATTACCTTTTTCCTCATTATTTAAATTATCAATTTCTGTATTTAATATAAATTTGTAATAATTGATCTTATCGATTGAATCAATATTTAAATTAACAATCTTTTTGGCTACTCTTGTTTTCACTGAACAGTTTTCATAAACATAATCATCAAAATTGTCAACAACATACTTATAAATACTAAAAGCTACAAAATCTTCTCCCATAGAATCATAAATATTGCCCATTAAATAAAGATACAAAGGATAATATTCTCTAGACTCATCATCAATAATTCCACTATTTACAATTTCTAAAGCATTTTCATAATTTTTATTTGCAATATATATATTAACAGCTCTATCAATAATAAGAAATTTATCTAATCTATTCTTATTAGAAGATTTTAAAAGATGCGTAAGATTTTGAATCTCGCTTTGTTTTTGTTTACAAGAAGTAAACAAAAACAAAAACAAAATCAAAAAAAATTTAGCAATTTCAGCAAACAGATTCATAAGAGTATTTTACAATATAAACTATACATAATAAAATGCACACCTTAATTTAAAAAATTATCAAATTTTTTATAAATACTAATTTAACATGATCACATTTTATATTAATAAATATACAAAAAACATCAAAATAAAATAGCCAAAATCTAAATTATAGATTTAAAATAAAAATACCTAATATTTAAAATATAGATAATTATGATTATAAAAACATTGAAAAACAATCTTATAATAACCTATAATAAATGTTAATTTAATACTTATTAAAAAAGCAATCATCTAAAATTAAATACTTTATTAAAGGAATACAAAACTCACAAAACATGAAAAAGGAATTAATTATACTTTTTTTATTATTACAAATAATAAAAAATTTGAATTCAATAAACACTGATACAAGTACTTCAATAATAAAAGAATTACAAAAAAATTTGTATGCTTTTAATAGTAAAGAATATCAAAATAATAAGGACACTTTAAATAAGTTTATAAATTCAATAAATATAAACGATAAAAAAACCTTGCAAAATTTAGAAAAAATTAAAAATGATCTTTTTATAATATCCGTTTTTTTCGACAATAAAAAAGGAGTTTTAATTGCACTAAATCTTGGAGCAGAAATAAACCTTAAACATAAAATATCTCCAATTTCAATTTCAATAATAAACAATAAATTTGAAATCATAAAAATATTGGTAGATTATGGAATAGGTCTTAATCAAATAGATGATACCGGGCATTCTCCAATATTTTGGGCAATATATACTAATAATGAAAAAGTATTTGAATTTTTAAAAGAAAGCGGAGCTGATTTAAGTTGCACACTTGAAAATAGAAAAACACCAATGCAAGCCGCAATAGAAACAGAAAATATAAAATTAATTGAATCTCTTAAAAATAAAAAAATTTACATTGACGACAATTACAAAAAAGAAATTAAAGCGCTGAAAAACAAAGAAATAGTTAGAATTCTAGCAAAATAGAAAATAAATTTAATACCCATCAGATGTTTGAATATTTTTATCTTTATCAATAAGATCTTTGTATATAAAAGATTTTTTAGCAAGTGTCTCTTTTAAATTTTTAGAAAAGGGTAAATTTCTCCACATTATTCCACGCACCAATTTATCAAGCTTTTGAATTCCCTTACTTTCCTTCTCTATCCAAAGAAAATAATCTTCTAGAAAAAAATTTTTAACATTTCCTTTTTTAATAAACTTAACATAATAATCGTAATATTGACCTGTAATTCCTGTTTCCATCCACCTAAAAGAAGCTTGTTCTTTAGCAAGCTCCCAAACAAAATCACCAATGCCTAAAATAACCGCCCTTTTCAAGTTTTTAGCATACATAGGTATTAATATTTTACCCCTACCATTTGCTCTATTTTTAACATCAATTGATTCCCAACAAATTCCTTTATCACCATAAGAAGGTATCAATATAAAATAAGGAACCACTCTAAGCAAATCTCCTCTATACGCTTTTTGAAAAAGCCGGGGCTGAATATCTTCGATTTCCGAAACAAGTTGCATAATTCTTTCTCTGCTTCCAAAAAATTGAGGATTGGCAACTATATTATTTCTCAAAAGAATAGGAAAATGGTTGCCTCTTGGGCCTATTGCAAGCTTATTAGCACTTCTAATAGCCTCAACTTCATCATATGCAATAGTTGATTCAACAGACATTCCAATATTGTTCATTTTATTTTGAATTTCAAAAAGCTCTTTATTAGCATCTTCAATTTTATTGATAAAAACATTAATATCTCTATTTGATTTAATAAGATCATTAACATAATCACTGGCAAAATTTAAGGGCTTTAAAATAGAATTGGCATAAGGGCTTTTTACTCCGTATTCAGGGATATAAGTTGAATCGTTTTGGCTATTATGTGAAAATAAAAATCCAAACATATTTCTTAGTTTGCAAAGAGCTTCTTCCCTAATCTTGTCAGTTCTCTTTAGGCTGCTCTTTGCAAAATCAATATTTGCCAAAAGTTTTTCTTTTTTATTAAGTAAAATTTTTTCCATATCTTCTTCTTTAAAATTATCCATCGGCAAATCAGTTGCTAATCTACTAAGCTTTAAACTACTAACTCCATAAAGCCATTCATCAAAATAAATAAAAGACTCATTATAATGATTGTCCCAAATAGTTTTTGAAATTAATAACTGAATTTCAGATCCAAGTGCATTTGGAATAAGAGCAGCAAATCTAAATAAAATTTTCTGCTCCATAGTTAATGACGAAATGTTTTTTGCAATTGATTTCAAAAAAGACCAATAAATGTTAATCACTTGATTATACTTTAAAACCCTATCAACCTCTTCTGGTTGAGGATTTAAATAATCTACTAAAACTTTATGAAGCTTAAGACCAATTTCTTTGCTACTTGAAATAAGATTTTTATAAAAATCTTTAGTAAAAAATTGTTTATCATGCTCCTCTAAAGTTAAAATATTTGGCAATCTTGAATCTAAATCTGTATCTACAGAATCAGGATATTTATACAAAAAACCCCCAAAAACACCCCCAAGCAACATAACAACATAATTATAATTGTAACTCTAAAGTTTATATTTACAAAAAAATTTAGTACTATTATTATGCACAGTGTACCTTAAATCTCTGAAAGGAGAAGTCATATGAATGTAAAAATCAATTTTTTTTTCACTATACCCATTGGAATATTATTGGGATTGTTTTTACCTCTTGGGATTTACAGCTCTTTATCTCATGCTTTTATAAGATTATCATACTTATCTCTTATTCCTTTTTTAATATTTTCAATTCCATTAGGAATTGAAAATATTATTGAAAATAAAAACTTTAAAAAACTATTTAGCAAAACAATTTATTATGGAATTTTAATCAACCTATCTGGAGTTGCTGTATCAATAACAGCTGCAATAATATATCTTCCACAAAGAATTCCAATACTAGAAAAAACAATGCAAAATATATATTTTTTTGAAAAAGAAGCTTTATTAGAAACATTTTTCCCAAAAAATATTTTCAAAATATTTACGTCTAGTAATCCAAATTTACTTAGCATCTATATGATTTCAATAATAATAGGCACTAGTTTTTATTATGCAAAACAAAAGGGAAGAATAGCTAGAGAACTAATGCTAAGCGCATCCAATCTTTTTTACCATGCAAATGGATTTATTGCAAATATATTAAATATAGGAATTATTTTTATAACAGCAGATTATACTACAAGCTTAAAAAGCTTTAAAGATTATCAAAATTATACAAATAGCATAACATTCTTTTTGACATGGACAATTATAATTTTATTCGCAATATTGCCAATAATTAGCTATAGATTAACAAAGAATTTCAGAATGATATATAAAGGAATCTTTGTATCATTTAAAAACATAATATTTTCAGGACTAACAAAAGATTCTTATTCCCCTTATGTAATATTAATAGAAGATATTAAAAACGAAAGAATAAATATAAAAAAATCTATAATTATAAATATACCTCTAATAAATTTTGTTTCTAAATTTGGAACTATCTTTGTTTCAGTAATATCATTTTTTATAATTTTAAAATCATATTCAAGCTTGCCTATTTCTATCTATGAAATAAGCTATATGAGTACTTTATCATTTTTTTTTGTCCTTGCATTTCCTCATATACCAAATAGCTTAATTTATGTAATTACAATGCTTTGCTCTACTTATACAAAAGGAATAGAGCTAAATGTTTCCAACATAACCCCAATGCTGCCAATACTAATCTCTTTGGCTTTACTAATTGACTTTGCTTTTAACATTGCAATTATTCATATAATAAACTTTAAAGAATTGAAAGATCAAGAAAAGATTAATTAAAGCCAAACAAATTAATAAGATTTGGCAAATAAAACAAAATATTTAGCTCTAGAAGCACAATAAATACAGGCCATATCTGTTAAATCCTTGGCTTTAAAATCATCAGGAATGCATCTTATTGTAGCTTTAGTTTCATTTTTAATAATATTTTCGCAATCCAAACCACCACACCAACAAGAAAGCACAAATCCAGAATGATCATTCATGTAAGCTTTGAATAACTCATAACTATCCTTCCCAGTTCTAAAAATCTCCCTAGTATTTAAGGTCCTAAAATTCAATGCTTTTTTAAATAAATCCTTTTGCATAGAATCAAGCTCGATCTTAACCTTGCTGGCAAGAGAATCAAGTGATATTTGATACTTAAATTTTCTGTCTTTATCTCTTCTTACAATAGTAACAGAATTTAAAAGGACATCATTTATCCCCACTTCAATACGTATTGGAATTCCTTTAAACTCGGCAGATGAGAATCTAAATCCCGGAGAACTTCTAACATCCTTATCAATTTCAACCCTAAATTCTGCTTTTTTTAAAGCATTAACAACACAATCAGAATAGTCTAAAATCTTTTTATTAATCTCATCTTCTTTTTTAAAAATAGGAATAACAATAATTTCTATCGGAGCAATGCGAGGCGGCAAAATTAAACCTTTCTCGTCAGAATGAACCATAATCAAAGCACCAATCAATCTAGTAGAAACACCCCAACTACTAGCAAATACGTGCCTCATCTTTCCATCTTTGTCTTGAAATTTTACATCAAATGCCTTTGCAAAATTTAACCCCAAATAATGGGATGTAGCAGCTTGAAGGGCTTTTTTATCTTGCATCAATGCTTCAATTGAATAAGTAGAAACGGCCCCTGCAAATTTTTCCTTTTCAGATTTTTTACCACAAAAAACCGGAATAGCTAAATAGTCTTCCATAAATCTTTTATATAAATCCAAAATAAGCAAAGTTTCTTCTAATGCCTCTTCTTCAGTAGCATGAGCAGTGTGCCCTTCTTGCCATAGAAATTCGGTGGTTCTTAAAAAAGGCCTTGTTCTTTTTTCCCAGCGAACAACATTTGCCCATTGATTAATTTTAAGAGGAAGGTCTCTGTAAGACTTAATCCACTTACTATACATATTCCAAATAATTGTCTCAGAGGTAGGCCTTAAAACCAAAGGCTCCGCCAAGCTCTCTCCACCAGCGTCCTTAATAATAGCAAACTCAGGAGAAAATCCTTCAATATGATCCTTTTCTTTTTCTAAAAAACCATAAGGAATAAGCATGGGAAAATATGCATTCTCATGTCCAGTCTCTTTAAATTTTTTATCAAGTATGCTCTGAATTTTACTCCAAATAGAATATCCATAAGGCATAATCACCATACACCCTTTTACAGGACTATAATCAGCAAGTTTTGCTTTCTGAACTATATCTAAATACCACTTAGAATAATCATCTTCTTTTGATGCTATGAAATCACTCATAATTTATCCTTAATGAAGCATTAAACTTCTTTGAAACACTAAATAATTATATTCAATATTTTTTAACTTCAACCATAAACCGCTTATACTTATTCCCATAAGCATTTAACATGATTTTTTCCAAAACAAAAACAATTCCATCTTCATTTGGGAATAAAAAAATCTCCCTTATTTTGTAATCAATAACATTCTTTCTATAGTAATTCCCTCTTCCAACAGTCAGATGTTTTTCTAAAGCTGAATTACAATATCTGACAGATAAAAAAATATTAAAAGAAGAAGAAAGTTCTTGAGAATTAATATCCTTATTTACAAAAACTTGATATTCGTTTCCTGTTTTAAAATCAACAAAATTTAAAAAATCTGTTTCTGGAATTTCACTCTTAACATAAAAATAAATTTCTCGCCCTCTTCTTAAATGATTAATTTTAAATTCCTTAATTTTAAAATTAATCATCTTTAAAAGTTCATAAAGACTTTTATCATAACTGTCTGAATACTCAATGTACTCCTTAAAAATCTTAGAATGCACTCCAGATTTTGCAAAATTATTTTCAATAACATCAACAAAGTAAACAGCAGAATAATAATATCCATTTTCAAGTCCATATTCGCCAAACATAAAGCACTGATCATTATTTGAGAATCCTAAATTTTTAAAAAAAATATTTTCTGAAAACCCCAGTAAAAAAGAAAAAAAATAAAAAAAAACGATATACAGTTTAATCATAAGCTTTGTATAAATTTAATAACAATGAATTACATGTTAAACTTATTCATAATTAATTTACTCTTATTTAAAATAATATCAAACAGCATTTCAAATTCAAAACTTTGATGTACTATTTGTTTATAGATTAAAAAATTAATATTCAAATTTTTGGGATAAATTTTTGGACAAAAGGATTCGTAACCTAAAATTAGTTTCAAAAGCCTTAAGGCAAATAAAGTTTTTCTGCAAGCGTTTTAACATAAAACATTGCAATAAACCTTATTTACTGCAAATTCATCAATTTATGTTTTTTTTAAAGGCCAAAAAATCAAAGCAAAAATATATTCCCAAAAATCTTATACAAACGAACAAGATTAACATCAATACCCAGTCAAGTAGTATAATAATACCTGTATTTGTGATTAAAAATTTTTTGATAAACAAAACTTTAATAAATAAAACGATAAAAAAATTAAAAATAAAGTTTTGCTATCAAGATAAGCAAATAAACATCAATATTTTTAATTTTTTATGCTTTATTAAAAATATTGTAAATATAAAATCTAAAATTATTGGATATAAAAAAGGAGAATTTCAATGAGAATGCTATTAGCAACAATAATACTTATATTAACAACAGGCTTGTTAACTGCCCAATCAAAAAGCAAATCTATAGTTGAAGATGACTTTGATTTTGAGAAACTTCTTGCAAAAGAAGAGTCTGTCCGCCGTTTATTTGGTATAGGCTTTGGGATTGGATACCCACTTACAAACATTACAATATCTGTTCCATATGTAGACATAGACCTTGGCTACGGAGGATTTGTAGGACTTAAGCCCAACAATTTCATGCCCTATGTTGCAGCAGGAATAGATCTTTTATTTAAAGATGAAATACATAAAAACACCATGATTTCTGGCGGCATTGGAATAGGAGCAGATTGGTCAAAAGGAAGCCCTGAGAAATCGAATGAAAAGCTTGAAGAAGAGGAAGAAAATGAAGCTCAACAAGTAAATTCTCTTCAGAATAGAATAGGGGTTGTGATAAGGCTACCCTTGGTAATAGAATATAGCTTTCTTAAAAATATTGTGATTGGGTTTAAAGCTGTTGCTACCATTGGAACAACTATGCTGCTTGGCGGCCCAATATCATTTGAAGGAGCTAGATTTAATTTCTTGGGTACAGGCTTTATCAAAATATATATATAGTGGAGAATAAATGATAAAAAATTTTAAAAAAATGCATATTTTAATATTAGCATTAGGTGTAATACACCTTTCTTTTGCATCTGACAATTATATGGTCAGATGCAGCAAGGAAGAAGATTCAACAACCTGTATCGCAAAGCTTAAAGGCATAAAAGAAAAAAAAAGTTATGACTTATTTTCAATGGGTATTGGGATAGGTAATCCTATTGCAAACATAATAATTACAATTCCTTATATAAATATTGATTTTGGATATGGGGGTTTTATTGGTCCTAAGTCAAATAATTTTGAAAATTATCTAAACGGCGGAATAGATATTGTTTTTAAAAAACAAATTGGACAATACATGAGAATCGGTGGCGGCATTGGAATAGGTGCAGATTGGTCAAAAACATCCCTTATACCTCCTGACGAAGAGAAAGAGACTGATTATGAAAGAATAGGCGCTGTTATAAGAATTCCTTTTGTAATGGAATATAACTTTGCAAAAAATTTATACATAGGATTCAAAGTTTACCCTGCACTAGGGCCAACAATATTGCTAACAAAGCCAAAAATTTTATTTGAAGGAATTAAATTCAATTTTTTTGGATTTGGATTCATAAAATTTGCATTTAATTAGCCAAATAATTAAATTGGTGATTAAAATTAAGCTTACTTAAGTAAGCTTAATTTTAATCAAAACCAGCAATAAAAGCTTGACCATCCCCATCAATAAACAGGTTTTCAGCTTTTTTGCCTATAAAAATGCTCTCTCCCTTGTTAAGGTCGAAAGATTTATTTATACTCACACAACCATCTAAAACTAACAAGACCATTGCACTATTTCTATTGATGCAAATACTCTCATTTACTTTTTTTTGAATTAGTTTCAAATTAGTATTTGGCAGTCTAAATACACTAAAACTATTTTGAAAATCGGGCTTTAAAAATGATACCTTTCCTTCTTCAAATTGGCCAACTCTCAACATCTCTTCTTTATCAATATACTTGGTAGTAAGCCCAGCTCTAATGACATTGTCAGAATTAGTCATAAGCTCAATACAGTCTCCTTTAAGATATGCATGCACCTCCTGACTATTTGTATAAACAACTTCTCCTGGTTTTAGTTTTAAAATATTCATGCCCAAAAATACTAAAAGACCCACATCTACACCATAAATATTGTAAATTTCATTAAACCAGTAACCCCTAAAACTATCAATAAGATTTAAATTTTTTAAAATTTTTTCAATAATCATCTCAAGTTCATGCACTTGTAAATCAAAAATAGTCTTTACAAAGTCTCTATGTGACTGAAAGTCTAAATTTAATTTCAGAATTTCACAATTTTTTTTAATCTCACTCAAAGGCAAAAAGCCCTTAAGAGCATAAAAATCACTTAAAGCATAAATAAGTTCAATTTTGGGGTTTTTGTCTTTATATATCCTTTTGGGGTCATTAATGTCTATCCCTTTATTATTCTCTGATTCATAGCCTTTTAAGGCAGTATCTTTAGAAGGATGAATTT
Source organism: Borreliella garinii (assembly GCF_001922545.1). Lineage (NCBI taxonomy): Bacteria > Pseudomonadati > Spirochaetota > Spirochaetia > Spirochaetales > Borreliaceae > Borreliella > Borreliella garinii. Next base: position 485,499 of record NZ_CP018744.1, on the reverse strand, counting down.
GAATAGATAAAGGCTTATTTGAAGACAATACCTTAAATAAAAAAGGAAATTCATCATTACGGCCTAAAAGCTCTTTATGATCTTCTAAAAAATCACTTAAAAGCACATATTCATTTTTATATAAAATCTTACTAGAAAATGTCTTGTGTGCTCCAAGCCACATTTCAGCCTTAGGTTTTCCATCAATCTTATCACCCAAAAGATTGGGAATAAAGCTAATCCCTCCCCAATCATATTCTTTAATATTATTTTTCATTAAATAAATATTATCTTTATTCATTCAGATTCCTTTGATTTTAAAGATTTCAAAAAAATTACTAAAGCCGTTGCAACTGCAACTCCAACAGCAATTGCAATAATAAACTCAAATTTATTATCAACAACAGGAAGAACTATTGGACCTCCGTGTGGAGCATGATTGGCAACACCCAAAAAGGCAGCAATAATGCTTGAAACAGCTCCTCCTGCCACTATCGAAGGAATCACCCTTCCAGGATCACTAGCAGCAAAAGGAATAGCTCCCTCGCTAATACCAATAAATGAAATCAAAAAGGCTATTTTGCCAGATTCTTTTTCTTCATTTTCAAATAATTTAGGCGCTAAAAAAGTTGCAAGCCCCATAGCCATAGGAGGAACAGGAATTGCTGCTGCCACCATTCCCATTATTTCTGGCACTTGAGGAATTAGCCCTACTCCAAAAAGAAATGCCACTTTATTAAAAGGACCACCCATATCAACAGTAATCATTGAACCTAGTACCAAACCTAAGAAAATTTTACCCAACACACCAAACGTTTCTGAATTACTTTGTAAAGATTTAAGCCCGCTCTCAAGCACCCCCATAAATTCTCCAATATAAACACCAACATGCAATATAAAAAAGCCAACAATAATAGTGCTTATTAGTGGAATCACAAATATAGGCATCACGGGCCTTAACCACTCAGGAACAGATCTCTTTGCCAAAAACCTTGCAACATAGCCTGCAAGAAACCCCGCAAATATTGCACCTAAGAATCCTGCTTTTACATTGCCAGACATTACTCCACCAACAAGACCGGGCGCAAGACCGGGTTTATCGGCAATTGCCATTGAAATAAAACCAGCAAGCACGGGTAGCATCATTCCAAAAGCCACAGAGCCAATATCTGCAAGCTGCTTATAAAATGGATGCTCAGAAAAATTGGGCCCATCAGGTCCAATCCCAACAAAAGCAATGCTAAGGGCAATTAAAATTCCTCCAGTTGCAACAACAGGAATCATTGGGGATACTCCACTCATTAAATATTTATAAAAACTACCTTTGCCTGTTGCAATCGAGCCTTTAGATCTGTTATTAGCACCAGAGTCTTTGCAAAAAAATACTGGGGCATTAAATGCCTCCTTAATAATATTTTCTGTATTGTTTATCGCTTTTACAGTTGAGATTTTATAAACTTTTTTACCTTCAAATCTCTTTTCATCAACATCCTTATCAACAGCAAGTATTACAATATCTGCATTCCTAATTTCTTCTTCTGTTAAGGCATTTTCAATACCAATAGATCCTTGGGTTTCGACTCTAATATTGTAACCCTGCTTTTTAGCTTCATTTTCAATTTTCTTTGCTGCAATATATGTATGAGCAACTCCAACAGGACAAGCCGTTACAGCTACTATTTTCTCTTTTTTCGTAGCTCCAAAAACCTCTTCTTTGACTTTTCTATGAACATTCTCCATATAATAATAAATGTCATCAGCAGTAACAATCCCACTTAAAGCATTTTTAAAAGCATCGTCTTCAAATAGCTTAGCTATAAACGCGATCGACTTAATATGCTCGTTGCCTTGTTGTTTTTTTGACATACAAATTAAAAATATTAAATTAACAGGAGGATTTTCTTCAGACCATTTAACACCAGTACCTTTAATGTAAAGCAATGAAATAAAACTGGTCTTAACAACATCTCCTATAAAATGGGGAATTGCAACCCCATTTTCCCAAGAAGTGTCGCCTATTTTTTCTCTATCAAGAATTCCTTGAAGAAACTCTTTTTTACTATCTATATATCCCTTATCATTAACTTTTTCAACTAAAAAATCAATTACATCTTCTTTTGAATTTGCTTCTGGCAAAATAAATACAAGATCTTTTTTCAAAAAATTAAAAAACATAAATGTAGACTCCTACTAATTAAACATATTGTATAATATACAATAAAACAGCATACCACAGCCACCTAATATAAAAAATATTTTTTATATTAAATAGGAAAATTACCCCTAAATACATGTATAATATTGAAAAGAAAAATCAATTTTTATATTATTTAAAATAATCTGTTTATGAAAAAAAATCCAAACATTTATATTTCCTTAACATTGCTCATAATTTCCACTTTAAATGCACTTGCAAATGAAGACGACAATACTAATGAAAAAAATAATCAATCCAAACAAAGCTCCAATTTCTTTAACCCAGAAAGAGGATTCACATATTCAACAGGAATTGGAATTGGAATTGGATTTTTCCTAAATTCAAATACTAAACATCTTATTTTTAGACCTTACTACACATTCTCTATTAATACTTTTGATTTTTTAATCGTTGCTATGATATTAACAAGGGAAACCCTTAATATACCTAAAGAAATGCAATACTTTAAATCTTATATTGGAGGAGGAATAAACTGGCACATTGCAAATTTAATTAAAAAAACAAAATATTTTTCCTCTACTATTGGCATAGGTGGTCGTTTTTACCTATCTACAAACTTCATAGGAGACATTCAATTTTATGAAAAATTGCCTTATGTGCTAGAGCCTTATATGTTTATTGAAATTTCTACTAAAAAGGCAATACCTTTAATGGGATTAGACTTTAAAGTTGATTTTTTATTTTTAGATACATTTAACATTTCTTTTAATTTCACTATTAGATATAATCTTAAGGACGAAAAAGAGATGGAAACATGAAAAAAAGATCAAAATTTTTTCTTTACTGCTATATTTTATGTCTAGCAGGATTTTTATTTTTTTCCTTAAATCCAAAAGTCCTAAAACAAATTAAACACAAAATTTATGACTATTTAGAGATAATAGAAAATAAATATATTAAAATTACAAAATCTATTCCAATAAAAGAATCCCAATTAATACCTAAAGGATATCTTACTACCCACATAATAAGCAAAAAACACTATACCTTGGGATATGCTGAAAGCGCAAGACAATCCGAATGGGCCGCTTATCCGCTTAAAAGAGAAATGGTGGAACTAGCATTAACTTTGTTAAAATCAAAAAAAATTAAAAGGAGTTCTAAATTCTTTGAAGACACCAACATCAAAGGCATTTTTCCAAAACTTGAAGATTACTTTAAAAGCGGTTATGACAGAGGACACATAGTAAGTTCTGCAGATATGTCTTTTTCTGAAAATGCAATGAAAGATACATATTTTTTATCAAATATGTCGCCCCAAAAAAGCGAATTTAATTCTGGGATTTGGCTAAAACTTGAAAAATTAGTAAGAGAATGGGCAATCTTAAAAGGATATATATATATCATAAGTGCTGGAATTTTAACGGAAAATAAAGGATTTATTGGTAAAAACAAAATTTTGATACCTAAAAATTTTTATAAAATAGTACTAGCAATTAATAATAAAAATTTTTATGACATAATCTCTTTTATTATCCCAAATGAAAAAGCAAAAGACTTGGATTTGAAAAATTACGTTGTTAGCGTAGATTTAATTGAAAAAAAAACAAAAATAGATTTTTTTGCAAAACTTGATTCAAAAATTAAAAAAAATATCAAAAAAATAAAAAATACGCATTCTTGGAAGTTTAAATGAAATCAATATTTACAAAATTAAACGCTTCTATTAATCTCTTTCTCTTTATAATTTTTATTTTAGCAACACTAGTTATACTGATTTTCTCTTATAAAATAAAATATAATGAAAATTATCAAAATTATGTTCTAGAAATTTACAATAATAATTTTATAATATTGGTTAATAAATTCGCCATTTTTTTTGCTGGAATTATAGGCTCACTTTGGTCATATATTAATTACAAAAGAACCAATAATATACAATTTATACTTTTCTATTGCTTTATTAGTTCATATACATTAGAACCTATTTTGATCTCTGAAGATTTTTTTTTAAAAAATAACCTAAATTCAAGTTATTACTTATTTACAAAATTTATCATTTTTGTAAATACTTTTTCATTATTAAATTTATTTTTTCTAAGTTTATATATATGCGATTTCAAAATAAAATCAATAAATTATACAATTTACATTATTTTGACCTTTGCTTGCATATATAGTTACACAATGCCTATTAATTCGTACGAAAATAGCCAAAACTACGGCATTCTTAAAATCGAAAGTACAAAATTTTACATAGACGCATTCTTGTCGCTTATTTTAATAAACTTTATAGTAGCCTTTTTGAGAAAAAAAACCTTTGACTATTTTTTCCTTTTTGTTTCAATGCTTTTAATATTAAGTGGAATTTACTTGAATTTGCTAAAAATACCTTATGCTTTTCTCCCAATCTCAATTGGTATACCAATCTACTTAAAAAAATCAGGAAAAATTTTCTTTTACTGGCTATAAAAAAAAGAAGTTAAAAAATAGGACGAAGTTGAAACAATAAGAGGTAAAAATAAATTATCATAATTATCAGCATCAAAAAGCTCTACTAATACTGCTAAAATTCCAAGAATTAAAGCTGTTATCAAATAAGGGAAAAAATAATAATATGAAAAAAAAGTAGCGCAAAATACAACAAAGCTACCAGAAATCGTTTTACCGTTTACAAGCTTAAAAGAAGGAATTAACTTTCCAGCAATACTTGCAAATCCATCACCAAGACATACTGAAAATATTCCAATATAATTAAAGGGTTCCATAATCAAGCAATATGATATCAATATGCCTAAAAACAAAAAAACAGGTGGAAAAGATACTTTATTAGGCAATATTTTTCTTGATTTTAATATTATGTCTGAAATAGTTTTAAAAAAAAGTAGTTTTTTTTTAGTAATTCTAAAAACTTCAGAACTTAAATATAAAATCATAAAAAGTATATTAGAAAAAAATCCTATCCAAAAATTTATTCCATAAAAAACTAAAACTATTAAGCTAAAAATATGAAAAAATTTTCTAAAAATTTCATACTTAACGTCTTCTCTAAAAATTATTCTTTTAAACTTATTAAGCATCATTCAATCTTTTTAAATATATTAAATCGGCATTTGCAAATCTTTTTTTAAACATTCATTAAATTCCTCATTTATTGCTGCAAATAAATTAAAATAAACAAAAACCTTTTTATAAAAAAAATCTTATAATAAAATTATTTATGTTAATTTTACAATTTTTTTTTCAAAAAAAATATTCTTACCTAGAGATTTATTATAAATAGGTAATACTTATTTATAAAGATAATAATTAAGCAGGTTCCAAAAAGTGCTAGAAATTGAAGATAAATTATTTTTAAAATTTTGTGACTTTATATACAACAACAGTGGAATGCGTTTTGACGAAAAAAATAAATTTGTTCTTCAAAGCAGAATTAATGACGCAGTAAGAGAACTTGCTCTTAAAAATCCATCACAACTTTATAATTTAATAATTAGTGAAAAATTAAAAAAAGAATATTTCTTGGATCTAGTTACAACGAATTTAACAAGATTTTTTAGAAATTCTCTACATTTTCAAACTTTTGAAAAATTTGTAATTCCTAATTTAATTAATATTAAAAACATAGAAGAAAAAAATAGAATTATTATCTGGTCTGCAGGATGCTCAACCGGAGAAGAACCTTATTCATTAGCATTTGTACTCAAATCAAAGCTTCCAAAAGAAATAGATTTTATTATTATTGCTTCTGATTTAAGTTTAAAATCTTTGATGATAGCAAAAGAAGGATATTATTCATCAAACAAATGTGAAAATATTCCCAAAGAATACCGACACTATATATATTCTCATTCAAACGGATATAAAATTAAAAATGAAATTAAAAATCACATAAGATTTGATTATCATAATCTAAACTTTGAAAGCAATTTTTCAGAAATTGATGTTATTTTTTGTAGAAATGTATTAATATACTTTGATGAAAAATCAAAAATTAAAGTACTTAAGAGATTCTACAATAACATGTCTAAAAACAGCTATTTATTTATAGGACACTCAGAATCACTTTTTGGGCTTAACCTACCTTTTAAATTCTTAAAAACACCTTGGGCAATAATATATGAAAAAAAAGATACTGACTCTCAAAAAGAAAAATTTAAATTACAAAATAAATATAAGTTATAATTTAACAAGAATTAAATAGGGAAAAAGTAACTGTGGAAACAAAAATTTCTGTACTTATCATAGAATACTTTGCTGTAAAGAGAAAACTTATATCAGACCTTATTAATTCGTCTCCCAAACTCCAAGTCATTGCAACTGCTTCTAATGGTAAATTTGCAACCAATAAGCTTAAAAAGCTTAACCCCAAAGTAATACTAATGAATTTAGAAGAAAATAACATTAAAGATATTCTCTTTTTGGAGAAAAAAAATAATATAAACAAAACAATACCAATTGTAGTCACATCTTCAAATCAAAACCTAATAAATATTGCTGCTTTAAAGGGCGCTGATGATCTTATACTAGTATCTAAAAATAAAAAATCACATGAAAACAAAAAAGAACAAATTATTAATTCTCTTTTGGCCTATGGATCAATATCTATAAAAAACAAAATTGTTTGCAATAAGGATATGAAAATAAAAAACTATGATGGAGCTAGAATTTTTTTAAATCACAAAAATGACATTTTTTCATCAAATAAACTTGAAGAACATACAAAAGAAAAAATATTAAATGAAAAAGAAATAAAAAAACTTAAACTTAGAAAATTCGACATAATAGCAATTGGAATATCAGCAGGGGGCCCCGTGGCCTTGAAATCAATATTACCAGAAATACCTGAAAGCTTCCCCCCAATAATAATTGTTCAACATATGCCTAAAGGATTTACAGAAGAATTTGCAAAAAATCTTAATAATCTTTGCAAAATAAGGGTAAAAGAAACCGCCAATAAAGAAATATTAAAGCAAGGACATGCATACATAAGCTCAGGTGGATATCATACCAAAATCCAAAAAATCGATGGCAACTATCAAATACAAATCTTTGATGGCAAACATATAAATGGCCACAAACCATCTATTGGGGTATTATTTCAATCTATTGCAGAAATTGCAAAAGATAAGGCAATTGCCCTAATAATGACTGGAATGGGAAATGATGGATCAAGAGAAATTGGCGATATAAAAAAAGCTGGGGGACTAACTATTGCGCAAGATAAAGAAAGTTCCATGGTTTTTGGAATGCCCAAAATAGCAATAAAAGAAAACAATATAGACTATATAGTTCCACTAAACCATATGGTAAAATTATTAAAAGCTATACTAATTGATAGCTAAATTTTTTAATTAAGGAATATTTTTTGGACAACAAAAAAGAAAACACCAATAAAGAAGACTATTTTTCCCATGTAAGTAAATTTAATATACACAATAAAACAATATACATACTTGGAACTGCTCACGTGTCAAAAAAAAGCTCAGAAGATACTGCAAATTTAATAGAAATCTTAAAACCAGACTATATTGCCGTTGAACTTGATGAAGCTCGCTATCATTCGATATTAAACACCGATGAAAATGAAAAATGGAGGAACTTAGATATAGATAAAGCATTAAAACAGGGGAAAGCCTTCTTTCTCATAATAAACATCATTCTTAGCAACTTTCAAAAAAAATTAGCAAAAGAACAGGGAATACAACCTGGCGAAGAAATGAAAACAGCTATTTTAAAAGCCAAAAAGCACAATATTCCACTAATTCTTGCTGACAGAAAAATTGAAACAACTCTAAAAAGAGCTTGGATATCTATTCCGATATTTGAAAAAATAAAAATAATCTCAAGCCTTTTTTCCCTAACAGATACAAAAATTACAAAAGATGAAATCGAAAAGCTCAAAGAACAGGATGCTCTTTCAAAAGTAATGGAAGAACTTTCCAAAGAAATACCCCAAGTAAAAAAAGTTTTGATTGACGAAAGAGACGAATTTATTGCAAATAAAATCCTTGAAGGAACAGGCATCGTTCTTGCCGTTGTAGGCGCAGGTCATGTAAACGGAATCATGAACACTCTAAAAGAAATAAGCCAAAATAAAAAAATAATAAACATTGAAGAACTCGACAAAATACCTAAAAAACATTTTTCATTTAGCAAAGTGCTATCTTACTTAATCGCAATTTCAATCATCCTACTAATAGTAAGCTCTTTTTACTTTAAAGGATTTGATTTTGCTTACAAAAATTTAAAGCTTTGGATAATATCTAATTCTCTTTTTTCAGGCATTGCAGCCATCTTATTAAAATCTCACCCTTTAACAATTTTAACAGCTGTTATAGGTTCTCCAATATTTTCCTTAATACCATTCATAGGAACGGGCATGGTAGCAGGACTTGTTGAAGCTTACATAAACAAACCAAAGGTCAAAGATTTTGAAAATCTACAAGAAGAATTATCAACAACAAAAGGATATTTTAAAAACAAAGTTACAAGAATTCTATTAATAGTGCTTTTTGTAAACCTTGGATCTACAATTGGAACAATTGTAGGGCTTAAATTTTTATTAAATGTTTTCAAATAAACCCTTAAAACAATAAATATCTACACAGGAGTATATATATGGGGCTTGTATTTTTAGGTCCTCCAGGTTCTGGAAAGGGGACTATTTCAAAAATTATTTCTAACGAATTTAAATACCATCACATTTCAACAGGAGATTTATTTAGAGAAAATATTTTAAATTCTACAACCCTTGGAAAAGAAATAAAAAAAATTGTTGAAAAAGGAGAGCTGGTCCCTGACCTAATTACAATCAAAATAGTAAAAAATAAAATTAAAGCTATTGAAAAGAATGATAATTTTATTTTAGATGGATTTCCGCGCAATATTTGCCAAGCTAAAGCTCTTGATAAGTTTTTGCCAAATGTAAAAATAATAAACTTTTTAATTAATGAAAAATTAGTAATAAAAAGACTCTCTGGAAGAAGAATTTGTAAATCCTGCAACAATATTTTTAATATATATACCTTAGCCACAAAAAAAAATGGCATTTGCGATGTTTGCGGAGGAGATCTTTACCAGCGAGAAGATGATAAAGAAGAATGCTTAAAAACAAGACTTAAAGAATATAAATTACAAACACAACCACTAATAGAATTTTACTCAAAATGCTCTAGACTTAACAATGTTGATGCATCTGTTGAAATTGATGAAATTAGAAAAAAAATAATTAAAATAATGTTAAAAAAAATTAAATAAAAAAGGTAAAAAAATTAAATGGAAAAGGTATTTAAAATAAAAAAAATTTGCTTTTGCTTGCTTCTTTTGCAAGCAAAAATAGTTCTTGCCCAAGATCAACAAGACCTAAAATTCAATAGTGAATATTTTTACTTTAATTTTCAATCGGCTTATTACCCTCCCCATGAGCTAGGAACAAATGGAAGTAACTTTTCACAAAGCTTTAAACATCCCAACTTCCAAAATATTGAACCAAGTTTAAAAATTCCAGTCAATTATTGGGGAGGAATAAAATTAATATCATACTTAGGGTACTATAAAAATTTTAAAGCTTTACACAATCCTAATTCTATATTTTTTAAAAACAATGGCATAGACGTCGATTTAAATATCGGATTGTCTCCTGTAATCATCTCATTTAAAAGCATGCTAAGCTTTACTCCTATTGCTTTTTTAAATTTATATGTATCAAATGAAATTGGTATGGGCTGGGAAGCTTTTGGATTTAAGGGGATTGGTGTGCACATTGAAAATGGAAAATATTCAAATGATATTGAATTTTATTCGGAAATAACAATAGGGGGACGATTCCAATTTGATTTAAACGCTATTTTTAAAGGGGAGTGGACACATATTATTACAGTTATTGGAAATAATTTTACATACTTAATTAATCCTCATGCAAATAAAGATCAACTTTGGAAATATAAAGCAGACGATGGCAAAAATATAAATGGCATGCTAATAAAGCCTTACGCTCTTTTAGCTTACAAAATGCCAATACCCCTTAACACTATAGGGCTACTTTATGAGGGAAAAACACAAATCGGCAAAGAAAGAAACATAAGCTCATGGAAAAACAAAGGTTGGGGAAGTGATATTTTTTATCACAATATTTCTCTTATTGCTAATTTTGAAGTTGTCAAACCTTTAACAATTGGCCTTCAATTAAAATTATCTACAAATCCTACATACACAAGTAATACAGCTGGGCTAGCTGATATTTCAAAAAGAATAGCAACTGGTAATTCCTATTTTTACTACGATTCTATCGGAATCTCTATAACTTATAAATACTAAAGTCTAATAAATATAAATTTAATATCTAAACTGATTCCTTCCAGAAACTTTAGCCTCATAAAGCTTGCTATCAGCAAGCTTTATGATATTGGTGAAATTGTTGTCAATAGGAATTTCTTGAGCAAGACCAATTGAAACAGTCACAATGTTAGAAGTACTACTATGGTCATGCACTATTCTTAAACGCTTTATATCATTAATCATTGCTTTAATAATACTAATCATTTCATTTAGACTCTTATTAACAGAAAAAAAAATAAATTCCTCTCCTCCATATCGAGCAACATCTATTTTATATTTTAAAGAAACCTTATATAAGGCTTTAGCAATCAATTTAAGACACTCATCACCATTAGTGTGGCCATAATTATCATTGTAATTTTTAAAATTATCAATATCTAACATCCCAACAATTACTATTTCTTTACTTTCTAAAGCTTTAATCCATGACTTAGAAAATTTATCCATAAAAAATCTTCTGTTTGGAATCTGAGTAAGCCCATCAATTCTAGATAAGCTTTTAAAATAATCTCTTAACCGCTTTAATTCAAGATGCGTCTTAACTCTAGCATCAATTATTCGGCTATTAAAAGGCTTTAAAATATAATCTACTCCACCAACGTTAAATCCCTCAAGTTGAGCGTCTGTAGAACCTCTTGAACTAATGAAAATTACAGGAATCTCTTTAGTATCAGGGTCGCTTTTTAGCTTTCTACACACCTCATAACCATTAATATCTGGAAGACCTATGTCAAGAAGTATAAGATCGGGATTATCTTTTTCAACTTGTTTTAAAGCATCAAGTCCATTTGTTGCAACTTCAACCTCATAAGCACCTTGTAATATATTTACCAATAAATCTAAATTGGTTGGAGAATCATCTACAATTAAAAGCTTCTGATTTTCCACTTCAAAAGCTTTATCTTTAATTATCATTTCCACTGCTAATATCTCTTATTACTAAACATTTCAATAATCTCTTCAAGAATCTTAGAGCTCTCAGCAAATCTATATAATCTTAAATTCCTGCGAAGATCACTAAATAATATCTGAATATTATCGTCTAAAACATACTTTTCAATGCTTTCAAGAATTTCCTTATATTCTCTTGGCTTTCTGGTCTTAATACCAATTAAAAGCTTGTTGAGAAGGGTTAAAAATTGATCATTGTTTTTAAAGTATAACTTATTCTCACTAATAACCTTGGGCTCAAGTAAAACATTCTCCTTTATGTTGTTTATTAGTCTCAATAAATCATCTTTTACAAAAGAATACATTTTTTTCAGCTCATAAATTGAATCTTTACTTGTTTCAATTTTTTTAAAATCTTTATACAATTCGCTACGCATATTAGAAAGAGCTCCGGATATTGAATGAGATATGTCCCTAATTAAAGGCAAATTTTCCTCATCAAAAGCTTTATCTAAATCAATAATATTAATAGAGATAAAATCAACAAGGCCTATACATAATTCAGAATATAATGCATATGAAAGATTTAATTCTTTTAAAGCCCTATTAATATCCAAATGAGGAAACTTAACAGGTTGATTTAAATCTTTATTCTCCCAAGTATCATCAACTTCAAACTGTAAATATTTTTTTAATATAATCTTAATTGAACTTATGTGTATTGGTTTTGAGATGTAATCATTCATGCCACTTTCAAAACACTGGTCTTTATACTCTTGCAAAGCATGAGCTGTTACAGCAACCAAAACACATGGTTTTAAATTCTTTGCCTTTTCAAATTTTCTAATTTCTTTAGCCACTGAAAATCCATCATATCTTGGCATTCTTATATCAATAAAAGAGATATTATATTGTTTCTCTTTTAAAGATTTTAAAGCCTTTAATCCATCATCTACAACATCAATAAGATTTTCATTAATACCTATTACCACAAGAATGTCTTTCAACACTTTTTGATTTACTTGATTATCTTCAGCTATTAACACATTAATAGGGCCTTTTACCTTAAAATCACTATCTATTGGAACCAAATCTTCAAAATCCGCTTCTATTTTAAACTCTTTTTTAGAAAGAATAGAAGATATGCCAAGCCCCATTAAGGGCTTTTTAACATACATGTATTTTAAATTTTTTAAAGCTTTATTATCTAAATAATAAAATAAAAAAATAATTTGTACATCAGAGCTTAGTCTTTCAATATTATTAGCAAATCGAATACTCTCTTCAATATTGTCGTTATTTACATTTACAAAAACAAAATTATAAAAAGAGGATTCCTTAAAGGCTTTATAAGCATCCTCAAAAGACGCTACATAATCTACATTAGAAGATTCGCCCAACAAAGTCGAACAATGTTCAAAAATTTTAATAGATTTTTGACTCAAGAGCACATTCAATACCTTATTATTACTATTTATTGATTGAAATCTATTGATTGATAAACTTTTACTTTTAAGCTCATCCCCTAAGTAAAAAGGCAACATAAATGAAAAAGTTGTGCCCTCCCCCACCTTGCTATCAACAGCAATGCCAAGACCGCCCATTAGCCTTATAAGCTCTCTAGATATTGACAATCCTAGTCCCGCACCCTCATGGATTCTTGAAGAAGAATCATCCTCTTGTTTGAATATTTCAAATATCTTAGAAAGATTCTCCCTTTTAATACCTTTGCCTGTATCTATTACCTTAAACTCAACTGTAACTAACAATCTATTATCATCAGCTCTTGTTCTACATACTTCTTCATAGTTTAAAACAATAACACCATCATCTGTAAACTTAAAAGCATTGCCTATTAAATTAATTAAAACTTGTTTAATTTTTACAATGTCACCTTTTATATAATTCTTAAAAATAGATTTCGAATAAGAGAATAAATCAATATTTTTCTTTGCACATTGAGATTGAAAAATTTTTAAAACCATTTCCATTTCACTCTCTAAATCAATCTCTTGACTATCAACATATAATTCATTGACATCTATTTGAGACAAATACAATATATCGTCAATTAAAGAAAGTAAAGAATCAGACGAATAATTTATCATTCTAACATAGTCTTTTTGAACATCCGTAAGAATAGTGGTATCCAAAAGCTCGGTAGCCGCCATTATTCCATTAATGGGAGTCCTAATATCATGGCTAATGTTCGCTATAAAAATGGTTTTAGCAGTATTGGCGGATTCTGCAATCTTTTTTTCATTCATTACAGAAAAATATTTTCTTTTCTGCTCAAATGATAATTTGAACATAAGAATTATTACAAATCCTAAAAAAGTAAAATAAAATATAATGACTGTTAACACTAAAAATTTGAAATTTTTAAACCTAATGCCTTTGGATTTGTAATAAATATCAAATTTCCAATCATTTAAATACTTCTGACTATCAACGTTTGAACGAATAACAACTTTTTGAATAATTTCTTTCAAGATATAATCCTGATCATAAATAGCAAGACTCAAATCAAAAGCCAAATCTCTAAAAGTAGGAAGTTTTTCAACATCGGTAACATTTAATTCTTCAAAAACAGCGGCAGCTGTATACTCATCGCTAATAATCCCATCTATCTTTCCCTTATAAAGAAGAAGTAAGGCTTCTTTAAAGCTACTTACCAAAATAAGTTTTGATTTAATATTAGAAGCCAAGTTTTTATTATACAAAAAATCAAGTACAGCAAACCTCTCTAAAGACCTAGATGGAAGCACTCTTTTTTTATTTGAAAAAATATAAAGTGGAATTCGAGAATTTAATTTTATATTAAAAACATTATCTAAATTTGAATCGATCGCATTAGTATTTAGCATATCGATTTTTCCAGATTTGATTAATTTTTTGAGATCTAAGATGCTATGTGTTTCAATTATGTTAAATTCTAACCCTGAAAACATTCTAATCTTATCAAGCAAAAATTGATTTATTCCTTTATAATTATTTGCTTCAACATAATCTATTGGATACCAATTTTTAACAGCAAGATTTAATTTATTATTTTTTAATAACCAAATTTTTTCTTCTATATTAAATTTAAGCTTATTCATAATTTTATAACTATTTATTCGAGAACTATTAATCTCTTCTTTATCTAGCCAATTTTTATCTATTTGAAGTAAAGATTCAAATGAAATATCATCAAATATAGAATTAAGAATATATTTAATAACCTTATAAATCCTGTTATCAATAGCTAATACTAAAAATCTATTTTTATGAAAAATCGAATCGTAAGATTTTAATCTACCGTTATATCCATTTAATTTTAATAAATATTTTGTTGTTATTGAATTTTCTATAAATCCATATGAATTATTAACAATATCTATAAAGTTATTAACAATATCTTGATTCTTATTTAATTGAATATTATTAAAATCAAAATCAATAAACTGAGAATTTATTGGGCCAACATTATTGCTTAACCCTTTAGAATAAAATTTAAAATTAAGAGGATATATTGGCTTACTTACCACATAATTAACATTTTCAAATACACTATCATTACTAATGATTCCTCCAAAAATGCCCACTGACTTTCCATCTAATGATTTTTTAATATCTTCTTTAGGAAATCCCTTGAAAATAGGTTTAAAAATATGCTGTCTTGAGAGAAGATTCCATAAATCTACTAAAATGCCAGACAACTTTCCCTTTGAATTAATAAAACTTAAAGGGGGATAATCATTATATAAACCAACATCAATAAAACTACCCTTAGAAGTACTATCTAAAAAAGAAAAAACATGTTCATCAGGTATTTCCATTAGATACGAAAACAAATCCAAATTTAAATTCTTTATTATCTCAGGAGCATTTCTACTAATGGCCACCCTATTTTTAATACTATAAAAAATATCTCCATTAAAAATTGCAAGATCTTCACCTAAAAAACGCTTTGCAATATAAGCTAAAGTCTTACAATCACCATATATATAGTCAACTTTATCATTTTTTAAAGCTAATAATAACTCTTCAGCATTATCAGCCAAAAAAATAGTGTTAGCACGTCTTAGTCTTAAGATATCTTCATATATTGTATTTTTAACAACTCCTATATTAAAATTAGACAAACATGTTGAATGAGCATTTTTATATTTTTTATTAGAGCTTTTAGAAAATAAAATTGCAATGCTCCTAGAAAACTCACTTTTAAAATAAAATAAATCATTTAATTTTGAATTATAAGTTAATCCTAAATATATTGAGTCGTCTTCAATGTTACTTTCATTTAAATTGTCAATAGTTTCAACTCTAATATCAACATTATTATCTTGTGCCCATTTGTCTAAAATAGGAAAAATAAGCCCCTCATATTTTTCTTTACCATTCTTATAGTAAAAAGGAAAATATTGCCCTACAAGCTTAAACTTGAAAATATCCTTAGAAAATAAATTAACGTTAACAAAGCAAACCAAAAGCAAAATTAAAAAATTAATACTTAAAAAATTTGCTTTTTTCATGTTATTTTAAAATTTCCTTATTTAAAATACAATAGTTTTACTAATGTGTAAAAATAAGTATACACATTAAAATCAATGTTTAAAGTATAAAACAAAAACCCTGGCAATAACTTACTCTCCCGCGAACTCGCAGTACCATCAGCGAATAAGAGCTTAACTTCTGTGTTCGGAATGATAACAGGTGTTTCCTCTTTTCTTTAACCACCAGGGTTTTTATAAGGAAGACAAAAATATGGCCAAAGACACGGGTAATTAGTATTAGTCAGCTTAATATATTACTATACTTACACTTCTAACCTATCAACCTGGTATTCTTCCAGGACCCTTAAAGGATATCTCATCTTGAGGAAGGCTTCCCACTTAGATGCTTTCAGCGGTTATCCTTTCCGAACGTAGCTACCCAGCACTTACCCTTGGCAGGATAACTGGTACACTAGAGGTTCGTCCATCTCGGTCCTCTCGTACTAAAGATAGCTCCTCTCAAATATCCAACGCTTGTGGCAGATAGGGACCAAACTGTCTCACGACGTTCTGAACCCAGCTCGCGTACCGCTTTAAATGGCGAACAGCCATACCCTTAGGACCTGCTCCAGCCCTAGGATGCGATGAGCCGACATCGAGGTGCCAAACCCTTCCGTCGATGTGAACTCTTGGGAAGGATAAGCCTGTTATCCCCGGAGTACCTTTTATTCGTTAAGTGACGGCGCTTCCACTTGCCACCGCCAGATCACTAAGACCTACTTTCGTATCTGTTCGACTTGTCAGTCTTACAGTTAAGCTACCTTATGCCTTTACACTTACAGAGTGATTTCCAACCACTCTAAGGTAACCTTTGCGCACCTCCGTTACTCTTTAGGAGGCGACCGCCCCAGTCAAACTACCCACCTGGCACTCTCCTTATATTTCTATAAGTTAGAAACCTAATTAAACAAGGGTGGTATTTCAAGATTGACTCCACTATCCCTAACGAGATAGCTTCAAAGTCTCCCACCTATCCTACACATATTTAATCAAATCTCAATACCAAGCTATAGTAAAGGTTCACGGGGTCTTTCCGTCTAACCACAAGTAATCGGCATCTTCACCGATACTTCAATTTCACCGAGCTCCACGTTGAGACAGCGTCCAAATCGTTACACCATTCGTGCGGGTCGGAACTTACCCGACAAGGAATTTCGCTACCTTAGGACCGTTATAGTTACGGCCGCCGTTTACTGGGGCTTAAATTCAATGCTTCGAATAAACTAACATCTCCTCTTAACCTTCCAGCACCGGGCAGGTGTCAGTCCCTATACTTCTCTTTACAGATTTGCAGAGACCTGTGTTTTTGGTAAACAGTCGTTTGGACCATTTTTATGCTACCTAATTGCTTAGGTCGTACTTATCCCGAAGTTACGTACGTATTTTGCAGAGTTCCTTAACGTGGATTCTCTCGCGCGCCTTAGAATTTTCATCCCACCTACCTGTGTCGGTTTGCGGTACGGTCCCTTATAGCCTAACCTTAGAAGTTATTTCTTGGCACCTTGACTACCTACATTTCATGTTACCTAAATAACACTCATCATCACATCTCAGCTCTCTTAACGGATTTTCCTATTAAGATCATAACCTTAATGCTTAAACTAGGACAACCATCGCCTAGCAGTAGTTAACCTCATGCGTCACTCCATCGAAACTATAAGAGGTACGGGAATATTAACCCGTTTCCCATCGACTACACTTTTCAGCTTTGCCTTAGGGGCCGACTAACCCTGGGAAGACGACCTTTACCCAGGAAACCTTAGGTTTTCGGCGAATGGGGATCTCACCCATTTTTTCGTTACTCATACCTGCATTCTCACTTCTGATACCTCCATCAAACTTTTCAGCTTAACTTCTCTGGCTTACAGAACGCTCCCCTACCATCTTAACTTTCGTCAAGATCCAAAGCTTCGGTAATGTGTTTAGCCCCGTTACATTATCGGCGCTTAAGTACTCGACCAGTGAGCTATTACGCACTCTTTAAAGGTATGGCTGCTTCTAAGCCAACCTCCTGGCTGTTTACGTACCTAAACCTCCTTTTCCACTTAACACATTTTTGAGACCTTAGCTGTTGGTCTGGGTTGTTTCCCTCTCGACTATGAACCTTATCGCCCATAGCCTCACTCCTATTCATCATTTAATAGCATTCGGAGTTTAACTGAGTTTGGTACCCTTTGACAGGCCCTAGCTCAATTAGTGCTCTACCTCCATTAAACTAAAATAAGGCTGAACTTAAATCCATTTCGGGGAGAACCAGCTATCTCCGAGTTTGTTTAGCCTTTCACTCCTATTCACAGCTCATCCCTGCCTTTTTAAACAGACTAGAGTTCGGCCCTCCACTTGGTTTTACCCAAGCTTCAGCCTGGCCATAAATAGATCACTCGGCTTCGGGTCTACCACATCTAACTAAATCGCCCTTTTAAGACTCGCTTTCGCTTCGACTCCAGCACTTCAATGCTTTAATCTTGCTAGACATGATAACTCGCAGGTTCATTATGCAAAAGGCACGCCATCACCGCAATAAATCGCGGCTTTGACTGCTTGTAAGTCTACGGTTTCAGTTCTATTTCACTCCCCTCCCGGGGTTCTTTTCACCTTTCCCTCACGGTACTCTTCTCTATCGGTAGCTTTTTAGTATTTAGCCTTGGAGAGTGGTCTCCCCAGCTTCAAACAAGGTTTCTCGTGCCTCGTCCTACTCAGGAACATTTTAAAAAGATATTTACATTTAAATTACAGGACTATCACCTTCTTTGGTTAAACTTTCCAGATTATTCTTCTATATAAATATTTTGTAACTTTTTTGCTTATCACAGACTAAGCTTAAACGTCCTACAACCCCATAAATGCAACGCTCTGCAGCTTGACACACTTAAAGTTTGGGCTACTCCCCTTTCGCTCGCCACTACTAAGGGAATCTCTTTGATTTCTTTTCCTCAGGGTACTTAGATGGTTCACTTCCCCTGGTATCGCCTCTATCATTTAAATAATAGATAGCTAGCATCTTGCTAGCTGGATTACTCCATTCGGTAATCTTGGGATCAATAAATGTTTGCTTCTCCCCCAAGCTTTTCGCAGCTTACCACGACCTTCTTCGCCTTAAAGCTCCTAGGCATTCACCATAGACTCTTATTACTTTGACCATATTTTTATCTTCCATCTCTATTTTGCCAATTTGTTTATACAACATAGAATAATATATATCTTTGTTTAATCCATGTCAATATATATTTTATTTTTTATATTATTTGAATAAAACATTCAAAAACATGAACATCTAAAAACATAAAAAATAAAATCAATGTTTAAAGTATAAAACAAAAACCCTGGCAACAACTTACTCTCCCGCGAACTCGCAGTACCATCAGCGAATAAGAGCTTAACTTCTGTGTTCGGAATGATAACAGGTGTTTCCTCTTTTCTTTAACCACCAGGGTTTTTATAAGGAAGACAAAAATATGGCCAAAGACACGGGTAATTAGTATTAGTCAGCTTAATATATTACTATACTTACACTTCTAACCTATCAACCTGGTATTCTTCCAGGACCCTTAAAGGATATCTCATCTTGAGGAAGGCTTCCCACTTAGATGCTTTCAGCGGTTATCCTTTCCGAACGTAGCTACCCAGCACTTACCCTTGGCAGGATAACTGGTACACTAGAGGTTCGTCCATCTCGGTCCTCTCGTACTAAAGATAGCTCCTCTCAAATATCCAACGCTTGTGGCAGATAGGGACCAAACTGTCTCACGACGTTCTGAACCCAGCTCGCGTACCGCTTTAAATGGCGAACAGCCATACCCTTAGGACCTGCTCCAGCCCTAGGATGCGATGAGCCGACATCGAGGTGCCAAACCCTTCCGTCGATGTGAACTCTTGGGAAGGATAAGCCTGTTATCCCCGGAGTACCTTTTATTCGTTAAGTGACGGCGCTTCCACTTGCCACCGCCAGATCACTAAGACCTACTTTCGTATCTGTTCGACTTGTCAGTCTTACAGTTAAGCTACCTTATGCCTTTACACTTACAGAGTGATTTCCAACCACTCTAAGGTAACCTTTGCGCACCTCCGTTACTCTTTAGGAGGCGACCGCCCCAGTCAAACTACCCACCTGGCACTCTCCTTATATTTCTATAAGTTAGAAACCTAATTAAACAAGGGTGGTATTTCAAGATTGACTCCACTATCCCTAACGAGATAGCTTCAAAGTCTCCCACCTATCCTACACATATTTAATCAAATCTCAATACCAAGCTATAGTAAAGGTTCACGGGGTCTTTCCGTCTAACCACAAGTAATCGGCATCTTCACCGATACTTCAATTTCACCGAGCTCCACGTTGAGACAGCGTCCAAATCGTTACACCATTCGTGCGGGTCGGAACTTACCCGACAAGGAATTTCGCTACCTTAGGACCGTTATAGTTACGGCCGCCGTTTACTGGGGCTTAAATTCAATGCTTCGAATAAACTAACATCTCCTCTTAACCTTCCAGCACCGGGCAGGTGTCAGTCCCTATACTTCTCTTTACAGATTTGCAGAGACCTGTGTTTTTGGTAAACAGTCGTTTGGACCATTTTTATGCTACCTAATTGCTTAGGTCGTACTTATCCCGAAGTTACGTACGTATTTTGCAGAGTTCCTTAACGTGGATTCTCTCGCGCGCCTTAGAATTTTCATCCCACCTACCTGTGTCGGTTTGCGGTACGGTCCCTTATAGCCTAACCTTAGAAGTTATTTCTTGGCACCTTGACTACCTACATTTCATGTTACCTAAATAACACTCATCATCACATCTCAGCTCTCTTAACGGATTTTCCTATTAAGATCATAACCTTAATGCTTAAACTAGGACAACCATCGCCTAGCAGTAGTTAACCTCATGCGTCACTCCATCGAAACTATAAGAGGTACGGGAATATTAACCCGTTTCCCATCGACTACACTTTTCAGCTTTGCCTTAGGGGCCGACTAACCCTGGGAAGACGACCTTTACCCAGGAAACCTTAGGTTTTCGGCGAATGGGGATCTCACCCATTTTTTCGTTACTCATACCTGCATTCTCACTTCTGATACCTCCATCAAACTTTTCAGCTTAACTTCTCTGGCTTACAGAACGCTCCCCTACCATCTTAACTTTCGTCAAGATCCAAAGCTTCGGTAATGTGTTTAGCCCCGTTACATTATCGGCGCTTAAGTACTCGACCAGTGAGCTATTACGCACTCTTTAAAGGTATGGCTGCTTCTAAGCCAACCTCCTGGCTGTTTACGTACCTAAACCTCCTTTTCCACTTAACACATTTTTGAGACCTTAGCTGTTGGTCTGGGTTGTTTCCCTCTCGACTATGAACCTTATCGCCCATAGCCTCACTCCTATTCATCATTTAATAGCATTCGGAGTTTAACTGAGTTTGGTACCCTTTGACAGGCCCTAGCTCAATTAGTGCTCTACCTCCATTAAACTAAAATAAGGCTGAACTTAAATCCATTTCGGGGAGAACCAGCTATCTCCGAGTTTGTTTAGCCTTTCACTCCTATTCACAGCTCATCCCTGCCTTTTTAAACAGACTAGAGTTCGGCCCTCCACTTGGTTTTACCCAAGCTTCAGCCTGGCCATAAATAGATCACTCGGCTTCGGGTCTACCACATCTAACTAAATCGCCCTTTTAAGACTCGCTTTCGCTTCGACTCCAGCACTTCAATGCTTTAATCTTGCTAGACATGATAACTCGCAGGTTCATTATGCAAAAGGCACGCCATCACCGCAATAAATCGCGGCTTTGACTGCTTGTAAGTCTACGGTTTCAGTTCTATTTCACTCCCCTCCCGGGGTTCTTTTCACCTTTCCCTCACGGTACTCTTCTCTATCGGTAGCTTTTTAGTATTTAGCCTTGGAGAGTGGTCTCCCCAGCTTCAAACAAGGTTTCTCGTGCCTCGTCCTACTCAGGAACATTTTAAAAAGATATTTACATTTAAATTACAGGACTATCACCTTCTTTGGTTAAACTTTCCAGATTATTCTTCTATATAAATATTTTGTAACTTTTTTGCTTATCACAGACTAAGCTTAAACGTCCTACAACCCCATAAATGCAACGCTCTGCAGCTTGACACACTTAAAGTTTGGGCTACTCCCCTTTCGCTCGCCACTACTAAGGGAATCTCTTTGATTTCTTTTCCTCAGGGTACTTAGATGGTTCACTTCCCCTGGTATCGCCTCTATTATTTAGATAATAGATAGCTAGCATCTTGCTAGCTGGATTACTCCATTCGGTAATCTTGGGATCAATAAATGTTTGCTTCTCCCCCAAGCTTTTCGCAGCTTACCACGACCTTCTTCGCCTTAAAGCTCCTAGGCATTCACCATAGACTCTTATTACTTTGACCATATTTTTATCTTCCATCTCTATTTTGCCAATTTGTTTATACAACATAGAATAATATATATCTTTGTTTAATCCATGTCAATACTTATTCCAATATTTTAATAAATAAATTTACAAAAATACATTATAAGTAAAAAATTCTACTAAAAACAAACCAAATGTATTAAACATTTGAACCCAAACTATTCATATTTAATATTAAGCTCAAAAAAATCAACTAAAAACTTAGCAACACCATCCTCATTATTACTAAATCTTGTTGTTTCATTATTTGCTAAGTTAATCTTAAGAAATTCATTAGCATTTTTCATTAAAACCCCTTTGCCAAGATTTTTGAGCATCTCATAATCATTATTATTGTCTCCAAAGGCTAAAACATCAGACAATGGAATGTTTTCAAGAAAAGCAATATTTTTAATAGCATTATACTTATAAGCATTAATATTGGTAATCTCTAATAAATCCTTAAAAGAAAAAAACACCCTTATGTCCTGAAAATCTTTATTCTTAATCTCATTTTCAAGTTTATTAAGAGTTGCTAAATCGTCACAATAATAAACAATCTTAGAAACAGAATCAATGCCTAATGCAGTCAAATCTCCGATGACAGCATTTAAGCCTAAATCCTTAATAAAATGTTTCATAATGGGACTTTTAACATCTGAATTAGAATACCAAGTGTCAAAAGTATAAAGATTAACATCAACATTATCTTTATGTATCTTGAGAATTTCTTTTACTAAGCTATAACTCATTACATGTCTAAAAATTAAATTTTCTTGTAAAAACACTTCAGCTCCATTTGCCGTTACAAGATAATTCTCATTAATATTAATTTCTTTTAATTGATTCCTGACATTTCTAATTTCACTCAACCTTCTACCAGTTGCAATAATTATTTTAAAATCTTTCTTCAAGATCGAAAGAACCTCAAGGGTTAAAAAAGCAATCTCATGATTATCGTTCAGCAAAGTACCATCAAGGTCAAAAACCAACATTTTATATCTTTTATAATTGGAATTCATATATAAATCTCTCTTGTAAGATATAATATCACAAATAATTTATTCTCAATAAATTGATCCTAAAACATAAAATAATCAAATTTAAGCAAATTATATTTTTTGATTTTTTTTAAAACTTTATTTAAACGAAAATCAAAGCCTTGAAACAAATTTATTATCTTTAATATAAAATCTCCAAAGTTTGTTTATATCATACTCTTGAGCATAATTAATATTTATTCTTTTTGAACAAACTATATTAAAATCTAGATTCAAATCTCTTTGCAAAAAAAGCTCATTATTACCAATAAGATCAACTTCATTAAAAGTTAAATCAATGTTTAAAAATTTTGTAAGTTTACCCGGGCCATTAGTAAGAGCACTTTTCTTCCCCAATAATGGAGAAATAGGTTCTATGCTTCTAATTAAAACGGCTTGGGGATTGTTTTTATCTGCAGTCACAATATTAAACATGTAATGCATTCCATATATCATATATACATAAGAATATCCTCCTATGCTATACATAGCATTTGTGCGATTTGTTCTCTTGCCGCCATAAGAATGACAAGCGCTATCTGCTATTCCCATATAAGCTTCTGTTTCAACAATTCTGCCAACTATTTCCTTTTTATTAATTTTCCTGATCAATAAATTGCCAAGCAATAACCTTGCAACAGTAGTAGCATCTTGCAAAAAAAAATATCGATCCATAAACTCAATTTTAAAACAAGATAATAATAAAAAAAATTATTGCCAAAACACATATGTAAAATACAAAAACACATTACCCATAATAAGCATAAAAACTAAAATGGTTTAATTATTCAATAAATACATATTTTAATAAAATTCTTGACTGGTTAATAAATTTTTGTTGATTAAAAAGCAAAAAAATTTAACAGTACACAAATTCATAGATTTTAGATCTACCTATGTGAAAAACTTTTAATAATAAATTCTTGAAAAATTTCAATTGCTAAGATTGGAAAAAGGTCTGAACAATCCCCCATCTATTAATAAAGCTTAATTTTTAAAATAGGTATTTATAGATTTTCAATTATAAATACCTACTAATAAAATGTTTTGCATTTTTTAAAAAATCAAACATTGGTCATGCATAATGCATCAAGTATAATACTTTTTAGACTACTTTTAATCTATTCCTCTATAGCAATAAAAACAAATTAAAAAGCTAAAATAGCCCAGCTTCAATACGCTTATATGAAAATACTAATTCAAAATATCTAAGCAGTAAAAATAAAAGATATTTTATAAAAAATTGATTAAATTAATCTATCGATCAATAAAAAATATTTCTAAAAATTGATTGCACTTCAAAAAAAGAAAAATATCTTTACCTTTAAAGGACGCTTCAGGTAAAGATAAAAGCCGCCAAAACAAAAGCAGCATTATTTCTTTATTCAACTTTTTTGGAAAAGTTGAATAAAGAAATAATGCTATAACTTTAAAAGTTTTTATGACCTACTCAAAACAACCACACAATAAAATGCTGCAATTTCAATATCAAAATAATTGATATCAATCATAACAATCTTTTAAATAGGTAGAAATAAAATTAACAAATCTTATAAAACACTTATATAAAATAGCAGGCATTAATAAATATATGGAAAATCATAAACCATATACAATATCTCTTATATCTTTTCAAGATATAAGAGATATTGACAAAGTCAGAAGATTTAAATAAAATTTGTAAAGAATTGGTACGTTTAAGGGATCATAGCTCAGGTGGTTAGAGCGCAGGTCTGATAAACCTGAGGTCGGATGTTCAACTCATCCTGGTCCCAATGTGTTCCATTATTATAATCACTTCGGTATTCCTTTAAGCCAATTAATCAAAACAATAAAAAATTTGGTAAATATTAAGTAATATTTAGAATATAATCTCAATTTTAAAATGGCCAATTGCCGTTATATTAGATTTAAAATGCACATCTAGCAATATAAAAGCTTTTCACTTCAAAATTAAAATTATGATCTACTATTAACAACGCCTAATTCAATACTAAACTATATAACACTAAATACTTACCAAAGATTTATTTTTTCTAAAGTTTAAACTAAAAATTTACTTTGACTTAAAAAAATTTTCATCAAAATAAAAATACAGAGAAGAATTAATGAAATTCATCTTAATTTATCTTTATCTTAAAAACAACCATATTTTATAATACAGCTGCCTTACTGAGCCTTTAACCCCACACTAAACATACCTCAAATACCTTACTCTCTTATAGATTAGAACAATGACTTTAGACCTTCTCATCTTCCGCTGACTTATCGCTTGCAGTCTTATCTAGGGCTATACCATTATGCATCGATAATAAAAAATGAAGATTGAACTCCTCGCTAGGGCTGGCTCAACACCTCATAATCAAAACCGACAATAACCATATAGCAATTATATATAACTACCAAGCGGGGAATAATTATCTCTAACCACATCCTATACATACCAAACCCCGGCAAGGTTCACCGCATATCGTCGAATTTAAATACATGCTCCACCGCTTATGCAGGCCCCAGTCAATTCCTTTGAGATTCACGATTAAAAGAATCTCCCCCTCAAGAGATATACTTAACACGTTAGTCCTAGTGTCAACTTTTAGTTAAAACTAAGTTTTCATCATTTACAGCACAGAGTGATGGGATATCTAATCCTATTTGCTCCCTACGCTTTCGTGACTCAGTATCAGCCTTGCCCCAAAAGTTCGCCTTCGTCTCTGACATCCTTCTTAATATCAACAGATGCCACCCTTACATCAGAAATTCTAACTTCCTCTATCAAGCCCTAGATATATAATTGACAACATAGATCTATAATTGAGCTATGACATTTATACATAAACCTATATACTATTTCTAGTGGTTGTTCCCATCTCATAGGTAAATCATTCACACGCTAATTGCTTGTTAGCCACCAAATATATTACTATATCCCGCTTGACTTGCATGTTTAAGACAAACCAATAGGGTTAGTTCTGGGCCAGAGCCAAACCCTTCGTAATTCTTGTTCTTATTTAAAAGAATTAATACGCTTTGCTTATTATTTTGTTTGCCTTCTAACCTTTCTTAACTTTTCCCTATCTCCTATTCCAATAATTATTTTAACCTTTAATAAACTTGCTTAACAACATGCTTAATCTATATGCGTAATGGAGGTTAAGGGACTCGAACCCTTGACCCTCGGCTTGCAAAGCCGATGCTCTAGCCAACTGAGCTAAACCCCCAATCAATCTAAACTCAAGCTTGGGCTTAACGAAATTCTTTAATATTCCTAAAAAATAAATATACAAACTGTTCTCAAGCCTATAAAAACAATCTTGGTTTTAAAAACTCTTTTACAAAAAGAAAAGAGCAGGGAAGAGTTAATGGAATTAGCCTTAATTTATCTTTCTCTTAGAAAGGAGGTGATCCAGCCGCACTTTCCAGTACGGCTACCTTGTTACGACTTCACCCCCCTCACTAAACATACCTTAAATACCTTCCTCCCTTACGGGTTAGAATAATAGCTTCGGGTATCCTCAACTCGGGTGGTGTGACGGGCGGTGTGTACAAGGCCCGAGAACGTATTCACCGTATCATTCTGATATACGATTACTAGCGATTCCAACTTCATGAAGTCGAGTTTCAGACTTCAATCCGGACTGAGACCTGCTTTATGCGTTTTGCTTCACATCACTGTTTCGCTTCGCTTTGTACAGGCCATTGTAGCACGTGTGTAGCCCAGGACATAAGGGCCATGATGATTTGACGTCATCCTCACCTTCCTCCGACTTATCACCGGCAGTCTTATCTGAGTCCCCACCATTACATGCTGGTAACAGATAACAAGGGTTGCGCTCGTTGCGGGACTTAACCCAACACCTCACAGCACGAGCTGACGACAACCATGCAGCACCTGTATATAGACCCCAAACGGGGAATAATTATCTCTAACTATATCCTATATATGTCAAGCCCTGGTAAGGTTCCTCGCGTATCATCGAATTAAACCACATGCTCCACCGCTTGTGCGGGCCCCCGTCAATTCCTTTGAGTTTCACTCTTGCGAGCATACTCCCCAGGCGGCACACTTAACACGTTAGCTTCGGTACTAACTTTTAGTTAACACCAAGTGTGCATCGTTTACAGCGTAGACTACCAGGGTATCTAATCCTGTTTGCTCCCTACGCTTTCGTGACTCAGCGTCAGTCTTGACCCAGAAGTTCGCCTTCGCCTCCGGTATTCTTTCTGATATCAACAGATTCCACCCTTACACCAGAAATTCTAACTTCCTCTATCAGACTCTAGACATATAGTTTCCAACATAGTTCCACAGTTGAGCCGTGGTATTTTATGCATAGACTTATATATCCGCCTACTCACCCTTTACGCCCAATAATCCCGAACAACGCTCGCCCCTTACGTATTACCGCGGCTGCTGGCACGTAATTAGCCGGGGCTTATTCATAAATTAACGTCATCACTTTGTCATTTCCTACAAAGCTTATTCCTCATTTATAAAAGAATTTTACAATCTTTCGACCTTCTTCATTCACGCAGTGTCGCTCCGTCAGGCTTTCGCCCATTGCGGAAGATTCTTAGCTGCTGCCTCCCGTAGGAGTCTGGACCGTATCTCAGTTCCAGTGTGACCGTTCACCCTCTCAGGCCGGTTACTTATCATCGCCTTGGTAGGCATTTACCCTACCAACTAGCTAATAAGACGCAGACTCATCTACAAGCGAAGCTTTAAAGGCTTCCTTTCATCAATTAACAAATTAATTGACTTTATTCGGTATTAGCTACTATTTCTAATAGTTATCCCCATCTCGTAGGTAGATCATCCACGCGTTACTCACCCGTTCGCCACTAGATGTATTGCTACATCCCGTTTGACTTGCATGCTTAAGACGCACTGCCAGCGTTAGTTCTAAGCCAGGATCAAACTCTTCGTTATTCTTATTTTTATTTAAAAAAATTAACAAGTTGTGTTTATTCTTTTGCTTGGCTTTCAACCTTACTTAACTCTTCCCTTCTCTCATCTTCCAATAATCATTTCGACTTTTAAGAGTTTAACAAAATAAGAATCATATTGTCAATACTTTTGCATTATTTTATTAACACAAAAACATAAAAAATAAATTTTATTACTCAACCATGATAAAAGCATTAACAACCACATTTTTCATTAACAGGTAAAGTTGTAAGAATTTTTTTCAATTTATCCCCTAATTTAGCTTTTAAATAATCGAAGAAAGTCCTAAAACTTTCATTATCTCCTTTAAACTTAATCCACAATTCTTTAAAAGTCAAAATTCCTTCCCTAAGATCCTTGTAATTAGAAAAAGATGCATTACAATCGCTATACATCAAATTATAAAAATCAGAATCTTTTTTGTCTTTAAAAAAATCTATGCTTGGTATTTTTTTAGCAAAGGCAAATCCCCTCTCATAAGCCGTGCCTGCATCAACATAATTAACCAAAGCTAAGACAATGTCACTACTAACTAACTCTTTTAAGTCTATTTCTCTTACTTTCTCTCTTATGTCTCTATTGGCAAACTTATAATCAACCTTTTCAAGCAGTCCCATCTTTTTGACAGCATGATGCTCTGGAGAAAATACATCTAAATTAAACTCTTCAAGAAATTTTAAAACCTCATCCCTCAGCTTAATTTGCTCTTCATTAAAAAATGGAGAAGCTAAATAAATTTTCATAAAAACCCCTATTAAAACTTAATTATAACATAATAAATCAATAGGGTAAAACCAAAAATAAATAAAGTTTTAATATCTAAATAGAAAACATTTATTATGAACAACTTCTACTGACTAAAATAGTAAATTCTCCTTTAACCTTCTCCTTACTTGATTCAAAATAATTTTTTAATTCTAAGGGCTTGCCAATTTGATATTCTTCATAAATTTTTGTCATCTCTCGACCAATAAGAATCTTAGCATCTAAACTAACGGAAGAAATTTCAACAAGCAATTTCAAAAGTCGATGACCAGATTCAAGCAACACAAATGCATCACCCCTTTTATATAGCTCAGCAATTCTTTTAAATCTTTTAAGACCCTTGTTAGGCAAAAATCCCTCGAAAAGCACTGACTTATCCCTAAAAGGATTAACGCTTACAATCGTATTAAAAGAGCTTACTCCAGGAATTGGACAAACTTTATATCCCTCTCGAAAAGCAGCGGCAACTAACAGACTACCAGGATCACTAAGGCCTGGAGTACCGGCATCACTAACAAAAGCAACAGAATCTCCTTTTGCTAAATAATCCAATAGTAATCTTATCTTTTTATTTTCTGTTGCGGCATTACAAGAAATCATTTTTTTATTAATTTTATATCGCGACAAAAGCTTAATAGTGACTCTTGTATCTTCTGCAAAAATAACATTTACCGATTTTAAAACATCAACCGCTCTATAAGTAATATCTTCTAAATTGCCTATTGGCGTACCCACAATGTATAACATAACCCCTTTTAATTCCTCCAAAAAACAAAAATAAATATATTAAAAGTATCTTTCTTAATGATAAAATTCTAAAATCCTTTATTCACTAAATAGAACAATCTATAAGCTATATTTTATATGTCTATCAAAATACTTGCTTTTGTATTACACTTAGTTATATCATTAAGTATTAATGATCAAAAAGTTAAAAGAAAGGGAAAATTTATGTTTGCATTAATTAGAAAAATATTTGTAATTTATTTTCTATGCATTACTCTTGCAGGTTTTGCCATGATTTTTATTGACAGTAAATTTACCGAACAACCTAATGCTAAAGAGAATCAAAACAAAATTAATCAACATACAATCGAACCTAATTTAATTATGTTTACATCTTCTATAGGAGGATTTTTGGGCGTTTATGCTGGAATTTGGATCTTTAACTATGATAAAAACAATTTTTACCTAAATTGGGGGAACTTAATAATATTAATATACAATATAGCCCTAATTATCACCGTATACTCAAAGTCACATAGTTAGCTAAAACTAAGCTTAATTATTTTAATAATTTATAAATTATTAACTATAATGCCTCTTTTAATCATATATTTATAAACCTCTTCGGGATTTTCCAAGCTTTCAATCAAGTTTTCTGCCTTGTCATTTATTTTTTCCACCAATTTTTTATAAGCTACTTTTATTCCCCTACTTTCTAAAAAATCCTTTGCAGGTTGAGAAACAACCCCAGCTTGAACATTTTGAAGACCTATATTATAAATAATAATAGCCGCCGCCTTGCCCACAACTTTATCATAAATCTCAAGCCCTTCTTTATTCTGAATATACTTGTTGATAAAATTATCTACCTCTAAAAGAGGCTTTAATCCCCTTTCCATGTTAGAATAAAGTATTTTATGATCTTTGAATAACCTTAATGTTGGATTCAAGCCTGATATCATTTAAAACCCCTTTTTTGACCATACTTTATAATAATCAATAATAAAAACAAACACTATTAATAATATACATAAACAATAAATACTGCAATATCTAAAAAAAATAGTATACTTACGCTATATGATATTCGTGCCCAAAAACAATAGTAATTCTAAAATTGAAATAAAAAAATCTATCTTTGTTTCATATATTTTAAATATTGAAAAAAAAGAAGATATAAATAAAACTATTAAAAAATATAAAATAAAATTTAAAAATGCTACACATGTAGTTTATGGATTTAGAATTGGAAACAAGAACTCATTCCTCCACGGAATGAGTGATGACAGAGAGCCCAATTTAACAGCCGGAAAACCCACATTAGATGCTATAATACACAACAATTTAACTGATACCTTAATAATCACATTACGATATTTTGGAGGAACTTTACTTGGTAGAGGGGGGCTAATTAAAGCATATTATAAGTCTGCTAAAGAAGTTATTAAAAATACGCCTATAATAGAAAAAGAGGAATTAGAAACTCTAAGTTTAAATTTAAATTACAACCAATACAATTTACTATTAAAAATGAAAAATAAACTTGAAATAGAAATAACAGATTCAAACTTTTCAAACAAAATAAACACTTCAATTAAATTTAAAACAAAAAATAAACAAAAAATATCGGAATTTTTTATAAAAAATGGTTTAATTCAAGAAATTTTCAAGTTTCATAAAGAATAATATATATATGCCAAATAATCAAATATTTAAAAACTACTTTAAAGTATTATTATTTTTGCCATTTATGTTTTAAAATATAAAAACAAAACCAAATAAAAAGAGAAAATTTATATGAAAATAATATCTGTAATTAATCAAAAAGGGGGAGTAGGAAAAACTACAAGCGCTATTAATATTTCTTATTCAATGACCCTCCTTAACAAAAAAATTCTTCTAATAGATATTGATTCACAAGGAAACTCTACTAGCGGCACAAACACTTCAGAATATATAGCCGAAAATTCAAGTTATGAACTTATTAATAAAAAAATTAAGGTCAAACCTTTAAATCATTTTGAATTAGACATAATCCCATCTAGTATAAAATTAGCTTTGCTCGAAAAAGAATTAATAAATGAGCTCTCAAGGGAAAATTTTTTAAAAAATGCATTAACATTATATGAAAAAGATAAATACGATTTTATCATTATCGACTGCCCTCCTACACTTTCAATATTAACTATAAATGCCCTTATTGCAAGTAATTATTTATTAATACCAATTGAAACAGAATTTTTTGCATTTGAAGGTATCAATCAACTAATAGATACAATAAATACAGTAAAGCAAATAAATACAAATTTGGAGATTTTAGGTGTTTTTATAAACAAATACGATATAAGAAACAAAAGTAAAGAAAAATATGTAAGCTCATTAAAAAAAGTTTTTAAAGAAAAACTTTTAAATACAAAAATAAGGAAAAATATAACCATTTCAAAATCTCAAGAAGCAAAAATGCCTGTATATGAATATGACAAAGAAAGCAATGCTGCAAAAGATTTCTTAGAGCTCTCAAAAGAGATAATAGACAAAATTGAGGAATAACTATGTCTGACAATCTAGAAACTTTAATGTTTCTAATGGGAAAAAAATTAGAAACATCTTCAAGCGATTCGGGAAATATCGAAAAAAAAGAAATTATTTCAATTGAAAGAAAAAACTTTGACTACAGCAAACTAGATAAAGATATTTCTGATTTTTTAAAAACAAAGCAATATGAAATTTTCAATATTTTTAATAATACTTATACAAAAATTGGAAAGATACTTAAAGAAACTCAAGATAAATTAAAAGGCAACAATCAATATAACGGACTTTTTTATCAGTGGTTCAAAAGCATGGGATTTAAAAAAGATAAGGTTTACGCTTTAATATCAAGATATAATTTGCTTGTCGAAAATTCCGACAAGCAGCTCACTATAGAAAAATTGCCATTATCTTTATCATATGAAATATCTAAAAAATCTTGCCCCTCTATTTTAAAAGATGAAGTTCTAAATGGCAAAATAAATTCTTTAAAAGAATTTAAAATTGTTTATAAAAAAAATTTTGATTTAAAGAATGCACACAAATCATTACCTAATAAAGATAAAAAATATGAAAACGATATAAAAAAAGAGTTGGATTTCATATTAAAAAATATGATAGAATTTAAAAATATTGAATTTAATAAATTAAGCCAAGAAAACTTAAAATTATTTTTTCATTCTATTTTGGAAATAAAGAAAAAAATAAAATATATCAAAAATAATTTTATCTAAATTTACAACCCCACTAATAAGTATAAATAAAATATATATTCTTATTGTTCATTTTGCAAATATTAGATTGTTTTTTTACTTTTAAATTTAACTATAAATGACAAAATATAAACTTTGCCTTTCATTTAAAAATTAAGATTTCTTTATAAAAACTAAATAACTTTAAAATAAGCTTAAAAAATTGTACATTGTGGCAAATGTCTAAAAAATAAAAACTCTCATAAAATTAAAAAAAGATATTTTACAATCTTTAAATTATAAAAACAATTTAGCTAATATGACCAAAAAAGGAAACAATTCTTCTTAAATCGCCCGCTGTAAAATACTCTATCTCTATTTTTCCTTTATCTTGATTCCCTTTAATATCTATTTTTGTTTGAATTTTATCAAATAAAAACTCTTTTATATTGCTTAAAAAAGGATCTTGTTCTAATTCCCTTTTTCTTACTATGGATTTATAAAAATTTTTTACATATTTCTCTGCATCTCTTACAGAAAACTTTTTTTTCACTATCATTAAATAAAGATTATACCTGTCTTGCTTGTCTTTTAAGGATAAAATAACTTTAGCATGCCCAAAAGAAATTTCTTTCCTATGCACTGCATTTAATATTTCTTGCTCAAGATCCAAAATCCTAACTAAATTTGAAATATAGGCCCTACTTTTGCCAATTTTTTCAGACAAATCCTTTTGAGTTAAAGAATATTTATTCATTACATTTTTATAGGCATAGGCTTCCTCAACAGGAGTAAAATTTTCTCTTTGAATATTTTCAACCAAAGGCATAAAATCTCTACAAGATTCTTTTATGTTAACCTCTATAACAGGAATATTTGTCATCTTAATAAGTTTGGCAGCCCTAAACCTTCTTTCTCCTACTATTATTTTATATCTCTCATTTGTTTTGCAAACAATTATGGGTTGCAAAATTCCATTTTCTTTTATAGAAATGCTTAATTCTTCTAATTCAACAGGGCTAACAGATTTCCTTGGCTGATCGTTATCAATATCTAAAAGTTGAATATCTATCATTTTAAAAACTCCATCCATATTATCAGAACCTCCTACAACACCAAATTTTACCAGGTTATAATATTGAATTACAATTTAAGAATAAAAAAAAAGAATGTTCCACGTGGAACATTCTTAAATAAGAAAAACCAATTCTTTATTTAATAAATTTTGAAACAGAAACCAAACTGTCATTATCAAGAAATAATACTTGAATTCCTCTAGCATCTTTACCTTGTTCAGATACTTTTCCAGCTACTGTTCTTAAAGCTTTTGAACGTTTACTTACAAGCAAGATTTCATCATCCTCTATAACTGCTATAGCATCAACAACACTACCCGCTTTTTTATCAGATTTTTTATAACTAGTATAGCCAGTGGCTCCTCTTTTAAGCTCAGATATTTTAGAAATGCTTAATCTTTTTCCATACCCATTCTCAGAAATAATCAAAAGATAAGGATTTTCTCTAATCGCCAAAACCTTAACAAACAAATCGCCTTCTTTTAATTTCATTCCACAAACACCCTGGGTGCCTCTATTAGTAAGCCTAACATCTCTTGAATTAAATATAAATGCACTACCCTTTTTAGAAAGACAAATTACTTTTTCATCCTTTAAAACAATCTCTGCACTTGTAACAAAATCTTTATCATTAAGTTTAATAACAATAACGCCTCGTGACTTTACTGTTTTAAAATCTGTAGATTCGAATCTAGCTATCTTCCCACTTGCAGTTGTAAGCAACAAATAGGAATCATCGGTAAACTCTTTACTATTCTTAATAGTTAATATTTCTTCCTGATCTCCCAAATTAATAAGCTCACTAATGTTTTGACCTTTTGAAGCTCTTGAAGAATCTTTTATTTCATAAGCATTAATTAAATAAAGCTTTCCTTCATTTGAAATCATAAACAAATAATCATGAGTATTGACACACAAAGCAATAGCAACTTCATCTCCATCATTAAGATCAAAAGAACTGAGACCTTTCCCTCCTGTACCTTGCAATTTATACTCATTTTGTGAAAGTCTTTTAAGGAAACCTTTCTTTGTAAGCATAACAACAATATTTTCTTTTTGCATTAAATCCGACATACTAGTTTTTAAAACCTCCTCATCATAAATTATTTTAGTTCGACGTTCATCGCCAAATTTCAAACCTAAATTTATAGTTTCTTCTCTTATGATATTAATAATCCTTGCTGGATTCAAGAGAATATCTTCATAATCTTTTATTAAGCTTAAAAGTACATTAAGCTCTTCTTCAAGCTTAAAAATCTCAAGCGCTGTAAGTTTTTGCAGCTTCATATCAAGAACTGAATTGGCCTGAATCTCTGAAAGGCCAAAATTTGCGACAAGTCTCTCCCTTGCATCTTTTGCCAACCTAGATGATTTAATAATATTAATAACCTCATCTATATTATTTAAAGCAATATTCAATCCCTCAAGAATATGTGCTTTCTCTTTTGCCTTTCTCAAGTCAAATTCAATACGTCTTTCGATAATATTTTTTCTATGCTCAATAAATTCAAATAATAATTCTTCCAAATTTAACTGTTTGGGAATACCATCAACAAGAGCTAAATTATTTATACTAAAATGCTTTTTAAATTCAGTATATTCATAAAGCAAATTCATAATAACATGAGGGTCAAATCCTCTTTTAACTTCAAGAACTATTCTAATTCCTTCTCGATCAGACTCATCTCTTATATCCAAAAGCCCTTCTAGCTTTTCTTCCTTTACCAAAAGCGCAACTTTCATAAGAAGCGCAGATTTATTTACTGTATAAGGTATTTCTGTAACAATTATAGCATTTCTATCTTCTGTTCTTTCTTCAATATGATATCTTGCCCTAATAACAACACTTCCTTTGCCAGTTTTGTATGCTTTAATTAAATTGTCATTATAAACAATCTCTCCAAAAGTTGGAAAATCAGGGCCTTTAACTATTTTGAGCAAATCAAAAATAGAAGCATTCTCATTATCTAACATATAAACAATAGCATCACAAATCTCTCTTAAATTGTGAGGTGCCATGTTAGTAGCCATTCCAACAGCAATTCCACTAGAGCCATTTACCAAAAGAAATGGGAATGATGAAGGCATGATCTCAGGCTCACTTAAAGAATCATCATAATTAGACTTAAAATTAACAGTCTCTTTGTCTATATCCTTAACAATATACTCAGTTATTCTTTCCATTTTAGCTTCAGTATATCGCATAGCAGCAGGAGGATCTCCGTCAATAGATCCAAAATTTCCCTGTCCCCGTATTACAGGATATCTAAGTGAAAAGTCTTGAGCAAGTCTTACAAGAGCATCATAAATTGATTGATCTCCATGGGGATGATATTTACCAAGAACATCCCCTACTATTCTTCCAGCTTTTTTAAAAGCTTTATCAGAACGAAGTCCCATTTCATACATAGAATAAAGTATTCTCCTATGAACTGGCTTAAGACCATCTCTTACATCTGGAAGAGCCCTGGAAACAATAACTGACATTGCATAATTCAAATAAGAAGTTTTTATTTCATCTTCTATCTTAATATTTAAGATTTGCTCTTTATTTTCTCCAACTGCCATTAACGCTCCAATTACACATCAAGATTAATTACATTGAGTGCATTCTGTTCAATAAATTCTTTTCTAGGCTCAACTAAATCTCCCATAAGGGTAACAAAAATTTTTTCAGCCTCAATAGCATCATCTATATTTATCAATCTCATTTTTCTTCTAGCAGGATCCATAGTCGTTTCCCAAAGCTGAGTTGGATTCATCTCCCCGAGACCTTTATATCTTTGAAGAAAGATATTATTGCGATTTTTAGTTTCAATAGAATCTAAAAATTTTTCTTTTTCTTTCTCGTCATAAAAATAATAAATACGATTATCATACTTCATTTTATAAAGAGGAGGCATTGCTATATATATATATCCATTTTCAATTAAATCTCTCATATATCTAAAGAAAAAAGCTAAAAGCAAGGTTCTAATATGAGATCCATCAACATCAGCATCTGCCATAATAATAACCTTGTGGTAACGAAGTTTTGTAATATCAAAAGTTTTGCCAACTCCTGCGCCAAGAGATGCGATTATAGGAATAAGCTTGTCATTGGTAATTACCTTGTCCTCCCTTGTTTTCTCAACATTAAGCATTTTCCCCCATAATGGTAAAATGGCCTGAAAAAATCTATTTCTACCCATTTTGGCACTTCCTCCAGCAGAATCACCTTCTACAATATAGATCTCTCTTTCTGAGGGGTTTTTAGAAGCGCAATCAGCCAATTTTCCGGGCAATGCCAAGCTTTCAAATGCATTTTTTTTCCTTTCTGATTCTCTTGCTTTTCTTGCAGCCTCACGAGCACGAGCGGCTCTTATTGCTTTTTCAAGAATAATGTCTATCTCTAAAGGATTTGAATTAATAATTTCCAATAAATGCTCATATACAATAATCTCAACTATTTTCTTTATCTCAGAATTACCAAGCTTACTCTTTGTTTGACCTTCAAATTGAGGTTCTGGAACTTTAACAGAAATGACAGCTGTAAGTCCCTCTTTAAAATCATCTCCCGTAAGATTTGGAATATCTTTTTTACTTATTTTTGAATTTTTAAAAGCTTCGTTCATAGCCTTAGTAAGTCCACTTCTAAACCCCATAACATGGGTCCCCCCTTCTCTTGTATTAATATTATTAACAAAAGAAAGAATATTATCAGAATAACTTTCAGTCCATTTAAGACCTACATTAACAATAACATCATTAATAAAACCATCAATATAATAAGATTCTGATTGAAAAGCTTTACTGTCATTAGTTAAATAATCTACAAAAGATTTTATCCCACCTTCAAAATAAAATTTTGAAGATTTTTCTTTGCCAGCCCTTTTATCTTCAATTGTAATGTATATTTTATCGTTTAAAAAAGCAAGCTCTTTAAGCCTTTTTTCAAGAACATCGAAATTATAATCTAAGGTTTCAAAAATTTCAGAATCTGCTAAAAAAGTAACCTTGGTTCCCGTAATAGAAGATTCTCCCACAACTTCTACTTTAGAAGTTGGAATACCTTTTGAAAAAGTTTGCCTAAAAATTTTTCCATCCCTATTGACATAAACCTCTAAAAATGAAGACAACGCATTTACAACCGAAATTCCAACGCCATGCAACCCACCAGAAACTTTATAAGTACCCTTATTAAACTTACCGCCAGAATGTAGTTTTGTTAAAACAAGTTCAAGAGCACTAATTCCCTCTTCTTCATGAATATCAGTGGGAATCCCTCTCCCATTATCAATTACAGTTATGGTATTATCTAAATTAATAACAACATCTATTTTATCACAAAACCCAGCTAAAGCCTCATCAATGCTATTGTCAACCACCTCATAAACCAAATGGTGCAAACCATTAACAGAAACAGAGCCTATATACATACCAGGCCTCTTCCTAACAGCCTCAAGTCCTTTTAAGACCTGAATGTTACTAGCAACATAATTCATAAACCTTCCATTCATTTAATCAAAATCTAGACACAGATAAATTCTACATTAAAAAAAAAATAATATCTATTACATACAAAGCATCAAAAATTTTTAAAACTTAACAAACAACTTATATAGAATCCTAATTTAACATTATACTATATAATATTAAAAGTATAGTACTAAAACCAACAAGGACAAGAAATGGAAAAATCAAAAAATATATGGAGCTTGATTTTAACAGAAATAAAAAAAGAACTATCAGAAGAAGAGTTTTATGTTTGGTTTGAAAATTTGTATTTTTTAGAATCAATAGGTGATAATATTCAAATATCTACTCCAAATTTATTCCACAAAAATCAAATGGAAAAAAGATTTACAAAAAAAATCAAAGAAATCCTCACAAAAAATGGCTATAATAACGTAACAATTGTATTTACGAATCAACCACCTAAAACATATTCTAGCAAACAAGAAAGCGAAAAAACAACTTTTAACGAAACTTTGCAAAATTTTGACAAGCTCAAAGGAAATACACTTTCTAAAGAACCAATTCAAAGCATTAAAGATCACATAAAAATGTATATCAAAAAAGAAGAAGAGCCTACAAATTTTAGAAATCCCTTTCTTAAAAAAAGATATACATTTGAAAATTTTATCATAGGACCAAACAATAGACTTGCATACAACGCCAGCTTATCAATCTCAAAAAATCCTGGAAAAAAATATAATCCTTGTTTAATTTACGGTGGAGTTGGACTTGGGAAAACACATTTGCTTCAAAGCATAGGGAACAAAACAGAAGCATTACATAATAACCTAAAGATATTATACGTTACCGCTGAAAATTTTTTAAATGAGTTTGTAGAAAGCATAAAGACACATGAAACAAAAAAGTTTAAAAAAAAATATAGATACTTGGATATGCTACTTATAGATGATATCCACGACTTACAAAAAAAAGAAGGTATACAAGAAGAGCTTTTTCACACATTTAATGCCCTTTATGAAGACAATAAACAATTAGTATTCACATGTGATCGATCTCCTTCTGAGCTTACAAATTTTACAGATCGACTAAAAAGCAGGTTCACAAGAGGATTAAATGTTGATATATCAAAGCCCAATTTTGAACTCAGAGTCGCTATTATTGAAAAAAAAGCAGAAGAGGATGGCATAAAGGTTCCTAAAGATATACTAAATCTGGTTGCTCAAAAAGTTACAACAAATGTAAGAGACCTTGAAGCTGCTGTAACAAAACTAAAAGCATATATAGATTTAGACAATATAGAAATTGACATTGACATTGTTGAAAAAATAATCAAAGAAATAATAATTTACGAAAAAGAAACAACCAGTGAATCAAGCAATAAAATAAATATCGAAAATATAAAAAAAATACTCTTGCGGGAACTAAAAATTGCACATAAAGACATTGAGGGACATAGCAAAAAACCAGAGATAACAAAAGCTAGACATATTTATGCGTACCTTTTGAGGAATTTTACAGAGTTATCAACAGTTGAAATTGGAAAAATTATTGGAGGAAAAACCCATTCAACAGTACTTTATTCAATAAATAAAATAGATAGGGACAGAAATAATGACGAAGAAATCAACAATTTAATCACAGAACTTATGAACAAAATAAAAAAAAATTAAGCCTAATTGAAAAATCAAACATTCTTTTAAACAGTTAAAACAAATAATTTATCAAAAACACAACAAAAAACAAACCATAATTCAACAATATATTTCTTTATGCTATACAACATTAAATACAATTAAACAATCAAACAGAAACTTACTACTATTACTATTATATATATCTAAAAAAACTAAAAATAAAAAACAATAAAAACTTACAAAGATAAAATGTAATAAAATATATGAGGGGGTATTATGCTAAATAACACATTTTTTATTTGCGAAACAAATCAAATTACAAGTGAAATAGAAAAAGCAAAAGGAATAATATTAAACAGAAATATGAATGACATTTGGAGCGCATTGTTAATTGAAATAAAGAGATCTAATCTCATAATTAAATCAACAGACAGAAACATATTTTTTGAAAGCACAATATCAATTATTTCAGAAACAGATTTTAAGGTATTAATTAATGCCTCAAATTTTTATGACGCAGTAAAAGCATTCAGTTTTTACAA
This sequence comes from Borreliella garinii, assembly GCF_001922545.1. Lineage (NCBI taxonomy): Bacteria > Pseudomonadati > Spirochaetota > Spirochaetia > Spirochaetales > Borreliaceae > Borreliella > Borreliella garinii. The sequence goes on along the minus strand of NZ_CP018744.1, from coordinate 444,797 downwards.
GAAAATTAAAATAGTTTTTAATGAGAATAACAGCAAATTGGAAATCATGGGAGAATCACAAGATGAAAAAGAAGAAAAATGTGAGGATCACTTAAAAGAACCTACCTTTTCATACGAAGAAATAGAAAATTACAATTATGATATGGTCAATGAAGATTACACTTTTGAAATTGAATTAAAACAAAAATCTTTAAAAAAAATAATAAATAGAATAGCTTTTTCAGCACATCTTGATGAATCCAAAAATGTATTAAATGGTGTATTTTTTACAAAAGGTGAAGATTCCAAATTATTGCTCGTTTCTACTAATGGCCACAGAATGTCTATTTGCAAAACAGAAGTCATAGTTGAAGAAGATGTTAATTTTATAGTTCCTGTAAAAATATTTAATTTTTTAAAACACCTTATGTCAGGAGAAGGTATGGTTAAAATAAAGTCTTCGGATAAAAAATTTTATGTTGAATTTGATAATTATAAAATAGCCTGCAGTTTGATTAGTGGCAATTATCCTGATTACGAGAGCATTATACCTAAAGAACAAGAAAATAAGTCTTTGGTTTCGCTAAGCATTTTAAAAGATAGACTCGCAAGAGTTAATTTATATGTTGATAAGTCAAAAAAGTTGATTTTAACTTTTTCTGAGCTTCAATTAAAACTTCTTGGAGAAGATTTAATTACTGGAAGAAAAGGTGAATTTTTCATTAAAAATCCGAACTATCTTTATAAAGGATCAGATGAAGTTATGGCAATTAATATTTCATATTTTATTGAAGCTATTAGTGTTTTTGAAACTTCGAAGATAGAAATACAATTTAATTCGGGGAATGTATTGAAATTGAGTGAACCTGAAAACTTTAATTTTACACACTTGATAATGCCGATGTCTTTAGGTTAAAGTGAATTATTAATGTGATTTTAAATATTAAAACAAGCTTTTCTAAAGTTTATTTTATATTGTTTTTTACATTGTGGTATAAAAAAATGTTATGAATGATTCTGCTTTTAAAAAAATAGGTAATGTTCTTAAAGATTATTTAGAATCTAATTTGCTTATTAATAAAAAAATAAGTTCAAAATTATTGATTGCTGACAAATGGAATCAGATCTTTAAGACTTTATCAGATGATGTAAAATTTTTAGATTTTAAAAATGAGCAGGTTCTTTTCCTTGAAGTAAGTAATTCAAGTCTTTTGTATAGCATATCAATTAATAAATCAAAGATAATAAGGGAAATAAAAGAATTAACGGGGATTGCAATAATAGATATAAAAGTTTTAGTAAAGTGATCCTTATTGACAATCGCATTTATATACTATACCATTGTAGTGTTCAATTTGCAGCTTAGTAGCGAGAAATTATTTTTAATGGAGGAGCGTTTTGAAAAGAACTTATCAGCCTAGTCGTGTTAAAAGAAATAGAAAATTTGGGTTTAGAGCTAGAATGAAGACTAAAGGTGGAAGACTTATTCTTGCAAGACGAAGGGCAAAAGGAAGAATAAAATTAACCGTTTCTGATGAAAAAAAGAAATATTAGTCTAAAATCAAAAATAGAAATTCAAAAAATTTTCAAAGAAGGCAATCTGATTAGATTTAGTAATCTTAATCTTAAAATGTTCTTTAAATCAAATAATTTGATTTATTCTAGACTTCTTGTTACCTTTTCTAAAGGTTTTAGGGGGTCTGTTAAAAGGAATCGTGTTAGGAGGCTTTTTAAAGAAGCTTTTAGGAAAAGATTAGTATTATTAGAAGGTAGAGCTGTAGATATTATTTTTGTAGTTTCTTATAACAGGTTGAATTTGACGTATTTTAGTATTGAATCTCTTATAAAAAATTTAGTTTTAATGGTGTGAAGGGGTATGAGTGAATCAAAGTAAAAGAATTCTAAGAACGGTTTATTTGTCTTTATTTTTAATAGGTCTTTTTATGCTTATTAATGATATTTTTTCTTCCAGCATGTTAAGCTTTAATTCTTCTGACAAGGAAGTGCAGTTTGATTTAAATAAAAGTTTTGATGATAATGAAATATTTTTAAGTAAAAGCAATAGCTTCGATTTGATTAATAAATCTCAAAATATTGTTGTAGAAACAGAAATATATTTTGCTACTTTTTCGACATTTAGAGGAAATTTGGTTTCATTAAAGCTTAAAAATCATTTAAATTTGGAAAAAGATCCTACAGATTTGATTAATGTTAATTATCAAAATGAAACTTTTTTCGATGTTAGTTTAGACTATTTAGTAGAGGATTTATTTTTGTATAAAAAAATAGATGATTTTAATCACGAATTCAAGGCTTATTTTAAAAATCATGGCAAAACTTATGAGTATGTAAAGAAGTATACATTTTCGGAAAAAAATGAATACTTAATGAAATTTACAGTTATTGTAAATAGTCTTGATGATTATAACTTATTTGATATTGATTCTTATAAAATTGTTTTTAGTTCTGAGATTGAGAGATTGAGTGATAAAGCTAAGCTACAATACAATAATTATTTATCTCAAATAATTTATTATGACAATAAGCTTAAATATGGTAAAGATGGCCTAAGTATTCACAATCCCAGATGGATTGGTTCTAGTACTAAGTATTTTGAGGTGTTGGTTTCTAGAGAAAATATGGAGGTTGAGTTTAAGAAGGAAAGAGGAATTCTTAAATCATTTATTGTCAATAATGTTGGAAATAAAAAAAACATTAGTGATGAGTTTTTTATTTATGCTGGACCTAAGGACAATAGATATCTAGACATTTTTGACAAGAGTGGTGACAATACCTTCGGTTTATCTGATATTGCCTTTGGAATGTCAGTAGAAAAGAGTTTGTGGTATTTAATTCAAGTTCCTATGCAAATGGTAATGCAAGTTTTTTATGGTGTTATACCTAATTGGGGGCTTTCAATTATTTTTTTGACAATTGTTGTTAGAATACTTATATTTCCTTTGACATTTAAGGGATTTAGAGCTACTGCTGAGCTTTCCAAACTTCAACCTAAAATGAAAGAACTTCAAGTAAAGTTTAAGCATGATCCCAAGAAGTTGAATGAAGAGATGGGAAGACTTTATAAAGAAGAAGGGGTTAATCCTCTTGGAGGGTGTTTTCCTGTAATTTTGCAGCTTCCTATATTTTTTGCTCTTTATTCACTTGTAAATAACTTATTTTTATTAAGAGGAGCTAGTTTTATTCCAGGATGGATTGACGATTTGTCTATTGGTGACAGTGTATATCATTTTGGATATAAGCTTTATTTTGTTTCTTGGACTGATATTAGAATTTTACCTTTTATTATGATGTTTACTCAATTGGGATCTACAATTGTTAGTTCTAATCTTGATTTAAAAAATCTTGGAGCACAACAGAAGTTTTTATATTTTGGAATGCCTATTATGTTTTTTTTCATACTTTACAATATGCCGTCAGGGCTTTTGATATATTGGATTACAACAAATATTTTTACTATTTTGCAGCAATACTATATAAAGATGCATTTGTCTTAAAGGGGGAATAATATGAGCTATGAATTTTACGGAAAAACCGAACAAGAAGCAATAAAGAAAGCAATGAGAGATCTTGAATTAAAAGAAGGTGAGTTTGATGTAGAAATTTTAGATAAAGAAAGGGTTGGATTTTTATTTAAGAAAGAAATGATTAAAATAAGAGTTTCTCCTCATGTAAAGGAAGTTAAAAAAGGTGGTTTTGAAATTAAAATTGGGGATGAAATTTGTGATAAAATTTTAGAATTTGTAAAAGAAATGCTAATTAAAATGGGATATTCTGTAAATTTGACAATAGAGCCCAAAGAAGGAGGGCATATTAAGATTTCTATTGAGACAGATAGTCCAAATATTTTAATTGGACGAGAGGGTAAAAATTTAGATTCTTTGCAGCTTTTGACAAATGTTTATACTTCTAAGCTTATTGGTGAAAATGGTTCCTTTAATAGAGTTGTATTGGATATTGGAGACTATAGAGAACGATTTAAATCTAGGTTTATTAATTTAGCAATAAATTCTTTTCATAAAGTTAAAAGAACCAGGCGTTCTATTTTATTGCCTTCAATGAATCCTTTTGAAAGAAGAATTATTCATACAACTTTAAATCGTTATAGTGATATAAAAACTGAAAGCGAGGGTGATGGAAATATAAAAAGAATAAGAGTTTCTTATGTCAGAAATAATAGGTTTAGTAGCAATAATTCTCGCAGTTATCAAAAAAGAGATCTTGGTTTTAAAAAATAAATTGATGGTGTCAATTTGTATTGAATTTTAAAGGGGAATGATAATATGAAAATTTTTTTAACTGGAATTGCAGGGTTTATTGGATTTCATGTAGCTAGAAAGCTTGTAGAAGAAGGGCATGAAGTTTTAGGTATAGACATATTAAATGATTATTATGAACTCAAATTTAAAAATGAAAGATTAGAGGCTTTAGGTTTTTGTCCCAAAGATGTCAAAATTCATAAGATTATTAAGAGTGAAAAATATAATAATTTATCCTTTGCCTATCTTGATATCCTAAATAAGGATAAACTACTAAAACTTTTTAAAGAGTATAAGTTTACACATGTTTGTCATTTAGCTGCTCAAGCAGGCATTAGAGATAGTCTTGAAAATCCTGATAGCTATGTTTCAATAAATATTGTTGGATTTTTTAATGTTTTAGATGTATGCAGGATTTATAAAGAAAACATTAAGCATTTTGTTTATGCTTCAACTTCATCGGTTTATGGTATAAATGAGAATATTCCATCTAGTGAAGATTCTATTACGGATCATCCTTTAAATTTATATGCAGCTAGTAAAAAATCTAATGAGATGATAGCTCATGCTTATAGTGCGTCTTTTAATATTCCTACAACAGGGCTTAGATTTTTTACAGTTTATGGAACATATGGAAGACCTGACATGGCTTTATATTTATTTTCAGATGGAATTAAAAATGGTGAGCCCATTAATATTTTTAACAATGGGAATATGGCTAGAGATTTTACATATGTAAGTGATATTGCAAACGGCGTTTACAAAGTGTTAAAAAATCCAGCTAAGAGTGATTGTAATTTTGACGTTAAAAATCCAAATTCGTCAACATCTTCTTTTCCTTACAGAATATATAATATAGGGACTGGGCATGCAACTAAATTGTTAGATTTTATTAGAGAGCTTGAGGCTAATTTTGATAAAAAGGCTCTAAAAAATTATATGCCCATGCAAAAAGCAGATGTTGTGGAAAGCTGTTGTGATATTGTAAAGCTTAAAAATGATGTGGGATATGAGGCTAAAATTTCTATTCAAGAAGGAATAAAAGAATTTTCACAGTGGTATAAAATGTTAGAGTCTACTGGGAAGGTTTAATTTTAAGCTTTTTTATACAGCATAATAAATTTTATGTTTACTTTTAGTTTAATAATTAATTAATTAATTAATTTATTGATTTAAATTCAATTCTATTTCTTAGGTGTATAATTTATTATAGGCATTTGATAAAAGAAAAAATAAAATAGAAAGGAGTGATATAAGTGGGTGTTTTAGACAAGATTAAACCTGGTGTAGTTTATGGGAAAGAACTGCATTCTTTATATGAAATATGTAAAAAGGAAGGATTTGCTATTCCTTCTATTAATTGTATAGGAACAAATTCTATTAATGCGGTTTTAGAAGCAGCAAAAGAAATTAATTCTCCTATTATGATACAATTCTCCAATAGTGGTTCTGCTTTTATTTGTGGGAAAGGATTGAAGATAGAAAAACCGCAAGGAGTTTCAATAGTTGGAGCCATTTCTGGTGCTATGCATGTTCATTTGATGGCAGAGCATTATGGAGTTCCTGTTGTTCTTCATACTGATCATTGTGCTAAGAATTTGCTTCCTTGGGTTGAGGGGCTTTTAGAGTATGGTGAGAAATACTATAGTCAGCACAAAAGGCCATTATTTTCTTCACATATGTTAGATTTGTCGGAAGAACCTATTAAAGAAAATATTGAAATTTCTAAAAAATTCTTAGAAAGAATGGCAAAAATTGAAATGTTTTTAGAAATAGAGCTTGGGATTACGGGTGGAGAAGAGGATGGAGTTGATAATTCGGATAGGGCTTTGCATGAACTATTTTCAACTCCCGAAGATATTTACTATGGATATTCAGAGCTTTTAAAGATTAGCCCAAATTTTCAGATTGCAGCAGCTTTTGGAAATGTTCATGGAGTATATAAACCGGGAAATGTTAAGCTTACTCCAAAAGTGTTAAAAGATGGTCAAGATTATGTCATATCAAAAACAGGAGTAAATGTTACTAAGCCAGTTTCTTATGTTTTTCATGGAGGGTCTGGATCTACAATTGACGAGATTAATGAGGCACTTTCTTATGGGGTTGTAAAGATGAATATTGACACAGATACACAGTGGGCTGCCTGGGAGGGTGTTTTAAATTATTATAAAAAAAATGAAAGTCGTTTACAAGGTCAATTAGGAGATGGTAAGGATATTGATATTCCCAATAAGAAATTTTATGATCCAAGAGTTTGGTTAAGAGAAGCTGAAGTTTCCATGAAAGAGCGTGTAAAGATTGCATGTAAAAATCTTAATAATATTAATAGGAATTAAATAAAAATTCACTAATTTTTATTTGTAAGCTGCTTTTTGAGCGGCTTTTTTTATTATTCTATTATGCTTTATATATTTAATTATAAAATGATTGATTATTCGATGTATTTCCCTATTATTTATTTAGCCATCTTTTTTTATTATTTTTGCTTATTCTTTTCAAAACTTAAATAAAAATATTAATTTATAAATGATTGTTAAATATTATGTTTATGAGTCTTTTATGATTAAATAAGGAGGCAATCAAGATTGTTTCTAAATTTCCAAAAAAGCATTTTGCTCTGGATTGACTTCATGTCTTTTAGAAGTGTTTGTTGTTTGTGAAAAATTAAACTTGAGCTTTCTTTCTTTGAAAGAATAGTAGGTTATTGTAAAATCCCAAGGAATACGGTTTAACTGATTTTTATACTTTAAAAGTATATAGTATAAGCTATATTTATGAATTTAAACATCATCAGTAACAATATTTATTCCCAGTTCTTTTAGTTGTTCATCGGCGATTTTAGAGGGGGAGTCATCAAGAGGACTTGCCGCAAAAGAATTCTTGGGAAATAGTATTACATCTTTTATTGAAGTTGATTTTGTCATTAGCATTATTAGTCTATCAATACCAATTGCAATGCCACCATGATTAGGGGCGCCATATTCTAATGCTTTTATAAAAAATCCAAATCTATCTTCTGATTTTTCTTTTTGAAATCCTATTATGTTGAAGATTCTTTGTTGAAGTTCTTTATTGTGTATTCTAATTGAACCTGAACCAAGCTCTACACCATTTAAAACAAGATCATAAATTTCACCTATGGTTTTGTTTGGGGTTTTTTCTAAACTGGCAATATATCGCTTTTTAGGAAGCGAGAACATGTGGTGAGCTGGCGTATAGGTTTTTGTATTTTCATCATATTCAAATAGTGGGAAGTCGTAGACCCATAGAAATTCAAATTTATTTTCATCTATTAGTCCAAGATCGTTTGCAATTTTTATTCTAATTTGGCCCATTGCTTTACAAGCAGCTTCCCATTTTTTATTAGCTGTAAAGAAAATTATGTCATTATTTTTTAGAGAATAGGTTTTTATTAATTGCTGTTCTTCTGTTTTTAAAAATTTTGCAATTCCTCCAGAAAATTTGTTGTTTTCAATTTTTGTAAAATAAAGCCCTTGTGTTTTGTAAAGCTTTGCAATTTCTTCTAAATTATTTATTTTTGCTCTTGAAAACTTATCAGCTTTATCTTTTACTATTAAAATTTTAATTGAACCTTTGTTTTTTAGAGTATCTTTGAATACATTGAATTCTGAATTTTTTAGATTGCGACTTATATCTTGCAATGTAAGTTCAAATCTAGTATCTGGTTTATCGCTCCCATATTTATTCATTGCCGTTTTGTATGCTATTTTTTTGAATTTTTTAGGTAATTTAATATTAAGGCAATTTTTAAATATTAAAAAAAGCATATTTTCTATTAATTTGAAAATGTTTTCTTTTTTGATAAAGCTCATTTCAAGATCGAGCTGAGTGAACTCTGGTTGCCTATCTCCTCTTGAATCTTCGTCTCTGTAGCAACGGGCTATTTGAAAGTATTTATCAAATCCTGCTATCATTATAAGCTGTTTGTAAAGTTGTGGAGATTGAGGTAAAGCATAAAAAGATCCTTTATGAATCCTTGATGGGATTACAAAGTCTCTTGCGCCTTCTGGTGTTGATTTTACAAAAGTTGGGGTTTCTAGTTCTAGAAAATTTTTTTTTACTAAAAAATTTCTAATAAGATGAGTAGCCTGACATCTTAAAATGATTTTATTTTTTAATGAATCCCTTCTTAAATCTAAGTATCTATATTCAAGCTTTGAGTTTTCACTTGCATTATTGTCATCTTCTATCATAAATGGCAATTCATTACACTTTGAGATAATTTCAATATTTTTTGCCAATATTTCAAAAGATCCTGTTTTCATATTTTCGTTTATCATGTTGGGAGGCCTTTTACTCAATAATCCTTGGATTTTAATGCAATATTCAAGTTTTATTTTTTCTGCGATCTTTAAAAGGTGTTCTTCGGTTATCAGAACTTGAGCTTGTTCATATCTGTCTCTTATATTTAGAAAGATAAATTTTCCGTGGTGTCTAATTTTTTTTACCCAAGCATTTATTTCAACTTTTTTGTTTATCAATTTTTCATTCAATTCATTACATTTGATAACTTTAAACATAATTTAGCCTACTATTATATTATAAATTTCTTTGTCTGTTTTCGCATTTAAAATTTCTTTTTTGTATAGATCAACTTTGCCTACAACAGATGCCAAGATTCTGGGATAGCTAACATAATCTTTTGCTGGGCATAATATTAATATAAAAACATGGCTTAAATTTTTGTCAAGAGCATTAAAATCAATCCCTTCATGGCTTATTCCTATTGCAATATGTATTTTTGAGATTAAATTTGTTTTTAAATGAGGAATAGCAAAGCCTTCTTTTAGTGCAGTAGTAATTAATTTTTCTCTTTCCATTAAATCTTGAAATATTCTTTCTTTATCAATTTCAATGTTTATTACGCTTAGAAGTTCTCTTATTACATCAGCCTTATTGCTTGCTTTTAATTCTAAAATAATGTTTTCCTTTTTTATTCTTTTATTTAGGTTGATCTTACTAAGAATTTTATCATAATTTATTGAATAATCTAGTTTTTTTGCTCTTAAAGAGACTGTTTTAACTTCTTCGGTTATTTTTTCTAAGTTTAAGATTGTTTCTCTAAAAAGATCTTGTATTATAATTAAGTGCTTGTTTGGGCATTCGAATGTGATTTGACTGCCTTCTCGCTTTATTGAGAAGGATATATTATTTTTTCTTGCATTAATATATTGTGAAGAGTCATTTTTAATTTGTTGTGTGAAAAATCCTTCTTTTCTTAACTCATTTTTCAAGTCCCATACAAGAATTTTGGCTAAATTATCATATTCAAAATACACGCATATGTGTGTATTTTGATCTATTGGGAGCTCTTTTTTAAGTCCGCTTTTATTTATTTTGAATAAAAAGTTTATTATGGGTGTTACAATGATTGTTGGCAAAAATACCATTATTATTATTATTCCAAATATTTTTTGGCTAATAAATCCCGAAGATAATGCTACATTTGCCATAATAAGTGAAACTTCTCCTCTAGGTACCATCCCGGTTGCAATTTTTAAGGCCCCAAGTTTATTGAATCCTAAAAAGAGTGCTGGAATAAAGCAAAATATACTTTTAGTAATTATTGCTATTGTGCTAATTGCTAATCCTAAAATAAGAACTTCTTTTGAGAATATTTCATTAATATCTGACATAAGTCCAATTGATGTAAAAAAGATTGGGATAAAAAATCTTTCAAAGATTGTTAGTTTGTCTTGAATTACATATACAATGTCTGTTTTTGACATGGCAAGTCCAAACACATAAGCGCCAACAACAAAAGACATTCCTAGATTTTGGAAAATACTTGCAATAGTAAGGGCTAGAGAGAGTGTTATTACGGTTGCTAAGGTAACACTATTTAATTTTTTCAACAGTTTTGAGAGTGTTTCTGATACATATATTAAAGAGAAAGTTAAGCATAGCCAAATTACTATGCTTTGAATTATTGTTTTGATAGAGCTTGCTATATCAAGATCTGATATAGATCTTGATATAGTTATTACGCTTGTAAGCATAAGCATTGAAAGCACATCGTCAATAATTGAAGTTGAGATTATTGTCACTCCTTCTGAAGTGCTCATTTTTTTCTTTGCGGAGAGTATACTTGCTGCGATTCCTGCTGATGTTGGAGTTCCAATTATTCCAATAAAAAGCGAGGTTGGGCTTATTAGAGGGACATTAAAAATTATGCTGGCCATTAGTACAAAACTTGTGAAGGTGCCAATAACTTCTGTTATTCCAATAATTCCTCCGCGTGGCAAAAATTTGATAAACAATTTTAAGTCAGTTTCAAGTCCCGCTGTAAAAAGCAATATTATTGAAGCTATGGTAGAGATTGCAAATATTTTTTCATCTATTAAATAATTTTCTCCAATTTGAGTTATTCCTAATGGGAATAATAAAGGTATTTGAATTTTCCCAAAGGCATTCGGACTTAGAATTATTCCTGCTGTTATTTGCCCTATTACTTTTGGAATCCCTATTTTAGCTACTAGATTGCCCAGTGAAATAGATGAGATTACAATGATTGCCAGGCTCATGACAAAATATGACATTTTTGCTTCAATGTCATATTTTGTTGAGTATGAAAATAGAAGATTAGGTAAGTGCAATAATATTGTTGTATAAAAAATTTTTTTATTCATTTTTCAAGCTCTTTTTAAAAATTGCATTTTAGTAAGTTTGACAAATTTTTAATTACCAGTTTTTCTTTTTTCTCTACGACTATTATGTTTGCTTTTTCTTTGTATATTATTCCTAATATAATAATTTCAATTGCAGATTTTGCATCAGCTTTTCTATTATTCTTTTTTGTTATCTTGATATCGCATAAAGAGTTTTTATTTGTGGATTCAGCAATGATGTTTGCTGACCTTGAATGTATTCCATCTTTATTTATTATCTCAATTTTTACTTCTTGCATTTTTTACTTATCTTATTTGTTATTTTTTTTCTCTTTTTCTTTAATTGCTGTTTTGTAAAGTTTTTCTATTGCTCTATCAATAAGGTTGAGAAATACTTTATCGTCTTCTCTTATATGTATTATTTTTCCCCAATTAAAGTGAACATGTGCGTCGAATTCAAGAAGCTCATGTTCTTTTTTTATTGTAATTTTTAAATTTTCTACATGTTTTTTGATATGAGTATCAAATTTTTCTAGTTTTTTGAGAATAAAATTTTTTTCACTCTCATTTAAGTTATAATTAACTGTCTGAATTTTAGGTTCCATAATATATCTTTCCTTTCTCAGATTTTAATTCATTTCTATACTTGTTTACTGTTCTTCTAGAAATGGAGATCCCTTTGGATTTCAGTATAGCAGAAATCGCTTTATCTGACATCTTTTTATTTACTTCTAGTAACTTTTTTACCGTTATTTTAATGCTTAATTTTGAAAATTCATTTGTTTTTGCTCCACCAACAGAGCTAAAGAGCTCTTTGATTAATATAGTACCCCATTCACATTTTAAATATTTATTTTTTATTGCTCTTGATATTGTTGATTTTGATACACTTATTTTTTCTGACAAAATGCTCAAGTTCATTGGTCTTAAGCTTTTAAAACCTCTTCTTAGAAATTCTTTTTGCAATGTATATATAGCTATTCCTATTTTTGCAAGTATTTCGTCTCTATATCTTAATGATTCTATTAACCATTTTGCTTTTTTTTGTTTTTGAGGATTTATAGTTGTCTTTTTAAGTTCTTTTTTAAAGATGTTAACTTCTTTGATTTTAATTTCAAATTTGTTATTGTGGTTTATTATTAATATATCTGGATCAATATAGAAATTAGTGTCTTCTGGGTCTTTAAATTCGAGTGTTGGGTTGGGATTAAGTTTTTGTCTTATAATTTCTAAAGCTTTGTTAAATTCTTTACTTCTTATTTTAAGTTCTTCTTTTAACTTTTCTTGAGTTTTTTCAAGAAGTTCTGCCTTTTCAAGAATTTTAATAATATTGGCTTCTAATTTATGATGCTTTGCTTGCAAAATTAAAGATTCTATTATATTGGGAACGCAAATTCCAATTGGATCAAATTTTTGAATAAGTTCAATTATTTTTTTTACTTTTTCTTTTTCTTCCTTTTTAAAAAGGTCGTAAGGGTTTATTATATGAAACCCTTTGTTGTTTAGATTGTTTATTAATATTTCACCTATTTTAAGTTCATCTTCATTTATTCTCTGAATTCTTAGTTGTAGCAAAAGGTGTTCTTTTAAAGAAGTATTTGTTTGTGTTTTTTCAAGAGCTATGTCGTGTTGATTTTTTATCATATTATCTTCTTTATAAAAAGCTTTTTTAAACCTATATGTTTTTAATGTTTCAAAAAATATTTTGTTTGAGTCTATTTCTAGGCATTCGTTATTTTCGCTTTCTTCCAGTATAAGCTGTGTTAATTCTTTTTTGTTAAGACTTAATATTTTTATTGTTTGCAATTGAATTGAGTTTAAATTTTGGGATAACTTTAATTTTTGTTTAATCATATTTATATTAATGTATAAAAAAACCCGCTAAGTATAATTACTAATGCTGGGCTTATTTTATTATAAAAAAATAAAATAAAAAAATTAATTCCCACAATAGCCAAGGTTCTTAAAAACTCTGTTTTGTCGTTTTCTATCTTTAAATATGTGTTTTCGATCAGAATGATTATTGTAATTATCCACAGTGCAACAATAATAGGCTTTAGATTTTCTAAACAATAAGTTAAAAAGCTTGTTTTGTGTAGCATTAAGAGGATAATAATCATTATTATTATTGGAGCCGTTATTAATGCCCCTGTAGCAATTATTGCTCCTGCAATTCCTGCAGTTTTCATTCCAACGTATGTTGCTATGTTTGTGGCAATAGGCCCAGGAGTTATTCTTGATATTGTAATCATATTGACAAATTCTTCTTTTGTTATCCACTGTTTATTATTAATTATTTCATTGTTTATTATCGCTGCAATTCCATTGCCACCCCCGAAATTTAATAATCCGATTTTTAGAAATGTAATGAATAAGTTTATTAAAATCAATCGATATCCTTTTTCTCTTTAGTTAATATTTTTTTTATTGTTATATATTTTAATGTGTATATTAAAAAGAAAATTAGCAGTATATATGATATTCTTATTTTTAATTTAAAAATTGCAAAAATTACAAGAAAACATATTGTCCATTTTATTATAGAATTATTCAACATTTTTTTTGAAAATTTTAAAACAACTGTTAACATTATAATAATTGAAGAGATTTTTGCACCTTCGAGAAATTTTTCAACATGTATGCTATTTGGTACTAATTTTAGGTAAAGAAAAACCATTATTATTGCAATAATGGAAGGTAAAATTCCGGCAACAACGAGTAAAAGTGCGCATGGAAACCCCCCAAATTTTCTTCCTACTAGGAACACAAAATTAATTGCTGTAACTCCAGGAATAACATTTGATGTTGCTAATATTTTGTTAAAATCGTCCTCAGATATTATTTTTCTCTTTTTAACAAGTATTTTCTTAAGTTCAGATATGATTATTAATCCCCCACCAATTGTAAGCGTTGTTGTTTTGAAGACAAGTAAAAATAAGTTCAGCATTTCATATATTTTTTTTTGTCTCTTTCTCTTCATGTGTTTTGTCAAATTTAGTAAAAACCTTTGGCACTAATTCTACCACAAATATTGTTGTAATGTGTATTTTATTGTTGAACAGCGGCAATTTAAACATACTTTATTATGTTTAAAATATTTACTTGTTGTTTTTACTAGAGTTTTTCTATTGGAAAGGTTTGTTTGTTTTTGTGATATAATTCAATTAATTTATGTGAATATTAGAAGGAAAGTTTAGTTTGTTTAAGGAGTTTTTTATATTTCAAGATTATTTTAATCATATTCTTGAGAGTGTAGTAGGTTATGGTTTAAAGGTTTCTATTGCTATAGCGCTATGGTATTTTTTAAAGTTAATAGTTAAGAAAATAGGCAAAATCTTGTTTAAGACTTTGGAAAAGTCTAGATTAGAGGAGAAGTTAGAGGCTACAGTTTTCAACTTTTTAAAATCTTTTTTCAAAATCTTAACAGATTTTCTTATTGTTTTAATAATATTGCCATATCTTGGGGTGCCTACAACATCTATTATTGCTGTATTCGGATCATTAGGGCTTGCTATTGGGCTTGCTGCTCAGGGCATTTTGTCTAATTTTGTTAGCGGATTTATTGTTTTGAATTCTAAGTTTTTTAAGTGTGGAGATCATATTAAATGTGGCGATGTTGAAGGTTTGGTTGAGAATGTCCAAATTTTTTTTACTACACTTAAAACATTTGACGAAGAAATTATTAAAATTCCAAACAGTGAGCTTACATCCAATTTTGTTGTTAATTTTTCAGCAAATCCTAGAAGAAGAGTTGTATTTTCTTTTCAAGTTCCTCATGATACGAATATTGGTTTATTGAAAGATAAAATAGAGGATTTAATAATTTTTAATAATAAGGAATTTAATGTTGAGATTTGTTCTCCTACTCTTATTGTCAAAAAATATACTCCCTGTTACATAGTCGTGCAGGTTCGATTTTTTATTAATACAGATGCTTTTTGGGCTTTTCAATATTTTATTGGTGAGTCTATTAAAAATGTTTTATTGGATATGAAAATTAAGTTTCCAATTTGTTTTATACCTTTTGATAAGCCATATTAATGATTTTTTCTTGCAATAATTTCTGAGTAATAATTTTCAATTTTTTTTGTAAAAAAATAGCTTGAAAATTTAATAGAGTGTTTTTTAGCATTTTGTTTAAATGTTTTTAGTGTTTTATCATCTTTTATTACTTTTTCTATGTAATAAGATAAGTTTTCGTACTTTTTTATTAAGAATCCGTTTATTCCTTCTTTTATTACGTCTTTATATATATAATCATTTATTAAAATAGCAGGTATTCCAGCAGTTAATGCTTCTATTACTGTCATTGGATACACCTCGCTTCTTGATAGACTAGCAAAGATATCAGAAATTTTGTAGTAAAAGCATATTTCTTCCCATGGAATTGTTCCTATTAGCAATATTTGTTTTTCAAGCCCATGTTTGATGCTAAAGTTTTTTATTTCCTTTTCTTCACTTCCTTTGCCAATAATGATAAGCTTATAATTTTTGTTTTGTATTAAAAGGTCTTTTAAATTCATTACTAATGAATTTATGTTTTTTTCTTTATTGATTCTTCCAACAAATATTATTATTTTGTCTGTTTGTTTTATATTGTGTTTTTTAAAAATTTCATCTTTTTTTTCTTTGCTTAAAGTTTTTATGAAAAGCTTTCTATCAACTCCATTTGGAATAATTCTATAATTAGAATTATTTGAAAGTCGAAAATACCTCTCTTTTGCTTTGCTTGACGGATAAATAAAATGTTTTATTTTATTATAATGTTTTTGCATCATTTTGTCGGGTTTAATAAAATATTTAAAAATTCCTAGGTAATGTAAATAATAATCCCACATTGTATGACTTGTGTGAACTATTGGTATGTTTTGCTTTAATGCAATTTGTTTCCCAATTTTACCCATAGAAAACTCGGAGTGAGTATGAATAATGTCTGGTTTATAGCTTTTTATTATCTTAGATATTTTTCTTTTATTGGGAAAAGCTATTACAGCATCAAGTTTTTTATTTATTTGAATAGATGAACATCTGTAAACGTTTTTTTCGTTTAAAGATGTTTTGGATTTTGGACAAAATATGTAAACTTCATATCCATTTTTTTCAAATCCTTCTTTAATTTGCTTTATTGAAGTTGCCACCCCATTTTTTTCTGGGATATAAGTATCTGTAAATATTGCAACTTTCATATTCTCCTCCTAGCTTAAGTATAATATATTTAACACTTGGATTATAATTTACTTTGATGCAAGTGGTTTATTTATTATTGGGTAGTGAGCAAGGTTTAAAAGAAGCTTATTTAAAAGAGTTGCTAGTCAAGATGGATGCTTTTAAATCGAAAGTTTTAGTTACTAAATTTTTTTTGTCAGAACTCTCGGTTGTGGAATTTGTTGAAAAGCTATTTTCCAATTCTTTTTTTTCAGAAAAAGAAATTTTTATTGTTTATGAGTCTGAACTTTTAAAAGCAGGTAAAGATTTAGAACTAGTATGTAATGCAATTTTAAAGTCTAGCAATAAAACTATTATTTTTGTTTCTAATAGCAATACATGTAACATTGATTTTAAGAGTAAGCTTAAGTTTATAAAAAAAGTTTTTTATGAGATTCCTGATGATGACAAATTTACATTTGTAAAAAGAAATTTTTTTAATCTTAATATTAAAATTACAGATTCTGCAATAAATTTAATGCTTTTAATGTTAAATTCAGATACTAAAATTTTAAAATTTTATATAGATTCTTTTGCGCTTTTTGCCAAGAACAACACCATTGATGAGGAAGATATAACTTCTTGGATTAGCTTTGTTCGTTTTGAAAACACTTTTTCTTTATTTAATTCAATTTTAAAAAAAGATATGGAGCATTCTTTGATAAAGATTAAGTCTATTTTGGATCAGGGAGAAGATTTTCTTAGTGTTTTGATGAGTCTTATTTGGCAATTTAAAAGATTGTTAAAGGTGCAAATAGATTATAATATATGTGGAAGCTTACAGAGTGCATTGAATAAAAATAAAATTTTTTTTTCATTAAATAAAATTTATAGAGTAGGGGTTAAAAATTATTCAATTGAGGAAATAAAAATTGTTTTGAAAATTTTATATAAGTTTGATTTATATTTGAGGATTTATTCTAAAAATATTCATCAAAATTTGTCATATTTTTTAATATTTTCAATCTTAAACTTTAATAATAACTTTTTAATAGATTGTTCCAAAGAATCAAAATTTAATTTTTAATCTATGAAGCAAAAATTAATTTGGATTTTATTGTTTTGTTTTTTTTCTTGTAGATCTGAATCTAGATTGGCGGAAATTGTTTTAATAGAGTTTTTTGATTCTATTAAAAATTTGCAAAGTAGTCCCGAAATATTTTTTAGCTATTTAAATATTCCAAGTGATGATGATCTGAAGGCAAAAATTTTTGGATTTAAATCTCAGGCAAAGGATGATTTTATTTTTTATCCTTTGTTTATTAATAATCTAAGATATGAAATAATAGGTAAAAAAAATATTTCTAAGGGCTTTGAATTTGAAGTTATTATTAAAAATATTAACTTCAAAAACGGGATAGAAAAATTTTTGGCCAAATTAAATAAAATTGAAGTAGGATCTTCAAAGATTAAGAACTTAGGGAAAAAAGAGCGTAAAAAAATATTTGACAATTTAATAAATGAAGTTATTGGAGAGTTGGATAATTGTGATTACACTGAGATTGTTCATTTTTTTAGAGTGGTCAAGAGTTCTTCTGGAGGCTATAAAATAGAGCTTTTGGGAGATGTTTTAAATATGCAAGCTAGAAACAAGCTTATTAATGAACTTTTTTTAGTTTTATCGCCTGGAATTTCAAATAGTGTTTTAATTTTAAAAAATATTAATAAATAATAATTTAGTTTAAATTTTGTAATTTTATCGTTAATTTAGGGAGTATATAAATTTTAAATTTAATTAAAATTTATTTATCGTTGTCAATATTTTTATTGAGTTTTCTTTTATTGCAAATTCTTTTATTCTTTTTGCAAGCTTAATATTTACTTTTATTTTTTCTGAAATTTCATTTTCACTTAAAGGCAATATATCCTTATAGGTTCCAATTAATTTTAATATTTTTTGAGCTTTTTTTTCTCCAACCCCATCTATTTTTGTATACAATAGGGTTATTTTTTCTCGTCTTTTTTTATTAAATCCATTAGCTTTTCTGTGTGCTTCATCTCTTACATTTTGCAGTATCCTAAGAGCAGGATGTCCTTGGGTGAGATTTATTCCTTTTTTGTTGGTTGTTAAGAATATTGTTTCGTGTTTTTTTGCTAACGAACAGACTTTAACTTTGTCTTCTATTTTTAAGCTTTTTAAGATAGAAAAAGCAGCACTTAATTGTCCTTTTCCCCCGTCAATTAAAATTAAATTTGGTAGCTCTAATTTTTTATTGATTATTTCTGAATATCTCCTTAAAATTACTTCTTTTATTGCCTTAAAGTCGTCAATTTCTCCTTTCAACAGTGAGTTTAGCTTGTAAAGCCTGTAGTTTTCTTTAAAGGGCATTCCCATTTTAAAAGTAACCATAGAAGCCACTGTTTCTTGACCTTTAAGATGAGCAATGTCAAATCCTTCAATTATTTTGGGAAGTTTGTCCATTTCTAGTAAAAGTTTCAAACTTTCAAGTGCTTTGTTGCTTTTATTTTCGTATTCTCTTAAAGATAATTCAGCGTTAGATATGGCCATTTCCATTATTTTTAAAATTTCTTTTGTTTCTTTGTAAATAATTTCTGTTTTTGTATTTTTAATTTCATTTATTAGTTTTTCAACATTTTTAGTATCGACATCTTTGAGAAAAATATGAATTTTGTCGGGTACTATCATATTAATAGATGTGTAATATTGAATCAAAAATTGTAAAAGCAACTCATCTTTTTTGCATATGCTCTCATCAAAATTTGCATCTCTTTCAACTAATTTTCCATCTCTGTATTTTAATACTATTATTGTATTTACATTATCTCCCGGATGAACATATACATAGTCTATGTTTAAATTATTGGCTTTTGTAACGATTTGGATTCGATTAATTTCTATTAAAGAACTTTTCATTTCTTTTAATTTAATGGCAGTTTCAAAATCTTCTTTTTGTACAGCAAGTTTTAATTTAATGTTAATTTGGTCTAATATTTCTGATATATTCCCGCTTAGTATGGATTTTGCCTTATTTACTTCTATTTGATATTCTTTTTCAAGGTTTTCCTTGTAGCATACTCCAAGGCACTGTCCCATATGGTAATATAGACAAGGAGCATTGGATTTTTTTTTACACTTTCTAATCTTAAATGTTTTGTTAATAAAATCTAATACCTGATCTAATTTTTTTACATTGGTGAATGGGCCAAAATATTCGCTTTGATCATTAATTATTTTTCTAGTTTTAAAAATTCTTGGATATTTTTCATGAGTTATCCTTACCATAGGATAACCTTTTCCGTCTTTTAATTTTACATTGTAATCAGGCTTATGAGTTTTGATTAGATTGCATTCTAGTAGTAATGCTTCGTATTCGCTGTTTGTTGTAATAACTTCTATTGATTTTACATTTTTCATTAATATTTTGATTTTGTGACTTTTTTTTTCTAAAAAATAACTTTTTATTCTTGATCTTAGATTTTTTGCTTTTCCAATATAGAGTATTTTTTTATTTTTATTTAGCATTTTATAGCAACCGCTTGTAGTTGGCAATTTGGTTACTTTTTCGAATAAACTTGTTAGGGCCTCTTTCATAATGTCAGGTAGTTTTTAGATTTTAGAAATCATCTTATGATATAATATTGTATCATAAGATGATTTGTTTTATGATCTGGGGTATTTAAAAATATTAATAATAACAAATAAAAGGTCAAAAATGAGATTAATTTTAATGCTCTTGCTATTTTTTTTGTGCTTTTCTGTTCTTTTATCTCAAGAATTGAAGTTAATACTTGATTCGAAAAAAAATTTTAAATTTGTTCAAGATTCTAGCAATATTACTTTTGAAAGGGACATGAGGGGTTTGCTTGGTATTTATTTGGACAGATATAAAGCCGTTTTGGATTTAAATAATATTGATTTACGCTTAGAAATAGGAAGGGATAATAAATTAAAAGATACATCTTCAAACTATTTAGTTAGTGCAAACAGTTTGAGAGTTTCAAATGAATTTCGAAATGTTTCTAATGGCTCTTTAATTTTTTATTCAAATCAAAATCCTGTTAAGTTTAAGCCATTAACAAAGAAAGCTTTCTTTTCCTCAGGTAATACTGTTTCTGATTTTACTATTAAGTTTTGGGTATATCGAACAACCTCTGTTACAGGGGAAATTATTTTTAGTTGGGACGGCTATAAAAATATTAATAATTTATGGGTAGATCAGTCCATTAGATTAGAGAGTGACGAGGGAAATTTTGTTTGGGTTTTAAACAATGTATTTTTAAAAGATAATAAAAATCCACTCAAAATTAGAATGAAAAGTAATGATGATTTTATTCCCAAGAAATGGCATTTGCATACTTTAAGATATAGACAAAGGGATGGCATGCTTGAATATTTGATAGATTCTAAACCTCAGGCAATAGAATATATAACAGATAATAAGAAAGAAGGATCGGGATATTTATTAAGCATTGGCAATTTTATTGATTTTACCTTAGGGACTTATTTTACTGGTGCTGTTGAAAATTTAGAAATACATAAAAGCTTTGAAGAGGTTAGTAATGCTTTTTTTTCAAAGAATATGGGATACATTATTACAGAGCCTATCAAGCTTTCTAAATATTATTCTCAAGTATTGTCATTTGATGTTGATTCTAATGTTCCTAAGGATACAGAGATTGTTTATTATTATAGATTAGACAATAAGGTGTTTTATGATACGGATAGCTATGGGAATATTAAGAAAAATTTAACCGGGGCGTGGATTCATTTTGATCCTAAAAAAGATTTTCCAGATTCAAAGATATCAAAATATATTCAAATAAAAGTTGAATTTTATCCTAGTGGAGATTCCGTAAGTAGTCCTTCTCTTTATAGTATGTCGATCACTTATGTTCCTGAAGCAGCTCCATTTCCCCCTGTAATAACAAGGGTTATTCCGGGTTCCAGAGAAGTTTTTCTTGAGTGGATTCCTGTTGTTAATAGCAGCGTTGAAGGATATTATATTTATATTGGTGTTGCCTCTGGCAATTATCATGGAAAAACTAGTGGTGTTTTAACTTCTCCTATTGATGTTGGAAATCAAACTTCTTTTAAGATTACAGGACTTGAAGATGGAAGGCTTTATTATATTAGTATTGCTGCTTATAATTTGGATAAAAGTGTTAATAAGACTTCCTTTTCGAAGGAAATTTCTGTAAGGCCCATGGAGATTTTTAAAAAATATGAATAACTTTAGTTTTGAGAAAGCTTTAAATTTTTATAAAAATGGTGATCTTAAAAGCTCTCTTGACAATTTAGATGTTTTTGATGAAAATTTAGATTCTCTTGCACTTAAAGCTCTTATTTATTTCAAAAAAAAGGATTATAAGGCTCTTTTATATGTGTTGAATACTTATCCTGACGTTTTGAGTGAATACAATTTTTTAGTTAATCTTATAGATTATGGTAAAATCGAAAAAAATAAAGAAGATTTAGGGCCTTTTGAGAGTTATAATTTGGGTGTTTTTTATTTCAATTTAAAAGAATATAAACTTGCTTTAAGTTGTTTTTTAAAAGCCAAAGAGCAAAAACCTGATTTTATACAAGCGTTAAACAATAGTGCTGTCTTATTTGAAATGTTGGGCAACAAAGACGAGGCTTTAAAATTATTTTTTGAGGCTAGAGATTTAGATCAAAATAATTCTCTTGTTAGGCTTAATATTTGGATTTTAAAAAATAGAGAATCTCTTAAAGCAGGAAGCTTTTTGGAAGTAGACAAAATTTTTTCTGATGTCGATCTTGCTCTTGTTGTTAATTATTTGATGTATTATTTCTATTTTATTGGAGAAATAAGCAGGGCAATCAGACTTTCTGAAAAATTTTTAACAGATTCTCATTATTCTAAGTATATTTGGCACAATAGGGGGACTATTTTTCATAAAATAGGCAATATGACTCAAGCTACTACATCTTATGTTAAAGCCATTTTGAATTTTTCAAATATTTATACAATTTATAATATGCATATCGCAACAATTGAGCTTTTAAAATTTTCTCCTAAAAAGTCTATTGAGAGAATGGTTGATGATTATTCCAACCTAGACTTGATATATTTGTATGCAACTTTATTCTTTCTGAGAAATCGTGATCTTGAAGATGCCTATTTTTACATGAAAAAACTTTGCGAGCTTAATCCAGAGCCTTATTCAAAATTTTTAAAATTACTTGAGTCTAGCGAGGATATGTTAATTGAAAATCTGCTTGAAGAATTTGCAGTATCTTTAAGGGCAAATTGGCATTTAGAGTATTTATTTTTTATTGACAATTCTTTAAATTTGAGAGATCCTATTTTTATTTTTGATCACAATATAAGGATAAATACATATATTTGGAGAATTAAAGATGAGTTTATTGAATTGAAATTTAGCAATAATGAGGAAAAAATGGTTCAAGAGATATTGCATGCAGAATGTGTTTGTCCCAAAATTGATATTTCTATTGGAGATTTTCAAAAGTTAATAGAAGCTTATAAAGAGTTTAGAATAAATTACTATTATTTGTAATTTATTTAGTTGACAATAATAATATCTCTAATATAATATTTATTAATGCTGTAGGAGAGATGCCAGAGTGGCCGAATGGGGCTTCCTGCTAAGAAGTTGTCCTTTTAAAAGGGGACCATGGGTTCGAATCCCATTCTCTCCGTAATTATTTAAATCTTGACAGTGGATACTTTATTTATTAAAATTTGTTTTAACTCTGGAGAGGTGGCAGAGTGGTTTAATGCTACGGTCTTGAAAACCGTTGTAGGTGTAAGCCTACCGTGAGTTCGAATCTCACCCTCTCCGTAATTATTATATTTAAAGTATTAAGATTAAGGGCGCGGGTTTTTATTGGACTGATATTCATTTTCTGTGTTTTCATGTATAGGGAATTGAAACTCAATTTTATCGAATTCATTATAATCAATTAAGAATGGATTATAAAAAATTATAATTTGGTTCTTTTTGAAGTAATATTTATATCTTGGAAAAATTGTTGTGAATTTTTTTTCCAATTCGTTTGGGGTATATTTGTCTTTGACGTTAAGATCTTTAATCTTACTTCTTACCTGTTCTTTTAATACGTTTATTAGAGAGTCTATTTGATCTTTTGATATTATTTCTGAAATTTCTATTTTTTTGTTTCCTTTTAAGTTTAAAGGGTAATATCTTAAGAGGGTGTTTGATTCTTTTTCTTTGAGGGATTCTTTATATAAAATAGATGTAATGCCAATATTTTCATTTTTAAATATTGTAAAGCTGGAAAAATAAAAATATTCATTTTCTGAATTTTCGGTTTTTGATATTTTATTTTCGATATCTTTTTCCCATTTTTTTATAAAATTTTCAAATTCAAAGTTTGCATTTTCCATAAAAGGAATTTTTGCATCTATGTGGAGAATATTATTGTTTTTTAGTATTTTTTTTTCTTTGACATTTTTAGTTTTAATTATGAATTCAGAATTAATTTCATTCGAAACTGATTTAGAGCATGATAAAATAGATAACATTAAAAGAAAAATGATTATTTTAGTTTTCACAACTTCTCCATTTTCTATTGAATGTTTTTATTGTAATAAATAGTAATTTTTATTACAATAAAAATTAATTGTTTGTGTCCATAGCTCAGTTGGATAGAGCGTTAGATTGCGATTCTTAAGGTCGGAGGTTCAAGTCCTCTTGGACACGAAAAATTTGTTAGTTTGGAGAGATGGCCGAGTGGCTTAAGGCGCACGCTTGGAAAGCGTGTATACGTAAACTGTATCATGGGTTCGAATCCCATTCTCTCCGATTCCTAGGACCCGTACTATCAAGTGTTGCTAAACCCCGTCAGGACTGGAAGGTAGCAGCGGTAAGCGATTTTTTTGGTGAGTACGCAAGTCTTAGGTTGAATTTTAAGTCAAAATGTAATGTTTCGTTTTATGTTAAGATATAGATTCATCTTTTTGAAGCTTTTAACTCTGCTATATTTTCTTAAGAACCTTTTCTTTGTTAGGTATTTTTTATTCTTTATAAAATTCTTTGGTAAATCTTTTAAAATAATAGTTCTGAGGTATAAATATGTTGTATAGTATATATTTATAGCATTTTACTTATTAAAGCATTGGGAGGTAAAACGTTAATGGCGCCTTCAAGAGGTACTGCTCTTAAGAAACGCCCCAGAGATTTCAACTCTCTTGAAGGGCAAGATTTTGTTGTTGAAACTCTAAAGCATTCTATAGAGAAAAATAAAATAGCAAATGCTTATATTTTTTCGGGGCCAAGAGGTGTTGGGAAGACTTCATCAGCCAGGGCTTTTGCTAGATGCTTAAATTGTAAGAATGGCCCGACAGTTATGCCTTGTGGAGAGTGTAATAATTGTAAATCTATTGATAATGATAGCAGTCTTGATGTTATTGAAATTGACGGTGCTTCAAATACTTCGGTTCAGGATATTAGGCAAATTAAAGAAGAAATAATGTTTCCTCCTGCAGTTTCCAAATATCGAATATATATTATTGATGAAGTTCATATGCTTTCCAATTCTGCTTTTAATGCTCTTTTAAAGACAATTGAAGAGCCCCCCAATTATATTGTTTTTATTTTTGCTACTACAGAGTCACATAAACTTCCAGAGACAATAAAAAGTAGATGTCAGCATTTTAGTTTTAAACTTTTGTCTTTAGAAAAAATTTATAATATGCTTAAGAAAGTTTGCTTTGAAGATCATATTAAATATGAAGATGAGGCTTTAAAATGGATTGCATATAAAAGTAGTGGTAGTGTAAGAGATGCTTATACTCTTTTTGATCAGGTAGTTTCTTTTACTAATTCTGACATTAAATTAGATCAAATAAGATCTAAGATGGGCTTAACCAATGATGAATTTTTAGAGAAGTTATCAGTTAGTATTCTTAGTGAAGATGTAAAAGAGTTAATTTGTGTTCTTGATTCTATTTTTTTGTCCGGAGTGTCTTATGAGCAATTTCTACTAGATTCAATCGAATTTTTTAGAGAGGCATTATTTTTAAAGATAGGTATTAAAAATTTTGAGTTTATTGGAATTAAATCTGAAGATTTAAGAAAGAAATTAGCTGAGTTTGATTTGAACTATCTTGAGAGGATTATTGTTGTTTTGCTTGAAACTTACAGAGATTTGCAATTTTCGGTTAATCCAAGATATGAGCTTGAGATTAATTTTGTTAAAATTTTAAGACTTAAAAACTATATTCCAAATCATGTTTTAATAAAACAAATTCAAAATCTTGAAGACAATTTGTTAGAAAATATGGCTTTAGATTCAAACAATTTTGATGTTTTAGCAAATAAGAAGAATAAAGATGATTTAGCTTTTATTTCAGCAAAACCTGGCTTAGAATATGAATTTTCTGAAATCAAACCTTTAAAAAAAGAGGAGACTAGTTTTGATGAAAATTTGTCAACAAAAATTGATGAAAATCTTTTAGAGGCCAATAACATTGACGAAATTGATGAGATTTTTATTGAGGATGACAATTTAAGTGAAGCAAATGATTTTATTGATATAAGAGATAAATTTATTTATGTTGTTTCAAGATATATTCAAACTTTAGTTCATTCAGGAGAAGTTGTTATTGATGACAATGTTCTCTATTATAAGGTGTTTAGTGAATTTGAGTATAATGAACTTCAAAGTTATAAAGGTGAGATAAGGTCTGAGTTTTATAAAGAATTTCCCAATTTAAGCATTGTTTTTCAGAAAAATTTTAAAAGCCTTGAAAAGGATTTTAAAAAATTAGAAACTGTAAAAAATATTTTTGGAGCAAGTGAAGTTCTGGAGGGATAGAGATATGGCAGTAAATCCATTAGATTTTTTAAAAAATATGTCTAGTGTTAAGAGCAATATTGACAATATTAAAAAGGAAATGTCTAAAATTACGGTTTGTGGTAAAGCTGGCAGCAATATTGTTGTTATTGAGATGGATGGCGAATTTAATGTTAAAAAAGTTTCAATTAATAAGGAATTTTTTGATGATTTAGACAATGGTGCTTTTGAACAAATGGTTAAATCTGCTTTAAATGATGCTGTTTCTAAGGTTAAAGAAGAGATAAAATTAAAAACTATGGGGGTTCTTCCCTTTGGAATGTAGTTATTAATTTTGTAAAAGTTATATTTTAATTTTTTAATATAATGTTAGGTGCTTTATAATTTGTAACATTCCGTATAAATTTAATTAATCAGATATACTGTTAGTATTAAGCAAGTGTTTTAATTTATTTAATTATTTTTAAATAAATGTCCTAAATTTTAGGGGGATTTTATGTTAATGTTATTACAAAAAACTTTATGTATTATTAAGCCAGATGGGGTTAGGAGAGGTTTAATTGGCGATGTAATTGCTAGATTTGAACGAGTAGGTTTAAAAATAGTGGCTGCTAAAATGCTTATTGTTGACGAGAGTCTAGCAAAAAAACATTATTTATATGATGATATTGTCCTTAGGCATAGCGAGGCAGTTTGGAAATCTTTAATTAAATTTATTTCAAATTCTCCTGTTTTTGCATTTGTTGTTGAAGGAGTTGAAAGCATTGAGGTTGTAAGAAAGCTTTGTGGTGCTACTGAGCCAAAATTAGCCATTCCTGGAACAATACGGGGAGATTTTTCTTATCATAGTTTTAGATATTCAAATGAAAAAGGTTTTTCAATTTATAATGTGATTCATGCATCTGCAAATGAGGTAGATGCCATTCGTGAAATACCAATTTGGTTTAAAGATAATGAAATTTTAAACTACAAAAGAGATGATGAGTGCGAACATTATTATTGTTGATTTTTATAATCTATTTCTTCAAAGGAATAAGTTTTAAATTGCCATTTTAATACTGATCTAAAATAAGAGCAATTTTTGTATTTTATTTTAATTTTTTGGCATTTTTAGGAGAATTTTTATACAGAAGGCTATTCCTGAGAATGGTGTTTTTATTTTGTTTTTATGTTTTACATTATAATTAATTATGTAAATAAATTTTGTTTGATAAAGTTTTTAATGTTATGTTGTTATGTTTAGTAGATTGTCGATTGAAATAGAAAATTTCTATTCTTGTTGAAAATAGTTATGAAAATACTAAGGCTTTATTCGTTATTTTTATTTTTTGCTTGTACTTTTGATTATGATGAATATTCTAATAGATCTGATGCGGCCAAAAAGTTTCCCTCAATACAAATATTAGGAATCAAGTACTATAATGTTGTATACAATAAAGAGCAAACTGCTTTAGAGTCTTTAAGCTTTAGCTATTTTAATGACTATAAAGTTTATAAAGCAGAGAATGGAAGGTTTTTATATCATTCACTAGATAATGAAATTTCAGGAAAGTTTAATAATTTGGAAGGTTCTTATATTACAAAGGATTTGGATATGAGAGATTCTGTAGAATTTAAAATAGAAGATAAAAATAAGTATTATTTACTTAATTCAAATAGGATTTTGTGGAAGAATAAAGACAAGAAGTTGCAATCTCCTCCAAATGAGCTAGTATTAATTAGATTTAATGATAGCAAAATAAAAGGAAAAGGATTTTCTTATTTTTTAAAGAGCAATGTTTTTTATTTTGATTCTGGGGTTGAAGGAATCATGAATTGAAGGATTTAATTTTAATATGGATTTTTATTATTTTTGTTAATAATATTCAAGCAACACAAATAAAATCTAAGCCCAAATCTGAAAGCTTTCAAGGGAATGAAAAAAAAAATACTAATTTTACCTTTAAGTCAGATTTTGCACAAGGAATAGTGTCTTCTTTTTATAAAAAAATTGTTTTAAAAGGAAATTCAGAGGTTATTTCGCCAGATTTTAAACTTAGGGCAGATGAAATTGAAATTTATGGAGAAAATGGCTCTTATCTTGAAGCTCGAGGTAATGTTTTTTATGAAGATTTTAAGAATAAGATGCATGTTAAGGCTCAGTTTTTGTTTTTTAATAGAAAATTAGATAATTTTTATCTTCAAAAAGGGGTAGAGCTTGAAGACTTAGAAAACAATATGCTTATTAAAGCAGAAAGAGTTGAAGGCAGCAATAAATCCAACGTTTATATTATGCAATATTCTGTTAAAATATATAAGGACGATACTTTTGCAAGAGCTGAGAATGGAACTTATAATAAAGAAGAAAAAGAAATGATTCTTGAAGGAGTCCCAGTAATTTATCAGAAAGACAACTATTATTCTGCTTCAAGAATCATTTTTAATACAAAAACTAATAGGTATAAACTTGAGGGGAGTGTTGAGGGAGAGTTTACTCAAGTTGAAAATGATGTTTCTGAAGAAAAAAAATAAAATAGAAGAGATTAAGGAAAATCTCAACCTCAATTCTGTTAATAATGTTGTCTTAAGAGCAGACAACATTATTAAAAAGTATGGTGAAAAGTTTGCTGTTAATGGTATTACGATTGACATTCATAAAGGTGAAGTTGTTGGGCTTCTTGGTCCAAATGGAGCTGGCAAAACAACAACATTTTATACGATTGTAGGCTTTATTAGGCCTAATTCAGGCAAGGTTTTAATAAATAATTACAACATTTCATCTCTTAATATGTATGAGCGTGCTCGGATAGGAATTGTATATCTTCCTCAAGATGCTTCAATTTTTAGGGAACTTACAGTTGAAGAGAATATTATGGTTGCTTTAGAGAGAAGAGAGGATCTGTCTAAGGCTGAACGCAAGATAGAACTTGTGAATTTACTTAAAGAATTCGAGATAAAAAGAATACAAAGCCAAAAAGCTTATACTCTTTCTGGTGGAGAGAGAAGGAGGGCAGAGATAGCAAGAGCTTTGGCTGTAAACCCCTATTTTTTGCTCTTAGATGAACCTTTTGCTGGTATTGATCCTATTGCGATCGGGGATATAAAGAATATAATAAAAATTTTAAAAGAAAGAAACATTGGAGTTCTTATTACCGATCATAATGTAAGAGATGCTTTTGATATAATCGATAGAGCTTATATTGTTTATCAGGGGCAAGTACTTGATGAAGGTGATGTTGATTATATAATAAGCAGCGAAAAGGCCAAAAAGCTTTATTTAGGAGAAGAATTTAGATTATGAAAACAATAGATCATGAATTTTATTATGAATTTAGGGTAGCTGATGATGTTAGAATGATTTATACTAAAAAACCTTTTCATCTAAATTTAAGAGAACTTAATAATGATAATTTAAATTTTGTTCCGAAGTCTAAGAAAATAAAATATTTAAAGCAATTGCATACAGACATTATTTATAAGGTTGAAGATGATTTTATAAATTTCCAAGAAGGAGATGGGCTTATATCTAGTTCTTTAGATGTAGCTCTTGTTGCTTACTTTGCAGATTGTCTTCCAATATACTTTTATGATTCAGTGAAAAAAATCATAGGGCTTATTCACAGTGGATATAAAGGAAGCTTTAGTTTGGTTATTTTGAAAATGTTGTTTATGTTTGAGAAAATGGGATCAATTTTTAAAGATTTAAAAATTGTTTTTGGACCTTATAACAGATCTTGTTGTTATGAAGTTTCTGAAATTTTCTTAAAAGAAGTAGATAATAAATTTAGCAAAAGTTTATTAAATACTGCTTTTGATATAAGAGATGGTAAAATATATTTTGATAATGCTAGTTTTAATTTAAATTTACTTTCTAGTTTTAATTTAAATATTTATAATTCAAAACTTTGTACGCATTGTTTGAAAAATCTTTATTCTTATAGAAGATTAAGAGAAGGGCAAAGTTATGCTTTAATTTGGAGAATTTAATTTGAAAGTAAGAGATTTGTCTTTTAAGCTTAATTCAATTTTTGATATAGAGAAGTATGAACGTGTTGATAAAAATTTAAACGGTCTTCAAGTAGGAAATCTCAATGCCGAGGTTAATAAGGTTGCCTTTGCAGTTGATGCAAGCCTTTCAACTTTAAAAGAAGCAAAAGGAAATGATTTTTTAATTACTCATCATGGTATTTTTTGGTCAAAAAGAGAGCGCATTGTTTCTAATATGTATGATAAAATTAAATTTTTGATTGAAAACAATATGGCTCTTTATTCGGTGCACTTACCTATGGATGCTCATCCTGTTTATTCACATAGCAAAGTGTTATCAGATGTTTTAGGATTAAAAAATCCTTTTGCTTTTGCAAATTATGGGGGTTTTAATCTAGGAATTATTGCCGATTCTACTTTTAGCTTTTCTGAAATTTTAGAAAAAATCAAAAAGGAAAATAAACATATTCTTTTTTATAAAAAGTTTAAAGAATCGGTGAATAGGGTTGCGATTATTAGTGGTTCTGGATACTCTTTTTTTGAAGAGGCTTTATGTCATGGTATAGACTTGTTTATAACCGGAGACACTTCTCATCAAATATATTCTTTAGCAGAAGAATGCGGTGTGAGCTTGATTTTTGCAGGTCATTATTTTACTGAAACTTTTGGTTTAATCAAATTAATGGAAGATTTCAAAATTCAAGAAGATTTAGAGGTTAAATTTATTTTTAAAGATACTAATTTATAAGGATTTTTATATGGGCGCTAAAAGTAAACAATATTTTAATATTTTTGTATTTGTTATTAGTTTAATTTTTTTTGATCAACTTTCTAAGTATTTGGTTGTGAAGTATGTCAAATTGGGTTCAATATATTTTTCCTTTTTTGATAATTTTTTTAGGATAATACATGTAAGAAATACGGGCATTTTATTTTCAATGGGTTCTGATATCCATTATAGTTTGAAAAAAATTTTTTTTCTTGCAATGCCTATTTTTATCTTAATATTTGTTTTTTCTCTTGCTTTGAAAGAGAAAAATTGTATTAGCAGAATTTCACTTTTATTAATTTTTTCAGGAGGGGTGGGGAATATTATTGATAGATTATTTAGACCCTCCGGAGTTGTAGATTTTTTAGATTTTAAATTTTATGGAATTTTTGGACTTGACAGATGGCCTACTTTTAATTTTGCAGATAGCTATGTTGTTATAGGAATGATTTTATTTTTGGTTTATGATTTTTTTTATAAAAAGAAAAGCGCTTAATACATGAAGATTTTAGGCTTTATTTTATGCGCATTAATAAACTTATCTATAATGTTTTTAGTTTTCTTTTTAGAGTTTCTTTTAGTTATTAAATTTAGTATTATCGTAAAGCCTTATTTGCAATTTATATTGATTTTCATGATGATTGTTTTTGCTATTTTGGTGGGATATTTTGTGTCAATTCTTATTGTAAGAAATTTGTTTATTGAGTTATTTGAACCAGATCAATAAAGAGGGGCTTTGTGTCTTTAAGGGTTTTGATTGCCGGCGAGGTTGTCGGTAAAGCTGGAATTATTGCTATAAAATCTTTTTTATCATCCTTTCGGGTTAGGAGAGGGATTGATTTTGTAATATCTGGCAATAATTTTACTACGGGTTTAAGGGGTCTTGGTAAGAAGCATGCCTTTTTATTGAAAAAGTATGGGGTTGATGTTTTAACCTTAGGTGAAAATGCTTTTGCAAGGGCAGATTTGTCTGATGATCTTGACAAGTATAATTTTATTTTAAAACCTTTAAATTGTCCTGCAAAATTAAAAGGATATTCTTATTTTATTTATAATATTAATGGTAAAAAATTAGCTGTGGTGAGAATTGTAGGCCAAACAGGAATAACTAAGTATAAATTTAATCATCCTTTTTATAGTTTTGACTTTTTTTATAAAAGAATTGAAATGCAAACAAACAATATTATTGTTCTTTTTGATTCAAATACTACGGCCGAAGTTAATGCTTTATTTTTTTATCTAAAATCAAGAGTTAGTGCTTGTCTTGGAACTGGCAAAAGGATTTTAACAGCTGATTTGAGAATTTTAGATAATACTGCTGTTATAACTGATTTAGGCAGAG
Organism: Borreliella garinii; assembly: GCF_001922545.1. Lineage (NCBI taxonomy): Bacteria > Pseudomonadati > Spirochaetota > Spirochaetia > Spirochaetales > Borreliaceae > Borreliella > Borreliella garinii. Next base: position 412,864 of record NZ_CP018744.1, on the reverse strand, counting down.
TTGGGAGTTTGGATAGCGTTATTGGATATGTTCCTGATTTAGAGGTGGATAAATTTTTGAAAGGATTTTTAAATCAAAAATTTAATGAATCTTGGGAAGGTATTGGTTTTAACGGTGTTTTAATTGATATCGATGAGAATGGGCATTCTTTTTCTGTAGAAACTGTTAGAGAATATATAGATTATAAATCAAGTTTAAAAGATATGGATGATATGGATATTATTTGATATTCATATCTTTTAAGGAATTTTTTAAATTTAATTGATCTTAGCTATGTGATTTAATTTTATTAATTTTCTTATGTATAGTATGTATAGGAGGGTGGATTATGTATAGTTATATTGTAGAAGGTGGTTTTAAGATAGGTGGTCAAATTACAGCTAGCGGCAATAAAAATTCTGCTTTACCTTGTATTTTAGCGGCTTTACTTACCGATGAAGATGTTATTTTAGAAAATATTCCTAATATTAATGATGTAAAAGTTGTTTTAGATATTTTAAGTGATATAGGAGCAGATATTGTAAGAGAGGGGAATACTTTAAAAATAAAAGTTTCAAATATTGTGAAAACAGAAATAGATTCCTCTTTTACAGATTTAATTAGGGCCTCCATACTTTTATTAGGACCTTTTGTCTCTAGATTTGGGGAAATAGATATGGCGCTTCCAGGAGGAGATGTGATTGGAAAAAGGCGGCTTGATACTCATTTTTATGGCCTTTCTAAACTAGGAGCTAAGTTAATCAACAAAGATGGAAGAATTGTTTTAAAGGCCAAAAAGCTTGTTGGAGCTGAAATGTTTTTAGATGAAGCTTCTGTTACAGCTACAGAAAATATCATTATGGCTTCAGTTCTTGCCGAAGGAAATACTGTTATTATGAATGCTGCTTGTGAGCCACATGTTCAAGATTTATGTAATATGTTGAATTCAATGGGTGCTAATATTTTAGGGATTGGTTCAAATGTTTTAGAAATAAAGGGTGTAAAAAAATTAAGAGGAACCACATTTAGAATAGGTGCCGACTTCATGCAAGTTGGTTCTTTGATCAGTCTTGCTGCATTAACAGGGGGCGAATTGGAAATTAAAAAAGCAGATCCCCAACATTTCAGATTAATTAGGCATATATATTCAAGGCTTGGTATTAATTTTGAATATGATAGGGAAAATGTATACGTAAGAGATAAGCAAGAGTTAAAAGTTAAGCTAGATTTTGGTGGACACATTCCAAAAATTGATGATGGTCCATGGCCTGCCTTTCCGACAGACCTTATGAGTATTATTATAGTCACTGCAACTCAAGTAGAAGGTACAGTTCTTGTTTTTGAGAAAATGTTTGAATCCAGGATGTTTTTTGTAGACAAATTAATCAAAATGGGGGCTCAAATTGTGCTTTGTGATCCACACCGTGTAGTAGTTACTGGTAAATCTCCTCTTAAAGGAAATGTTTTATCTTCTCCAGATGTGCGGGCAGGAATGTCTCTTCTTATTGCTGCTTTTGTTGCTGAAGGTCGCAGCGAAATTCAAAATGTTTATCAAATTGAAAGGGGATACGAAGATGTAGCTAATAAATTAATTAATTTGGGGGCAAAAATTAAGAAAGTTAAAAGTCAATAGCTTGTTAATAGGCCTTATTATATTTTTATTATATGTGGCTTATTGAAAATGTTTTCAAGAGAGGATAAGGTATTAGGTGATTGAATTATGAATGAAAATATATTAAATAATTTTTATTGTTGGGATTTTCTATCTAATATTATTAAATTTTGTTCTATTTTAGAGTTTAAAGATTTTAATATAAAAAACAATATTGAAAGATTGAGAAAAATTTGCAGCGGTATTTCTGATTTTGAATTTTTGCCTTTATAATATTAATTATTATTTTAAATAAGTATTTATTGCTTTGCTTTAGTTCTTGAAAATGGTTTTAATTTTAATAATTGCTGTTTATTTATAATTAATATCAGTATTATTAAATTTTTGTTATATCTGGTTTTAATTTTTATGTTTTTGGTTATGGTTTTTTGGTGTGGCGGGTTAATAAATTTTATTTGTATCTTGACTATTATAATGCATAATGTGTTAACTGTTAATTTCTTTGACACTACATATTAATTTTTAATTTTTGAAATTAAAAATTAAATACTTTTTTATTATTGATGAATAAATTTGAGTTTATATTTTTTATACAAAATATTTTAGATAAGGATAAAGTTTTATGTCTACAAATAAGAGCAAGGCTAGGGAATTAATATTAAAAGGCAATCTATATAAGGTTCTTTTTTTAATAAGTTTTCCTATTGTTATAACCAATATTATTCAAGCTTTTTATGATCTTACTGATATGTTTTATGTTGGTAAGCTTGGAGCCATGCCTTTGTCAGCGCTTTCACTTGCTGGTCCTGTAAATTTTTTTATTATGGCTATTGCTATGGGTATGGCTACAGGAAGCATTTCTTTGACTTCAAAATGTATAGGAGAGGGAAATTTTTCTCGTTTTTCAAGGTATGCGGGGCAACTTATTGTTTTAAACTTTGTTTTATCCTTATTTGTTGCTATTTGCGCTTTTTTTTTTATTGAGCATCTTTTAGATTTGCTAGGTGTAAAAGACGAGCTTAAAGAACTTTCAAGAGCTTATTTTTATGTGACAATTTTTGGAATACCTATTATGTTTTTGAGCATTTCAATTACATATATTTTAAATGCTCAAGGAGAAACTATCCTTTCAATGATAATAGTTTTATTTGCCAATATTGTTAATTTTATTCTTGATCCAATTTTAATATTTAGTTTTAATATGGGCATTACTGGAGCCGCTTGGGCTACTTTATTTTCAAAATTGCTAACTGTTGCTTTTTATTTATTTTTGACCTATGGGCTAAATCGTGGATTAAAAATTTATCCTAAGGACTTAGCGTTAGATATAAGATCTATTAAAGAAATTGTTAATTTAGGATTACCTTCAACTTTTGGGCAAATAATGGTTTCGTTGTCTTTTTTTATTTTTAATTATATCGTTATTGATATTAGTCCGAAATTTTTGGCGGCGTATGGACTTACAAACACCATTATTTCTTTTTTATTTCTTCCTGCCATGGGGATTGGTACTGGAATTATTTCGATTGTTGGTCAAAATCTTGGTGCTAAAAAAATTAATAGGGTGGGAGAAGTTTTGAAAAAGGGATTTTTTATTTCTTTAGCAATTTTATTAATAATAAATTCAATTGTTATTATTAATAAACATTTTATACTGAGATTATTTACAAATGATTTGGAAGTTTTAAATTATGCTAATAATTATTTATTGTTAACAACTATTGGTACTTTTGGATATGGGTTGCAACAAGTGTTCTTTGGGGGACTTATTGGATCTGGTAGGACAAAAATTGCAATGATTATTATTTTTATTAGGTTGTGGCTTATTCGTCTCCCGGTAGTTTTTATTTTTCAATATTTTGGCATAATTGAAAATTCTTTAGGTTATGCTTTTATAATTTCCAATTATTTGGCAATTATTATTTTAGTTGGTTTTACTTGTACTCGCTATTGGGCTAAACCCATTTTAATTAAAAAATAGAAATACTAATTAAGATTTATTTATATTTTTATTTCACCAAAGGAAATGGTTTGTTTATTTTTAATAATTTAATGTTTTTGGCCTTTAAAATTGTTTTTAGATTTTTTGTTAATCTATTTTAAAGTGCAATAAGGCTTAATTTAAAGTAGAATTAATTTTAATAATTTTGGTTTTAAATTGTTTCTCTTTGTTATTGTTTTTCAAAAATATATAATATGTTTTTTCTTTTAGTGTTAATTTTAATTTTCAAATAAAAAGTTTTTGTTTCAAATCCATTAAGTTTTTCTCTAATTAATTCACCTGTTTTACTGCCTTCTTTAAAAATTGCTAATGAATTTGCATTTATATTTTCTTCACTTTTGTTTTTAAGCGTAATTATTAGATTGTTTTTGCTGTCGGATTTGTAGTTTACTATTTCTACTTTTTTAGTAGTTTTTATAGTGCTAATAAGATAGGTAATTTCTTGTGCATGTTCTTTTGATTTTATTGTACTTGTTTTCAAGCAAGACATAAAAACAATTGAAATACTAGGAATTGTAAGCATCAGTAGCAATTTAAGCTTAAATTTTTGAATTTTCATCATTTTTATTATATTTTTTTATTGGATTAGTGTTAACCTTTTTTATAAAACAAAGATGTTCGATCAATTTTAAATGTTGATTAGATTTTAAATTGTTTACTATTATTTTGAATTTCATTATTCGAGTATTTTTTATTTTAGGCGATTGTTTTTAAAGCTTTATTTTTAAATATTTTGTGTTTTTCTTTAATTAATATAAATTTCATGTTAATTTGAATACTATGTTATATGCGAGATTAATTCAGTTTAAAAGTTCAAGCATGTTGACTATATTTTATAAAATGTGTAAAATTTTAAAGCTATTAAAATTTTTTAGAAAAACACGCAGTGCGGGTCAATTTCTAAAAAATAGTTTTTTGTTTTTTTGATTATTTGTAGCTATTTTTTATTTTGATAAGAATAAAATTGTTAAAAATTTTTTAAAGAGATTAAATGTAAGTAGCTATTTAGGATGTGAAATTTAGGAGGTTAATCATGGCAAAAGAAGTTTTTCAAAGAACAAAGCCGCACATGAATGTTGGAACAATAGGTCATGTTGATCATGGTAAAACAACATTAACAGCGGCTCTTAGTATTTATTGTTCAAAATTAAATAAAGATGCAAAAGCATTAAAGTATGAAGATATTGATAATGCACCAGAAGAGAAAGCAAGAGGAATAACAATTAATGCTAGGCATATTGAGTACGAAACAGCCAATAGACACTATGCTCATGTTGATTGTCCAGGCCATGCCGATTATATAAAAAATATGATTACAGGAGCAGCGCAAATGGATGCAGCCATACTTTTGGTTGCTGCTGATAGTGGTGCTGAGCCTCAAACAAAAGAGCATTTACTTCTTGCTCAAAGAATGGGAATAAAGAAAATAATAGTTTTTTTAAATAAATTAGACTTAGCAGATCCTGAACTTGTTGAACTTGTTGAAGTTGAAGTTTTAGAGCTTGTTGAAAAATATGGCTTTTCAGCCAATACCCCAATAATCAAGGGTTCAGCTTTTGGCGCTATGTCTAATCCAGAAGATCCTGAATCTACAAAATGTGTTAAAGAGCTTCTTGAATCTATGGATAATTATTTTGATCTTCCAGAAAGAGATATTGACAAGCCATTTTTGCTTGCTGTTGAAGATGTGTTTTCTATTTCAGGAAGAGGTACTGTTGCTACTGGGCGTATTGAAAGAGGTGTTATTAAGGTTGGTCAAGAAGTTGAAATAGTCGGCATTAAAGAAACCAGAAAAACCACTGTTACTGGTGTTGAAATGTTCCAAAAAATTCTTGAGCAAGGTCAAGCAGGGGATAATGTTGGTCTTCTTTTGAGAGGAGTTGATAAAAAAGATATTGAGAGAGGACAGGTTTTGTCAGCTCCAGGCACAATTACTCCTCATAAGAAGTTTAAAGCTTCAATTTATTGTTTGACTAAAGAAGAAGGCGGTAGACATAAGCCATTTTTCCCAGGGTATAGACCACAATTCTTTTTTAGAACAACCGATGTTACTGGCGTTGTTGCTTTAGAGGGCAAAGAAATGGTTATGCCTGGTGACAATGTTGATATTGTTGTTGAGCTGATCTCTTCAATAGCTATGGATAAAAATGTAGAATTTGCTGTTCGGGAAGGCGGGAGAACTGTTGCCTCAGGAAGAATTCTTGAGATATTGGAATAGTTTAAGACTTTAGGGATATATTTAATACTCTCTAAAGTTTAGGAGAATAAATTGATTGCTAAAGATAAGATACGCGTAAAATTATTTAGTTTTGATGTTAAGATATTAGATCAGAGTGCCGAATCTATTGTTAAGGCTGTTCAGAAGGCTAAGGCTCAGATTAAGGGTCCAATCCCTTTGCCGACAAAAATAAAAAAATATACTGTTTTACGTTCTCCTCATGTCAATAAAAAGTCAAGAGAGCAATTTGAGATGCGAACTCATAAAAGGCTTATTGATATCTTAGAACCCACTTCTGCTTTAATGGATTCTTTAATGAAATTAGAGCTTCCAGCAGGCGTTGAGGTAGATATTAAACAGTAAATGATATTTTAAGTTAAGTATATGAATTTGAGGTGTTTTAATGTTGGGATTGATTGGAAAAAAAGTTGGCATGACTCAGATATTTCAGAAAAATGGCATTGTGATTCCTGTTACTGTTATAGAGTTTCAGCCCAATTATATTATAGGGAAGAAAACAGTCGATAGAGATGGTTATAACGCTCTTATAGCAGGTTCTGTTGATCTTAAGGGTTCTAAAGTTTCAAAGCCTATAAAAGGTCAATATAAGAGTTTAAAAGATATTGAGCCCAAAAAATATGTAATAGAGCTTAAGGGGCTTGACGGATATGATCCTGGAGATGAGATTAAGGTTGATGTTTTTAAGTCAGTTAAGTATGTAGATGTTACAGGTACTACTAAAGGCAAAGGTTTTCAAGGGGCTATGAAAAGGCATAATTTTAGTGGTGGTCCATCTTCTCATGGATCAAAATTCCATAGACATCTTGGTGGAACAGGACAAGCTACTACTCCCGCAAGAACATTTAAAGGGACCAAAATGGCTGGTAGAATGGGTGGAAATAAACAAACTATTCAAAATCTTGAAGTTGTTTTAATTGATGAAGAAAATAGGGCTATTCTGGTAAAAGGAGCTGTGCCTGGTGCTAAGGGTTCTTTTGTTGTTGTTAAGAAATCTAAAAAGTAGGTATTTAGTATGGAAAGAAAAGTTTTTTCTAAAGATGGGAAAGAGATCGGTACTATAAATTTGGATGATAGAGTTTTTAATATAGAAATTAGTCATGGATCTATTTATAATGCTATAAAAAATGAGTTGTCTAATCTTAGGGTTGGAACATCTGCAACTAAAACCAGATCAGAGGTCAGGGGTAGTTCTAAAAAGCCTTGGAAGCAAAAAGGAACTGGCAGAGCTAGAGTGGGTACAAAGCGAAATCCAATTTGGATTGGCGGAGGCATAGCATTAGGTCCAAAGCCCAGAGATTATAGCTATAGATTACCTAAAAAGGTAAAAAGGCTTGCATTTAAGTCTGTATTAAGTTTACGTGCTGCTGATGAAAATAATTTTAAGGTTGTTGAAAATTTTAATATTGAATCAGGCAAAACAAAAGATCTTGCTTTAATAATCAAGAATTTTGCGAGTTTTAATGGTAAGGTAGTTATTCTTTTGGGCAATGATGATCAGATGATTAAAAGGGCTGGTAAAAATATAAGAGATTTAAAGATTTTGTCTTTTAATAAACTTAGAGTTGTTGATTTGTTTTATGCTAAGAATTTAATAGCTCTAGAATCTGCTGTTAACAAGCTTAATGAGTTTTACGTTAAATAAAAAAGATGTTGAGGATAAGTATGAAAGCTTATGATATAATAGTTTCACCTATGCTTACTGAAAAAACCAATACTCAAAGAGAAAGTATTAATGTTTATGTTTTTAAGGTTAATAAGAGAGCAAATAAAAAAGAGGTTGGTGCAGCAATAAAAGAACTTTTCAATGTTACTCCAGTGTCGTGTAATTTACTTAATATTAAAAGTAAAGCCAAGGTTGTGGTGTCTCGAAGAGGATATCCTATAGGCAAGGGGAAAACTTCTTCATGGAAGAAGGCATATGTTTATCTCAAAAAGGAAGATAAAATAGATATTTTTTAGTGGTTTTGGAGAAAAATAAATATGGGTATTAAGACTTATAAGCCAAAAACTTCTTCTTTGCGCTATAAGACGACTTTATCTTTTGATGATTTGAGCAAAGGTAATGATCCTTTAAAATCTTTAACAAAAGGTAAAAAGTTGAAATCGGGCAGAGATTCTTCTGGTAGAATTAGTATTAGAAGAAGAGGTGGTGGGCATAAGAGAAAATATAGGTTGATTGATTTTAATCGAAGAGATAAATTTAGCATTCCTGCTCGAGTTGCTTCTATTGAATATGATCCTAATAGAAGTGCTAATATAGCTTTGCTTGTTTATAAAGATGGAGAAAAAAGGTATATTATTTCTCCTAAAGGGATTAAGGTTGGAGATGTTTTGGAAAGTGGTCCGAATGCCCCAATTAAAATTGGCAATGCCTTACCCCTTGAAAACATTCCTATTGGAAGGACTATTCACAATATCGAGCTTAATGTAGGAAGGGGTGGACAGCTTGTAAGAAGTGCTGGGGGATATGCCATGATGCTTGCTTCTGATGGGAATTATGTCACTGTAAAATTGTCATCTGGTGAAATGAGGTTAATTTTCAAAAAATGTATTGCAACAATTGGTGAAATTGGGAATGAAGATTATGCCAATGTTTCTATAGGGAAGGCCGGTAAAAGTAGGTGGCTTGGTAGAAGACCTAAAGTTAGAGGTGTTGCTATGAATCCTGTTGACCATCCGCATGGTGGTGGTGAAGGGAAAACTTCTGGAGGTCGCCATCCTGTTTCTCCTTGGGGACAGCCTACTAAAGGCTATAAGACTCGCAAGAAGAAGAGATATTCAGATAAATTTATTATTAAAAGAAGAAATAAATAGGAGAGTATAGTGGCAAGATCTATTAAAAAAGGACCTTTTATAGAAAAGAGTCTTTATCAAAAAGTTTTATCATCTTTTGGAAGTGAGAAGAGGGTTGTTATTAAAACCTATTCCAGATCTTCAACAATAATTCCTGAAATGGTAAGTCTTACTATATCTGTTTACAATGGCAAGACTTTTATACCTATTTATATTACTGAGGATCTTGTGGGGCATAAGCTTGGCGAGTTTTCACCTACAAGGATTTTTAGAGGGCATGCTAAGTCAGATAAAAAGGGAAGGAAATAAAGTAGTTATGTTGGTAAATAGAAGATATACAGCAAGGGGCAAAAATTTACCCTCTTCTCCCAAAAAAGTTAGGCCAATAGCTGACAATATACGGGGGAAGTCTTATATTAAAGCTATTGCAGTGCTTTGTTCTATGCCTAATAAAGGAGCTAAGCTTTTAGAAAAAGTTGTTAAATCAGCAGCATCAAATGCGATGTATCACAATAAAAATCTTTCCGAGGACATGATATTCGTTAAAGTAGTTATGGTTGATGATGGGCGTCGTCGTAAAAAGATTTGGCCTAGGGCTAGAGGTAGAGCTGATAGGCTTGTTAATAGAAATTGTCATATTTTTGTTGAAGTTGATGAAAAAAAAGATATTAAAGGATAAAGCATGGGCCAAAAAGTACATCCATATAGCTTAAGGGTAAAAATTAATAAGGATTGGAAATCAAAATGGTATTTTGATAAAAAATTATATTCTACAATTCTTCATGAAGACTTTTTAATAAGACTGGAGATTATGAAGTTTCTCAAAGGGATTAAATTTGATATTTCTGATATAGAAATAATTAGAAATAATCCTCAAAAAGTAACAGTAGTAATTGTTACTCCAAGGCCTGGTTCTGTGATAGGGCTTAAAGGCTCTAATCTTGAAAAGATTGGGCAATTGTTAACTAAAAAAATTTCTAAAAAGATTAGTATTAAAATCAAAGAGGTTAAAAGACCAGAGCTTGATGCTCAAATTATTGCTAATGGGATTGCAAAGCAAGTAGAAAATAGAGTGTCTTATAGGAAAGTTTTAAAATCATCTCTTTCTACTTCTATGTTAAAAGGTGCTCAAGGGCTAAAAATTAAAATTGCTGGTAGACTTGGTGGGGCTGAGATTGCAAGAAGCTTTGAAGTTAAGGAAGGTCGTGTTCCTTTACATACTCTTAGAGCTAATATAGATTATGGGTTTTCTGAAGCCCAAACTACTTATGGCATTATTGGAGTTAAGGTTTGGTTATTTAAAGGTGAAGTTTTAGGCAGACAAACCAATTCTGATGCTGGGCAGGTAATAAATAAAAAGCCTTTTAGGGAAAAAGGTGAGTCCGTTAAAAATTTTGATAAAATTTTAAATAATAGGGAAAAAAATAATGAAAGGCAAAGTAGGGCTGTTTTAAATAAAAAAGATGGATTATCTAAAGACGAAGTAGGTCTTTTGAATAAACTTGGTTCGTCTTTTTCTAAAGAAAGAGTCGATTCTAATGAGCAAAATATTGGAGGATAATTAGATGTTAAGTCCAAAAAAGGTTAAATATAGAAAAAAGCAGAGGGGAAGATTATCTGGAGAGGCTCAGAAGGGCAATAAAATTTCTTTTGGTGAATATGGACTTGTTTCTTTGGAAACAAGTTTTATTACTGCTCGCCAAATTGAAGCTGCTCGTATTGCAATGACTCGTAAAATAAAAAGAGGTGGGAGAGTTTGGATAAGAATATTTCCTGATATTCCTTATACTAAAAAACCAGCTGAAACTAGAATGGGCAAAGGTAAAGGGGGTGTTGACCATTGGAATGCTCCTGTTAAGCTTGGCACTGTTATGTTTGAAATGGCTGGAGTTATAGAGGAACTTGCTCAAGAGGCTATGTCACTTGCGAGTTCTAAACTCCCAGTAAAAACCATGTTTGTTGTAAGGCGAGATTTGAGGTAATTATGTTAAAAAATTTTAAGAATTTTACTCTTGAGGACATGAAGGCCAAGAGGCTAGAATTAAAGAAAGAATATTTGGATTTGAGATTTAAATCTGTTGTTGGTCATGTTGAAAATCCTTTAAAGAAAAGAGAGATTAGACGTGATATTGCAAGGCTTAATACAATGATTTGTGAATATGAATTAGGTATTAGAAAGGTTTAAATATGGCAAGAGAAAATAAAAAAGAATTAATTGGCAAGGTTGTTAGTGATAAGATGTCTAAGACTATAGTAGTAAAAATTGTTCAAAGAAAGATGCATCCAATCTATCATAAGTATTTAAAGGTTAGCAAGAAGGTTAAAGCACATGATGAAAAAGAAGTTTCCAAGGTTGGCGATAAGGTAAAAATTATTGAGGTTCGGCCTATTAGTAAAGATAAAAGATGGGCTCTTGTTGAAGTTTTAGAAAAATTAAAATAGCTTTGATTTTTCTAAAGGAGGTTGATTATGATTCAGATGCAAACTTATTTAACAATTGCTGATAATACTGGTGGCAAGGTGGCTCAGTGTATTAAGGTGCTTGGTGGTAGTAAAAGGCGTTATGCAAAAATCGGGGACATAATAACTATTGTAGTAAAACAAGCAATTCCCAATTCTTCTGTTAAAAAAGGAGATGTTTGTAAAGCTGTAATTGTTAGGACTTCTAAGGAAGTAAGACGTAAGAACGGAACTTATGTTAGATTTGATGATAATGCTTGCGTGATACTTGATGCCAATTTGAGCCCTAGGGGTAAAAGGGTGTTTGGGCCTGTTGCAAGAGAACTTAGGGATGCTAATTTTATGAAGGTAGTATCATTGGCCTCAGAGGTAATATAGCAAAAGGGGGTTTTGTGAAGACAAAGTTGAAGATAGGTGATAGCGTAAAAATTCTTTCTGGAAAAGATAAGGGAAGAATAGGTAAGATTGCTAGTATAAATAGAAAAAAAAATAAAGTTATTGTTGAATCTTGCAATATGGTTAAAAAAGTTATTAAAGCTAGGACACCCCAAGAAAAAGGTAAAATAATAGATAAGGAAGCCGCTATAGATATTTCAAATGTAATGATATTTATCAAAGGAACTTCTTCAAGATTGGGTATTAGATTTGAAAATAATGAAAAAATAAGATATCTTAAAAAAAATGGACAGAGGATATAGAGTTTATGAATTATGTTCCTGAATTGAAGAAATATTATAAAGACATTGTTATAAAGGAGCTTGTTAAGGAATTTGAATATAAATCTATAATGCAAGTTCCCAAGCTTGAGAAAATAGTAGTTTCCGTAGGTGTTGGTGAGGCTGTTAGGAATAAGAAGTTGTTAGATTCTGCGGTTTTAGAGCTTGCTCAGATCACTGGTCAGAAAGCTGTAAAGACAAAAGCAAAAAAAGCAATAGCAGGGTTTAAAATTAGACAAGGGCAAGAAATAGGCGCTAAAGTTACGCTTAGGGGCAATGCAATGTATGAATTTTTATATAAGCTTATTCATTTAGCATTGCCAAGGGTTAAGGATTTTAGGGGAATTAATGGAAATGCTTTTGATGGTAATGGAAATTATTCTTTTGGGATAACGGAGCAAATAATATTTTCTGAGATAGACTATGATAAAATAGAGAGAATATCTGGTTTGAATGTTACAATTGTGACAACAGCTTCAAATGACAAAGAAAGCAAAGCTTTGCTTTTAAAATTTGGAATGCCGTTTAGTAATTAAAGGGATTTATAAGGTATATGGCTAAAAAATCAATGATTATTAGGGCTTTAAGAAAGCCTAAATATAAAACAAGGCAGAATAATAGATGCAAGTTGTGTGGTCGTCCAAGAGGATATTTGAGAGATTTTTGTATGTGTCGAATATGTTTTAGAAAGTATGCGTCTCAAGGATTAATTCCTGGCGTTTCAAAATCAAGTTGGTAAGGGGATTTTATGGCGATTACTTATTCAGTAGGAGATATGCTAACTAAATTGAGGAATGCAAGCAGAGTTAAGCATGGATCTGTAGATTTAAAGATGTCCAATATGAATAAATCAATATTAAACATTCTTAAAGAAGAAGGTTATATCAAGGATTTTAATTTTTTAGAAAAAGAAGGAATTGCTTTTATTAAAGTTTTGTTAAAGTATGACAACAAAAGAAATCCTGTTATAAATAAAATAGATGCCATTTCTACTCCCGGTAGAAAAATTTATTCTTCATATAAGAATATGCCAAGAATAAAGAATGGATATGGAATATTAATCATATCTTCTTCCAAAGGTGTTATTACTGGAAAGGAAGCTAAAGATAAAAAAATAGGTGGTGAGTTGATTTGCTCAGTTTGGTAGTTTAATAGGGGGAATATATGTCACGTATTGGAAGACTTCCGATAAAGATTCCAGATACTGTTAAGATTGATGTTAAAGGCAATTTAGTAATAGTTGAAGGTACTAGGGGAAAATTGGTTCAAGATATAAAAGACAGCATTAATGTTAAAGTTGAGAATGGTAGCGTTATTGTTGATCGAGTTTTTAACGATAAAAAAACAAAGGCTTACCATGGTCTTTACAGAAGTTTGATTTTTAACATGGTAAAAGGAGTAACTGAAGGATTTTCCAAGTCTCTTACTATAAATGGTATAGGGTATAGAGTAGAACAACAAGGCAATAGCCTTTTTTTAAACCTTGGTTATTCAACTCAGTTTGAATATGTTGTTCCAGATGGTATTAATGTAAAGCTTGACGGTAGTACTAAAATTTCTGTTGAAGGAATAGACAAGTTTAAGGTTGGTCAGGTTGCTGCCGAGATTAGAAGTTTAAAAAAACCAGAGCCATATAAAGGAAAAGGTATTAAGTATGATAATGAAGTTATTAGAAGAAAAGTTGGAAAATCTGGTGTAAAAAAATAAATTTTGGGTTAGTAGTTATGAAAAAAATAAAAGAAGCAGAACAGAGAAAGCTTATGCGTAAAAAAAGAATAAAGGACAAAATAGGGCGTGGAGTAGCGAGCAGGCCACGAATTACTATATTTAAATCTAATAGGTATTTTTATGCACAAGTCATAGATGATAGTAGGGGGCATACTGTTGTAAGTATTTCTACTATTGAAAAAAGTCTTAATTTAAGCAAAAATATTGATGATATAAAAAAGCTTGGAGAAGTTCTTGCTAAAAGGCTTAAGGAGAAAAATATAAATAATCTTATTTTTGACAGAAATGGTTATAAGTATCATGGACTTATTGCAAGTTTTGCAACTTCTTTGAGAGAGTTTGGTATTAATATTTAAGGGAGTGTATTTATGGTAGATGTTCAGGCACAGAGAAAGCAGATAGAAAAATTAATATCACTCAACAGAGTTACTAAAGTTGTTAAGGGCGGGAGAAGATTCTCTTTTGCTGCTTTTATGGTTGTTGGAGATGGAGAAGGATATGTTGGCTGGGGCTTTGGCAAAGCTAATGATGCTAGTGATGCAATAAAAAAAAGTTTAACAAGCGCTAGGAAAAATTTAAGATTTGTTCCTATTCGAAAAGGAACATTGCCACATGAGGTTATTGGTTGCTTTAAAAAAGCTAAAGTTTTAATCAAGCCAGCTACTCATGGTACTGGTGTTATTGCAGGAGGGCCTGTTCGAGCTGTAATGGAAGCTTTAGGAGTGCATGATATTTTGAGTAAATCTCTTGGTTCTAATAATTCTATGAATGTAGTAAAGGCGACTTTTAAGGCATTTGATTTAGTTTTAAATGCTGAAAAAGTGGCAGAGATGCGCGGAAAAACTTTAAAAACTTTATGGGGTTAATATATGATTAAAAGGAAATTAAGATTGCAACTAAAGAAAGCTAGGTTTAATGCCTCAAGGTCCAGGTCTAAAAATAAATGTTTTATTAGAAGAATGGAAAAGAATAGGGAAATTATTTCTAGAAATAATATTAATGTGCAAGTTTTTCTCGTAAGAAGTCTTATTGGGAAATTAAATAAAAAGGTCAAAGTTTTAAAAGCGCTAGGTTTAAATAAAATAGGTGATAAAAAGGTCCATTTTTTAAATGAATCTATTAAAGGCATGCTTAACGAGACTATTAATATGATTTTATTAAGTGAGGTAAATAATGTTTAGCCTATTAAAGCCTAAAGGAGCTAACAAGCGACGTAAAATTGTTGGTAGAGGTCCGGGTTCAGGACTTGGTAAAACTTCTGGGAGAGGGCAAAAGGGTCAAAAAGCGAGAAATACTTCTCCAAGACTTGGATTTGAAGGTGGGCAGACTCCTCTTTATAGAAGATTACCTAGGAAAGGTTTCTCTAATAATGATTATAAATTGAAATATACAATTGTTAATCTTGGAGATATAGATAAAAAATTTAAGGATGGACAAGTAGTCAACTATGACACTTTGCTTGAAAATAAACTTATAAGAAAGAAAAATAAAAAAATTAAGATTTTGTCTAATGGCGAGCTTACAAAAAAAGTTTCCTTGGAAGTTTCTAAAATTTCTAAATCAGCTGAAAGCCTTGTAACAAGAATCGGTGGTACTATTAAATTAGTTTAAAGTGGAATAAAAATGAAAGAATTGTTTTTAAGTTTATTTACTGTTAAGGATTTAAGAAATAAGTTTTTGTTTACTTTATTTATTCTTTTTCTTTTTAGAGTTGGTTCATACTTGCCGATACCAGGAATAGATTCTGTAGCGCTTAAAAGTTATTTCAAGTCACAATCAGATTTTTCAATTGCTAATTATTTTGATTTTTTTTCAGGTGGAGCTTTTAGTAATTTTTCTATATTTATGCTTAGTATAGGGCCCTACATTTCAGCATCTATTATTGTTCAGCTTCTTGTTTATTCTTTTCCTTATTTGAAAAAAATGCAAGAAGGTGATGGAGGGAGACAAAAGACTAAAAAATATACAAAATATTTAACAATAGCTGCAGCTATGGTTCAAGGATATGCAACAAGTCTTTATGCTAAGGGTATTCCGGGTGCCGTTACTATTCCTTTTTATAGGTATATTTTTATTGCTATTTTAACAGTTACTACAGGAACATTTATCCTTTTGTGGTTTGGAGAGCAGATTAACCAAAGAGGTGTGGGCAATGGAACATCTTTGATAATTTTTTCCGGCATAGTAGTTAGACTTCAAGCAGCTTTGTTTAACTTATTCCAAAGCATGCAAGATCCTTCTCAAAATGTTAATCCTGTTTTTGTGATACTTGTTATAAGCATATTTATTTTAGTTGTTATCTTAATTATATATGAATATAAAGCTCAAATGCGAATTGCTATTCATTATGCTAGGGCAAATTCTAATAGTACGGTTAGTTCATATTTGCCAATCAAGTTGAATCCATCGGGCGTTTTGCCTGTTATTTTTGCCTCTGTTTTAATTACTTTGCCCTTACAAATTTTAAGTGGTTTTGCGGAAACTTCTTCTATAGCTAGACAAATTTTATCTTATTTAAGGCCCAACGGATTTTATTATACTTTCTTGAATGTAGTCTTAATAATCGGATTTACGTATTTTTATTCTAAGATTCAGTTAAGTCCTAAAGAAATAAGTAATAATATTCGTAAGAACGGAGGCACTATTCCTGGAATAAAGTCTGATGAGATGGAAAAATATTTAGATGAAATTATGAATAAAACTTTATTTTCAGGATCTATTTTTTTGTCAATTATTGCAATTATTCCATTTTTAGTGCAAAATATTTTTAGATTTCCGCATGATGTTTCTAGGATAATGGGGGGGTCTTCTTTGCTTATTATGGTAGGAGTTGCGCTTGATACATTGATTCATATTGATGCTTATTTGAAAACTCAAGGATTTTCTTATAGAAATAAAAAAAATTATGCATTTTTGCAAAAAATTTAGGAGTGTTTGACTATGAAAGTTAGGGCAAGTGTAAAGCCAATTTGTGAAAAATGTAAAGTCATAAAAAGAAAAGGTGTATTAAGGATTATTTGTGATAATTTAAAGCACAAACAAAGACAAAAGTAAAAATTAGAGGAAATAAGATGGCTAGAATATTGGGAATAGATTTACCAAGTAATAAACAATTAAAAATAGCGCTTACTTCTATTTATGGTATAGGTAGAACAAGAGCTTTGGAAGTTTGCAATAAGTCAAGTATTTCTCCAAGCAAAATTGCTAAAGATTTGGATAATGATGAGGTTAATCGACTTAGGAAGGTAATTGAGAGTGATTATGTTGTAGAGGGAAAACTTAGAAGCGAGGTTGCTATGTCTATTAAAAGACTTATGGATATAGCATGTTATAGGGGCGTTAGGCATAGAAAAGGATTGCCTTTGAGAGGACAAAGAACTAAAACGAATGCAAGAACTAGAAAAGGAAAAAGAAAGACTGTAGCTAATAAGAAAATAGCTAGTAAGTAAAATAGTTTTTAAGATTTGGAGGGCAAGTTGAGCGCAAAATTATCAACTAATAGTAAAAAAAAAATTAAAAGAAACATCGGAGAAGGAAACGTTTATATACAGGCTACTTTTAATAATACGATAGTTACTGTATCTGATATAAAGGGGAATGCTTTAGCTTGGGCAAGTGCCGGCGGAATGGGTTTTAAAGGGGCTAAAAAGTCGACTCCATATGCTGCTCAAATAACAGCAGAATCTGCTTTAAATAAAGTAAGAGATTTTGGAATTAATTATGTTCATGTATATATAAAAGGGCCAGGTATTGGTAGAGAATCTGCAATAAGAGCTATTGGTTCAATTGGTATGACTGTAAAGTCAATTTCAGATATTACCCCTATCCCTCATAATGGATGTAGACCGAAAAAAACCAGACGAGTTTAGCTAGAAGGAGTTATGATGCCTGTAGAAAAATTTTTGAAAGATTTTACTATACCTGAAAAAATTGAATTTTTGAAAAGCCAAGGTGATGGATCTTATGGTAAATTTACGATATATCCTTTTGAAAGAGGTTTTGGAGTTACTATAGGTAATACTTTAAGACGCGTGTTGCTTTCTTCTATTGAAGGGTATGCGATTACTGCTATGAGAATTCAGTCTAACAATAAAGATTCTTCGTCAAAGGTTGTTTCAAGTGAATTTGATTTGATTCCTGGAGTTTCTGAAGATACTCTTGAGGTCATTGCTAATATTAAAAATATCCATTTGAAACTTGGAGAAGGAGAGCAAAGAAAGACAATAAGCTTTAGTGTTAGCGGTAAAGATACCAAGGTTTTGAAAGCTTCTCATTTTGAAAGAGATGGAGTTGAGGTTTTTAATAGAGATTTAGTTATAGCTACTTTATCACAGGATGTGAATTTAGATCTTGAATTTCAAATTAACTATGGTAGAGGCTATGTGTCTTCTGAGCAAAATTCCAAGTATTTAGAAGAAGTTAATGTTATTGCTTTAGATTCTATATTTTCGCCTATAGAGAAAGTTTCATACTCTGTAGAAGATACTAGGGTTGGACAAAGGTCAGATTATGACAAGCTTGTAATGGAAATTTGGACTACAGGCGTGATTTCTGCCAAAGATGCTATAAAAAAGGCCGCATCAATAATAAGAGAGTTTTTATTTCCCCTTGTAGATTTTGAAGATAATGTTAATACATCTTTTGAGAAATCAAAATCAGAAAGTTCTAACTTACTTGATATGAGTATTGAAAAATTGGATTTGTCAGTCAGATCTTTAAATTGTTTGGCTAAAGAAAATGTTAGAACTTTAGGGGAACTTATTAGTAAAAATGCAGAAGAGCTTTCTAAGGCAAGAAATTTTGGGAAAAAAAGTTTAGAAGAGATAGTCGAAAAACTTAGTTCTTATCAATTGTTTTTAGGAATGTCTAAAGAAGATGCTTTATCTGTATTGAGTAAGAATGTTAAAATATCGGAATAAAAGGAGAGTTTAGGTTATTTCATGAAAACAAAATTAGGTTTTAATAGGTTAAGTAGGAAATCTAGTCATAGGAGAGCACTTTTAAAAAATATGATAATTTCTTTTTTAAAACATGAAAAAATTTCTTCTACTAAGGCAAAATTGTTTGAAGTTAAAAGATTTGCTGAAAGATTAATTACAAGGGCAAAAGTTGATACTGTTCATAATAGACGGGAAGTATCAAAATTTATACATGATAAGTATATTTTAAATAAGCTGTTTACAAAAATTTCTCCTGTTTTTAGGCAAAGAAATGGTGGGTATACTCGGATGATTAAATTAGGAAAAAGATATGGAGATGCGGCTGAAATGGCTATCCTAGAATTAGTTGAAAAGCCTTTAAAAGTTGAATAATTAATAATTACACACTGTTTTAAAGATTAAAGTTTAAATTGCTTTTAAACAGCATAGGAGTTAAATGATATGACATATATTATTTTTTCTTCTATTTTTGCTGGCTTTATATTAGGATTTTTAGTAAGAGTTTTTTTAGGTAGATTGTCTTTATTAGATTTAGAAAAAAATCTGACAAAAGTAAGGGTAGAATCACAATTAGAGATAGAAAATGAAAGAAAGCAAATTATTGCTAATGCAAAATCTCAAATGCTTAAAGAAAAAAACCAGCAAGATAGGGATATAAGAGATCGGAAAAATGAGATTGTTAATCTAGAAAAAAGATTGTTACAAAGAGAAGAAACCTTAGACAAGAGGATATCTGCTCTTGATAAACAGCAGTCTAGAGTTGATTTTAAAATTAAAGAATTTGAACAAAAAGAAAAAGCAATAAGAGAAAAAGAGGCAGATCTTGTTAAAAGATTGGAGAATATTTCTGGTCTTACAAGAGAAGATGCAAGAAAAATTGTAATTGAAAAAGTTGAGCATGAATCCAGAAGAGATGCTCAACTTATTATTAATAAAAGCGAACAGGAAGCCCAGTTATTAGCAGATAAAGTTGCAAAAGATATTTTAGTATCTACTATGCAGCGTATTGTTACAGAGGTAAGCTCGGAGTTTACAGTAGCTTCTGTTGAATTACCTAATGACGAGATGAAAGGGAGGATCATAGGTAAAGAAGGGCGCAATATTAGGGCTCTTGAAACTTTAATAGGGGCCGATATTATTATTGATGATACTCCTGAGGCTGTTGTTATTTCTTGTTTTGATCCAATAAGAAAAGAGCTTGCTAAGAGGACTTTAGAAAGACTTGTTACAGATGGCAGAATTCATCCTGCTAGGATTGAAGAAGTTGTATATAATGTTACCAATGAGATAAATGGTATTATTCAAGAAGAAGGCGAGAAAGTAGTTTTTGATCTTAATATACATGGGCTTGATAAGAGGCTTATTAGAGGGTTGGGAAGGCTTTATTTTAGAAGTAGTTATGGTCAAAATGTTTTAAGCCATTCTAAAGAAACGGCCATAATAGGAGAAATTTTAGCTAAAGAGATGAAATTAGATCCTATTGTAGTAAAAAGAGCATGCCTTTTACATGATATTGGGAAAGGGATGGAAAGTATTTCTGAGAATAGCGAGGGACACGCTATTACTGGTGCTGAACTTGCTCAAAGTTGTGGAGAGAGCGAAATTGTTGTCAATGCCATTGCTGCTCATCATAATGAAGTGAAACCCGAGAGTCTTGAGGCTATTGTTGTTCAAATAGCAGACGCCATTTCAGCATCTCGTCCGGGAGCAAGGCGAGAAAGTTTAAATAACTATATAAATAGACTTAAAAGACTTGAAGATATTGCATATAGTTTTGAAGGTGTTCAAAAATGTTATGCGATTCAAGCTGGTCGTGAAGTTAGAATTATTGTTGACAATGTGTTGGTTAATGATGAAAAATCAATTTTACTTGCAAGAGACATTGCTAAGAAGATAGAAGCTGAAATGAGATATCCTGGAAAAATTAAAGTTACAATTATTCGTGAAACTAGAGTTATTGAATATGCAAGATAGCACTATTAAAACCTTGATAATTGGGGATATAATAGGTGAGAGTGGATTAAAAAAAGTTTTTTTTAATCTTAAAAATATTAAGAACAGATATAGAATAGACTTGGTAATTGCTAATGGAGAAAATTCGTCAAACGGTTTTGGAATAACTCCAGAAATAGCAAACAATCTTTTTAGATCGGGTGTTAATGTTATTACTACTGGCAATCATGTATATTCTAATTACAAAATAAATGACTATTTAAATAAGCAAACATATATTTTAAGGCCAAATAATTTTTCAGATTTGTTAGATGGTCATGGTTATTGTTTTTTAACTATTAGAGATGAAAAGGTTGCTGTGATTAATGTTCAAGGGGTTTTAAATATGAATTTTATTGTTAAGAATCCTTTTGATAATACAAAAAAATTGGTCAATATGCTCAGCAATAAGGTTAGAACCATTTTTGTAGATTTCCATGCTGAGAGTAATTATGAAAAAGAAAGTTTTGGATATTTTTTAAATGGTTTTGTAACAGGTGTAGTTGGTACTCATACCCATGTTATGACTAAAGATGAAAGAATATTGTCAAAAGGGACAGCCTATATTAGTGATGTTGGGATGACAGGTGGATTAAATTCTGTAATAGGATTTAATCCTGATATTTCTCTTAAAGGCTTACTTGAATATACTCCTTTAAGAGCTGAAGTTGTAGAAGATGACACAATTTTACAGGGAGTTATTATTACTTCTAATCTAAAGACAGGCCGCGCTTTAAAAATTGAAAGGATTCAGAAATAATTTATTAAACATACTTTGTAAAAGGTATCCAAAAAAAACACGAGAAGAATTAATGATTTTGATTTTAACAGGGAATATATATGTAAATTCTCATAAAGAAAAAAATCCTAAAGTCTTAATAAGCAAAACAAGTAAAATAGATTTAGTTGAGAATGCTTGTCAAACATTTGTATCAAGGGGAGGTTACAAGCTTTTAGAAGCTCTTAAAGATTTTAAGATCGAAGTGAAAAATAAAATTTGTGTTGATGTTGGTTCTTCAACTGGTGGTTTTACTGATTGTTTATTGCAGTGTGGTGCCAATTTTGTTTATTCAGTTGATGTAGGTACTAATCAACTTTCTTATAAATTGAGAATTGATCCAAGAGTTAAAGTTTTAGAGAGAACTAATATTTTTGATGTTACAGAATTTAAAATTGTTCCTAATTTTGCGGTTGTAGATGTTTCTTTTAGATCATCAATAAGCATATGTGTGAATTTAATAGATAAGCTTTCTGATAATTTTATTATGGTTTTGATCAAGCCTCAGTTTGAGGTTAAAAGTTTAAATTTAGATATAAAAAATTTTAATGGTGTTGTGAATGGCGATTATTTGAAGACAATTTTGCAAAGTGTAATTGAAAAGTTCTATAAAAACAAATTACAAGTTAAAAATATATTAAAGTTAAAAACAAAAGGTAAAAAAGGCAATCAAGAATTTATGTTTTTAGTTGTTAGGTCAAACGTTTTAAATATTTTAAGCTCTATGCAATTGCTTAACAATATTGAATTTTAATATTTGTCTAAAGTTTTTTTATTTAATATTCCTGAAAAATTTAAGTTTAATTCTTCAAGTATTATTGGATTATTTTCTATTGTTAAAATTATTCCAGCAATTCCTTTAATTTCAAGACATGTCAAGGTTATTTGAGCTATTTGATTAATTATTCCTTCAATGCCGAAACTATTTTCATAAAATTCTTTAGATAGGTTTATTTTGGCAATTCCTTCGCTTAGGCTTAAGTTTAACAGTTTAGTTTTTATAGGTATTAAACTTAAAAAATTATTTTTTAGCTCGTATTCATTTGGCCCTTTGATTAAAGATTTTAGTGTTTCTTCAAGTATATTCTTGTCGTAATATATAGCTCTTTTTACAGTTTGTCTTAAAAAATAGCCTTCTGGAGTGACTTTTATAAAATAAAGTTTAATAAATTTTTTGTTTTTAAGGTTATTATTTCTTTGGTTTTGCTTGAGCTCTTCTTCAAGTTTTTTTATTTCTGGTGGTTGGATTAAAAAACTTTCATTTTTAAGTATTTTTGTATTTACATTTTGATTTGTGTCTTTTTTGGCTTCAATTAACTTATTATCTTGTGTTTGACTTGATTCAAATAAACTGTTATCATAATTTTTTTCCTTAAAAATATGCATAATAAGCGAATTTTTGATTATTAATAGTGCACTAATTATTGTTAAAGTAATAGCAATTAAAATTAGAAGTATGTCTGATTTGTTTGAGCTTGAACTTTTTTTTCTTTTCAATATAAACACTCATTTGTAATTGGCATAAATACTAATATTTGCTATTATAATGGAAATATCGGAATAAATAAAGAGGTATATTTGCTTTGCTTAGTTACAAAAAGGTTCTTATTGTTGGTAGACCGAATGTTGGGAAATCTGCTTTATTTAATCGAATTTTAGATACAAAAAGAAGTATCACCGAGAGTACTTACGGTGTTACTAGAGATTTAGTTGAAGAGGTTTGTAAGGTTGGTTCTTTTAATTTTAAATTAATTGATACTGGTGGGTTTACGATCTTAAAAGATGAAATTAGCAAAATTGTTGTTCAAAAAGTTTTAAGCTCTTTAGAACAAGTTGATTTAATTTTATTAGTTTTAGATGTTAATGAAATTTTACTTGAAGATTATGAGGTTATTGAAAGACTGAGAAAATATACTAGTAAGGTAATTTTAGTTTTAAATAAAGTAGATACTAAAGATAAGGAATTTTTAGCCCATAAATTTCATAATTTAGGGTTTAAGCGGTATTTCCTTGTTAGTGCACTTCATTGTAGAGGCATTACTAAGCTTAGAGATTTTTTAAAATCAGAAGTTGGAAGAGCCAATATTGAGGATGAAGTTAATATTAAGGTTGGGATTATAGGTAAGCCTAATTCAGGTAAATCCACTCTTATTAATTATTTATCTGGAAATGAAATTTCAATTGTTTCAGACCAGCCCGGCACTACTAGAGATTTTATTAAAACAAAACTAACTAGAAATGGAAAAGTTTTTGAGATTATTGATACAGCTGGAATAAGACGAAGAGCTAGAGTAAATGAGGTTGTTGAATATTATTCTGTTAATAGGGCATTGAAAGTAATTGACATGGTGGATATTGTTTTTTTGTTGATTGATGTTAAAGAAGAATTGACCTCTCAGGATAAAAAGATTGCCCATTATGTTACTAAAAAGGGGAAAGGAATTATTATTGTGTTTAGTAAATGGGATCTTTTAGAGGAATCTAAAGGCTATTTTGAAACTTTAAAGGGTCGTGTGAAATTTTTTTTCCCTGTTTTAAATTTTGCTCCTATATTTAGAATTTCTGTTCATAAGAAGATAGGTCTAGATTCTCTTTTTAAAGAAGCTTTGAAGTTAAAAGATCAGCTTGAGCTTAAAACCAGCACTTCAGATTTAAATAAAATGTTAAATTTGTGGATCAAAGACTATCATTTAAACATTTCTCATAAAATAAAATATATTACACAAGTTAGTACTAATCCTGTAAAGTTTATTCTTTTTGCAAATAAAATAAAGAATTTTCCAAATTCTTACTATAATTATTTAGTAAATAATTTGCGTAAAATTGGATATAAAAATATTCCAGTTTTAGTAGAATTGAGAGAAAAAATAAGAGATTTAAAGTGAAATATATATTTTTATTCTTAATAATTAAGAGTCTAAATCTTTTTGCGCTTGAGAGCTTTTTTTATGATTTTGATATAAGGAGTAAGTATTCAAAATATTTTAATTCAAGCGATGTGCAAAAAAAAATAAGTCCAATAAAGCATTTTATTACAGAAAATTGTTACATTGAAGTTTCAAGTGCAGTTTATCCTGGGTATGTTTACTATTCTTTTTTTAATAAAAAAAAGAATGTGGATTATATTTTCCCAGGTTCTTATGTGATTAAGGTGGGCAAAGATGGTATTGAGCAGATAAAAATATTTTTTATAAACAGAGGGGATACGTTTATTAGAATAAAATCTTCAAAATTTTCTTCTAGTGCTGATTTTTATTTAATAAATACTTTAATTTATAAAGACGTTAAATTACCTTTTAAGATTCAAGACATTGCAGTAACTTCTATTAGCAATATAATAAATTATATTGCCAAGGTTATTGATTTTAGGTATTTTATTCCTGAATATTTTGATATTTATAAAAATATTTCTAATATGGTAATTAGTTTAAGAAAGACTCTCTCATCTTTTCCCATTGCTGAGGTTGTTGATGGTGCAATGGATGAGTATGGCAAAATGGTGCACATAGAAACTGGGTTGTTGCAAAAAGATCCTGTAGGATTTAATTGTTCAGGATTTGTTAAATGGGTGGCGGATTCGATTTATAAATCAATGACGGGGCGACTTTTAAGAATTGATGATCTTAAGATTAGGCATATTGGTGTTAGAGGGAGTGTTTTTACTAAAAGTCAGGAATTTAACAAGGATCCTTTTTTTGGTCTTGATTGGATTCGTAATATTGCCTATAGGATAAATAATATTAATATGGACTTAAAATTATCTAAAATTAAGGAAAATGATGTCAATAATATTAAGTTTTTTAATTATATTGACAATCGTGGCTATAAAATTGAAAATTTAGAGTTTTTATTATATAGTCTGGCTTTAGATGAGCCTGGATATATTTATTTTGGATCTATTAGCACAGGTGTTAACAATTTATCAAGTATGATGCTTCATAAACATGTTGTTTTGTTTCTTCCATTTCTTGATGAAAATAGGATTTTTAGAGTTTCAGTTAATGAAGTTAATTCTGAGACTTCAATCAAGTCTCTTCAAAAAAGATATCCAAACTCTTATATTCATTTAGTTAGAGTTAAGGTTCCTGAAAATTTACCAATAGTACCTATAGCTATAAAGGCAAATAATCAATCATCATGATTAAAGCTGTAATATTTGATTTAGATGGCACCTTGTATCCTGAGGTGGATAGAAATAAATTAATGTTTTTTGAATTTTTAACCAATGTTAAGTTTTTTTTAGCTTTTAAACAGATTAGGAAAAAAATACGCATTTTACAAAGAAATCAATTTTCACCTTCAAATAGGGATGAATTTTTTTCCCTTCAGGTTAAAATGCTTTCCCAACATTTAAATCTTGATGAGAATAGGTGTGCTTTTTTATTAAATAAAATATATTACAGTCAAATTTTTAGCGATAAGTTTAAAAAACTCAAGCCATATCTTGGAGTTCAAGATTTAATCTATTGGCTTAAATTTAAGGGAATAAAATTAGGTGTAATGTCGGACTTTCCTATTTTAGATCGTGTCAAAAATTTATTGGGCATTCAGGATAGTTTTTGGGATATTCTTTATTCTTCAGAAGATACTGGATATTTAAAGCCACATAAAGTACCTTTTTTAAAGATTATTGAGGATTTAAATTTGAGTAGTAATAATATTTTGTATGTAGGGAATTCTTATGAATATGACATTTTGGGCGCTAAAAATGTTTCAATGAAAGCAGCTTTTTTTTCAAAAAAGAATATAAATTGCAAAGTAATGATTGATTTTATTTTTCATGATTATAAAGACTTAAGAGAATATATACGTTTAAATATATAGAATATGGGTAAAATATTTTATGATAGATTTTGCTACTATTTTAGTTAACCTTTTTTTGGTTTCAATAGTTTTGTTTATTTATAGGCAATATGACAAACGTTCTAGGGCGTTAGATAAAATTAAAAAGTTCATCGATCTTGCGAAGGTTAATCTTGAAGATTTTATTGAAGATAAGACAAAAGAGATTAATGATCTTGCTGTTGATATGGAAGCTTATCAAAGATCTAGCATAGAAATAATAAAAAAGATTGATGAAGTTCAGCAAAAGATTAAAAACAAGAGCAATGATTTTGCAGAGGTTGAAAAAAAGATAGCTTATCATGATTCTATGCTCAAGGATCTTGACGAAATGACCTTGAAAGTTCAAGAGAATATTCAAAGGTTGCAAGTTGATGGGAAAATAGTAGATAAACTTTCAAAAACTTTAAAAGGATTTAACACACAGATTGATTCTGTTGAATCAAATTTGAATTCAGTGTTAGAAAAATTTGAAAAGTCCAATAAAGAAAATCTCGAGTCTATTAAAATTGCTAGTTGGGAAAAGTTTGATATTAATATTAAGGACCTTGTTTTTAAAATGGATAATTTGAATAGAGAGATTGATCTTTATGAAAAAGATTTAGCAAATATTGAAGAGAGAAAAAAGGATATTTTATATAAGGGTAATGAGAAATTAGATTTAGAATTTAATGATTTTCTTGAAAAGGTTGAATTTAATATTGGTAAATATAATAAAGAGATAGAAAGTTCTTTTATTTTTTATGAAAACAAATATAAGTTAATAGAAGATTCTATAGAGCTTATTATGGATAACGTAAAGAATAAAATTAATGAGAAAGAAGATTTTATTTTAAATAGACTGAATGAGGAATTAGAAAATAAATTTAAAGATATTTTCACATACGTTGATGATCGTTCTAGGGAAATTCAAGATAAACTTGAGGATAAATTGATTTTAGTGGACAATGAAATTTCTTCTATGAGTTCTTCTTTCAAGGACAATGTTTATTCAAGAATTAATTCACTTGAGGAGTCAATACGAATAGAGATGGGAAAGTATGAGGAGCAGGTTGATGATGTTTTTGATAAATTTAGATCTCAAGTTGAGCTGAATCTTAAAAATATTTATGAGGACTATGAAGATAAAATAAGCCAAGTTGATAAGAATATTAGAGAAAGGGTAGAGCTTAGTTTGTTAGATTTAAATTCTAAAATGGAAAGTGTTCAAGCAGGTGCCATCTCTTTGATTAAGAAGCTTGAGGACGATTCTAATGAAATATATCTTGAATTTAAAAATAAGTTTGGGTCAGACATTGAAATATTTAGTGAAAGTTTTAAAGATGATATTAATCAACTTAAAAGGCAATTAGAATCTCAACTTTTAGATGTTGATTCAAATATTCAAGAAAAGCTTATTAAGCTTAATGATAATTTGATTTCTAATTTCCAAGAAATTGATGGCAGGTTTAATAATAATTATTCAAATTTAACTGATAATATAAATGCCAAGTACACTACTCTTTTTGAATCTTTAGATTCTAGTAGCTCTAAATTTGAAGATCAAATGGAATCTAAATATAAAGGCTTTAAAGATAAATTAACGGCAGAAATGGATGAGTTTTCTTTAGTTTATGGTGAGAAATTTGAAACGCTCTCTCAAGAAGCAATTAATAATTGTCGAGAATTTCAAGATTTAAACAAGAAATTAGAAAATGAAATTGAATCTTTGTGTAATATGTTTGGAGAAAATCAAGAGATTTTAAAGAGAGATTTTAATACCAATTTAATTAATATTAAAGATGAAATTGATAAAAATATAGTAGAGTTTAAGAATCGTTATTCCGATGAGGTAAATAATTTTGTTAGTAAGCTAGAAGAAAGTAAGCTTCAATATTCAAAGTGGCAAGGTGAGATGGATTCTAATTTAAAAAATATTGAATCTCAAATAAATAAAACAAATGAAGAATTTTTAAGTTTAATTCAGATTCAAAAAGACAAGGGAATAGAACTTAGTGAGAATGTTTTTAATGATCTTTCAGATCATATTCAAAAGAAAGCTATTGACATTCATGGTAGTTGGAAGGATGAGCTTATTGCTTTAAATAAATCATTGCTTGATATTAAGATCTCTAGTGAAGAGCTACTTTCATCTGCTACTTTAAAAATAGAAAATCTAGAAAGAGATGTTAACGATAGAATAGAATATGTTTTGTTAAAAACAGGCGATATTGAGAGTTTAGTAATAGAAAAATATAAAGAATTAAAAGATATGTCATATGCACAAAGTGACGAGGCTATATTAGGAATTAAAGAATTTATTAATAGGCAAACAGAAATAATTAAAGATAAAAGTGTATTTATGCTTGAGGATTTGAACAAAAAATTTGATGATAAAAATAATTTTGTTATAAGTAAGATTGAAGAATGTGATTATAAATTAAAAGATTTCAAAATTGAATCAGAAGATATTTTAAATAATTTTAAATCCGATCTTAATGAATTTATTGAATCAAAGCTGCAAATTGTCTCTAATATAAAATCAGACAATCAAAAGCAAATTGATGATTTTTTAGATAGAATCTCTAAAGATATTTTAAATAGGAAAGATTTAATTAACAATGAAGTAGACAGTAAGCTTAGTGATTGGCAAAGCAAATTAAACGAAATAACTGTTAAAATTGAGAATTTATTATCTTCGGGTAAAGTGGATTTGGATTTAATAGATTCTGAGGTGACTACAAAAATTAAAGAGCTTAAATTTTCCATAGAAAGCCTTGAGAGTTATTACCTTGAAAAAATAGATGAGTTTAGAAATCAAGGCGCTATATATTCTGACGAGCTTTTACAAGATATAATGAATCATTTTAATAAAGAGACTAGAGAACTTGAGGAAAATTTGTCAAAAAAGTTTGCTGTAGTTTTAAACAATTCAGAGGAATTTGTTAAAGAGGTTGATAGCTTGCTGCAGGATAAAAGAACCGATATTGCGTCTTTTCAGGCCAATATAGATATTACTCTTGATTCCCTTAGTGTAAAGTTTAATGATATAAATAAAGAAATTAATGGAAAATATAATGAAGTGATATCTAATTATAGAGGGTACTCAGAAAATATTTCTAGTAAACTTGAAAATGAAATAATGCATGAGATTGAAAATATAAATAGAAGATTGACAGATAGAATAGATAATCTTAGCAAAGGTATGGATGAAAATCTTCAAAAACTTAAGGAATCTTTTGATGTATCAAAATATCAAGTTGAAAAATTTGAATTAAAAGTTAAAGATCTAACAGATGATGGAGAGGCAAGAATTAGTGAGTTTGTTAAAGAGATTGAACAGTATTATAAATCTAGATTAGAGGAAGCAATTGATTATAGGAAAACTATTGATAGTGATATTATGCAAGCAAAAGAGAGATTTGGAGAGATAACAAATGATCTTAAAAATAATATTGAGAGTAAGTCTGAGTTTTTAAACGATCTTTATAAGGAAAGATTTAAACTTATTGAGAGTAATTTTGAAGAGAGGTATTCTACGTTTTTAATTGAAAGTGAGGGAGCTATTTCAAAAATTAGAGATGAAATTTATAAAACACTTACAATAAATGATGAAAATTTACAAATTAAGATTTCTGAAATGGATCATAATTTTGAGATAATAGAGCGAAGATCAAAAGATATTTTAGAGTTTGAAAAAGAATTGAGAGATAAAATTCAAGATTGTTACGGTATTATAAATTCTCAATTTGGAGAGATTAAAGGAAGTGTTGAAGAGAATATAAAAAATCATTTTGAGGTTTGTATAAAAAAGGTAAACACTTTAATTGATGATGACATTGTAAAGTATGAAAATGAAATTCATAAGAGAATCGATTCTTTAAAATCAATTGAAAATACTTTTGATAGCATAGAGAAAAATTTGAATGATAAAGTGAATGGGTGTATTGATAAAATAGCCAATGATTTTAATCTTAAGTATATTGAACTTGAAGAAAGGTGTAATGAAGGGCAATTGAATTTGGAGAGTAAAATTGATGATAAAATTAAAGCCATTGATAATTTAGCTTTAAGTCAATATGATGGGCTTGAGAAAAAGTATGCTGATGTGTACGATGAGTTTTTAGAGAGATTGAATTCTCATATTGCAACTTTAAGTGAAGAGTTTAAGGATTCAAATAAAGAGATGATTTTTGAACTTGAATCTCAACTGAAAAATCTTAAAAATCTTGAATCTGATTTAAATAATATTGAAAAAGATGTTATTAGATTGAAAGAAGAGTCTTATCATAATGTTTCATCTCATCTTAAGCTATTAGAAGAAGATTTTTTTAAAGATTTGAAAATTAGAGGTGAAGAGCTTAAATATTCTTTAGAAAACTTTGTTGCTTCGTATAATGATAAAATTCAAAATTTAGAATATGATTTGTCTAAAAATCTAGAAAATAAAACAGAACTTATTCAAAGTTTCCGCCTAGATATTGAACAAAAAATGAAAAATGATAAAGAAAATTTTTATTTAGATTTTACTAAGGAATTTTCTTCTAAAAAAAAAGATATGGAGAGTGAGATAGCTTTAATGGAAACTAATATTACTGGAAGGGTAGATGAATTTATTGATTTTGTAAATAATAGGCAAAATATTATTGATTCTTGGTTTTTAAATATTAAAGATGATGTAAAAAATTGGCAAGAAAAATCTTATAGTACAATAGAAAAAAAAATAAGTCTTGCTGAACTTGAAATTAAATCATTTGAGAATGATATTCTTAATGTTAAGATTGGTTTAGAATCTTTTAAAGATAGCCTTGAGATTAAGGCTGAAGAGATTTTTGGCAATTTGCAAAGCGAGGCTAAAAAAATTGAACAATCAGTTAATCTTGATTTTAAAAATATTGGTGAGTCATTAAATCTTAAAGTTTTAGATCTTGAAAAATTTGTTGATTTTAAAGTAGAAAAGATAGACGAAAGGGTTAATAAGAAAACCGAAGACATCTTAATTCAAGCAGAAGTGAAATTTTTAGATCAACAAAAGAGCCTTGAAGATAGGATTTTTGAGCTTAATCAAAAATTAGAGAATGAGTTTACAACCTTGTCTTCTAATCTTGATAAAGTAAGACGGGAAATGATTGATGTAATTTCTAGTGATAAAGAAAGCTTTGAAGGTCAAATTGAATTAATGCATAAAAATATTTCAGAATTTTCTGAAAAAATTGGTTTATATAGAAATAATATTGAGGCATCAATTGAGAATGAATATAATGCGTTTTCTAAATCTATAAAATCAGAGTTTGGCTTACTTGAAGATGAGCTTAAAAAAAGTTTAAAACATTCAACGTTGGAGATTGAAACTGTAAAGAATGATTTGCAAGAACAAATTGATAAATTTGAGGTTGAGTTCAAGAAAAATTATAAAGAATTATTGAAAGAAGTTGATACTAATGTTTTAGAACTTGAATCTAAAATATTAAATTGTGATACTGAATTTAATAAATTTATTAGTGAAGCTAAAGACAATTTGGTTGAATATAAATCTGACTTGAGAAAAGAATTTGAAGATAGTTATGATAAAATAAATTTTCAAATTGAAAATTTTAAGAAACTAGATGCTGAGCTTGAAAAAAATAATTCTATATTTTTAGAGGCTTATTCTCTTAAGGAGAAGTTGGAAAAATTATGGGAAACTTTAAAAAATGAGATAGATCTTGCTCAAGAATATAAAAATAATTTTGAAAACGTTAACAAGGAATTCTATAATATTCAAAAAGAAACATTAGGTATTATTGAAACTTTTAATGAGTTGAAGTTAGAACAAGAATCTATTAAAGATATTAAGAATGATTTTAATAGATTCTTTGAATTTTACTCTTCATTTGATAGTAGATATAAGAGTTTAATCGAATCTTATGATGAAATGCAAATTTATAAAGCTAAAATAAAAGATATAGCTGACGAACAGAGAAATATTCTTGATAATTATGAAAGAATTAGCAATAAAGAGGGTATATTAAAGAGTACTATAGAGTCCGTTGATAAAAACTTTGATTTAATAAATGAAATGGAGAAAAGATTTAATACTTTAAGTAAAGAGAGTGCTAAGTTTCAGAACAATCTAAAGGATATGGAAAATGCTGTTTCGAATCTTTTATTAAACAAAGGGCTTTCAGAAGAAGTATTGATTAATGCTCAGAATTTAAGGGAAATGCTCTTAGATATTGAAAATAGGTTAAAAAATACTTTAACTATGAGAGAAAAGGTAGTGAAATCTGAAACAAGGTTAGAGAATTTAAATATTGCAGCAGAAGAGAGAATAAAAACTCTTGGTATTCTTGTCAAAACAGATTCTAAATATCAAGATAATGTTGGTCTTAATAATGAAACTGTTAGGAATTCTGTAATAAAATTAATGAGACAGGGGTGGAGTGCTGAAGAAATTTCTAGAGCTACTAAATTATCTATTGGGGAAGTTGAACTTATTTTAGAGCTTGGTATAAGCAACAAAGGTGATTAAGGGTTATATTTATGAAGTCAGATTTAAATTTAATAAAAACATTACATCCTCTTGAGATGAAAATAATTTTAAACAATGGAGAAGAGGATGATATTTCTGCTTCAATTATTATTGAAAAATTAGGGTTTAATGAAGGTCAGGCAAACAAAACAATTGAATGGTTAAATTCTAAAAAGATTATTGAAGAGACTTGTAGGAAATTAAATGTATTTTATAAAGCAACAGAAAGAGGCCTTAGCGCTTTAACAGCTGGATTTGTTGAGGAAAAAATAATAAACCTGGTATCTCGAAAGGCAGTTTTTGCTTCAAATTTAGCCTTAGAGCTTGATCTTGATGTTAAAGAAGTGGGCAAAGCGTTTGGAAATTTATTAAAAGAGGGCATTCTTTCTCTTGATTTGAATAAACAGATTATTATAAATTGTTTAGACGGCATAGAGGTCAATTATCAAAAAATACGTGTATTGCTAGAAAGAGCAAAAAGCAATGATCTTCTTAGAGAAAGTTTAACAAATGAAGAGCTTTCATTAATATCAAATTTTGCTAAGAAAAAAGGAGCAGATTCTGTATTTTTTAAAATAACAGAAAAACTTGATTTAACTTTTAGATTATCTGGTTTTGGATTGGAAGTCAAAAATTTTTTAATGAAAAACAAATTAACAGGAGATGAGATTACTAAGCTTACTCCTGAAATTTTAAAAAATAAGACTTATGAGAATAAAAAATTTAGAGCTTATAATATTCATGTTCCATCAGCTAAAATTTTTATTGGGCGCTTTAATTCTTATTTAGATTATGTTTCTAAAATTAAAGACAAATTGGTAGGGCTTGGTTTTGAAGAGTTTGACGGTCCTTTGATAGAAACAGAATTTTTCAACAACGATGCTCTTTTTATGCCCCAATTTCATCCTTCTCGTGATATTAAGGATGTTTATTACATTGCAGATCCCAGTATGCAAAAATCTTTACCCGAACCTTATTTTTCTAATGTAAAATTAGCTCATGAAACAGGATATGCAACAGGCTCAAGAGGTTGGAGATATAGCTTTAGTGAGGATCTTTCCAAGAGATTGGTTTTAAGAACCCATGGCACCGTTCTTTCTGCAAAACAATTAATTAATGCCAAAAATCCAAGCAGATATTTTGGAGTTATTAGATGTTTTAGATATGATCAAGTAGATGCAACTCACGGAGTCGATTTTTATCAAACCGAGGGGATTGTTATTGAGGATGGTGTTAGTATTAAAACTTTGCTAGGCCTTCTTGAAATTTTTGCCAAAGAGTTTGCGGGCGCTACAGAAGTTAAATATGTTCCCGCATATTTTCCTTTTACTGAACCATCGATTGAAATACATGTAAAACATCCTGTTCTTGGCTGGTTTGAGCTTGGAGGAAGTGGAATTTTTAGGCCAGAAGTTACAAAACCCTTAGGCATTGATTTTCCTGTTATTGCTTGGGGAATTGGAATAGATAGAATGGCTTTAATGCACTTAGGCCTAAATGATTTAAGAGATCTTTTTACTTATGATATTGGTGATGTTGTTTTAAGGCGAGGAAAGAGAAGATGCCAAAGGTAGAAATTTACAAAAATCTTTTTTTAGATAAAATAGGAAAAAATTTTACAAATTTAGAGATTTCAGAATTACTTGAACCATTTAAAGCAGAATTTGATGGTTTTGATGAAAATTCAGGAAAAATCAAAATAGAATTTAATGATACAAATAGACCAGATTTGTGGTCTTATACTGGACTTGCTCGTCAAATAAAAACGTATCTTTTTGGAGAAATTCCTTATTATGATTTTTTTTCAAAAAAAGGAGATTTCAAAAAGTGCTATGGTGAAATTTTAGTGGACAATAAAATGTCCCAAATAAGACCGTTTATTTTTGGGTTTTTAGCAAAAGGATTGATTATTAATGATAGAATGCTTGAAGCACTAATTCAATTTCAAGAAAAACTTTGTCAAAGTTATGGACAAAAGAGAAGAAGAGTTGCAATGGGGATGTATAATTCTAATTTTATTAAATTTCCAATCAGTTATGTTGCTTCGTCTCCTAATCATAAGTTTGTTCCTTTGGGAATGGATTGTGAGCTTTCTCTTTTAGAAATAAATGAAAAGCATCCCAAAGGGTTGGAATATTCCTATATTGTCAAAAATTTTGATAAGTATCCTTTATTATTAGATAATAATAATAAAGTAGTTTCGTACCCCCCAATAATTAATTCTAACAATATTGGATCTTTAAAGGTTGGTGATACTGATTTATTTGTTGAGGTTACAGGCATCGATTTTGAAGCAACTTTGCTAGCTTTATCTATAGTAGCTTGTGATTTTTATGATATGGGTTTTGAAATTTTGCCCGTAAAAACTGTGTTTAGAGAGCCTTTTGGTTTAGATTTTGAAGAATTAGTATGCCCTTATTATTTTCAAGAAGAAGTAGAGTTTGATGTGAAAAATGTTAATAGACTGCTTGGAACTAATTTAACATTAGAGCGTATTTGCCTTAATTTAAAAAAAATGGGAGTAAGTTCTTATTCTAGAGATTTTAAAAATTATATTATTCCACCCTTTTATAGAAATGACTTTCTTCATGAAGTTGATGTAATTGAAGATGTAATGATAGGGGAAGGTCTTGCAAGTTTTTATCCAGAGCTTCCCAAGGCCTTTACAATAGGAAGGCTTGGGGCTTTGGAAAAGTTTTCAAGGAATGTTAGAAATTTAATGGTGGGTATGGGATTCCAAGAGATGATTTATAATTATATGGGCTCTAAGAAAGATTTTATTGATAGAATGAATATTGATGATCAAAATTTTTTAAAAGTATCTAATCCAATGACAGAGAATTATGAATATATTAGAGCATCAATAATACCTAATTTATTAAAATCAGAAAGCGTTAGTTCTAATTTTCCTTATCCACATAAAATTTTTGAGGTTGGCAAGGTAGCTTTAAAGAATTTGGATGCTGCTGAAGGAACAAGCACTTTTACCAATTTAGCTTTTTTAATGTCTGGCAAAGAAATTTCTTTTAATGAGATTAATTCAATTGTTGCAACGCTTTTTTATTATTTAAATATTGAGATTAATTTAAGAGAGTCAAAAGCTACTTTTTATATTAATGGTAGGGGAGCAGATATTTTGATTGAAGGTTTCAATGTGGGTAGCTTTGGTGAAATTTCACCTTATGTTTTGAATAATTTTGGGATTTTTATTCCATGTTCTGTTTTTGAGGTTAATATCAATAAACTTATGAGTCAATCTTAAATATTTAATATTAATTTTAGCAATGCTAAGATTTATATTGAAGTTTTTAAGAGAGGCTTAAAATTTAGATATGTTAGAATTTGAAACTATTAATGTAAATCTGACCAAAAAGGAAAATTTATCTCAAAAAGAGATAGAATTTATTGAAGATGTAATAATTTTAGGATCTGGTCCGGCTGGATTAACAGCTGGTATTTATTCTGTTATGAGTAATTATAAAGTTGCTATTTTAGAAGGCCCTGAACCTGGAGGACAGCTTACTACAACTACAGAAGTTTATAATTATCCTGGCTTTAAAAATGGAATAAGTGGTAGAGATTTGATGTTAAATATGAGAGAGCAAGTAGTAAATCTTGGAGCCAAAACTTTTCCCGAAACTGTTTTTTCTATAAAAAGGGAGAATAATATTTTTTACCTTTATACAGAAAATTATATTTATAAAAGTAAAGCTGTTATTATTGCTGTGGGATCAAAACCTAAAAAACTTGAAACTCTTAAAAATTCAGATTTATTTTGGAATAAGGGTATTTCGGTTTGTGCTATTTGTGATGGACATCTTTTTAAAGGTAAAAGGGTTGCCGTAATTGGTGGAGGCAATACTGCCCTTTCAGAATCAATTTATTTAAGCAAATTAGTGGATAAGGTTTATATTATTGTAAGAAAAGATTATCTTAGGGCTATTGCTATGCTAAGAGATAGTGTTGCGAAGTTGCCAAATATTGAGATTTTTTATAATTCAGAAGCCATAGAAGTAGATGGCGAATCTTCTGTTTCT
This sequence comes from Borreliella garinii, assembly GCF_001922545.1. NCBI lineage: Bacteria > Pseudomonadati > Spirochaetota > Spirochaetia > Spirochaetales > Borreliaceae > Borreliella > Borreliella garinii. Next base: position 376,256 of record NZ_CP018744.1, on the reverse strand, counting down.
TCGATTAAGATTTTTAATGAAAAAGATAATGTTGTAAATAAATTAGAAGTAAATGGTGTATTTATGGCTGTTGGTTATAAGCCGAATACAGAATTTTTAAAGGGATTTTTAGATTTGGATGAAGAGGGATTTATTATAACTAAAGATGTTGTTAAAACAAGTGTTAATGGTGTTTTTTCGTGTGGAGATGTTAGCAATAAACTTTATGCTCAAGCCATTACTGCTGCTGCTGAAGGGTTTATTGCATCTGTTGAGTTAGGAAATTTTTTAAAATAGTTTTTATTAAGATGTTTTTTAGTTTTAAATAAAGCTTTAATTTAATGTTTTAGAGTAGATTTAATTGCCTTTTGATTTCAAAAATTAAAATGCCTGTTGATACAGAAACATTAAGTGAGTCTATTTTGCCGCTAGTTGGGATTCTTATTAAAAAATCAGAATTTTCTTTTATTAGCTTGTGTACGCCTTTGCCTTCATTCCCTAAAATAAGTGCAATTTTTTTATCGTTTATTTTAATTTTGTTTATATCTTGTCCTTTAATATCACCAGCGTATATCCAAAAGCCATGTTTTTTCAAAGAATATATTGTGTTGTTTATGTTTGTAACTGTTATTTTTTTTACATATTGACTTGCACCAGAGCTAGTGCGCAAAACTGTTAAATTGTCTTTTGCACTACGTTTTTGAGTAGTAACTACAAGATCTATACTAAACTGTTCTGCTGTTCTAAGGATTGCTCCGAAGTTTTGGGGATCTTCTATTTTATCCAAAAGCAAAATGAAAGCATGTTCTTTTTTTTTAAATGTTTCTAGTAGGTTTTCAAAATCTTTAGTTTGTGTTTTTTCATTTTTATTTTTTTCAAGTTTTAGTTTTAATGCAAATCCTCTGTGGTCTTTGCTTTTAAGAATTTTGTCAAGTTCATTTATACTTATTCTTATTATTTTTATATTTTGTGTTTTAGCTAATCTTTCAATTTCTTTAGTCTTTGAACTTTTTTTTGATATATAAAGTTCAAAACCTTTATTATTTTTTATGCTTTCAATTATTGAATTGGCATGAGTTATATACATATTTATACTTTGAGTAAATCTATTTCATCACCATCTCTTAATTCTTTACTTAAGTTTTCAAAAAGTTTGATAGCATTAGAATTTAAATTTTTAGGTGTTTTTATTTTAGTGATTAATATTAAGTTTCCAAACTTTTCGGTTTGAAGAATTGGCATTCCTGCGCTTTTAACTAAAATTTGTTCTTCATTTTCTATTCCTTTTGGAATTTGTATTTTAATCTCTTTTGAAGCTATTGTTTTTATTCTTACTTCTTTTCCCAGGGCTGCTTGAGTAAAGCTTATTGGAAGAATTGCGTAGAGATCTTTGCCATTTCTTTTAAATATTTTATGAGATCTTATTAATATTTTTACATAAAGATCACCATATTCTTGGTTGTCTGGATTAACATTTCCTTTCCCTTTCATTTTTATTTGTTGGTTATTATCAATGCCTGAAGGAATGTTTAATTGAATAGTTTCTTGACTTGTAATGCGTCCTTTTCCCTTACAAGATTTACAAGGGTTTGATATTATTTTACCCTCACCGTAGCATTTGGAACATGTTGTTGTAACTCTGAAAAATCCTCCGCCTTGTACTACTCTGCCGCTGCCGTTACACATGTTACATATTGAAGGACTTGTCCCTTTTTCGGATTTTTTCCCAAGACAAGAATGGCAGAGTATTTGTCTTGTTATGTTTATATTATTTTTGTAACCAAAGTATGCATTTTCAAGGGATATTTCTATATTGTATCCTACGTCTTCACCTTTTGCATGTTTTTTATTTCTTTCTTGTCCTTTGTTCCCAGTGAAAAATGAATCAAAAATATCGCCAAAATCTTCGAAGATGTCTGAAAATCCACTAAATCCGCCTGAAAATCCCTCAAAGCCCCCTCCTTCAAAAGCCGAATGTCCAAATCTGTCATATTTGGCTCTTTTATTGTCGTCTATTAAAACTTCGTAAGCCTGAGTAGCTTCTTTAAAGATAGAAGCGGCCTCTTCATTTCCTTGATTTCTGTCGGGGTGATATTTAATTGCTATTTTTCTATAAGCTTTTTTTATTTCATCTTTTGAGGCTCCTTTTGAGAGCCCCAAAATTTCATAATAATCTTTTTTCACTATTTTTTATCCTCGTCAACAACTTCGTAATCAGCCTCTTTCCCTTCTTCGCTTGTATTGCTTTGGGTACCATTTTCTTGTTGGCTGCTTGCATTTTGCTGGGAAGAATCTTTATACATCATCTCAGCTATCTTGTAAGAAGCTTTTTGAAGTTCTTCTGTTCTAGATTTTATAAGTGAAATGTCTTCTTTATCAAGACCTTCTTTTAATTCTTTTATTTTATTTTCAATAGCTTCTTTGTCTTCGCTTGAAATTTTTTCAGAATATTCTTTTAATGATTTTTCTGTTTGATAAATTAAAGAATTAGCTGTATTTTTTGTCTCAATATTTTCTTTTAATTTTTTATCTTCTTCCGCATGAGCTTCTGCATCTTTTACCATGCGATCTATTTCTGATTCAGAGAGCCCTGATGATGATTCAATTCTAATTTTCTGTTCTTTGCCTGTTCCCATATCTTTTGCAGATACGTGAACTATTCCATTAGCGTCAATGTCAAAGCTTACTTCAATTTGAGGTACTCCTCTTGGTGCTGCTGGTATTCCATCAAGTATAAAGTTACCAAGTATTCTATTTTGTGCTGCCATTTCACGTTCACCTTGAAGGACTTTAATATCAACAGAGGTTTGATTATCAGCAGCTGTTGAGAATACTTGACTTTTTTTTGTAGGAATTGTAGTGTTTCGTTCAATAAGTTTAGTCATTACACCACCTAGAGTTTCTATTCCTAGTGAGAGTGGAGTAACGTCAAGGAGTACCATGTCTTTAGTTTCTCCGGTTAAAATACCACCTTGAATAGCAGCTCCAATTGCTACGGCTTCATCTGGATTTACTCCTTTGTTGGGATCTTGTCCAAATATATCTTTTACAATTTTTTGAATAGCAGGAATTCTTGTTGATCCGCCCACAAGTATTACTTCGTTAATGTCAGAGGCTTTAAGCCCAGCATCTTTAATAGCCTTAAGGCATGGTTCTTTTGTTTTTTGAACTAAGTGGTCTACCATTTGTTCGAATTTTGCTCTTGTTAGAGTATATTGTAAGTGTTTTGGGCCGTTTGCATCTGCTGTAATAAATGGAAGATTTATTGAAGCTTCTTGAGCGCCTGAAAGTTCTATTTTAGCTTTTTCAGCTGCTTCTTTGAGTCTTTGAAGAGCCATTTTGTCGTTTGACAAATCAATAGCGCTTTCTTTTTTAAATTCTGAAATTAAATGCTTTATTATCTCATCGTCAAAATTGTCCCCCCCAAGATGTGTGTCTCCATTAGTTGACTTAACTTCAAAAACGCCATCTCCAAGCTCCAATATTGAAATATCAAATGTTCCTCCGCCAAGATCGTAAACAGCAACAATCTCTTCATGTTTTTTTTCAATTCCATAAGCAAGAGCAGCGGCAGTTGGTTCGTTAACAATTCTTTTTACTTCAAGGCCGGCTATCTTACCAGCATCTTTTGTAGCTTGTCTTTGAGCATCGTTAAAATATGCAGGAACTGTAATGACAGCTTCTGTAACTTTTTCACCCAAGTAAGCTTCTGCTGTTTCTTTCATTTTTGTAAGGGTTGCTGCTGAGATTTCAGGCGGTGACATTTGCTTTTTTATATTGGAAATGTTTACTCTTGCATCGCCATTTAGTCCCTTTTCTATTTTATAAGGAACCATTTTTATTTCGCTTGCAACCTCTTCAAATCTTCTTCCCATGAATCTTTTAATAGAATAAATTGTGTTTTCAGGGTTTGTAACCATTTGGTTTTTTGCGACTTGCCCCACAAGCCTTTCGCCTTTGTTTGTGTAAGCAACAATAGATGGAGTAGTTCTTCCACCCTCTGAATTTTGTATTACAACTGGTTTTCCATGCTCCATTATAGCTACGCATGAGTTTGTTGTTCCTAGGTCAATACCTATTATTTTGCCCATATTATAAGCCTCCTTTTTTATAATTAATTTTTACTTTGAGCAACTTTAACTTTTGCTGTTCTTAATATTCTGTCGTTGTAGCAATATCCTTTTTGGTATACTTCTACTATTTCTGGATTTTTAAGATCTTCTTTCTCTTCAATGCTTATTGCTTCATGACGACTTGGATCAAAATTTTCGCCATTTTCTCCAAATTTTTTTAAATTATATTTTTTATCAAAGATTGATAGTATTTCATTTTCAATCATGCTTATTCCTGTTAATAGGTTGTCAAAATCTTTAGATTTTCTTGAAGAGTTAATAGCTCGTTCTAGGTTATCAAGAAAATTAACGACATCTTTCATTATGGTTTCATTTGCAAATTTAACAAAATTGTCTTTTTCTTTTTCTAATCTTTTTCTGAAGTTTTCAAATTCTGCTTGTTTTCTTAAATACAAATCTTTAAGATTGGAGATTTCATTTTCAAGCTCAGTAATTTTTTTATCAGAATTTACCAAATTTAAGTTTTCTTTTTTTTGAGATTTTGTATTTTTGTTATCTTGTTTGTTGTTTTTTTCGGCATCGTTTTTAGTTTCTTTTTTTTCCATTTTTCCTCCTTTGATAAAGCATTTTATCTTTAAAAAAAATATTTTACAAATTTTTTTCTTTCTCAAAATTTACTAAAAATGATTCATTTTGATCATTCGCAAGATATATATCTTTCTTAAGCTTTCAATAATAGTGTTGTATTGATACATATTGTTATTTAACAAAATTTTGGTGTGTATTTTTTTGTCAAAATAAAAAATTTTAATTTTTTATTTCTCAGAATATTTTTGATATCATTTTTTGATTTTGTTTGTTTTTAGCGTGTTTATAGATAACCTTAATTTTAGAGGTATTAAAATATGGATGAGTATTGGCTTTGCGAAGCTGTTAAAATTTTGTTGTAATTTAATGTATTATTGCTTATTATTTACCTATGAAAATAAGCATTGCTCAAACTAAATATAAAGTTTTAGATTTTAATAAATGTATTGCTGATTTTAAAATTAATTATGAGGAAGCCTTGCTAAGGGGATCAGAAGTTTTAGTTTTTCCTTCTATCTTTTTAGACAAGACTAAGCATAGTGAGTTTTTTGAGCGTTCTAAATATTCTCAAAATATATGTAAATGCATTGAGTTTATAAGAGAACAGGTTGATGATAGAATTTTGGTTGTTTTTGGTTATAGTGTTTATAAGGGTGGCAAATTTGTAGATATTGTTTCTGCAATCAGTAATCATAAAGTTATTCTAACTGTATCACAATGCAACTTGCCTGGTTTTTTTAGTTATAAGGACAATGTATTTGCGGTATTAAATTTTGAGGATGCTTCATTGTTTAATGAATTAAGTTCCAAATTTGGTGAGAATTTAAAAAAAGCTCAGTACTTAATAGTACCATCTAAATCTTATTTCACTAAGGAAAAGAATAATCTTAGGTTAAAATTCTTTGAAAGAGTTGCTGTTGAGAACAATCTAGATGTTGTTTATTCAAATTTTTATGGGGCTGAAGATTCTGCAGTTTATGATGGGTGTAGCTTTTTTATTAATAGTTTTGGGAAGATAAAACAAGCCAAAGGATTTGAATTTGATTTTATATCTAATGATGCGTTTCAAGATTTGAAATTTGATACATGTGATGATTTTTTTGAAAAAATTATTTTAGCAATATCTCTTGTTTTAAGAGAATATGTTTGTTTTTCAGGATTTTCTAAAGTGCATTTGGGGATATCTGGAGGTATTGATTCTGCCCTTGTTGCGTGTCTTGCATGTTTTGCTTTGGGCGCTGAGAATGTTGTTGGAATTTCTATGCCTAGTAAATTTTCATCAAAAGGTTCTATTTCTGATGCTAAAGAGCTTTCTAGAAAATTAGGTTTTAAATTGATTGAAATGCCAATAAAAGACTTGTTTGAGGTAAGCAGTAGATTTCTTGAAGGGCATTTTGATGTTAAAGGCGTTACTGGAGAGAATTTACAAGCGCGGTTAAGGGGACTTTTATTAATGTCTTATAGTAATTCTCAAAATTCTTTACTTTTAAATACTGGCAATAAAAGCGAGATTGCAGTTGGTTATTGTACCCTTTATGGGGATACCTGTGGGGGACTTGCTTTGATTGGAGATCTTTTTAAGACTGAGGTTTATGATCTTGTAAAGTATATTAATGCAAAGTTTGACGAATGTATTATTCCTGTTAATATTATTTTAAAGGAGCCTTCAGCTGAGTTGAGGTTTGACCAAAAAGATAGCGATTATCTTCCAAAATATGAAGTTCTTGATGTTATTTTAAATAGATATTTGATTGAAAATGAATCTGTAGATTCAATTTATCTTCATTTTGAAAAAGGTGTAGTAGATAAAGTTTTAACTCTATATTTTAAAAATGAATACAAAAGAAGACAAGGGGCTCCTATAGTTAAAGTTTCTAAAAAAACCTTTGGGTTTGAACTTTCAATTCCTATTTTAAATAATATGGTTTGAAATTATGTAAAGCTTAGTTTTTTAAATTCTTTTCCTTTTTTTAAAATTTTATTGACAATATTTTTTATGGGGAAAATTGGAGATTTAATATTATTTAATGTATTTGGGAATAAAAAAATTTACAATTTAAAAAGTAATAGGATTTCAATCCTATATCATAATGTTATTTATAGCAAAAAATTACAGAGTATTTAATTTTTAAAAGATATAGCATGAATATTTCAAATATTTTTAGATTTTTTAAAAAGGCCTTTAAAATGTCTTTTATGATCTAATTGTTTTTGATTGAGTTTTTAAAAGTAAAATTAATTTAGCTTTAAATCTGCTCAAATTTTTTAAAGGAACAGTCTTTTAGAAAAGATACTCATTATTGTTTTATTAAAAATATGCGACAATAATATTATTAAGGTGTTCTTTAGAGAAAAGTTTGATTATTTTTAAAGAGTCTGGATTTTACAATATTGGATGCTAAAATTAAAAATTTTATTGAAAAGAAGCGAGTTAAAGATTAATAACAAAAGTATTTAAGGCTATTATTTGAGAATGGAAAGTACTTTAAGAGTAATATAATTAAAGGTGGTTAACATTATATTAAAGGTTTACTTGCTAAAAAATTGAAAAACAGCTTTTTTAAAGTTTAAATTAAATTTTTATACCCTTAAATAAATTATATGAGGATTTTTTAATTAATTATTATTTATAAATAATAATTAATTAAAATCTATTTAATAGACATGTCTAGTTATGTTATAGGATCTGTTTTTTCTTGTTTAGTGTATCACTATTATTACAGTTACTAATATATCTATAGGGGGGAGTTTGTGTTTGATAAATTTTCTCAGCTTTTGCTATTTAATGGAGTCTATGAGATTAAAAATAAAAAAATGTTAATATGGATATTTATGCTTTAAATTATACTAGCTTTAGTAAAAGCTAGTATAATTTAAAGCATTTTGTTTTAGTAGTGCTTTATGAAAAAAGGTTAACTTTGTTAAAGTATAATGTTTTTATAAATAATTTTAGAATTTATTATTAATAAAAGAATCGAGATAAAAATGGATTGGGATTTTGAAAAAATTATATTTTTGCTAAATGAGTCAACTAGGCTTGCATTAAGTGGTTCTGCTAAATTAAGTTTGTATTTTAAATCTGATGGGTCTATTGTAACTCAGGTTGATAAGCAGATTGAGCAATTCTTATTCAGAGAAATCAAAAAGCCTGGTAATTTTTTTATTGGGGAAGAGACCATATTTACTTATGGAGAAGAGTATATTAAAGATGCTTTAATGGCAGAGAATACTTTTATTATTGATCCGATTGATGGAACTTCTTCTTTTGCAGCAGGCCTTCCTTCATATGGAATATCACTAGCGTGTGCCAGTGGTGGTAAAATTACTGAAGGCGCTATTTCTCTTCCTTTAAGCGGAGAGTTTTTTATTACTTTTAAAGACAGTGTATTTTATGCTAAAAAAAACGTTGGTACCTATCCTTTAAGAAAAGATTTTAATAAGTTTATTTTTGCTAATTCTAAATGTTATAATAGCCACAGTTTGCTTGCAGTTTCAAAGTCTATTATAAGGTCATTTAATCTTAATACTTCTTCTCATATTCATATTAATGGTTCTTGTGTTTATTCTTTTGCCAAACTTTTTACAGGTTCTTATAAGGCTTATTTTTCTTTTGTAGGACTTTGGGATATTGCAGCGTGTTTAGCTATTGGGAATAAATTAGGCATGGTTGGCGAATTTTATTGTGGCAATAAAATGACATTAGACATTTTAGATTCAATGTACATTTTAGAGCCTAATAATCGTAAAAGATGGTCCTTGAAAGATTTTTTTATTTATTCTGATAATAAATCAACAATAGACATTGTAAGAAAAGTCGCGAATAAAAAATTTAATAAGTAAGATATTTAAAAAGAATTTGAAAATTGTTATTTATTTTTTACAGTTTTATTTTTATTAGATTCAATGTCGAGTGTTTTGATTAGCTTGTTCAAGGTCCAGCTTGAAAATTTTATGTAAAGCATTTTAATTGGATTTTTTGTATTTTTTTTTAGCACTTTTAACGATTCGATATTCATTAAAGCTATTATTTCTTTTAGTGTTTTTGGCAAATTGTTGAAAATTTTTGAACCAACCCTATGTCCTTCTAGAATAAAGTTTTGAAGAGTTATTTGATCTTTTTTTTGCAGACGTCTCATATATAATTTCAAAATACGCTCTTGCGATTTCATAATTTCTGAATTAATTTGTTCTTGTTTTTTAGTAATTTTTTTCTTGTTTTCAATAATAGGTTTTTTAGGTAGAGACTTGTAAGGATTTGTTCCTGGAATATAATTTTTAGGAATTTTCATACATTTTGCTCCTATTCAGCTAGCCAACCCATATATTCTATTATTTTTTTTGTTTTTATGCAATCAATATTGATATTTTAATTTTTTATTATTAGAATCATCATATGAAGGGGTTTTTAAGGGCAGGCGTTTTTAATTTATTGCTTGGTCTTCTAATATTATTTGTTGTTATTTTTTTACAATTTAGGAATTTAAACTTAAATATATTTTTTCTAAAAGATATAAAATTAGAAGTAAACAATACGGTTGAAAATAGTGAATATATTTTAAATGATATTGTTGTTAATGTTAGGGGACTTAGGATACTTTTGTCCAAACTTAATCCACTTATTGTTTTGGAAACAGGGTTAAATCTTTTACCCATCTCTTATAAAGTGCAAGACATGGGCATTTATGTTTATTTTGAGAATAATATTTTTCTAGGATTTTTGCTTGATTTAGAAAATAATTTTAGTATTGAGTCAAATCTCTCTAAGAGCTTTTTGTTAAGCTATGAAGTTGAAAATCATTATGAAGTTTTATTAGATAAGCCTACTATTTCAATAAGACAAGGAGAGAATTTAGAATATAGAGTCTTTTTAGGAGAAAATGTAAAACTAAGAGAAAAAGATATTTTAATTTCTCCTCAAGCAACATTTAGAATTGGCAGTGCTATTTATATCGATTCACCAAAGAAAAATATTTCAAATTTAATTATAGAGAGCAATAAAAGCAATATATTAGACCATTCTACTGTTCATTCAAAAATTAAAGAGGTGGATAATAAAATTTTTAATGATACTTTAAATAATTTTAGACAAAGTGCTTATGATTTTTGGAACAATCCTGCTAATTTTAATGTTTCAAGGGGAGGATGGCTTAAATACGGTGATTATGGCTTTGATGAAAATCTAATGGTTTGTTTTTTAGCAGAATCTTTAATTAGAGGAGATCACGAATCAATATTTTTAAAATTAAATTCTTTGTTGGTTAAAAATGAACATAAACTTACTTATTTAAGTTTAAATTATTATGCTAATTCAGATCAAATCGATAAATTTATTTCTTATTTATCAAGAAATAAAACTTTTATTGACTCTCTTGAGAAAGACAGACTTATGGTTTATTTAAAAGAGGATCCTCGTCTTTTGGAAAAAATTTTTTTATCAGAAAACGGTTCTAAATTGAATGATGCTTTAAATCTTCTCAAAGATCCTAAAAAAATATTAAGTTCTAATTTTGATTTTATTCAAACCTATAACATTCTATCTAATTATTTTACTTTTCTTAAGATTAGTAATGATGATTCTGTTTATTTAGATTTTAAAAAGGAGCTTTATAGATTTGTATTCACTTTATTTGGCGTTACAGATGAAGGAAAAGTGTATATTTTAAATAATGATAACATGAATTCATCTGATGTTGTTGAGTATGCAGTAAAGATTTCCGGAGTTCTTAAAAGAATAGCATCTTATTTGAAAGATAATTTAATATTAAAGCTTTCATTTAATGTGATTTATCATTCTTTAATGAATGATTATGTTAAAGGAATTCCTTATGAAAGCTATTATTCTGATATTATTGATAATCAATACATGCCCCAATTTATTTTCATTCCTAGCAATGGGTCTATCAGGTGGATATATGCTGCTTCTAGGATTTTAAATTGCGACATTACTGATACCAAGGTTATAATTAATTTTGATCAAGAAATTAATTATTCAAGCTATATATATTTTGGAAATATTTTAAATCCAACTTTAGTTAGATTTAGAGAAATTGATTGGTTTACAGATTATAAGTTTTATATATATTCTGATGGTTGGAAGTATTATCCTTCGAATAAAATTTTAGTTATTAAAGCAACGCCTAAGAAAAAGAAGCCCCTTAATCTTTTATTAAGATTTGACAAAATTCCAAAAAAAATAAACATTTATGAATAAGCCCTTATTATCAGAATTGATAATTGATATTGGAAATACTAGTATTGCTTGTGCATTATTTGAAGACAATAAAGTCAATTTATTTATTAAAATGAAAACAAATCTTATGTTAAGTTATGATGAGGTCTATAGTTTTTTTAAAGAAAATTTTGACTTTAATGTAAATCAAGTTTTTATAAGTAGCGTTGTTCCTGTTCTTAACGGAATATTTGAAAATATCATTTTTTCTTTTTTTAAGATAAAGCCTTTGTTTATTAGTTTTGATTTAAATTATAATTTAACATTTAATCCTTACAGAAGTGGTAAATTTTTGCTAGGATCAGATGTTTTTGCTAATCTTGTTGCGGCCATTGAAAATTATTCATTAGAAAATGTTTTGGTAGCAGACCTTGGGACAGCATGTACTATTTTTGCTGTTAGTAGGCAGGATGGAATACTTGGCGGTCTTATTAATTCTGGTCCTTTGATAAATTTTAATTCTTTATTAGATAGTGCTTATCTTCTTAAGAAATTCCCCATTAGTACCCCAACCAATCTTTTAGAGAGAACTACATCTGGGAGTGTAAACAGCGGTTTATTTTATCAATATAAGTATTTAATAGAAGGTGTTTATCATGATATTAAAAAGATGTATAAAAAAGAATTCAATTTGATAATTACTGGGGGTAATGCGAATCTACTTTTACCATTAATTGAGGTAGAATTTATTTTTAATATTCATTTAACTGTAGAAGGTATTAGAATTTTAGGAAATTCTATTGTCGTTAAGTTTGTTAATTGAAATATTTATTTTTATGAAGTCTTAAATTTTTTTGTTAAATAAATTTGGGAAATTTTTTGTTTGGTGATTAAAATTATCTAAGATTGATGTAATCTCTTTGTATACTTCGTCATTAATTTCCGCTTTAAATGAATTCAAGTTTGATTCTACATAACTTTCCTTGCTGAAACCCACTATAAATCCACTTAATTTTGTTTTTTTAAGCCATGAATATGTTAATTCTAAAATTGTTAAATTGTTTCTCTTTGCTATCTCTGCAAGTTTATTTATGGTTTTTAAAGTATGAGGCCAAATTTCTTTTTTAAAAAGTATCAATTTCCCCGTTATAATATCATTAAATTTGCTTTTGTCTTTTATATTAGCTTTAGATAAAAGTCCTTGAGCAATTGTTGAGTATGATATGGTTGCAATATTGTTGTCTTCGCAGTAAGGAATTACATCTTTTTCTTTATTTCTAAATAAGGGGTTGTATCCTATTTGGTTGACGTCAATTTTGCAAACGTTTTTTATGCTTTCCATGTGTGATATTTCAAAATTACTTACACCCACATATTTTATTTTTTCTTTTGCCCTCATTTCTTCAAGAAATGAGGCGATTGGTCTTAGATCAAAATCGTTTTTAGGCCAGTGTATATAGTAAATATCTATATAATCGGTTTTTAAATTTTTAAGGCTTTCATTAAAGTTGTTTGTAAATTCTGAAATTTCCATTGGGTAGCATTTACTTGCAATTAAAATATTTTCTCTTATTGTTGGGTCCTTTAATATTATTTCACCAATTATTTTTTCTGAAATTCCATTTCCATAAGCTTTTGCAGTGTCAATATTTCTAATCCCGTGATTATATGCTTTTTTCAATATTTTTTTGGCAGTTTCTTTTTCAACCTGTTTAAAATATCCCCCTCCAAATTGCCAAGACCCCAAAATTAGTTTGCTATAAGTATTTATTTTTTCTTTAAGATTATTCATAGATTTTCCTTTTTATTTTATTATAAATTAGTGCTTTTGTTTTAATGATTTAAGTATTTCTTATTTTAAAGGTTTTTAACTAAAACTTTATAGTTTGTCAATATTATTTAATAATTTTTCTTTATTAAAATCTCTATTTATTCCAAATCGGGTTAAAGAAAAATCGTATTTTACAGGATCTTCTCTATTTTCTTTTGCAAAATATCTTGTAATTTTTATTGCTTTTTTAAGATTTGCGTTTTTTATTTCTTTTATTTTAAATAGCTTTGAGGCAATATTTGTCATATGAGTATCCATTGGTATTATAAGCTTGTTAGGATTGAATTTTTCCCAAATACCTAAATCGATGTCATCTTTGCGTATCATCCATCTTAAAAATAAAAAAAGTCTTTTACAAGAGCTTCCCTTTGAAGGCTTTGGAAGCAGCATTCCAAATTCTCTTCCATTTATTTTTTCCATATGCTTTATTAATTCATCTATACTAAGTATAAAATTTTGGTTTTTTTGATAAATACTGTAAAGAAGATTTTCAAGTGTATGATACTGTTCTTTTATTATCTTAAGGGTATATAGTAGTCTTACAATGTCTTCTTCTTTAAAGAATCTATAAACAAAGCCTTTAAACATTTCTTTTAAGTCTTTTTCATTTACTAGCTTAAGCTTCTCAGAAGGGGATTTGCCAAGTGGCTTGAGTATTCTCTCTATTGCTTCTAAAATTTTTTCTACTCTTCCAAGTGACAATGAAGAACTAATTAGGCCTACAAGTTCAATGTCTTCTTTTTCTTTATATCTATATAAAAATTCTAAAGGATCAGGATGTATAAATTTTTTTTTATTATATTTTGAATATATCTCTTCTAGAAAATCATATAGCGAGTTTTTAGCTTTTATTTGCATTATTATATTCTAATAGTTCTAATAATATTTTTTTAAGCTTTTTATCATAAAGTTTATCTTTTGCCCATTTCCCAGTTAAATCATATATTGTTGGAGCAGATCCTCTTTCAACAAGGTAAAATCTAGGATCAACCACATTTGAGTTGATATTTTGTTTTGATGCATAAGCTTTTAAATGTTGAATATGAGCTTTAATTCCTTCTGTAATACTGGGAAAAGAATTTCCCTTTGTAAGATTATTAGTAGCGCCTATTCCTGAAAAATTGTGTTGTTCCTTTGATACTATCCCATTAAATTTTAGAACGCCTGTTTCTAGTAGCATTTGAGCATAGGCAATATCGTAATTAATGCCTTCAATTAAAGATTCTTCTATGTAGGTTTTAGCAATAGTATTTACATAGTTTTTGTCAAGGTCTGGATTTATTTCTAGAGTATATTTTACAAGGTCTTCCAGTTGGGTTTTTCCTCTACTTATTAAAAAGGGAATATATTTTTCTTTTTGTATTTCAGTACTTATTTCGATTACCTCTTCATTACTATAAGCTTTATTTATTAGAAAGATGTTTATCATTGCAAATAGCAAGAATTTTTTTATCATTGTTATTTTTCCTCTTCAATAAATTTATTAATTTCAGTAACTATAGAATCAAATCTTGATAGCATTGATTTTTTGTTTTTTAAAAAATTAAAACTTTTTAAATAGTTTCGACTAAAAATAAGATCAGAAATTTCTGCAATATTATTTATGTCTATTAGTTTTATAGAATTTATATTAGTAACTTTTGTATGGAGTTCCTTTTCATTTTCTTTTAGAATTAGTTGCAAGTTTTTTAAATTTCTTATTGTTTGTGGTTTGCCTCCTATATTGATATATTTTGTTATATTTGTGTTTTTTGCAAGGATAAAATTAGCAATATTTGCTTGATTTCCCAGTGTAATTAACGTTAGTTTATTCAGGTTCATTTTTGAATTTAAAAATTTTAAATTTTGGCTTGATTTTACTAGTTCAATAATGTTTTGAATATCATTTTCAGTAGATGCAATATCAGCTTTTTCATTAAGGATATTGGCAGGCTCAATTAAATAGCCAATGCTTTTATTAATTACATAGCTAAATATACTTTTATGGCTATTTTTAATAAAATCGTATCTTTTCATATGCTTATATTTTGGTGAATATAAATAAACAATTTTTCCCTTCTTAACAAGCTTGCTGATTAGGGATTTGAACATTGAATCGTGAGAATAATAAGGAAGTATAAGTAAAATAGAATCATATATTTTTTGGTTATTGCTAATAAAGGCTTGTTTATATGTATTATTCTGCTTGGATAAATAATTCATTTCGTTTATGAAAAAAGGATTAAATTCATATAAAAGAAATGGATTTTGTTTTTTTAGGCCCAATGTTGAGCTTACAGGATACCAAATCGACAAGTTCAAATCATTTTTGTGATCTTTAATTCTTATGAATCCAATTTGATAGCTACCGTTTTCATCTTTGGGATAATTTATAAAAAGTGCTAAATATGAAAAAATGGTTGCAATAATAACTGTTAAAATAGCAGGCATTACAAGTATTGTTTTTAGCAAAATTGAAAGAAATATTCCTTTTGATTGTTTTATAGGCCTGTTAGTACTTCTTCTTCTTTTATTTACTATTGTTTTTATGTTTTTAAAGAAGATTAGTATCATAAAGATTAAGAATATACTGCCAATATATAACATTAATGGGCTGATTTCTGTAAAGTATAAAGTTATTACAAAAAACGCACCTGGGAATATTATGAAGTAGTCTTCATAAGTAAATTCTTTTTTAAAGTTAAATAAATTTACTATTAAAAATATACTAAAGCTGGTTAAGAAAATGAGTTCATAAATTTGCGTATCCATAAAAATAACTTTTCCTTAAATAATTATAAGCATAAAAGCGTTTTTTCCAAAATAGTTTACAGAATTGCTTATTAAATAGCGTTAATTTAATTTTAGATTTAAGGGGATCTTTTGTTAAGAGAGTTTATTTTTTGTTTAATATAAAATGTTGTGTTAAAATAGATTATGTTTACAGGCGAAAGGTAGTAACATATGGTTGGAACCTTTTTGGGAACAGGTGCTTCAAGTGGTGTTCCTATGTTAAATTGTAGCTGTAGAGTCTGTACTTCAAGTTTTAGCAAAAATAAAAGGTTAAGAAGCTCTTTTTTTCTTAAGTTATCTTCTGGCATCAAATTATTGATTGATACAGGTCCTGATATTAGGCAACAACTTTTAAGAGAGAATATAGATAATCTTGATTTAGTGCTTTATACTCATGAACATTATGATCATATTATGGGTTTTGATGATATTAAGTTTTATACACGAGAGGCTCCTTTAAACATTTATGCTAGAGATACCACTATGGTTCACATAATGAATGCTTTTTCGCATAATTTTTCATCTAAACCTTCTTTAAGTGGAAAGGCAAACATTATTCCTAATGTGATTAGAGATTTTGAACCCATTTTTTTTAAAGATCTAAAGATAGTGCCAATTCCTTTGATTCATGGAGAGATAATTAGTTTGGGTTATAGAATAGGCAATTTAGCGTATCTTACCGATGTTAAATCTATTCCGGAAGAGTCCTATAATTATTTAAAAAATTTAGATCTACTTATAATAGATGCTATAAGGATTAAGCCTCATCCCGCTCATCTAAATTTTTCAGAGGCTATTTGCGAGGTAAAAAAAATCAATCCTAAAATTTCTTACTTTACACATATTGCACACGATATAATGCATGAAGAATTTGATTATTTAGAAAAAGACAATATCTATTTAGCTTATGATGGATTAAAGATTTATTTTTGATTTAAATTTTGAGAGGATTTATGAAATTAATTTCATGGAATGTAAATGGAATTAGAGCCGTTTTCAAGAAAGGTTTTCTTGAGTTTGTACAAGAATATACTCCAGATATTTTATGTGTTCAAGAAACTAAAGCTTTGAAAGAGCAGTTGCCAAGGGATTTAATTCTTGAAAATTATTATTCTTATTTTTCAAAGTCAAAGATTAAAGGTTATAGTGGTGTTTGTATTTACTCTAAAGTTAAGCCTATTGCTGTAAATTTACTTGGAAAAGAAATTTTTGACAATGAAGGTAGGGGGCTTATAGCATACTACGATAATTTTGTATTGATTAACGGTTATTTTCCTAATTCTCAAGCTTTAAGAAGAAGGCTTGTTTATAAACTTAATTTTTTATCTTATGTTGAGAATCTTATAGATTCTCTTGTAAATGGTGGGAAAAATGTGGTAATTTGTGGTGATTTTAATATTGCTCATACCAAGATTGACCTTATAAGTCCTGATTCTAATAGAGACTCTCCCGGATATTATATTGAAGAAACGACTTGGCTAGATCGTTTTTTAAACAAAGGATATGTGGATACATTTAGGATATTTAATAAGGAACCCGGTTATTATACTTGGTGGAGCTATAGAACAAGAGCAAGGGAGAGAAATATGGGTTGGAGAATTGATTATTTTATTGTTAATGAATTTTTTAAGAGAAATGTTAAAAAATCTCTAATTTTAGACAAAGTAATGGGAAGCGACCATTGTCCTGTTTTTTTAGAGTTGGCTGATGTAGTTAATAAAGGGAGGAAGCTAGATTGAAAAAAAACATTGCAATTTTTTATTTAATATTTAGTGCTATTTTTAGTTTTGGCATTAATTTAAATGATTTTGATTTTTACCGTAGTCTTGAAAAGGAAGAATTGATGTTTCTTATTAATTTGCTAAAGAGAGAGCAACTTACTTTGGCAAATAGTTGTGCTTTAGAGTATATTGAATTAGCTTATAAAGCGTTAAAAGAAAAAAATATTAATTTATTATTAAAAAATGACAAAGAATTAACAGTAGATAGTAATATTAAGCATTTAAGAGAATCTAAAGTTTATAACAATGCAAGGCTTATTTTTAACGCTACAAAGGATTTAAATACTTTAGTTCATATTAGTAAGGATGGGCTTTTAAAGACTTTAGATGGAAGAAATGTGGGGTTTAAGGATAATAAATTTATTATTTTAGATTCTTTTTTGAATAACGATTTTTATAATGATGTACCAAGTGAATATACTACTATTGAAATTTATAATAAAAGCATTTTAATGCCTAATTTAAATAAATTTATTCTAGATAAGCGCTCAAATCCTTATGTTTATCTTGAAGATTTTAATAAAAAGGTTTACTTAAATGATATTCCAAAATTAAGCAAAGAAGAGCTATTGTTTTTATTTTATGAGCTATTTCCAATTTCCAAGCTAAAGAGTTTAAAAGATTGGAATGATTTTGGATTTTCATCTATTTCAAAAACATTAAATAAAATTTATTCTGAAAAAATAAATTCAAAAAAAGGGAGTGCAAATGAATTGTCAAAGAATTAAAAGTTATTGGAAATTTACAAGCGTTTTTCTATTTTTTTTCTTTTCCTGTGTTTCTAATGAGTTGAAGCTAGATAAAAACTTAGTAAAGGGAAAACTTGTTAATGGACTTAGCTATTATATTTATAAAAATCAAACCCCAAAGAATGTTGTTAATATGGGAATTGTCTTTAATGTCGGCTCTATTAATGAAGAAGATAATGAGAGGGGCATTGCTCATTATCTTGAACATATGGCCTTTAATGGTACAAAAGATTATCCTGGGAATTCCATTATCAATGTTCTTAAAAAATTTGGAATGCAATTTGGTGCTGATATTAATGCTGCCACTAGTTTCGATTTCACTTATTATAGACTTGATTTGTCAGATGGTAACAATAAAGATGAAATTGATGAATCTATAAATATTTTGAGGAACTGGGCTTCTCAAATCAGCTTCATGAAAGAAGAAATAGATTTGGAGCGTAATATTATTATCGAGGAAAAAAAGTTTAGTGAAACTTATCCTAGAAGAATTTATGAAAAAATGTATAAGTTTTTGGCAAGTGGAAGTATTTATGAATTTAGGAATCCTATTGGACTTGAAGAGCGAATTTTGTCTTTTCAGCCAGAAGATTTCAAAAAGTTTTATCGAAAGTGGTATAGGCCAGAACTTGCAAGTGTTATTGTGGTAGGAGATATTGATCCTAGAGAAATTGAAGAGAAAATAAAGAAACAATTTATTTCTTGGAAAAATCCAACTGATAAAATTAAAAAGGTAAAAGTAAATTTAGATGTAAAGCTTAAAGATAAGTTTTTACTTTTAGAAGATTTGGAAGTAGGGGAACCCAGTTTAATGTTCTTTAAAAAGGAAATTGTTAACGTAGAACAGACTAAAAATGACGTTTTAAATGCTATTAAAAGTTCTTTATTGGCTGCTCTTTTTGAAAATAGATTTTCTGAATTAAAGACTGCTGGGGTAAAGCATTTTAAAAATGTTTCAAATAAAGATTTTTTTTCATTCAAATCAGATAACAATACTATTGTTGCAAGATCAATTTCCTTAAACTTTAATCCAGATTATTTGAATGAAGGAATAGAAGACTTTTTTTATGAGCTTGAGAGAATAAGAAAATTTGGATTTACCCAGGGTGAGTTTGAAAAAGTTAGATCTCAATTTTTTAAATTTTTGTCATTAAAAAAAGATAATATAAATAAAACAAATTCAGGGGCTATTTTTGAAGATTTAATAGACATTGCTGTTGCTGGTTCTAATAAATTCGATATGAGTGAATATTGCGATCTTTCTTTACAATATTTAGAAAAAATTAATTTAAAGACAATAAACAATCTTGTAGGAAAAGAGTTTGATGTGAAAAATTGTGCAATTTTTTATTCTTATAATGGAAGAGTACATCCTACTTTGGCTTTTGAAGACGTTGATAAGCTTCAAAAGATAGCTTTAAAAAGAGAGTTTAAGCCTTATGAGAATTCTTCAATTGAAGGTAAATTTTTTAAAGAGTCTTTAGAAAATAAAGATATTATTAGAGAAAATGAGCTTGAAAATAAAATTTCATCATTTGTTCTTGAAAATGGAGTTGAAGTTTATTTTAAATATAATGATCAAAAAAAAGGTGTAATTGATTTTAGAGCAACTTCTTGGGGAGGTTTAATCAATGAGGATCCAAAGCTTATTTCTGTTTTAACTTTTGCTCCTGGAGTAGTATCTAGTTCAGGCTACGGTGATTATTCTGCATTGCAGATTGAAAAATATTTATCAGATAAAGCTGTTTCTTTAAATGTTAGCGTTGGAGCCCAAGAATCATATATTGTTGGAAGTTCAGATAAAAAAGATCTTGAAACTCTTTTTGAGCTTATATATTTTACTTTTAAGGCACCCAAAATAGATGATGTTTTCTTGCAAAATGCTATTAATGATATAAAAGCATTAATAAAGACCAATGAAAATAATTCTAAATATCATTTTAACAAAGCTATTAGTAAATTTTTAAACAATAATGATCCTAGATTTGAAGATGCAAAAGAGAGTGATTTGCAATATTTTACAAAAGAAAATATTTTATCTTTTTATAAGAAAAGGTTTACTTATGCAAATAATTTTAAGTTTGTTTTTGTTGGAGATTCAGATATTGAGACAATAAAAGCTTATTCAAAGAAATATTTAGGAAATCTTAACTTTAAAAAAATAAGCGAGTATAAAGATTTAGATTATTCTTATAGTACAAATTTTAATAAAACAGTTATAAGGAAGGGAAAAGATTCAACTAGCTTTGCTTATGTGGTTTATCCTTTTAAATTTAATTATTTAGAAGAAACCTCATTAAATTTAAATGCTTTAGCGGATCTTTTAACGGATGATCTTATAAAAAATATTAGAGAAAAAATGTCGAGTGTTTATTCAATTCAAGCTTATTTTGACTCCAATTTAAGGAAATATGTAGATTCCGATGGTATTTTGTCTATTTTGTTTACTACTGAGCCCAAAGAGTTGGATAATGTTTTGAATTCTATTAATCGCTATATGATCGAAAGGCAAAAAATAGATTTTAATGATCAAGATTTTTCTTATGTTAAGAAGAATTATATTAAAAATACAAAGATAAATTCAGAAAAAAATAGTTATTGGATTTCAAATATATTAGCATCATTATCCTGGCATGGAGTATTTAAAAATAATTTTGGTGTTAAGTTTATAGAGACAAATTTAAGCAAAGATTTGATAAATAAATTTTTTAAGAAAATTAATCTTAACGAAAAAGCAGAGATATTGTTAATACCCGAATAGGTTATGTTTATTGGAAATCTAAAAGACTAAATATAACTTTTTCTTAAAAGACATCCTCTAGGGGAATCGAACCCCTCTTGCCAGGATGAAAACCTGGAGTCCTGACCGATAGACGAAGAGGACAAAAATGAGCTCAGTAGGACTCGAACCTACGACAAACGCCTTAAAAGGGCGCTGCTCTACCACCTGAGCTATGAGCCCAAAAGTCATTTTATGACTATCAAAATTAATAGTATATTTAATTTCCAATAATGTCAAGTTAAATTAGCATAAAAATTAAGAACTTTATACCAAAAAGGCACTTAACAATTTGAGCTGCACAGGACTTGAACCTGTAACCAACGGATTAAGAGTCCGATGCTCTACCACTTGAGCTAGCAGCCCAGTTTATTAATTTGCTAACAATAAGAATAAGTTTTTATAAATTGAATGTCAAGGTTTACTGTTGTTTTTTTTTAATTCTTCTAGTAAATTTTTTGCTTCTAGATTATTAGGAGAGATCGTAAGGAGTTTAATTAGTGCTTCTTCTGCTAATATTTTATTATTTGCATTTATTCTTGATCTTGCTAATTTTATTAATAAATTTTGGTTATTAGGAGCAAATCGTAATGCATTTTCGTATGCAAAATCTGCTTCATTATATCTTTTTAACTCATAGAAGGAATCTGCAATCAAATTATAAACTTTTATTATTCTTGCGCCCTTGGAATCAAGGCTAATATATTCTTGAAAGTATTTTAATGCATTCTCATAATTTTTTTGGAAAAAATAAGCTTCTCCTAGTGCTTGAATAATTCTTATGTCATATTTTTTAATGCCAAGACCCACAATAGCTTCTTTTTCAGCTCTTTTGTATTCTCCTATAGCTATTAAGCTCCATATCAATATTGTTCTAGCATCTAAGTTGTTAGGACTTAACCGAATTTCTTCTAACGTATTTGAAATAGCTTCTTTAAATTTTCCTTCTTTATAGAGAAGGAGGGAGTCTTCTTTTTCCTTAAGCTGCGATTGTCCAAATAATAAGATTGAATTGGATAGCAGAATTAAAGTTATTTGTAATAGAAAAAAGAATTTCATTCTTCAAAATCCTCCATTTCACAATTCCCCTTAAATATTGCTCCAGAATCAATAAAAAGTTCTTTGGTTTTAATGTTTCCTATTAATTTGCCGGTTTTGTAGATTTTAATTGTTTTTAAAGCCTCAATATTTCCTTTTATTTTTCCATGATTTAGTAGGTGTTGGCATTTTATTTCAGCTTCAACACTAGCTTTTTCCCTTAGATAGATTGAGTTTGATGAGTTTATTAAGCCCTTAAGCTTTCCTTCTATTATTATTGGTTTATTACTTTCAATATATCCTTCAAATTCAAAATTTTTTTTAATTACATTTTGAGTACTACTTTCTTCGAATTCTAAACTATCTATGCTCATTGAAACCTCTAAAAATGAATGCTTTAACTTAAAAGCATTCATTTTTGATTGAATTTTTCATAAAAATGTTTTTTTATTGTTATTTTAGTCGTTTCTTCTTTGGCCCAAAAATCTTAGAAGATATAAGAATAAATTTATAAAATCTAAATAAAGCTTAAGTGATGCTACAACTGCCATTCTATTTTTTATTTCAGTATCGTCTTGTAGCATTCTATCCATTTTAGCAATATTTTGAACGTCATAAGCTGTTAGTCCTGTGAATATGATTACGCCTAAAATAGATATAAGGAAATTAAGGCCTGAACTTCTAAAAAACATATTAACAAGAGATGCAATAATAATTCCCCATAAGCCCATTATTAGATAGCTTCCCATTTTTGTTAGATCTGTTGTTGTAGTGTATCCATAAACAGACATTCCAAGAAATGTTCCAGCAGTAATTCCAAATGTAAATACTATTGATCCTTGTGTATAAATCATAAATATAGAAGATAATGTTACTCCTGTTAGTGCTGAGTAGAGTAGAAAAAGAGCTGTTGCAGTATTGCTTGATATCTTATTAAGAGCGCCACTTATTGCATATACAAGTCCAAATTGCATAAGTATTATAGTCATAAATGACATTGGATTTGAGAATATTATTGCTTTTATTGCTTGATTTTCTGAGGTTGCATATGCAAATATTGCTGAAATTAAAAGTCCAATTGACATAAGCCCAAAAACTTTGGCTAAAAATTTATTTTTTATTAATATTTCTTGTTTTTCTTGTGTTAAGTCGATCATAATAAAGCCTCCTTATTATTGTTTAAGATTTGTTTTGATCGTTAAATTTTTTGCGAAGTTCATCAAATATGGCGCTTGGAACTTTTCCATATTTTAAGAATTCCATTGAGAATTCTGCTTTTCCTTGGGTAGAGGATCTAAGGACTGTTGAAAATCCAAACATTTCACTTAAAGGCACCTCAGCTTCAACTTTTGAAAAACTTCCATCTTCTAGTGAACCTGTTATTATTCCCCTTCTTTGGTTTAAAAGTCCAAACATATTTCCTTGGAATTCAGTAGGCCCCTCAAGGGTAACTTTCATTATTGGCTCAAGAATTGTAGGTTTTGCTTTTTCATAAGCCTCTCTAAAAGCACCAATTGCTGCTAATTGGAATGCAATATCAGATGAGTCAACAATGTGATATTGGCCATCATTGATTGTTATTTTTATATCAACTATTGGAAAACCAATTAATGTTCCTTTTTCCATTGCCTTTTGGAAGCCTTTGTCACATGATGGGATGTATTCTGTTGGGATTACTCCTCCTTTTATCAGATTAACAAATTCATATGTTTCTCCTTCTTTATTAAGAGGTTCCATAAATCCAGCAACTCGTCCAAACTGACCAGCTCCCCCAGATTGCTTTTTGTGAGTATAATTGAATTCAGCTTTTCCTGTAATTGTTTCTCTATAGGCTACTTGTGGCATGCCGGTTTCAACTTCTGCTTTAAACTCTCTTTTCATTCTTTCAATGTAAACTTCTAAGTGTAGTTCTCCCATGCCTTGAATTATTGTTTCGTTTGATTCAATGTCAACATAAGTTTTAAATGTTGGATCTTCTTTTGTAAATCTTCCAAGAGCTTTAGCCATATTGTCAGCAGATTTTTTGTCTTTTGGTTTTACAGAAAGAGAAATTACTGGGTCTGGAATAAACATTGATGTCATTGAATAATTGATTGATGGATCACAAAATGTATCTCCTGATGCACATTCTATTCCGAATAAAGCAACAATGTCACCGCTTCCTCCAAATTCAATATCTTCTGTATTATTAGCGTGCATTCTGATAAGTCTTCCGACTTTGAATTTTTTAGAAGTTCTTGAGTTGATAAGTTCTTGTCCTTTTTTTAAAGTTCCTTGATAGATTCTAACATAGGTTAATTGGCCGTATTGTCCGTCTTCAAGTTTAAATGCAAGAGCCACAGTTGGTAGATCGTTGTCAATTTTAAGATCGATTTCTTTTTCATTATTATTGAGGTCAAGAGCAGTGTTTTTTATATCATGAGGGGATGGTAAAAATCTAGTTACAGCATCTAAGAGCAATTGCACCCCTTTGTTTTTATAAGCAGAACCCATAAATACAGGGCATAATTTTAAAGCCAATGTTCCTGTTCTAATTGCATTGTATATTATTTCAATAGGGACATCTTTACCTTCCATGTGTAGTTCCATAAGTTCATCATTAAAGTCTGCAAGAGCATCAAGCATTATTTCTCGTTTCTTTTTTGCTTCTTCTAATAGATCTAAGGGTATTTCTTTTTCTATTATTTCTGTTCCATCTTTTCCCTCAAAATAGTAGGCTTTCATTAATACAAGGTCTATAACTCCAATATGTTTATCTTCTAACCCAATTGGAATTTGCATTAAAACGGAGTTTAAGTCAAGTTTTGATCTTAGTTGATCTTTTACATTGTAGGGATTTGCTCCAATTTTATCGCATTTGTTTACAAATGCAAGGCGTGGCACGCTGTATCTTTTAAGTTGTCGATCAACAGTTATTGATTGGGATTGAACTCCAGCAACAGAGTCAAGAACTAATATTGCTCCGTCAAGCACCCTAAGAGATCTTTCAACTTCAATTGTAAAATCTACGTGACCTGGTGTATCAATAATATTTATTGGAAAATCTTTCCATTCAACGTGAGTTGCAGCTGATGCTATTGTGATTCCTCTTTCTCTTTCAAGTTCCATTGAGTCCATTGTTGCGCCAACTCCATCTTTACCTTTTACTTCGTGAATTGCATGAATTTTGTTGCAATAAAAAAGAATGCGTTCTGTAAGAGTGGTTTTTCCTGAGTCGATGTGAGCGCTGATACCTATGTTTCGTAATTTATTGTAGTCCATTAGACATTGTTCCTCCTGATGACATTTGAGTAGAAGATTAACTATCTTAGTAATTTTACAAAATTTTTTTTTAAAAATCTATCTCATAGCATTTTATACTATTAAATATTTTGAAGTTTAAACTATTTAACACGATGTTTGCAGTTTGCTTGATTAAAGTTACATTAATGTATATCCTTATATTAGGGAATATATCATTTAGTAGATTTTGATTTTATTGATTAAAATTTTTTATTTAGTGAATTAACTCTTACTTTATTATTATACTCCTAAGATAATTATTTGGAGGAATTTGAGTTGGAAACTTTAACAATATCTAATGAATTGAGCAAAATATCACAGGTAGGTTATGATTCTTCTGTGTCTGAGCTTTCTGTATTTTTTAAGGATGGAAGAGCTTATAAGTATTTTAAGATCGAACCAAGACATTTTAGTGTAATATCTAAACTTATTGAGGACAAAAGATCAGTTGGCAAATATTTAACAGAAAATATATTTAACAAGTATGACCAAGAAAAGCTTTAATTTGTTTTTTAGATAGTATTAAAAGCCCTTTTGTTTTTAAACAGGAGGGCTTATTTTATGGTTAGCTTTTAGAGTAATAAATTTTATTCTATAATCATCAATATGGTTTGTTTAATTTTAAATTTTAATAACATTGAAGTTTAATATTTTGATTATTGTTAGATTTAGCGCTAGTTTACTGCTTTAAATAATTTAAATTAGTATTAAGGATTTAGGTAAATTTTTTATGTATAAATTACTATTTGTTATTGTTTTTATTTTGTCTTGCAGCTCTATTTCTAGGGAATATCAAAACATATCAGGTGAATATTATAAGCTTGCTAAATTAAATGAAGAGCTTGGTAATAATGAGACTTCTGTTTTGCTTTATGAAAAATCTATTAAATTTAATATTAATGCTGGCAATGATTCAAGTTACAATTTTATTTTAGCTTGCATTAATTTGAAAAAATATGTAGAAGCTGAGTTGAAACTCAATTCCATTATAAAAGAAGATCCAGAAAATATTTTGTTAATTAATTTGAAAGGATATTTATTCTTTAAAAAAAATGATTTAGATAATGCTTTGATTTATTATTTAAAAACTCTAGAATTTGCACCTGCAAATAAAGAGGCGCTATTTAATATTTTTTACATTTATCATTTAAAGAGCGATAAAAAGAATGCAAAAAAATATATTTTAAGATATAAAGAGCTAAATCATCCTATGCCAAGCGGTGTTGAAGAAATAGTTTCTTCTATTATCAAGGGTTAATTTTTTGCTTACTTTTTTACTTTGTCATAATTATTATATAATAAGGTATGCAATATAAACTCTGTTTTATTTTTCATAAATTTTTGTAGGAGATTTTGTATATGATGAGGCTTAAATTTTTAATTTTATGTTTATTTGGGATTTTTGTGGTTAATGGTTTTGCAGATACTAATTTTGAATTTAATTTTGGTGGTGGGGTTGCTTTTCCTGTTAGTCCCTTTTCAAGCTTTTATAATGAGGCTTTAGAGATTAATGCAAAGCTTAAGCAAAATTTGCCTTCAGATTTATCCCCAATGGAAAAAGAAGGTATAGTTCAAAAATTTTCCGATTTGGCCAATATTGCTAAAGCTGGATTAAGATATGGGACTTATGCTCAATTTGGTGCTAAATTTGATGATTTTGTTTCTATTGGAGGTGAGCTCATGTTTGACATAAACCTTTTTAAAGTAATAAAGCGTTCAGATGGAACTGCAAATGAAAATTTTTCGTTTGTTATGGCAATAACACCGAGATTTTATACAAAATTAGATTTTTTTGTTTTGGCTTTAGCGTTTTTCACAGGTCCTAAAATTAATATAGCTACTGCTGCTGCAGATTCTGTTTTAGCAGAAATGGGAACAATAGGTTGGGATATTGGTGCTAGGCTTTCATTTTCTTTTTTAATTCTTGAAGGTTACTATGTTTGGAATATTCAAAACTTTAAATTTTCTGATTTTAAGTTTGGGATAGGATTTGAATTTGGAATTGTATAGTTTAGTCAATTTTGTTTTTAGGATTATGCATAATATTTGTTTTTGATATTAATAGGATTTTTCGATTTTTCTTTTTATTATTAAAGCTAAATTATTTTAATGACCTTGCTTTAAAAAATTTTTAGTTATTTTCGTGTTTATAAATTATATTAATTGTCAAATGAAAGTTGTTAAGGTATTTTTTAAAAAAATAACGAGGAGTTAGGTGAATTTACTTAAAAAAAAATCAATAGGAATTATTGCTTGTCCTGGGGGCAAAGTTTTCGCCAATAAAATAATAGAAGAGCTTGAACGAATATTTATAAATGTTGAAAATGATATTGTAGATAGTATATGTCAAGATTCTAAAGCCTTAAAGGAGGAAATTTTTAAGATTGAAAAAGTTTTATCTCCTTTTTTAGAAGGGCTTAGTTTATCTACTTTTAAAAGTAAAGAGCCTTTAGAAATTCCTGTAAAATTTGTTAAATTCGCCAATGGTGAATTTAAAACTGAAATTTTAAAAACAATTAGGAATAAGGATATCTTTATTGTCCAGGATGTTGCTAATACTTATGAAGTTGAGATAAATAGTAGTGAAAAAATTATTATGACAGTTAATGATCATATAATGAATTTAATGACAACAATAGATGCTTGTATGCAGGCTAAAGCCAACTCAGTTAGTGTTATTATTCCATCTTATCCTTATTCAAGGCAAGATAAAAAACATTCAAGAGAATGTTTAACGGCAAGTCTTATTGGAAGATTTTTAGAAGAGTTGGGAATTAGGCATATTTTAACCTTGGACATTCATTCAAAGGCCATTGAGAATGTATTTAGAAAGGTTTATTTTGAAAATTTAAATGTTTCTTATGAAATCTTTAAGTCTCTTGGGGATTTGATTGACATCAGAGATTCTAATTTAGTTATTGTTTCACCTGATACAGGTGCTGTAAGTAGAAATAAATTTTTTGCATCAAGTCTTAAGAGTCCTCTTGCTTTGCTTTATAAGGAGAGAGATTATTCAAGAGTTTCAAATGATGTTACTGATTCAAATATTTCTGTAACCAAACTTTTAGGAGATGTTGAAGGTAAGAATGTTTTTATGAGTGATGATATGTTGGCTACTGGGGGCACTCTGATTAAGGCAATGAAATTGCTTAAAAGCATGGGCGCTAAAAAGATTATATGTGGGATTAGTTTGCCCTTTTTCAATGGAGATGCTATTAAATATTTTGACAAAGCTTATGAGGAAGGGTATTTTTATAAAATAATTGGAACGAATGCTGTTTGTCATAATGATGAGTTAATAAATAAACCCTGGTATCATGAAACTAATGTTGCACATCTTTTTGCGAATGCAATATTTGCAATTTATAATAAAGTTGGTTTACAAAAGATTCTTGATAGAAGAGACGATATTCAAAAATTGATTACTAAGGGCTAGTTTATGAATTCCCTTAGTATTGATATTGGCACTAGTGTTTTAAAGGCAGCATTAGTTAGTTCTGAAAATGGAGTTTTAAGTTATATTGATGTTAGTTATTCGGATTATTTTGATGTCGATTTCGAAAATTTTGACTTCAATATATGGCTTTTTTCTTTTAAAAAGGCTATATCCAATTTTCAGTCTAGCAAAATAGATTGCATTTCTATTAGTGGTATTTCACCATGTTTAATTGCTTTAAATTCAAATTTAATTCCTTTAGAAGTGTTACATTGGAATTCCCTTAAAAAAAATAAGCCCTATTTTAGAGGAAAGTCTGTATTTTTGCCCTATGTGCTTAGTACGGTTGAAAGAGGCACATATTCTAAAATAAGCTATTTTGTTTCCTGTTTTGAGTATTTTATTTATTTGCTTACAGGAAAGCTTTTTACAAGTTTCCCAAGCATAGAGTACATTCCCTTTATTTGGGATGATATAGAGATAAAAAAATATGGACTTGATAAGAACAAATTTCCTCCGTTTATAAAAATGGGGGAAAATGTTGGCGTTGTAACCTATAAAGCAGGAGTTGAATTTGGACTAAATAGCGGAATTAGTGTAATTAATGCGGGATCAGATTATTTGAGTGTTTTAGTAGGAAGCGGTGCTTTTAAAGAGGGAATTGTATCAAATAGAATGGGTACAAGTGAAGGGTTTAATTTTGTTTCAAGTGCATATTTACCCGGATTTTCTTTGGAATATCCTTATTTTTTAGAAGGATATTTTATTGTTGGGAGAATTGTTCCTTTTGGATATTTGATTCAATTATTAAAAGACAGTTTTTATAAAAAAAATTTGACTTTTGAGGCTCTTTTAAAAAAGATTGTTAACAGTGCCACTTTAAATAATGTATACTTTTATCCAAGCAAAATTAAACTTTTTAATGATCTATTTATTTTAGATCCTTATATTTGTAAAGATTTAAGTAAAGGAATTTTTGGTAGTATTAAAAATCCGTTAGAGATTGGTTTAGCAATACTTGAGTTTGTATGTTTTGCTTTTTACAACAGATTGGTAGAGTTAAAAGCCTATAAAAAAGAAATTTTGAGTATTTTTGTTAGTGGATCTAATTCTGATAATTTGTTTTTAAATCAAATAAAAGCAAATATTATTGGCAAAGATTTAAAGATTTTTGATTTTAAGCATTCAGAGATTATTGGGGGAGCAATTCAAGCATTCTATTCTTTAAGAGAATTTGGCAGTTTGAATGATTCTTTTCTAAAGCTTGCAAAGATTAAGCATGTTGTTTCGCCTATTAGTGAGATTCATGAAGAATATTTAGAAAAATATCAAAAATATATTAATAATTATAGTCTATTTGTTAACGGGTAATATATAAGTTTCTTTAAATTCGCTTATTCCTGTTATTTTTTTAAAGTCTGCTTTTGCTTCTGATTTCGTTTTATAAGGACCAGATCTTACTCTGTAAATATCTTTATTATCCACTGTTGCAGAATATATTTTGGCAACTATATTATATTTGAGTAATTTTTGAATATAGTTGTCTGCATTGATTGGGTCTGAGAGTGATACAAATTGTATGTAATATTCTGTATTAGGGTTATATACGCTATCAATATCTAAAGCTTTTTTGGCTACGGGTTGAGATTTTTCAATAGGTTTTAATTTTTGAGAAGTATTAGGTATTTTTTTGGCTACGGGTTGAGATTTTTCAATAGGTTTTGATTTTTGAGAAGTATTGGGTATTTTTTTGGCTACGGGTTGAGATTTTTCAATGGTTTTTGATTTTTGAGAAGTATTAGGTGTTTTGCTTGTAAGTTTTTTTCCTTTATTTAAATCTTGTGTTAAATCTATGATTATTTCATTTGGAGTTTCAGATATCTTTAAAGATTTTTCATTTTCGTCAACGTTTTCTAAAATGTTTTGATCTTTGGCTTCTTCTAAAACAATATTCTTCTCTGCAATATCTGAGGCCAAATTTTTGTTTGGAAAGAAAATAATTGTCCCAAGAAATATTATGATACAAACTGTTGCAATCGAAGTTAATGCTACAAAAAATCCTTTATTATTATCATTGTTTTCATTCAAATCTTTCATAGTTAATTATCTCCCGCATTTTTTTTTCAATTTCTTTTTCTAGATATGCATAATTCTTGTTATTAATTATATTGATTATTTTTAAGTTTATAATATTTTTTTTAAAAAAAATATCTTTTTGGATTTCGAGTATTTTATTTATTATATTTGAGTCAATACTTGGCATAGAATATGATAATCTATTTTTTATTATAGGAGTATTTGCTTTAACTACAATTATATAGTCGCAAAGTTTTTCCAAATTTATTTTAAAAAGTAAAGCAGCATTGATTATTATTTTTGTAGATTGGTTTTGAATTAGGATTTTTTTTATTTTATTAAATATGATTGGATGCGATATACTTTCAAGTTTTTTTAATTCTTTATTATCATTAAATACAAGATTTCTTATCAAGAGTCTGTCTATTTCATTCCTGGTATTTAATATTTTTTGACCAAATATTTTAACTAATTCTTCTTTTTTTTCATGTAAGACCAAGTGTCCAAGCTTGTCTGCACTTATTTCATAAAATCCATATTTATTGCTAATTATTTTAGAAACAGTATCTTTGCCAGATGCAATTCTTCCTGTTATTCCAATAATTAATGGATTTCTCCCCATGATTTGCCTGTTTCAATATTTGCTCTTAGGGGTAGATTTAATGTGTAAGCGGTTTCCATCATAATTTTTAATATTTTTTTCACCTCATTTTCCTCTTTAATAGGAGATTCAATGAGCATTTCATCGTGCACTTGTAATAGTATTTTTGATTCCATTTTTTTACTTTTAAATTCATTAAATACTTTGATCATTGCAATCTTCATGATATCAGCGGCACTTCCTTGAATTGCACTATTTATTGCTATTCTTTCTGCAGCAGATCTTTCTAGATAATTATTGCTATTAATTTCTTTTATATATCTTCTTCGTTTTAAGATGGTTTCGCTATATCCAGTGTTTTTTACGAAGTTTATTTGATTTATTATAAACTCTTTAATCTTCGGATAAGAGTCAAAGTAAGAGTTTATAAATCCTTTTGCTTCTTCTTTTGTAATTCCGAGCTCTTTTGCAAGTCTAAAATCTGACATTCTATAAATTATTCCAAAATTAATAGATTTTGCTATTCTTCTTAAGTTAGGAGTAATTTCTTTTTCCTCTATTTTAAAAAGCTTGGAAGCAGTTTCTATATGAATATCTTTATTGTTTTCAAATGCTTTAATAAGGGCTTCATCTTGTGATAAATGAGCAAGTATGGCGAGCTCAATCTGAGAATAATCAGCTGAAATAAAAATGTTTCCATTTTCCGGTTTAAATGCTTTTCTTATTTTTCGCCCTTTTTCATCTTTTATTGGTATGTTTTGTAAGTTGGGATTTATGCTAGTGATTCTACCAGTTGCTGTTCTTGTTTGTATAAAGCTTGTATGTAGTCTGTTTGTTTTATAGTTTATTAGTTCTATTAAATTATCTGTGTAAGTACTCTTTAATTTTGCAATTCGTCTGTGTTTTATGAGGTTTTCAATTGATTTATGCTGTTCTCTTAGAGATTCGAGCACTTTTATATCAGTTGAATCTTTTTTCATTTTCTCTGGTAATTTTAGATTTAATTTTTCAAATAAAATTTCATGCATTTGTTTTGGAGAATTTAGATTAAAATCAATTCCTATGCTTTTTATTATTTCGTTTTCGATTAGTTCCAATTCTTTTCCAAGTTCTTTTCCATATTCTTTTAAATACCTTTTATCAAGGTAAATACCATTTTCTTCCATTTCTATAATTACCTTATTAAAAGGCATTTCTATTTCGTGCATCAACTTATAGAGTCCGTCCCCTTTTAATTTTTCAGTAAATATATTGAATAATCTAAATGTAATATCGGCATCTTCACATGAATAACTCGTTGCCATTTCTAGAGATATATTTGCGAAGTTGTCATTTTTTTGTATTACATCTTCATATTTAATATTTTTATGCATTAAATATTTTTCTGCAAGAAAATCAAGCGATACTTTTGAGTTTGTATCAATAAGGTATGCTGCAATCATTGTATCAAAATAAGGCGGTATAGGGCTAAATCCATTATTTTTTAGTATTTTATAGTCAAATTTATAATTTTGACCAATTATTTTTGGGTTTGATTTAAAGAGATTGTTAAATTTTTGTATTATATAATGTTTTTCTATGTAAAATTTTCCTTTGGCTTCGATTGGAATATAATAACTTTCAAATTCTTTGAATGAAATAGAAATTCCAATTAATTTTGCTGTGTAGGTATCAAGCGAAGATGTCTCTGTGTCTATTGATATGTATTTAGCTTGTTTTAGACTTTCTATTAAATTGTCAAGCTCTTTTTTTGTTGTTATTGAATGGTATTTAACATTTTCTGTGTCAATTGTATTTAGGGTATTTAAGCTTTTGGCGATATATTCTTGCTCAAATAGGCTTTTTTGGCCTAAATTTTCTTCTTTTTGTTTTAAGATATCCTTTTTATAAGTTTTTATTAGAGCAACTGCTGAATGCTTTTCAAACAAAGATATTATCTCTTCACTAAAATTTTTTAAGTAGAAGTTTTCAATTTCTGGAATTTGTAAATTTTCTTCAAGACTTACAAGATCGTAGCTTAAAAAAGCGTTTTCTTTTTCTTTAATTAAAATTTCTTGATGTTTTTTATTTATTAGCTCTAAATTTGAATATATTCCTTTTAAGGTTTTAAATTCTCTTAATAAATTTGCTGCTCCTTTTGATCCAATGCCTTTTATTCCAGGTATATTGTCAGACCTGTCTCCAACAATAGCTAAATAATCTTTTATTTGAAAGCTATTTATTCCAAATTTTTTTATTACGTATTCATTGTTCATTTCAACAAAGCTGTTGTTTTCAATTTTAAGTATTTTTATGTACTCTGACATTGTTTGCAGCAAGTCTTTGTCAGGAGAAATAATATAAGTTAAATAGTTATTCTTTTCAGCTTTTTTCGCAAAACTAGCTAAAATGTCATCAGCTTCGTAGCCCTCGATTTCAAAGATTGGTATTTTTGCCTTTAAAAGACCCTCTTTTATCCATCCAATTTGAGGTATTAAATCATTCGGAGGCGCATCTCTTGTTGCTTTGTAGTTTGGATATTTTTGTTTTCTAAAAGTTGGTACTTCTGAGTCAAAGGCAATGATCAAGTGTTCAGGATTTTTTTCTTTTATTATAAAAAATAATGTTTTAAAAAAGCCGATAAATGCGTTTACATTTTCTCCTTGTGTGTTTAAAAGTGGATAATTTTTCAATACGTGATAATTTCTAAATATTATGTTTAGTGCGTCAATTAGATAAAGTTCTTTCATATTTTAATATCTAACATTATAGGTGAATTGTTTACTATAATGCAGCTTTGATGTTTTTTAATTTTTGGGATTTTTCTTTTTGAATTTACAATTTTTTGTAATAATTTATAGCAAATTTGATATTTAATATATATTTCTTCTTTTAATAGGTTAATTTCTTTAATCAAGTGGTCGAAATTATCCAATTTTTGGTTTTTGGAGGACTTCAACCATGCATTTATTGTTTTATAATAGCTTTTGATTGATTCTAATATTAAATCCTTTTTAGGATTGGTTATATTCAATATTCTTATTTCTTCTCTTTGTAATTCATTACTTTCCATTGTTAATATTAACTTTAATTCTTTTAATTCTAATAATAAATTGCTAAAATATTTTTTTAAAATTTCATTAACTGACAATATTGATTCCTAATTTATTTTGAGTAACATTATTTTCTTTTTTTCTTAACTTTTTCCAGGTAAAGCTTAATTCTTGTAATTGTTTTATAACATTGTCAATTTTATGTATTTCTTTTTTTAAAAGAACATTTTCTAGTTCTTTATTTAGAAACGAGTATATTGAGAGTAAGTTTGTAGAGATGTTTCCACCTTTTTCAAAATTTAAAGTTGACATTAATTCAGTAATGATTTCTTGTGCATGAAAGATTTTTTCATTAGCTTTAATTTTATTTTGCCAATTTTCATCTTTTATAAGTTCTTTGGCAATTTTTAAATCCTGTATTGCTTTATCATAAAGCATTATCAATATTGAGAGGGGGTTTGATGTATTTATTTGTGTTTGTTTATATATTGTTTCTTTTGCTATCAAAATTTCCTCTAATCTAAAAGTTTAATTTGTTCTATTATTTGGTCTTCTTTAAAAGGTTTTGTAATGTATCCTCTAGCTCCAAGAGATAAAGCTTTTTGTATTAATTCTTGCTTTCCAATGGCTGTAACCATTAATATATTAACCTTTTTAAGCAATTTTTTATTAATTTCATACATTCTCTCAAGAGCTGTGATTCCATCCATTCCCATCATTGTTATATCGAGTGTTATTAAATCAATATTATTTTGTTTTTCAAATTCTTTAACAGCCTGAATTCCATCTTCAGCTTCTAAGAATTCTTTAAATCCTAATTGTTTTAAGATTTTTATTAGGTTTTTTCTCATAAAAAGTGAGTCATCAGCTATTAAAGCTTTTTTGCCTTCTTCCAAACGAACACTCCTCTATCCATTTTAACATATTAAAATATCTTTAACGACAATTAAAATATAATTCACATTTTTATAATATTGTCTTTTTGATTGATCTTTTTATTTAAAGATTATTTTAATTTGAATATAAGTATAAATGATATATGTTTTGTGGTGCTCTTTTACAGTTTATATAATAAAAAGGTGGTTTTTGCTTGTGAGTGAGTTTAGATTATTTGATAAAATAATAAAGAATATGTTAAATTTTACCCTATGAGCATTAAAATACAGCAAGAAATTGAAAACTTAAAGAAGTTGATCAGAAAGTGGGATAAAGAGTACTATGTCGATTCTTTGCCTAGTGTTGAAGATTTTGTATATGATAATCATATTTTAAGGCTTAAAGAGTTGGAAAGTAAGCACCCCGAATATAAGACCTTAGATTCTCCTACTCTTAAATTTGGTAGCGATCTTTTGAATAACTTTGAAGAGGTTGAACATTCTGTTCCTATATTAAGTCTTGACAAGGTTTATGATCTTGATTTGCTAAAATCATGGATAGATAAGATTGATTTTAATAATTCTTTTAATATTTCCGTTGAACCAAAAATTGATGGATGTTCTATTGTTCTTTATTATAAAGATGGTATTCTTGAAAAAGCTCTTACTAGGGGTAATGGGAAATTTGGCAATGATGTTACTAAAAACATTAGAACCATTAGGCATATCCCCTTATTTCTTGACGAAAAGGTTGATTTAGTATTAAGGGGTGAAGTTTATATTACTAAAGAAAATTTTTTTAAAATAAATAAATTTTTGGAAAAGCCTTATACTAGTTCTAGAAATTTAGCTTCGGGAATGCTTAGAAGGGTTGATAGCAGAGAGGTTGCTAATTTCCCTTTAAATATTTTCATTTATGATTTTTTGAATGCTGAACTAGAGTTTAAAACCAATGATTTGGCTATTACAAAACTTAAAAAATTGGGCTTTAAGATCGATCCTTTGATTAGGTTTTTTGATCAAAAAAGTTCAATTAAAGAAATTTTAAATTACATAGCAGATATAGCAAAACAAAGAAATTCTTTTGAGTACGAAATAGATGGAGTTGTTCTTAAGGTTAGCGATTTTGTTTTAAGGGAAAAATTAGGGTATACCTTGCACCATCCTAAATGGGCAATGGCTTATAAGTTTGAAGCACTTTCGGGTTTTAGCAGGGTAAATAGCATTGTTGTTCAGGTTGGGCGTAGTGGCAAAATTACTCCGGTTGCCAATATTGATAAAGTTTTTGTTTCAGGGGCTTTTATTACTAACGCAACATTGCACAATCAAGATTATATAATATCTATTGGTTTAAATGCTGGCGATATTGTTAAAGTTTCAAGAAGGGGAGATGTAATACCTGCTGTTGAAATGGTGATAAATAAATGTTCAAAAGGAGTTTTTAAGGTTCCTGATAATTGTCCAGCTTGTAAAACGGTTTTAGTAAAAGAAGGGGCACATTTTTTTTGTACAAATAATAGTTGCCCTTCAGTAGCAGTTGAGAAAATAAAATATTTTTGTAGTAAAAATTGTATGGATATTGAAGGGTTTTCCGATAAGACTATTTCTTTTCTTTTTGAGAAAAAATTTATTTCTTCAGAAATTGATCTTTATACATTTAATTTTTATAAACTTCTTAAATTTAAAGGCTTTAAAGATAGAAAGGTATTTAATTTGATAAATTCAATTGAAGCTAGCAAAAGAAAACCATTTAGCAAATTACTTCTTAGCATAGGAATTAAAGAGTTGGGAGAAAATGCCATAAGGTTATTATTTCTTAATAATTTAAATTCATTTTCAAAACTTTTTAGGCTTTGTCAAGACAGGGATTTTGCTTTTTCAACATTGTTGAAAATTAAAGGAATAGGGGAGAAAATTGCTTTAAATATTATTGAAGCTTTTAATGATTCAACAATGCTTAATAAGTTTAAATTTTTTGAAAATTTGGGATTTAAAATGGAAGAGTCTATTTTGATTGATGATGACAACAAGTTATTAGCTGGTAAAAAGTTTTGTATTACTGGAACTTTTAAAGATTATTCTAGGCCTATTGTTATTGACAAACTAAAAAATAAAGGAGCAATTTTTAAAACTTGTGTTACTGAGGGTTTAGATTTTCTTATTGTAGGAGAAAAAGCTGGATCAAAGCTTGAAAAAGCTTTAAATTTGAATGTAAAAATTATGTCTTTTGAAGACATAAAGAGTTATTTAGATTGATTTAGATTTAAAAGGATTGAATTTTTATTTAATTATTTTTATTTGCTTAAATTCAGGCTTTAGGCTTTTATACATAATTCCTAGTTCGTGGATATTTTTGACTTCTATTAAGTTCCTAAAAAATTCTTCTTTATTTTTTAGAGTGGGATTAATGAAATATTTTTCAAATTTATATTTTGAGATTATTTCATGATTTTTTAGAGCTTCATTTAAATTATTGGTTGGATCTATTTCAATATAGTATGTGTTTTCTTTTTTAAATGCAAATTGATCCCCTTTTTCTTTAAATTTATAGTTATTAACGTATATGTCAGGGTAGATTTGAAAATCTGCTGTTTTGATCATAGTTGTTTTTTTAGTGCTTTTGGCTTTTTCTTCTAGATCTTCGCTTTCATTTTTTTCTATAGGCTTGAAATATTTCTTTTCTAATTTATTACTTTCTTCTAGCTCGTCATTTTTGTTTGTAACACTTGGAATAAAAGTTTCTTCGTTTGAAGATTTTTGAGAAATTTCTTTTTTTTTAAAATTGTTTAATTCTTTTTGAAGTTTCAAAATAGTCTCTTCATTTTCCTTTATTTTATCTTCTAATTCTTTGAGTTTATGTTTATCGGTTCTTATTTTTTTTTGATTTTCTTTATTTATTGCTTCATTTGCGCTAATTTTCTCTTTTAGATCATTAATTATTCTTCCTATTGAAGATAGGTTTTCTTCAATTTCTTCTAAGTTTTTATCTGAGTTATCTTTTTTTTTAAAATTTCTTAATTCTCTTTGCAAGTCTAAAATAGTATTTTCATTATCGTTAATTCTGTCTTCAAGTTCATCGATTTTTTTTTCATTAATAGCATAATATTTTTCATTCGCATGAAGGTTTTCTTTTAGGTTATTTATTATTCCTTCATTAGAAGGATAATCGTCCCCATTTATTTCTTCAATTTCATCATTATATTCATAATTTTCTTCAAAATCATCATCATCTTCTTCAATGTTTTCAATATTTATTTTTTCATAATTTTCATCTTCTTTAGGTTTGGACCTTTTGTTAAGGAGCTTTTTTATTTCTGTTATTTCGTTTTTTAATTTGTTGGTTAAAATTTCATATTTTTTTGCTTTTCTTTCGATTGATTCTATTTTTTTATTTTCATTTGACGATGCTTTTTGATTTTTAGCTTTTAAAAGCTTTTCTATATTTTTAATTTTATTTTCATAATTTTCAATTATAGATTTTAGATCATTTTCATCCATTCTTTTTTTTAACAATTTTTCATCTTTTATATTTTCTGGCAATTTTAGCTCTTTACCCCTTTTGGGGTCTTTATAAGAAACTATGTTTTTGTTTAAATTTTTTGAGGTATTTATTTGATCGTTTTTATTTCCAATGTCTTTAAATTCTTCACTTAAGTCTTCTAAGGGGATTTCAATGCTAGAGTAATTTATTGTATTATTAGCCCCAAATAATGATATACATAAAAGTATTATAAAATACTTAAAGCTTTGATTTTTTGTTTTATTCATAAGGTCCTTGTTTTTATTTAGAAAACATCTATAATTTATAATGTTAGCATAGTTTGTCCATTTCTCAAAAGTGATAAAAAAACACCGAAGGTGCTATTTTTATTGACAAGCGGAATTGATTTCAAATTAGTTTTAAGTGAATTTCTTATTAAGTTGCTTTAAGATTGTTGCATATGTTGGTAAGGTCAGCTGTTTTTGAAGTTTTATTTTTCACTCCTTTTTACTTATGCAATGCTATGTTCTTACTAATTAAATTTTTTTGTTTAGTTGGAGTTTGCGAGTTTGACAAATGTTGATGCATATGAATTTTGGGCTTTGCCAGTTTGCTGCAATGTTAAAGATTCTTTTATTGAAGATTTTAGCTTTGTAGATGAACATATAAGTTCAATTTTTAGTATCAGTTATAAAGATAATATAACTTTAAAGTTCAGGGATTTTGTTGATTCTAATGAATTTAATTTAAAGCTTTTTGACAATAAAGTAAGCTTTGAGGGTCAAATTCCTTTGGTTTTGTATTCAGATAATTTGGATTATTTGCTAAAAGCAGAAAAAAGTGTTCTTTTTAATTTAAGAATTGGTGACGGTAGTAATAATTATTCCCCTGGATTTGAAAAGAAAGAATCTGGAGATTGTAATGCTTTGAATGCTTGTTATGAATTTAGTGATTACAATAGTTTTCCAGATGACTTTATTTTGGTTAAAATATTTTTTGATTCTGAAAATTTAATTATTGATGCTAATGTAGACAATATTTCTTTTTTAAAATTTTTTATTAGTGAAAATTTTGGTGTGAATAAAGACAAAATCAAAATTAATTCTCTTAATAATTACTGGTCTAGTTCTATTTTTCCTATTTCTTTTAATGCAATTTTGCAAGGCATTGTAATTTCAAAAAAAATTAATAAAAGGGTTAATGTTATTTACTACAAAAGGCATTTTAGAATTTTGGATAATTTAAATTTAACTTTTT
Source organism: Borreliella garinii (assembly GCF_001922545.1). NCBI lineage: Bacteria > Pseudomonadati > Spirochaetota > Spirochaetia > Spirochaetales > Borreliaceae > Borreliella > Borreliella garinii. The sequence goes on along the minus strand of NZ_CP018744.1, from coordinate 336,457 downwards.
CAGTTTCTAATTGTTTATTGGCAGATAACAAGCTTTCAAAAGTTATTTTAGAAATTATAATAAATAGACCTTTAAATTTTTTATATAAGTTTTATTTTAAATTTATTAATAATATTTTTAAAAATTTGTTTTTTGATGGGTTTTTAGAAATTTTTTTTGTTGAAAATAAAAGTGATTTCATATTTTTTTATGACAATCTTTTGGCATTTGAGACTTCTGTTTATAATTTTATTTATTCTAATTTTTATAATCTTGCTTTAGTGATGCCTTGTGAGCCAATAGGTTATTTGCTTACACAGATTAAAGGTGATTATAGCAGGTTTTTTAAAATTTTTAAAAGATTAGATTTAAAAAATTCTTTAATAAAGAAATCTTCTGTTATAAGTGTTAATAAAAATTATGATATTTTTGACACTAGTCGCAGGGGAGTCGGTTTTGCTTATTTGAATTCAAACGCTTATTTTTTAAGTGGTGAGCAATATGTTGTTGCTTGCTTATATAAGGATAGATTAAATATATTTTTGCCTTACAGTATTATTGACAACAATTTAAGCAACTATTTGAAAAATAGCTTAGCTAAAACATTGGGCTTAGCCTATAACAGTATAAATTTTTTGATAGATGAGAGTTCATTAGATTTTACTAATTTTTATAGTCTTCTTTTCAAAGATCCTTATTTGATTGAAAAAGCAATTTTAACCATTAAGGATAATTTTTCTTCTTTGTTAAGTAAGGGCTTTATAAGTGAATATCCTGTTATTTTTAAAGAAAAAATGGCTACTGAATATGTTAATGATTGCGTGCTTGGATGTTCTGTTGAACTTAAATTTGAATTTTATTCTCTTAGTGCTGTTTTTACTAATGTAAGTTTTTTTGTAGAGCAAGGCAAATTTACCAAGCTTAAGTTAAATAACAAAAGAATTCGTACAATATTTGGGTTGGCAGTTGATTATGTATTTTGCAGTGCTAATGTAAATTGCGATATTGAAGATTGTTTAAGCTTAGAGTTTATTGAAGATGGTGAGTTTGTTTTTTCTTTTAGAAGTTTTTTTATCGTTTCTGTTTCTGCCATTCGAACTGCTTTGATTCAGATATTTGATTTTAATGCAAGCAGCACGCCTCTTAATTTTGAAGAAATTTTAAATAGTTGGAGTGTAAAAATTGATATTAATTAATTTCAATCTAAATGGAGAGAGTATTTCAAAAAAGATTAGTCTTTCTTTGGGCACCAGAAGTCTTTTGGATTCTATTTTTTTTGCCAAAAGTAATAGTTTAGAGTATATTGTTAATAATAGATTTTTTTTAATTTTATTGGATTTTAGACTTGTTTATTCTAATTTAATTCCTGCTTTTATTTTAAATGGTCGTAGTGTAGTTACTCTTGAAGGACTTAAGAAAACAAGTTTTTATCAATACATGCAAAATATTTTATTAGAAGACGATTTTAATTTTTGCAGCAATTGTTTTGAGTCCAATATTTTGTTGTTTTATTACTTTTTGGAAAACAAGATTGTAAGCAAATCAGATATTTTAGGCTATAGAAATTCATTAAAATGTAATTGTATAGATGTTAATACTTTTTTATCTCTCTATTTGAAAGCTGAAGAATTGTATAGAAAAAATGGTTAATGTAAAGGTTTATTATCCTGAAAATTTTAATATACTATCTAATTTATTTAACAAAAATTTAAATAATTATATCATTTATAATGAGCTAGATTTTAAAAAAAATCCTAATTTATTTAATAGGGAAACGCCTATTGATAATTTTTTTCTTGTTGGTAATTTTGAAAAATTTAATAAGGTATCTTTAAGGGGTAATTTTCTTGAGATGGGGCCTTGTGTTACTTACAACGAGATACTTAAGATTGGTAAGAAAAATATTCCAAGTCTTTTTTATGAATTTATTTCGAAATTTAATGATAAAATATATTTAAATAGTATTAACCTTGCAAATGGGTTTTATTATAAAAACACTATTTTTGATATTTATCCTTTATTATTAAGCCTTGATGCACAAATTGAGTTTAAAAATGTTTTAACCAAAAAAACTTATGTTTTTAGTGCTTATAATTTAAATAGAGCTGAGTATATTGCAAACCGAAGTACTGTTCTTGTTACTAAATTTAAATTTCCAATGATGAATCTATATAACAGAAGCTTTTATCATAAAGTATTTTTCAATACCTTATCTTTTGATATTTTAGAAGAAGCGGACATTATCTTTATATGCATTCTTTTAAACATAAAAAGAGACGTTATAAATGATTTTTTGTTAAAGATATTTTATGATGATAAGGTGATTGTCATAAAGGATTTTCAGATTTTACTTTTAAACAAATCTTTGCCACTTTCATTTTCTGAGATAGAAAATTCTCTTAAAATGTTGGATAAAAACATAAGAGATTCTAAAAATTTTAATATAGGAGAGAGAAATTTAAAGCTAATAAAGAATTTTTATTTAGATATATTAATGAATTTTAATTTTTAATATTTCGAATAAGTTTAATTACTATCTTTATTATGCTATATTTCTTATATAAAGGGAATATATAATTTATTTTTATGTATTATAATGTAAAAAGTTAATCAAAAAAAATAATATTCATAATGAGGGGTTTCTGTACTTATGGTAAAAAAAGAAGCAATTATTAAGGCTGTAAACGGTTTACATGTTAGGCCTGCGTCAACTTTTGTAAAAAAAGCTAAAGAATATTCTAGCGAGATAACAATAGAGTCCGATGGCAAGTCTGTTAGCGGGAAAAGTTTATTCAGGCTTCAAACTTTGGAATTATCAGCAGGTAAAAAGCTTTTGATATGTGCTGAGGGTGAGGATGAGGAGATTGCTGCTTCAGAGCTTGCGGAGCTTATCGAATCTTTTAAAGAATGAATTTTAGAAGGATTTAAGTTATGACTTTATCGGGCAAAAGAATATCCAGAGGAATAGGCATTGGAGAAGTTCTTTGTATTAGGAAAAATTTTGATAAAATTGTAAGTAAGGAAAAAATCGAATTTTCTCAAGTTGATAGCGAGATATCGAAATTCAATAAAGCTAAGTTAAAAGCAATTGAAGCGCTTAAAGACCTTGATAGAAAAGCTGTGCTTCAATTTGGAGATGACAAGAAAGGTATTTTTGAAGGTCAAGTTTTGATCGTTGAAGACGATGAACTTTCCGAGCTTGTTATTGAGCTTATTACAAAGGAAAATTATAGCGCTGCTTATTCTATTTATTTAGCGTTTGAAAATTTGGTTAAAAGCGTGGAAGACTATAAAGATCCTTATTTAAAAGAAAGGGCGTCTGATTATAAGGATATTAGGAATAGATTAATTTCTATCATTTTGGGTCAAGTAACCGATTTTTCTGAAATTAATAAAGATATTATTCTTGTTACCGAAGAATTAACTCCATCTGATACCATGCAATTTGACTTAAATTATGTTAAAGGGTTTTTAACTGCAGTTGGAGGAGAAACTTCTCATGCTGCTATTTTGGCAAGAACAATGGGGCTTCCAGCGCTTGTTATGACTTTGTTAGATATTGATGCGTTAAAGGATGGTGATAAAATAGTCATTGATGCAATATCTTCTATTGTTATTAAAAATCCTTCTTCTGATGAGCTTGATCTTTATAGGGGTAAGATTTTGCGCCAAGTAGAGATGGAAAAAGAGCTTTTTTCTTTAAAAGATAAAGATGCTGAAACAAAAGATGGTGTAAAAGTATTTTTAAAGGCAAATATTGGAACACCTGTTGATATTGCCTATGTTAATAAATATGGTGTTGAGGGAATAGGTCTTTTTAGAACAGAATTCTTATATATGAAATCTTTACAACCCCCAACAGAAGATGAGCAGTTTGAAACTTATAAGAGAGTTGTAGATACAATGGAAAAAAAGGGGATTGTTACGATTCGTACTCTTGATGTTGGTGGAGATAAGGAAATTCCCTATCTTAATTTTGAGAAAGAGGAGAATCCCTTTTTAGGCTTTAGAGCACTTAGGATGTATAAGGAATATGAGGAATTGATCCAAGCACAGTTTAATGCTATTTTCAGGGCCAGTCATTATGGGAAAATAAGGGTAATGGTGCCTATGCTTACTAGATATGAAGAGATTGAAACGATCGAATATTTTGTGAATAATGCAAAAATTAGCTTAAAGTCTAGAGGTTTGCCTTTTGATGAAAACTTGGAAGTGGGCTGTATGATAGAAGTTCCTTCTGCGGCTTTAATTTCCTCTAAACTTGCCAATAAATTGAAATTTTTTAGCATAGGGACTAATGATTTAACCCAATATGTTTTAGCTGTTGATCGTGGCAATCAAAAAATATCAAATTTATATGACAAGTATAATCCTGCTGTGTTGAAATTAATCAAAAAGGTTCTTGATGATGGAATTAGTTCTGGAATTGATGTGTCTGTTTGTGGCGAGCTTGGGGGAGATGACGCTGGAGCATTACTTCTTGTAGGTCTTGGATTTAGGTCTTTAAGCATGATTCCTAGTGCTACACTTAGAATTAAATATTTGCTTAAAAAGTATACAATAGTGGAATTAGAAGAATTGGCAAATAAGGTTTTAAATAGCGATTCTGAGCAAGAGACTTTAAGTTATTTTGATAAATTTATAGGAGATTAGTTATGGGTTTTTTAGATTTTTTTAAAAAAACCGCTACATTGGATTTGATTGCGCCGATTAGTGGAAAAGTTATGTCAATTGATAAGGTTCCCGATGAAGCGTTTGCTGAAAAAATAGTGGGTGATGGAATTGCAATTCTTCCAACAAGTAATGAGTTGCTAGCGCCTTGTGATGGGAAAATAGGTAAAATTTTTAAAACTAATCATGCCTTTAGCCTTGAAACCAAAGAGGGTGTTGAAATTTTTGTTCATTTTGGAATTAATACTCTTAATTTAAATGGCAAGGGTTTTACAAGAGTTGCCGAGGAGGGCATTAATGTTAAACAAGGTGAAGTTATTATTAGACTTGATCTTGAATATTTAAAAGAGCATTCAGAATCCGTTATTACTCCAGTTGTTATTGCAAATTCTGATGAAGTTTCAAGCATAGAATATTCTTTTGGAAGGCTTGAAAATGAGTCCGAATATATTTTGTCGTCGTCAACTGTGTTAACAGAAGAAATTAGACATAAAATATCTCAAACAAAGCCTGTTACAGCAGGTAAAGATTTAGTATTGCGAGTTAGAAAGTAATAAAAAAAGAGAGAGTTTAAAACTCTCTCTTTTTTTTAAAATCATAACAACCCTTTTTCTAGAAATTCGTTTATTATGTTTATGAATTTTCCTGGATTTTTGCTAGGCATTCCTGAAGTTAGCAGAGCCTCCTCAAATAGGAGAATGCTTATTTTTTCTAATTTTTCAGACTCTAAATTTTTTAAATTTTGGACTATTCTATTATTAGGGTTTAGTTCAAGTATTGGTTTAATTTCTTTTACTTCTTGTCCCATTGATAGCATGATTTTTTGCATTTGGTAAGTTGGATCATTGCTGTCAACTATTATTGCCGAAGGTTCTTTTATCAATGTTGCCGAAAGATTAACTTCTTTTATGTGGTCTTTAAGGATTTCTTTTACTTTTGTAAGTATATCTTTGAACTCTTCTTCAATTTTTTTGAAATTTTCATCTTTTAATTCATTGCTAGTTTCATTTTTGTTTATTGCTTTTAGTTTTAATCCTTCGTATTCTGGAATTAGATTTAAAATAGCCTCATCAAGTTCATCGTCCATGATTAGGATTTCAAATCCTTTTTCTTTATAAGCGTTTACTATTGGATTTTCTTTTAATATATTTTCTTTACCACCTGTTATATAGTAAATGCTTTTTTGGCTTTCGTTCATTCTTTCTTTATACTCTTTAAAAGAAACAAATCCATCTACGCTTGAAGATTTAAATCTTATTAATGAGATAAGCTTTTCTCTGTTTTCAAAGTCAGAATAAACACCTTCTTTAATACATCTCCCAAATTCTTTAGAAAACTCTGAAAATTTTTCAGGATTTTTTTTGCTTAGCTTTTCAAGTTCGCTTAGTATTTTTTTTACAGAAGATGATTTTATTTTAGACAAAATTTTATTTTGTTGTAAAATTTCCCTACTTACATTGAGCGGTAAATCTTGGCAGTCTATAATTCCTTTTATAAACCTTAGATAGTTTGGAAGCAAACTACCTTCAGAGTCTGTAATAAAGATCCTATTTATAAATAGCTTTACTCCAGGTTTGGTATTTGGATAATATAAATCATAAGGAGCTTTACTTGGGATATAAAATAAATTAGTATATTCTAAATTTCCTTCAGCTTTTGTATGAATATGCATCAATGGATTTTCATAATCAAAGGTTGTATTTTTATAAAATTCATTGTATTCTTCTGCTTTAATTTCGCTTTTATTTTTTGTCCAAAGAGCAGTGGTTTCATTTAATTTTTCTTCTTTTTCTTCTATTCCCTCTTGTTTCCCGTCCTTCATTATAGGTTCACTGTATTTTATATAAATGGGATAATTTATGTGATTGGAATATTTTTTAATAATTTCTTGAATTTTCCATTTATTGGCATATTCAAGCCCTTCTTTATTGAGATAAAGCTTTATTTCTGTGCCTGGCTCTTCTTTTTTTGCTTTTTCTATTTCATATCCTGTTTTACCATCACTGGACCAAATATAAGCATCGCTTTCTAGTGCTTTTTTTGATGTAACTTCTACTTTTTCTGATACTATGAATGCACTGTAAAATCCAACTCCAAATTGGCCAATTAGACTTGCAGATTTTTTTTCATCTTGTTTTAAATTGTTAATGAATTCTTTAGTTCCTGATTTTGCAATTACACCAAGATGATTAGTTAAATCTTGTTCATTCATTCCGATTCCATTATCCTTAATTAGGATACTTTTATCATCAAATGTTATTTCTATTTTTGGTTCTAGGGCGATGTTTTTGAATTTTTCATTTGTCAAGCTTAAAAACTTGAGTTTATCAATGGCATCAGATGCATTTGATATCAATTCTCTTAAGAATATTTCCTTATGGGAGTAAAGAGAGTGAATGATTAAATAGAGCAAATCATTTACTTCTGTATCAAATTGTTTTTTCATGTAAATTTTCCTTTTCAATTTAATCTTTACTTTTTTTATAATATAACATAATCTAAAAATAATAAATAAAGCAATTTGTTTAAAATAGAAAATTAGAATCAAGGAGAATGCAATGGATGTAGGAATTTATGGTCTTGGTGTTATGGGCGGCAATTTAGCTCTAAATATTGCTGATAACGGTTTTAATGTTTCTGTTTACAATAGAGATAGTGAAAAAACTGAAATTTTTGTTAAACAAAATTCTCATAAAAAGATAAATGGCTTTAAAGATGTTGAATCTTTTGTTAAAAGCTTAAAATCCCCAAGAAAAATTATTTTAATGGTGACAAGTCTAGCTGTAGAAAAGGTTGTTGAACAAATTTTACCCCTTTTGAATAAATCGGACATAATTATTGATGGTGGGAATTCTCATTATAAGAATACAATGAGAATAGAAAAAGAATTGTTTGCCAAGGACATTTATTTTGTAGGGCTTGGAATTTCTGGAGGAGAGAGGGGCGCAAGATTTGGTCCTGCGCTAATGTATGGAGGCAGTAAATCAGCTTATGAAATTCTTGAGCCTATGTTAAATAAAATTGCAGCTAAAACCAAAAGCAACGATATTTGCTCGACTTATATTGGAGAGAATGGTTCTGGACACTATGTTAAAATGATACATAATGGGGTTGAATACGCTGATATGCAGCTTATTAGCGAGGTTTATTTCTTCATGAAAAAAGCTTTCAATTTAGATAATTCAAAAATTTCTGAAGTTTTTGAAAAATGGAATGAAGGCGATCTTTCAGGGTATTTGCTAGAAATAACTTCTAAGATTCTTAGGTATAAAGAAAATAATGAATATTTAGTTGATAAGATTTTAGATGTTGCAAATCAAAAAGGTACTGGTGTTTGGACATCTATTGATGCTCTTGAATCTGGTATGCCTGTAAATTTAATTCTTGAATCTGTTTTTTCAAGATTTATGTCGGGGCTAAAACACGAAAGAATTATTGCTAGTGATTTGCTTAAGATGGATACCACTTCTTTTGAGTTTGAGCTTAGCGATTGGATTTTAGATCTTTATTATGCTCTTTTAGTTTCAAAAATAGTAGCTTATGCCCAAGGTTTTATGATGCTTAAGACCGCATCTGTAAATTATAGTTGGGATTTAAATTTGGGTAAAATTTCTTTGGTTTGGAGAGAAGGTTGTATTATTCGTAGCAGTTTTTTAGACAAAATTAAATTAGCTTATGATAAAAATCCTCATCTTATTAATTTGCTTTTTGATGATTATTTTTTGGATTTATTAAAAAATAATCACAAATCTTTGAGAAGAATAGTTTCAAAGGCTAGTGAAATTGGGATTCCTTTACCGGCATTTTATGCCAGTCTTTCATTTTTAGATTCTTATTCCACTAATTATTTGCCTTCTAATCTAATTCAAGCGCAAAGAGACTTTTTTGGTGCCCATTCTTTTGAAAGATTAGACTCAAAACGAGGTGAATTTTTTCATAGTACTTGGCAATAAATTTAATGAATCACTATGTGGATTTAGATATAGTACTTAGCGGATATTCCCCCAGCAAGGTTTGGTTTTATGCCTGAATAGGTTCTGTGGTGTGCAAGGGATCTTGTATTTGAGATGAATTCTATTGAAGGTGCTATCTTTATGCCTATTTCTAAATTTTCTGTAATGTCGTAAAAAATAACCAGTGGAATTCTTATTCCAAATCCTAATTCTATGTTTATTAATTTAGATGTGTGAGACGATAGACTTAGATTTCCTCCTATTCCAACTCCTAAATTTAATTTTTTTATCAAAGGTATTGTAAAAATGAAATCAAGTGCTGCTATTGCTAATAAATTAAAATCATAAAGTTTTGATTCAAGCTTAAGGCCCGATAAATTTATTCCATTGCTACCACCATAGCCTATTTCAAAGTCAATGAAAGGAAATGACATTATTAAGTTAATAATTGGATTTCCAATGCTTGCTCCAAAGCCAATACCTCTATTTAAATACGAATCTTTTGCAAAACTATTTATAGATATATTTGCAATCATAATGAGTAATATGAAGATTTTTTTCAACATTGTCTCCCAAATTTTATCTTATTATTATATTTTATTTTTGAATTTTAAAACAATAAAAATAATTCTTTGGATATTTAAATTTTGTGTTTAAGTTTTTTGGAATGATTTGATTTTTTAACAATTATTCTTTTAAAAAGAATAATTGTATTATTAAGTAAACCAGAATCTTAGTCCCAATCCTGCGAATACTTCCCATCTAAATCCAATGCCAGCGCTCCAAATGTTCATTCCAAGCCCCGGTGCTATTCGTAAAAATATGTCAAATTTTTTTCTAAATACTGCAAGATTGAAAGCCAAAGGCAATCTTGCTCCAATGCTCATTGGTCCAGAGCCCGATTTACTGCCGCCAAATCTTGAAAACCATATTGTTCCATACCCCCCAGCTCCAACTGAAAAATCCAAAATATTAGCAGCTCCTGGGAATGTATATATGTAGAAAATATAGTCCAATGCGATAAACAGTGTTTTCCAATCTGAAAATAAATTATTTACTCCACTGTAAAGACCAATGTCAAGATCAAAGTTCCCCATATTAATATGTAAAGCAATTGGTAGTGGGAGGATAATTCCTGCTCCAAATTTACCCCTTGCAGATGCTTTTGAATTAGCAAATCCTAAGCTTGGGGCTAATAAAATAATAATTAACACAATAATTATTTTTGTTCTCATTGTTTTGTCATCTCCTAAGCGCAATATTTTGGCCTTTAAATAATTTTAGTTCAATAATTTTTTTTATCTAAAGAGTGGAAACTATATCTTAAAAGAGCATTTTATTCCGATAGAGAAATTTCCTTTTATTGGGAACATTAAATTTCCGTTAGGTAATTGGCCAATAAAAATTGATGGTGTTGTTTTTATTATAATTTCAATAACGTCATAATAAGCTTCATATGTTATTCCTAAGGGCAAACCCATTCCGATTTTATAGGTAATCCCAGAAAAAACATTTGTTAAATTTGAGTTTGTAATTTTGCCTATTTCAAAAAATAGGCCAGATCCTAGAAAAAAGATAAAATTTGAATTTTTAATTCTTAAATTTAAGAACATATAGTCAAAATATGTTTTAAATAGCAATGCTACTGGTGATTTTGGAAAAAATTCTGAGACGCTTAGTATTGTTACTCCTATTCCAATATTAAAGTTATTGATGCTAAATTCTATTGCAGTAGGATAAGGCAGAATAAAGCCAAATTTTATTTTAGTTTTTGTTTGTAAGCTGTCAACTTTTGAACTAGTTGAGCTGTTTTTAGATTTTTCGTTTGTGAAAATATTCTCAACATTGAATAATAATATAATTATTATTAATAATTTGATTATTTTGTTTTTACTTTGCATTGTTAACTTTTTTATGCGAAATATAAATTAAACTACAACTTTATATCTAAATTATAAGATAGAATTCTGCTAAATTATGTCTTTTATTGTTTATTAGAAATTAAATTTTATTAACTTTTAATTTGTATTTATTAATATATGAAGTAATATTAATCTTGATATTAATATTCTATTTGAGATTTTAATTGTATTTAAAGGGGCGTTTATGGGCATGGATTCAGATATGCAAGATTCTTTAAGTCAGTATCTTTTATTTAGTTTGGACGAGCTTTATGCTATTGAGATTAAATATGTTGTTGAGGTTTTGGAATATACGAAGATATCAAAAATCCCAAGAACTCCCAGTTACATGGCAGGAATAATAAATAATAGAGGCAAGATCGTTCCAATAATTGATATTCGAAAGCAATTTGGAATGGGTGATCGTGTTGTTGATGAGGATGAGAAAAAGAGAAATAAGGGAGTTAATATTTCAAATATTATTATATTGACTTTAGTTTACGAGGGAGATGAATTTAATCTTGGAATTTTAGTAGATTATGTCAATGAAGTTCTTGAATTAGATCCATTTAGTATTGATGACGCTCCTAAGATTGGATCAGGATTTAATTCAAAGTTTATTTCAGGAATTGGCAAGAGTAATAATAAGTTTATTATTATTTTAGATGTAGAAAATTTATTTGACGTTAGAGAGCTTTCTAGATTTAGAAATACAACAATATATGATCCCGAGCATCAGCAGCAATAGGAGTTTTAGTCATGATTTATAGGCCTGAAGGAGAGCTTGTAGTAAATAGTATTTTTAAGGTAAAAGAAGATTTGTTGCATATTTTTAAAAAAATGAAAGAAGGGGATACTCTTACTATTGATCTTTCGAATGTTGAAAAAATAGATATTACTTTTATACAAATTTTGTATGCATCTAATAAATATGCTAAGAATAAAAATTTATTTGTAAAAATTGAGTATCCATCCGATGAAGTTTTAAGTTCATTAATATATGGCGGGTTTTTAATAGATATTGAAGATGTTGATAGCTTTGATTTGGGAGCTAATTTGGTTGGATTTTAAATTTAAGGAAAGCTTATGGATAGTAGTGATGTGATTGATAAATTTAAGAATTCCTTTAAGGAAGAATCAATAGAAAATATTTCAGATATTGAGCAAGCACTTCTTAATCTTGAGGCAGGTTCAGATCAAGAGATTATTAATTCTATTTTTAGAAATTTACATACCATAAAGGGAAGTTCTGGTATGTTTGGTTTTAATTTTACAGCATCGCTTGTCCATGAAATAGAAACGGTTCTTGATGTTATAAAAGATGGTCGGGCTGCTTTTAATCAAGCCGCTATTGATGCTACCTTAATGTCAGTTGATTTTATTAGGGAGCTTATTGAAGGTGATGAAGAAATTTCTGAGATTGACTTTGATAAGCGTAAACAGTTTTTGGTAGATGAAATTAAAAGAGTTCTTGAGGCCCCTAATGTTAAAGAGGCTTTTCAAGAAGCTTTAGAAAATGATTTTTCAAAACCCGACAATAGTTCTGTTTTAGAAGAGTGTTTGAAAGTAAATTCAGACAATAAATTTGATGATGAGGCTTTACGATCTGAATTTAAGAGTTATAAAATTCTTTTTTCTCCTGCTAAGGGTATTTTGTTTCATGGGCACAAGCCTATAAATCTATTGAACAAGTTAATTGATTTGGGAAGTGGCCATGTTAGAGCCAAAGTAGATAACATTCCAGATTTAGAGCTTATTTCTCCTGACAATGTTTATGTTGATTGGGAGATAAGGTTAGATACAGAAGAGAACAGAGAGAGTATTGCAGATATTTTTATATTTTTAGATTCTCAATCGAAAATTGATATTCAAGAATTAGATAAATGTTTAGAGACAGATAAAGGCGATAATTTAGGACTTAAAAATTTTAATTTATCGAGCTTGGATAGAAGTATCAAAGATTCTGCTAATTCTGCATTTAAAAAATCGGCATTTATTGGAAAATCTTTTTCAAATGGAGACAAAAACAGATCCAATGTTCAAGATGATACTGCTAGAAGCAAGGTTAATATTGCTAGTATTAAAGTAGATTCTAAAAAGCTTGACCATTTGGTAAATCTTGTTGGAGAGCTTGTTACAATACAGTCAAAGCTTTCAAAAGAGGCCGAAAACAGAAATAGTAATATTTTAAATTCAATATCAGCAGAATTTTCTTTACTGATTAATGAGCTTAGGGATTATACAACAGGGCTTAGAACAGTTCCTATTGAGATTTTGTTTGTAAAATTTCAAAGGATAGTAAAAGATTTATCTACTAGTCTTGGTAAGTCAATTCTTTATCATGCTTCTGGGGGCGATACTGTTCTTGATAAAAGTATTATTGAAAAGCTTAATGAACCTTTGGTTCATTTAATTCGAAACTCAATAGATCATGGAATTGAATCGCCTGAAGAGAGAGAAAGGTTAGGCAAAGATCCTAAAGGAATTATTAAGCTTTCAGCTTGTCAAGCTGGGGATTCTGTTATTGTTATTATTGAGGATGATGGAAGAGGTCTTGATAAGAATAAAATACTTAAAAAGGCCATAGAGCGCAATATAATTTCTGACTCAGCTGCCAAAACTTTATCCAATATTGATATTTATAATTTGATTTTTGAGCCTGGATTTTCAACCGCAAGTTCCGTTACTGATATATCAGGTCGTGGGATTGGTATGGATGTTGTTAAGAAGCAGGTTGAATCTTTAAGAGGACATGTTGTACTTGAAAGCGAGCTTGGCAAATATACTAGAACTAAATTAATTTTTCCATTGACCTTGGCTATTATTGAGGGTTGGCTTGTCAGGGTAAAAGATGAGCACTTTATTGTTCCCCTTTCTAATGTTGAGTCTTGTTTAGAATCTAATAATTTAATTTCTCAAATGGATGGGGTTGAGACTAAAAGCAATGTAATGAATTATAGGGGTAGTATGATTAGTTTTATTCGGCTTAGAGAGTTTTTTCAGGTTTCTAGCGAGAAGAGCATTAGTGAGCAAGTTGTTGTTGTGAATACAAATAGCGGGAAAATGGGTATTGTGGTTGACGAAGTTTTAGGGCAACATCAAACCGTTATAAAAGCTTTGGGTAAAATTTATTCTCGAGTGGAAGGGGTTTCTGGAGCCACTATACTTGGTGATGGAAGTTTGGCTTTGGTTGTTGACATAGATGCAATAACTAAGCTTATAAGATAAAAAAAACGAAAATACAGATTTTTGGTTTTAAAGGTTAAAAATATTAAAATATAATAATGAAGATATTAGTAATTGATATTCAAGGTCTTATAAAGCAGGTTTTTATTAGAGCTTTTTCTAAAGATAATGATGTTGAGATATTAAATGCTGGCTTTAATTCTTTAAACCTTATTAATGTGTTTTTGCAAAAATTTCCAGATTTAGTTATTATTGACGAGAATACGGCGAGATCTAATTTTGGGAATTCTTTGAATAATGTTCTTAATAATATATCTCTTCCTGTTGTATTTATTGCACAAAATGAAATGTTTCCAAATTTTGGATGTCTTGAGCAAAGTAAAGAAAAGGTTAAATTAATAATAAATAAACTTAACTTTAAGCTTACAGTTGATTTATTTCGTAGCAAGTATTTAGCTTTAATAAAGCTTGAATTGAGAAATCTAGTTAAAAATAAATTAATATCTTCTTATGAAGTTAAAAGGATTTCTGCACCCGATTTTTCCAGTCATTCTAAAGTAGAATTGAGAGAAAACAGCTTAGATGATTCAAGTATAAGGAAAAGCTATAGAGTTTCTGATGTTATTAATTTTGCTCCCAAAAATGATCCGGATGTTATTATTAAATATCAAGGCCTTCTCAATAAGCATAAAACTGGTAAAATTATCGTTGTTGGTTCTTCAACTGGTGGTACAGAGGCTTTAAGAATTTTTTTAAGCTCTTTTAAAAAAGATTCTCCCCCAATTATTATTGTTCAACATATGCCGGGGGGATTTACAAAGTCTTTTGCAAGAAGCTTAAACAATGAGTTTAATATTGATATTAAAGAAGCTGAGGATGGAGACATTCTTCGTCCAGGTCTTGTAATAATTGCTAATGGAAGTTATCATTTGATTGTAAAATATGGTAGTGGAAATTATTTTGTAAACTTATTAGATGGGCCCCTTGTTAGTAGGCATAAGCCTTCTGTAAATGTACTTTTTAGGTCTGCTGCAATGTATGCAGGCTCTAATGCTATTGGTGTTATCCTTACAGGTATGGGAGATGACGGTGCTATTTGTATGCTTGAAATGAAAAAAAATGGCGCTTATACTATTGCCCAAGATCAAGAAACGTCTGTTGTTTTTGGTATGCCAATGGAAGCTATAAAAATAGGAGCTGTAGATAAAATCCTTCCTTTAAGTAAAATAGCTGATCATGTTCTGAGGAGATCTTAGTAATGGATAATGACAATAATGACTTTTTTGCTAATGATTATTTGGCAACTTTATTTTATAAACTTGAAGCTTTCGATGAGAGTGCAAGGCATATTTATTCAAATTTAAGCAAATCAATTCCTAAATTAATAGAAAAAATTTCTAAAGATTCTAAGGATTTATCTTTTAGTATTGACTTGATTTCTAATCTTGATCTTGATAATGATGCTTCTTTGAATAATTTCATAGCTAAGATTATAGGAGCATTAGATGATTTTGTTGCTTACTTCAATTCGTCAACAACTTCTCTTGAATCTCAATTTAGTGTAATAAGGAGTAAGGTTAAAGACATAGAAATACTTGAAGATGTGATTGAAAAAATGAAAAAAAGCTCCCTTGATATGGAAATAATGTCTATTAATACATTAACAGTTGCCATGAGGGCTGGTAAGGCTGGGGGAGCCTTTTCTTATATTACTAGTGAAATCAAGGTTTTAACCCAATCTATGATTAAACAGGCAGATCAACTTACCAGTAAGGGGCGAGAAGTTAAAATTGGTTTAGATAGGGCTAAAAATCAAGTATATGAAAGTAATACAGCTGAAAATAAAATTCTTGAAGAATTTAGAGATAATTTAATGAAAAAAATAGATGCCTTTTCAGATGGAATAGGAAGTGTTATTGCTCTTTATGATGATATTTTAAAAGTTTTATTAGAATTTAAGTTTAAACTTGTAAATTCTATTTCTTATCTTCAGTTTCAAGACAGACTAACTCAATCTTTACAACATTTAAATATTATGTATTCTAATATTGATGTTTTTAAATTTAGAGATATAAGCGAGATTCAAAAATTAAAAATTTTATCAGTTTTTACTGATACATCAAAAGTTATAGTAAAAGATGTTCTTGAAAAGCTTGAAAAAAATTATACTATTTTTGAGAAATTTATTGATGCTTCTCTTGGTTCGATTCAAACTATTAACGATTTAAGGTCTGATAATTCCTTATACATAGATATTCCTAAAATAATAGAACAATTTTCTAGCATTTTGTCTGATTTGCTTAGAAGAATTGATGATGTTGAGAAAAATAATTCTAATTTTTTGAATTTATATTATGAACAGGTTAAGCTTATAAAATCATTAGAGCTAATGTTTTCAAATATTGCAGCTATTTCTGCCAGGTTTCAAAATATTAATATAGCGTCAAAGATAGAAGTTGTCAAAAGATCAGAACTTAAAGCTATGGAGGGTAATATTTCAGAAATGTCAAAAATTATTAAAGAGATTGATTCTAATATTACTAAGGGAATAGAATTTCTAGATCAAATAATCTTTTTTCTTGAAAAAGTTGTTAAAGATTATGACAATAGATTTTATCTTGAAAAAAATTATTTTAATAAATTTAAAAAATTATTTATAGAAATTAAGAATGATATTCTTGATATTAAGAACATAGCCATTGATAATATTTTGTCTTATGAAGTTTTTTCAATTGAATTTATGGAAATATTTGAAGAAATGAAATTAGAAGTCTACAATGTTAGAAATTTAAAAAATTCTCTTTTAGATATAGAAAACTTTTTAAGTAATATGGAAAACAAAATAAATTTTAGTCTTAATTTAGAATTATCCAAAGCTGGAATTCAATCTGTTGAAATTGAAGATAAAGAATTTGTCAATAGAATTGCTAATCGATTTACTTTATTTGTTCATAAAAAATACCTATTATCTTTGATAGAGGAAGCTAAGGATGTTCATTCCTTTGATGAAGGTAGTGTAATTTTATTTTAATTTTTATATACTTTTTGGGAGGGTTTTAGGAGAAACTTAGATGAAAAAAAGAATTTTGGTTATTGATGATAATAGGGCAATAAGGCAAAGCGTTGCTTATATTTTAGAACAAAACGGTTTTGGAGTCTCAGAAGCAAAGGATGGTCTAGAAGGAGTTTTAAAGTTTAAAGAAGCAGTTGGGCAAGGAGATAAAGATTTTGATCTTGTCATTACAGATATCAACATGCCTAATTTAGACGGAATTGGTGTTATTAAGCAGATAAGAGAGTTTGGAAGCTTTGTTCCTATACTGGTTCTTACTACTGAATCTGAGCAATCTAAGGTTGATGAGGGACGTAAAGCAGGTGCTACTGGTTGGCTTGTTAAACCCTTTAATCCTGAAGCTTTAATGAAAACAATCTCAAAGATATTTTAAGTTTTTATTTTTCAATTAATTTGTAGACTTTAAAGTTTTATTATAAATTAAAATGATTTTCAATATGTTGTTTTAGAATAAAGATAGCATATTAAAGAGGATGTTTTATCTCTATTGTAATAATGTTAAATTTTATTGACTATAAAGGATAGTATAAATTTTTATTAGTATATAAATAGTTTATGAAATTAAATTTTGTTTAAAAGAAGCAATTATTACATAGTAACATTCGGTAATTTTGAAATTTCTAAAAAAGTAATTAGAATACCGGTAGTCGGAGTCGAACCGACACGAAGTTGCCTTCATCAGATTTTGAGTCTGACGCGTCTACCAATTCCGCCATACCGGCATTAACTTTTATTTTACTATAACAGTACCAAAAAAATCATTATTTTTGTTGAAAACTTTTTCTAAGTTTTCAATATTATTTCCGTTTACTATGTAAAGAGTAAGTCCAAGTTTTGAAGAGAGTTTTGTTGCTATTGGGTCAAAAGGTAAATTTAAGCCCGGATTCCACTTTTGTCCTACAATGTTTTGTAATTGTTTCCAATTTAATTTTTTAAAAGCTGTTGCATTTTTAAATTTTTTTGGATCTTTATCATAAACTTGATTTACGTTTGTTATATTTATGACATCTTTTTTATTAAATTTTTCTGCAAATTTTACGGCAATGTAATCCGTTGAAAATCCCGATTTCCAGCCGGAAGCAATTAATATTTTCCCCTTAAAAGAAAAATTTTTTAAAGGATTGGTAACAATTTTGTCTTTACAGAGAGGATTCATTACTTTGCAGAGAAATTCTGCATTTAATCTTGTTGACATTATCCCAATCTCATCAAGCTCACGAACTTTAAAATCAGGGTTGATTTTTTTATAGGCGTCTTGGTATTCTCTTGCAACTTTTCCTCCACCAACTATTAAAATGATTTTTCTTTTTTCATTTTCTAGTAACCATTTAAAAACAAAGTTTTTGAAATTTTTAATGAATTCTATGTTGATTTGATTTGAATTTATTACTCCTCCTCCAAGACTTATTATTTCAAGCATTCAAGCTCCTTATTTAGGCTAATGTTTTTTAAATTTTTACTTTTAATAATATAGCAATTTCTGCTAAACTTTTCATTAAAAATAAGTTTAAAACAATACAAACTTGTTAATTATATATTACAATTTAATTGTTATGCAAAAAATTAAAAGAATTTGTTGTTAAGTGTTTTAGCTTTAGCTTCGGTTTTACTTAGCAGTTTTTATTTTGGAGGATATTGTGCATAAGTATAAAGTTTCTGTTATTATTTGTTTTTTTAATTCGGCTGAAACTCTTGATGCAATGATAAAGGACGCTGTTAATCAAACATTAAAAGATAAAGAAATCATATTAATTAACGATGGCTCTTATGATAGTAGTTTAGAGATAGCAGAAAAATATGCTAATAAGTATAGCTTTATTAAGATTTTTAGTCAAAAAAATATGGGACTTTCTGCTTCTAGAGATAAGGGGCTTTCTGAGGCTCAAGGGGAATATGTTATTTATTGGGATAGTGATGATTCTGTAGAGAGCACCATGCTTGAAGTTTTATATAATAGGGCAAAGGCAGATAATTCTGATATTGTTTGTTCTCAATTTTATGTTTATTTTCTTGCAATAAATGTAAAAAGAAAATCTCTTCTTCCTTTTCCCAATTACCCATTGACAGGTAAGGAGGCTTTTAAAAATTTACTTTTTACTGTTTATGCGAGTTTTGGAAGGAAAAATTTTGTTGTTGGAACGTTATGGGATAAATTGATTAGACGAGAATTGATCTTAAAGAATAATATTCGTCAGCAAAATGTAGTATTTGAAGATATGGTTTTTGTTATGCAAATTTTTTTAAAAGCCTCTAAGGTTTCTTTTGTAAACAATTATTTTTATACTAATTTCCAAAGAATGGGAAGCATGAGCTCTTCTATTAGTGTTTTGCATAAAGCTAAATTATCTCTTAATACAATAGAAACTTTATTAAAAAAAGAAGGTGTTTTAAATGAATATCAACATTTGTATAAAAGATTTTTCTTACAATTTTATTATTTTATTTCTTTTAAGCAAATTTATATTATTAGCTGGAATATTCCCGATAAGCTTGTTTATAGGGCTTACAAAGAAAAGCTTATTTCTGTTCTTGATGAGATTAAAGGATTATCTGAATTTCAAGATTATTATGAATATGTAAAAAATTTTGGATTTAACGAAATTCAAATTTTACCTAGAATTATGTTAAAAATTTGGAATTTTAGCTCAAGACTTTATGTAAATTTTTCTATATTTATTTATAAGTTGTTTATAAAGAATTGAATTTATATTTTTGGGGTAATTAATTTTTTTTATATTTTGACCTTTAATATTAAGGAGTATTTATGGCTATTGAAGTTTCTAATGTAAAATTTTCTTATAAGGGAAAAGAAGTTTACTCAGATTTGAATTTAAACATTGAGACTCCTCAATCTTATTTGCTTCTTGGTAAAAATGGGGTTGGAAAAACAACTTTGCTTAAACTTGTAAGTGGACTTTTAGAGCCATTAAAGGGGAAGGTTTTATTCAACTCTTTGGCAGCTTTCCCAAGAAATCCCTTGAATTTAATGAATTTATTCTTTATTCCTGAAGAATTTTCACTTCCTAGATTGTCTTTAGCTGAATACAGTAAATCTTTATCTAGATTTTATCCAAATTTTAATAAGGCAGATTTTGAAAAATATTTATTAGATTTTAATCTAGATATTTCCCTTGATCTATCTTCTGCTTCTTTTGGACAAAAGAAAAAAAGTATTATTGCATTTTCTCTAGCTACAAATGTTTCTTTCTTATTGTTTGATGAGCCAACAAATAGTCTTGATATTGTTTCAAAAAATGCTTTTAGAAATGTACTTTCTAATTTAAATGATAGAGTCATTTTTATTACAGGTCACAATGTGAGGGATTTGACAGGAGTTATAGATTATTTAATTATTGTTGGGGAGAAGTCAATTCTTTTTTCCAATTCAATATCTTATATTAATAAAAATTATAAGATTAAAATTATCAGCGAACTTAATGGAAATGAATTGTATTGTGAAAAAAATAAAGATGGGTTTAAGGCACTTTATTTTGAGAGTAGCAATGGAGCTGAAGTTGTTGATATTGAATTTTTCTTTTTATATGTTACTGAAAATAAAAAGGAGAGATAATAAAAGATGTTTAGCTTAAAAAGATTTTTAAATTTATTTTATTTTGATTTTTTTTATAATAAAAAATTCTATATTTTATTAATAATCAAAATTTTAGGAATGATATTTATATCTTATTTTCTTGTTAGATTTTATTTTAATTTTACAGCAACTGATTTTTTAAGATTTTTTGTTCCTAAAATTATGGTTTTAACTCTGATTATATCGATGTTTGCTATTTGTGATTACTACAAAGTAATTCATGATCCTTTTAGAAATATTCTTTATTTATCTTTACCCGTTTCAACTTTTGAGCGTTATTTTTTCAATTTAATTAAATATCTATTTGCGCTACCTTTGATTTTAATATTTTTTTATTATTTGGGGCTTAATATTTTTTTATTCCTAGATAATGCATTCTTTGTAAGAGGGGAGAATGCTGTCTTTTTAGAATTAAGATATCTTTCTGATTTTTTCTTTTTTAGTTATTTGAATTTTTTATCTATTTTTCCAATTTTCATGTTTTTTAGAATAGCATTTAAAACGCATCCTTTTATTAAGGTTTTAATATTCTTTTTAGGGAATATTGTTTTATTATTTTTTTTCACATCTTTTCTTTATTTAGTTTTTAAATATGTACCATGTTCTTCGGATTTAATTTTTTCTTTTGATAGATTTTTAGGTGACTTTTTTTTTAAAATAGTATATGGTTCGGCATTTTTTTTATATTTAGCTTCATATTTTAAGATAGTGGAGCTTGGAAGTGTTAGGAAAAAAAGCAATTTATTTGCCATTTTAGGATTTTTAGTTTTTTTGGCAATGTTTAATTATTACTATTTAACCAAAGGCTCATTATATTGTTTTGTTAAATATGATTAAAATAGTTTAAAAGATTTAGAACAATGGCTTAGGAATAGAGTTGTAGCTAAGCATTAATAATTTTATTTTAGTTTAATGTTTTTGTTTGTTTTAATGTAAGCAAGTAATGTTTTATATGTAATTTGTGTGTCTTTTTAAGCGTAAGCTTAATTGGTTTGAAATTTAAAGGTTTGATTTTGGGGTATACATGAAAAAAAACTTAAAGATTTTGGTAATAACAGGAGGCGTGATCTCTGGAATTGGGAAAGGAGTTACATCGGCAAGTATTGCAAGATTGTTTAGATATGATTTTAGGGTCACTCCAATCAAATGTGATGGATATTTAAATACTGACCCCGGGACTATTAATCCTGTTGAGCATGGAGAAGTTTTTGTGCTTGATGATGGAGGAGAGGTTGATATGGACTTTGGTCATTATGAGAGATTTTTAAATCTTAATGCGAAGTCTAGTTGGAACATTACAATGGGCAAGATATACAAAAAAATACTTGAAAATGAGCGAAAGGGTAAATATTTAGGAAGAACAGTTCAGCTTATTCCTCATGTTACTGATGAGATTAAGTCTACAATTTTTCAGATTGCAAGTTCTGAGAATAGCGAGATGCTGATAATTGAAATTGGTGGAACTGTAGGAGATATGGAAAATATTTTATTTATTGAGACAGTAAGGCAAATAAGACATGAGATTGGAAGCAGCAATATTGCTTTTATTCATTTAACCTATGTACCAAGTCCAGCTGGAATTAATGAGCAAAAATCTAAACCTACTCAACAGAGTGTTAAAACTTTAAATAAAGCAGGCATTTTCCCCGATCTGATTATTGCTAGAAGCTCTCAAGTATTAACAGATCAAATCAGAAAAAAAGTGGCAATGTTTTGTAATGTTGAGAGCACTTCTATTATTGATAATATTGATGTTTCTACTATTTATGAAATTCCTATATCTTTTTACAAACAAGGCGTACATGAGATTTTAAGTTCTAAGTTGAATATCAAGGTTGATCCAAAAATAGAAGAGCTTTCAAAGCTTGTAGGAGTTATAAAATCTAATTTTTTTGCGCCTAAAAAAATTATTAATATTGCCATTTGTGGCAAATATGCTGAACTTGATGATTCTTATGCGTCAATTCGAGAGTCTTTGGTTCATGTTGGAGCCAATTTGGATTTACTTATTAAAAGCACTCTAATTGATTCTAATGATTTAAATGAGAGTTATTTAAAAGAGTTTGACGGCATTATTGTTCCCGGCGGCTTTGGGGGGAAAGGATATGAAGGTAAAATTATTGCTATTAAATATGCTCGTGAAAATGACATTCCCTTTCTTGGAATTTGTCTTGGTTTGCAACTTGCTGTAATAGAATTTGCTCGCAATGTTTGTGGGATACTTGATGCTGATACAGAGGAAAATTTAGTAAAAGACAAACCTTTAAAAAGCCCTGTTATTCATTTGCTTCCCGAGCAAAAGGGAATTAATGATAAAGGTGCTACAATGAGGCTTGGAGGATATCCTGTGATTCTTAAAAAGAATACAATAGCTTTTAATCTTTATGGTCAAGACAGGATAATCGAAAGATTTAGGCATAGATATGAAGTTAATAATGATTATATAGATTTATTTGAGAAAAATGGACTTGTAGTATCTGGATTTTCAAGTGATTTTAAAATAGCAAAATTAATAGAAATTCCTAAAAATAAATTTTTTGTAGCCTGTCAATTTCATCCAGAACTTATTACAAGAATAGAAAATCCAGCTAAGCTTTTTTTAGGGCTAATTAAAGCTTGTATTTGAGTCTCTGCTTATTTACTTAGTGAGTGGGTAGGTTTTCAAAATTAATGTTTGTAGTATTCTCAAAGTGCAATAATTTATAGCTTAAAAATAATTTAGAGAATATGGTTAGCAATATTATTATTAAAAGGTCAAAGAAAGCATTAGATATTGTTAACTTAAACGGTCTTTTTTCATAGATTATATCGTTTATTACTTTGGGCAAGCTAAATGCAAGCCAAGTTATGCTAGATATTAGCATTGCAGATAATACATTGTAATTTAAGCCCATTAAGCTTCCAAGAGAGTTGTTAGTTAGGGTTATTAAATTATTAAATAAATTGACAAGAGCGTTAATTAAAAAACTTTGTAATAAATTGCTGAAAGCTAAAACGACTATAACAATTATTTTGCATTGTTTTTTTTGAGTATTTAATATGCTAATATTGCCAATTATTTTTTTAAATAATATTTTTCGGTATATTATTTCTAATAATATTTTAAATAAAGTCATACTGACTATTAAGATTAGATTAATGTTTGAGAACATAAATTTTATTAACATAATTGTCTCCTTCATTTTAGGCAATGATTTAATTATAATTAGTATATAATAAAGTATTTTAATTTCTTTAATGCGATTCAGATTTTATTATATTTGTATAATGGTTTTAACTTTTGGCAATTTTTATTAGGAGGATTAAATGAAAGAAGAAGACATTAGAAAAACAATTTTAATGAAAAGACTTGTTAAATATTTTTTTGATGAGCTTAAGTATAGAATGAAGATTCCTTGTCTTAGAATAAACAATAAAGAGATGAGCACTAAGTACATACTTCTCAATCTTTTCAGGAAAATTGCAAATCTTCCTTTTAATAAGCAATATGAGATAGAAGAGCAGTTTACTCTTGAAGTTGGTGATAGAGTTGTGCTTACGGATGCTGTTTTGATTAAAAGAATTGATCATGAACGATGTGTTATTGTTGGGACTGTTGAAGCAAAAACGGATCAAGTTGATCTTGACTATGAATTTAATAGATTTTTTCTTCAGGATAAAAAAACCAACGTTCTGTTTTGGCAGCCCAAAAAAGTTATTCTTAAGCAAGATGACAAATTATTTACAGCAGGATCAGATGATATTTTTAATTTTGACAACGATTTTAACTTGCCAAAAGTTAAGGCTAAATTAGAAGAGTTTATCAATATTTTTTTATGTTTTTTTTCTTACAGAGATGCTCTTTTTGAGTATAATGAGGTTAGTGGGCGTTACTCTTGGATAAAAAGAAATAAATAAAATTTAATATTATTTTAAAATTTAATTAAATGAGGAGAATGATTTGTATCTTTAAATGGTTTTATGGGTTAAGGTAAAAGTTTAAATTTATGCCAAAGCTTTAATCTTTATTAATTTTTACTATTTAAATGTAAAAATATTTTTTTGTTTATCTTTGTATTTGATTTGATATTAAGGTTGAAATAATGTGTCAAATTAAGTACGTGTGGATCTATTCAAAAAAAAATTTTTATGTTAGAATCCCCTTATGAAAAAATTTTCGTTTTTAAAGAAAAAGAAAGAAAAAGTTTGTGATTCAAGCCTTTTAAATGTTGTCGATAATGACAAAAAAGATTTGAGTACGTATGAATATAAAGCTCCTGTTAAGGAAATGCTAAAGGGATTTTATCATACTAAAGCTTCCATTGCTACTTTAAAAGTAGGATTTGAATCGTTACAAAGAATTTTATTTTCTGGAATAGAAGATTTTGATCATATATTTTCCGTTCTTGTTAAGATGACAAATGATGCTCGTGATCAGATAAGTGTTATTTTTAGTGATATTGGTAAAAATAACAAGGAAAAACTAAATCAAATATCTTCTGTTATTGTTGGAATTCAGGGAAGCTTAGAAACAATAAGTAGTTTTTTGGGCGCTACTAATATGATTTCTCTTAATGCAAAGCTTGAAGCTGCAAGAGCTAAAGAATATGGAAAAGGATTTTCTGTTGTTGCAGATGAGATTAAGCGACTTTCTGATCAGGCAAAAGGTGTTATGAATATGATTTCTGTAAAGGAAATTGAGGAGGTTTCTAAAGATTTAATTTCTCATAACCTTAAGGATTTGCAGATTGATATTGATAAGTTCTTTGCCGAGATTCTTGAACAGCTTAATTATCTTGAGAGCATATTTAAACGCTTTTCAAAAAGCCAAGAAGAATTTTCTTCTTTAGTTGAAAATCTTGAAAGCATAGATGCTAATATGGCTTATTATTCAAGGAATTGTGATTCTTTGATTAGTTCTGATACTTTTGTGCTTTCTAATGATGAATTTTTAAAAGAGCTGGAATTTATTCTCTCAGAGCAGTTTTCTTGGATTAATAATTTGAGATTAATTGTTGAAGGACAAAGGACAGTATTTATTCAAACGGACGCTTCCAAGCATGGATTTGGATTGTTTTATAAAGGACTGTCTCCTAAGAATGATATCATTAAACAGCTGTGGGAAGAAGTATATATTCCTTATTTAAATATTAATAAGTTTGCAGCTGAAATTTTGATTATATTTAGGGTAGAGAATCGTAATGATAGTGGCTTAAGGCAAGCTAAAGATTTTTTGTCTCAAGCTGAGAGTTTATCCGAAGAAATTGTCAGAAAACTTGAGCATATTAAAAAAATGGTAATTGAATTAGATAATCAAGGAATTAGTATTTTTTCTTGATTATTTTGATAAGAGTTGTTTCAATAATTTAAATTAGAGATTTAAAATTATTATGGTTTTTTAAATTTTTATTTATTTAACTAGGGTTTGTTAAAAATCAAGTTTTATTTTGATAAAATAATTTTAGGTATGAGTTTTAAGGCTAAATTTATTCATCTTCATGTTCATTCAGACTATTCTCTTTTGGATGGAGCTGCAAAAATATCGGATATTATATCAAAAGCAAAAAAATGCAATATGTCACATATTGCATTAACAGATCATGGCAATCTTTTTGGAGCTATTAAATTTTATAAAGAAGCTAAAAAAGCAGGAATAAAGCCAATAATTGGCATTGAAGCTTATATGGCAAAAACTTCTAAGTTTTTTAAAAAACATGATGATCTTGGGAAAATGTCTTACCATTTAATTTTGCTTGCCAAGAATGAGATAGGTTATAAAAACTTATTAAAGTTAACAAGTATTTCTTATCTTGAGGGGTTTTATTATCGCCCAAGGATAGATAAAGAGGATCTTGAAAAATATTCAGAAGGTTTAATTTGTACTTCAGCTTGCATTGGAGGACTCATTCCAAGACTTATTTTGGCGAATAGATTTGAAGATGCTAAGAATGAAATTCTTTGGTTTAAAAAAGTTTTTGGCAACGATTTTTATCTTGAGCTTCAAAGGCATGGCATTAAAGATCAAGACATTGTAAATGAAAAACTTGTTGAATATTCTAGAGAACTTGGAGTTCCTTTAGCAGCAACTAATGATTCTCATTATGTTAATAGAGAGGATGCAGTTGCTCAAGACATCATTGTTTGTATTGGTACTGGCGCCAAGAAGAGCGATGAGAATAGATTAAAAATGGAAACCAATGAATTTTATATTAAATCTCAAGAGGAAATGTGTGAACTTTTTAATGATTTGCCTGAAGCTTTAGAAAATACTGTAAGGATTGCAGAAAAATGTGATGATTTTAAAATAACTTTTCCAGGACCTATTTTGCCTGATTATCAAATTCCTATTGAATTTAATACTCTTGGTGAATATTTAGAATATCTCACTCTTGAGGGATTAAAGTTTAGATATAAAACTTTGACAAGCAAAATAAAAGATAGAGCTTTTTATGAATTAAGTGTGATAATTAGGATGGGCTTTGAAGGTTATTTTTTGATTGTTTGGGATTTTATTAAATTTGCTCATGATAATGATATTCCTGTTGGAGCTGGTCGTGGTTCTGGTGCTGGTTCAATTGTAGCTTATGCTCTTAGAATTACCGATATTGATCCTTTAAAGTATAATTTGCTTTTTGAGAGATTTTTAAATCCTGAGCGTATTTCTATGCCTGATTTTGATATTGATTTTTGTTTCGAAGGCAGAGATGAGATCATAAAATATGTTACCAATAAATACGGAGAAGATAAGGTAGCTCAAATAATTACTTTTGGAACCTTAAAGCCCAAGGCTGTAGTTAAAGATGTAGCTAGAGTTTTAGATATTCCATTTGCCGAATCGAATGAACTTACTAAGCTTATTCCCGATGGTCTCAAAGTTTCTTTAAAAGAGGTTTTAGATGACAATTCTTTGAAAGAGTATTTTACTAGCAAGCCTTTTTATAAAGAATTAATGGATGCTGCATTGGTTCTTGAAGGAATGAATAGACATGCTTCAACCCATGCTGCAGGAATTGTAATTTCTAAAACCCCTTTAACCGATTATGTGCCTCTTTATAAGGATTATAAGCAAGGCTCTGTTTCTACTCAATACACAATGGATTTACTTGAAGAATGTGGACTTGTTAAGATGGATTTTCTTGGCCTAAAAACATTAACTTTAATAAAAAATGCAGAAAATCTTATTAGAAGTGTAAATCCAGATTTTAAAATAAAAAATATTCCAGATAATGATTTTAAGACTTTTAAGATGCTAGGAGAAGGAAAAAGCGCTTCTGTTTTTCAGTTCGAATCTGAGGGAATGCAGCAAATTTTAAAAGACGCAAAGCCCGATAATATTGAAGATTTAATAGCCTTAAATGCTCTTTATAGGCCAGGTCCTATGCAATTTATTCCTCAATTTATTGCTGCCAAAAAAGGCGTAAAGAGTATTAAGTATCCTCATCCAGATTTAAAGGAAGTTTTAAAGCCAACTTATGGAGTTATTGTTTATCAAGAACAAGTAATGGAAGTCGCAAAAATAATTGGAGGTTTTTCTCTTGGCAAGGCTGATATTTTAAGACGTGCTATGGGAAAAAAGAAAGAAGATGAGATGGATGAAATGAAGGTCGACTTTTTAAGAGGCGCTATTGAGAAAGGGTATGACAAAGAGGTTGCTAGTGAAATTTTTGAACTTTTAAAGCCCTTTTCCGGGTATGGATTTAATAAATCGCATGCAGCAGCATATTCTTTAATAGCGTATCAAACTGCTTATCTTAAGGCTAATTATCCTCAGTATTTTATGGCTGCTAACTTGACAAATGAAATTAATAATAATGATAAGCTTTCTTATTATATTGAGGAGTCAAAAGCTATAGGTATAAATGTGCTCAAGCCCGATATAAATCGATCATTTAAAGAATTTCGTGTAACTGATTCTGGAATTTCTTATGGGCTTAATGCGATTAAAAATCTTGGAGAAATTGTTGTTGATTTAATAATTGATGAGAGAGAAAAAAACGGCAAATATAGTTCTTTTGAGGATTTTATCAGACGTGTAGACGATAAAGTAATTAATAAGAAATTTTTAGAATCTGCAATAAAATCTGGACTTTTTGACAGTTTGGATCAAAATAGAAAAACTTTATTTGAAAATCTTGATCGTTTGATTGAAGTTGTTTCAGAAGATAAAAATAATAAAAAACTTGGTCAAAATAGTTTGTTTGATGTTCTTAAAGGTCAAAACCCAATCCAGCAAAATTTCAATTATCAGGCTTTTAAAGAATATTCTTATTCTGAGCTTTTAGAATTTGAAAAAGAGCTTTTAGGATTTTATGTCTCGGGCCATCCTCTTGATCCTTATAAAAAGGCAATTAATAGTTTTTCCAGTTTAAATGTTTTAAAAGATCTTGCTACTAAAAAAGATAGCATTGTTCAATTTTCTGGCATTTTAAATTCAGTAAAAGTTATTCAAACCAAAAGAAATAATGCAAAAATGGCTTTTGGAGTCATTGAAGATTTTAAAGGTGCAATAGATATTGTAGTTTTTACAGAAAGCTATGAAAGGTATAGAGATTTTTTAATTGAGGGCAATGTTATTGGGGTTATAGGTAGACTTACGTTTAACAGAGACAAATTTTCGATTGTAGTTGAAAAAGTTGTAAATATTGAGAGACTCTCTGAAGATAAAGTAAAAAATATTCATATTAAATTTTTGAATAATAAATTAAATGACTTACAATTACTTAATTCTTTAAAGGAAAGTATAAGTAATTTTGAGGACAATTCTGGATTTTCAAATATTTATTTTTATTTAAGGGAAAATGGCAAGGATTTAAAATTAAAAATGAATTCAATTTTGAATTTTGTGCCAGATGAAGACAAGCTTGATAAGTTGAGGCGGTGCGTGATAGTTGAAGATGTTTGGGTTGATTAGGAGGTGCTGTGTTAGTTGTTTTAATAGAAACTTTAATGGTATTTTTACAGATTTATAGGATTTTAATTTTAGTTAGGATCATTCTTAGCTGGCTTGTGTCCTCGGGAATTAATACTAATGTATTTTTCAGATTTATACATATTGTAACAGAACCATTTTTATCTTTTTTCAGAAGAATTCCTTTTTTTACATTTGGCATGTTTGATTTTTCTCCAATTGCAGCTTTAATAACTTTAACTATTTTTGAAAGAATGTTGGCTTATGGAAATTATAAGCTTTCTACATTTATTATTTTATTTATTGTTGAAATTTGGGGGATATTTAGAAGCATTTTTATTGCTATAGTTTTCTTTTTATTATTGAGATTGTTATTATTGCTTTTAAATTTGTTCCAAGGTTCAGACTTTTTTAAAACAGTCGATTCATTTTTACTTCCTTTATCTACTAGAATAAGTGGTGTAATTACTGACAAGCATATGTCTTATACTTCACGTTTAATTATTGGGAGTGCTTTAATGGTAGCCTTTATAATTATTATTGAACAAGTTGTATTTGCTATTAGAGTTTTAGGAGGATATTTACCTTTTTAGGAGATTATAATGTTTTTACATGAGTTTGAATATGAGCTTAAAGGTATAAGTGGCCTTGGTGAAAAAGGGGTTGAAAGGCTAAAAAATCTGCAAATTTTAAATGTTAAAGATCTTATTGAGTTTTTTCCTGTAAAATATGAAGATCGTCAAAATATACAAACTTTTCCAGATTTTTCTAAGGTGAAAAGTTTTGATATGATGACGGTGTTCACTGTTGTCGGGCATAAAAAATTTGGGGATAGTTCTAAAAAAAATTTAAAGTTAACGGCTAGAAGTATAAATGATGAGCCTTTCGAAATTCTACTTTTTAATAGGGCTTTTTTAGAGAATGTTTTTAGAATAGATAAAAAATTCTATATTTATTCTAAATTTACTTATAACGATTATAGTGGGTTATGGAGTTGTTCTAATTTTGACAGTGAAGTTTTTACTGATAGTCCTGAAAGATTTAAAAAAATTCTTCCGGTTTATTCTTTAACAGAAGGCTTAACATCAAAGAAAATTTCATTATATGTAAGAGAAGCTCTTGAATATTTTTTTAAGTTTGGCCAAACAGATATTCCTAAATTTTTAATAGAAAAGTATTCTTTGTTGTCGTTAAGCGAGGCTTTAAAAGAGATTCATTTCCCAAGTTCATTAGAAATGCTTGAAAAGGCAAAAAAAACTTTAATTTATAGAGAAATTTTCTTGCTTCAGTTTTTTTCAAGGTATAGATCTTCTAAGGTTCTTTTTCGAGAAAAAAAACATTTATCAAGAGATTTGCTTGAAAGAGTTGTCTCAAGCTTGCCCTTTGAGCTTACAGAAGATCAAAAAATTTCTGTTGATGAGATATTCTCAGATCTTAGCTCTTCTAAGCCAATGAATAGATTACTTCAGGGTGATGTTGGAAGTGGCAAAACCCTTGTTGCCTTGCTTTCAGGGCTGCCTTTAATTGAAGCTGGATATCAAGTGGCATTTATGGCACCTACTGATCTTTTGGCTCGTCAACATTATGATAATTTATCCAACATATTGTCTTCTTTTAACATTTCAGTGACTCTTTTGACAGGTAGTTTGAAAAAGAAGGATAAAGAACAAGCATTAGAAAGTATTAAAAGTGGAGTTTCTGGTTTAATAGTTGGAACACATTCTATTTTTTACGAAAGTACAGAATTTAAAAGATTAGCATATGTTATTATTGACGAGCAGCATAAATTTGGAGTTGTTCAAAGAGAAGAGCTTAAAAATAAAGGAGAAGGGGTAGACATACTTTTAATGTCTGCAACACCTATTCCTAGAAGTTTTGCGCTAACACTTTTTGGTGATCTTGAAGTCTCACTTATTAAAACTTTACCCAAGGGCCGTTTACCTATTACTACTTATTTAGCAAAACATGGCAATGAAGATAAAGTTTATGATTTTTTAAGAAAAGAGCTCTTAAAGGGTCATCAGGTTTATTTTGTTTATCCATTGATTTCATCTTCAGAAAAATTCGAATTAAAAGACGTTAATAATATGTATTTAAAATTGAAGGAAGTGTTTAGTGAATATGTTGTAGACATGCTTCATTCTAAGTTGCCATCTGATTTAAAAGAAGAAATTATGAAGAATTTTTATTCTAAAAAGGTAGATATTTTGGTGGCTACTAGTGTTATTGAGGTGGGAATCGATTGTCCAAATGCAACTTGCATGGTGGTAGAGCATGCTGAGCGTTTTGGACTTTCTACTTTACACCAAATTAGAGGTCGTATTGGTAGAAGTAATTTGCAATCTTTCTTCTTTTTACTCTATAAGGAGCCTTTGACAAGTGCTGGAAAATTTCGATTGAAAACCATAAAAGAAAATTTGGATGGATTTAAAATAGCAGAGGAGGATTTAAGGTTAAGAGGGCCTGGTAATTTATTTGGGCTTGAGCAAGCAGGGTATTTAAAATTAAAAATATCTAATTTTGTTGATGATAGAGATGTTATAGTTTTAATTCGAAAAGAACTTGACTTGTTTTTTGATGATAAATCTTCTTACGATAAGCTTGATATTGATTTGCTAAATAATCTTTTTTGTTCTTATTTGAATGTCGGAAGAAGTATTTAGTTTGCGTATTTTTCAATCAGGTTAATAAGGTTTGTTTTGTTATGATTCCAGAATTCAAGAAGTTTATGTTGTAAATTATTAAAATATTTTTTCTGAATAAAGCATGGCTTAGGACCTATGTATAGGTAGTGCCAAGGCTCTGCTTTATATCCAGTTTCTATTTCATGTCCTTTTGGGTATGAAAGAGAAAATCCATATTTTAGAGAATTTTCGTAAAGCCATTTTCCTTCTTTTGTGTTTAGCAGATTATCGTCTAGATTTATAAAATCTATTGTTGTTCCTGTATGATGTTGGGAATGACCTGGAATTGCTGATTGAGTTTCTGCAACTTTTCTTCCGTAAGTTTTTACGTTGTAATCGAATAAAAATTTTTGATATTCTTTTGTTCTGTAAGCAGATTTGATTTTAATTTCAATTCCATTTTTTTTTGCATCTTTTATTAATTGAATTAAATCTTTGATTAAGATTTGTCTTACTTTAAGATTCTTTGCTCCAAGATTCTTAAGATCTTTAAAATCATCAATATTTACCAAATCAGGTATTTTATAATCTTCAGGAATTGGTATTTTTTTATTTATTAGAGTTAAGAGGTTGTTTTTTTCTGCATCTACTAAAGGCTTTATTTCTTTTAAAAATTGAATAGGATTTTTTTCAATAAAATTTTTACACTGTTCACTCATTGTTTTAGTAATCTTTAGTAGTATTTTTAAATCTTTTTTTGAAACATTGCTGGTCAACAAAGATATGTTAATAAATATAAGCAATAAAACATAGATTGATTTCATATTATTTAATTATAATATATTTTAGTATAATAAATAGTTAATTCTAATTATATATGCATATATATGTATATTTCAGATTGGGTTAAGTTTACTTTAAAGTAATAAATAAAGGAGAGTATATATAGGAAATATGATCAAAAAGTTTAAAAATTATGATCAGATAATAAAAGAGCTATTTATTATAGCTATTCCTACAGCTTTTGAATCGCTTTTATTTCAAATGGTAACTTTTTTTGATAATTTTATGATCTCCTATTTGGGTTCTTTTCATATTACAGGAGTTTCTTTAGCAAATAGAGTAACTTTTCTTTTTTTTATTATTGTGTTTGGACTTGGTACAACTTTAAGCGCTTACGTGTCCCAAGCAATTGCAAAAAAGAAGTTTCTTCAAATAAGACAATCTTTTGCTTATATATTATCAATTGGAACTACAATAGGAATAATTTTTTTTATATTTTCATTTTTTTTCCCAAAAAACATTCTTAGACTATTCACAGCTAATCAGAATTCTTTAAATTTTGGATCAGAATATTTAAAAATTATTTCATGGTCTTATGTGTTAATGGCATATTCTTTTTTATCAGCCATGGGGTTTAAGAGCGCTAAAGAAGTAAAAATACCTTTGTATGTTACTTCTATTGTTGTTTTAATAAATATTGTTTTTAATTATATCTTTATTTTTGGTTTTAGCATGGGAATAAAAGGTGCTGCATATTCTACTGTGCTTGCTAGAATTGTTGAGTTTGTTTTTTATTTTTTATACAGCTTAATAGGTGACAATTCATATTATCGGATTAAGTTTAGCGATTTTTTTGCTTCAAAGATAGTTACTAGAGCTAATTTGAAACTAATTATACCTGTTTTATCGCATGAGCTTTTTTGGGTATTAAGTATAACTATTTTGCATGCATTTTATTCTCGTGTTGGGAGTATTGAATACGCTTCATTTGCTGTTGCATCAAATCTTTTTGACATTTGCTTTGTATTGCTTCATGGCATGGGACTTGCAACAGGCGTTGTTATTGGGCATTTAATGATTCATGACAAAAAACATGTTAGGTCAGTTGGATTTTTTTTATCTTTTTTAGGATTTCTTTTGGGTATTTTTGTAGCTATTTTGCTTATTGGAATATCGGGCTTTGCACCTTATATTTTTAGTAAGTTAAATTCTCCTAAACTTGTTAGTGTGTTTATTTATGTTTTTGCAAGTATTGTAGTTTTTAAAGCTTTTACGTTGCAAGTTCTTGTTGGCGTTTTTAGGGCCAGTGGCATCCCAAATGTTTGTTTTTTTATTGAATCAGGGGCAATTGTTTTTTATACACTTCCGGTTGCTTATTTATTAGTGTTTTATACAAATTTAAGTTTGCCAATGGTGGTTTTTATTGTAAATGCTGAAGAGATCATTAAAAATATATTTATCATGATTGAATTTTTTCACGATGATTGGATACGAGAGATTGATTATTAAGAGCTTGATTTAGGATAGAGCAGCATGATATATTTGGTGTTAATAAAAATTTTAATGATCTTGATTAGTCTAAAATTCATTCTGATTATACTGATTTAAAAGCAATTCCTTTTGTTTTATTGCAGTGTTTTAGTATTTGTCTTTGCAAAAGTCTTGATTTTTTATTTGGAGAAGTTTATGTATTCATTAAGTGTGTTAAAAAAAAATAAAATTTATAAAGATCTTTTAAAGATTGCAATTCCAACTGCTATTGAGTTTTTTTTATTTAATTTTATTTCTCTTACAGATAATGCTATGGTTGCATATCTTGGCGATTATCCTGTTGCAGGAGTTTCTCTTGCAAATAAATTTTTCGAACTGTTTGTTACTATTGGGTTTGCTATGGTAGGAGCTTACAATATAATTGCTACAAGGCAATACAATCGGGGCGATTTTAAGAGTTTTAGAAATACATTTTTTATTAGTATATTAATTATTATTTTATTTTCTTTCCCGTTTATATTGATTTCGAAATTGAATCCTTTTTTTTTACTTAGATTAATTTCTAATGATGTGCAGGCAGTTTATTATGGAGCGATTTATTTAAACATAGCTATTTTTTCCTTCGTATTTGCAATCATAAAAGGACTTGTTGCCAATGCTCTTAAAGTTGTTGAAATTGTTAAATTTCAAGTTTACATTTCTGTTTTTTCGGTGCTTTTAAATCTAATATTAAATTATATTTTTATTTTTGGTTTTCGTATGGGAGTAGTTGGAGCTGCTATTGCAACAACAGTTATTCGTGCCTTAGAGCTTATTGTTTATCTTATTTATACAGTGTTTAACAAGAATTCAGTTTTGAATCTTAGGCTTGATGATTTAAATATTAATATTAAGTCGTTTGTTCAGCTAATTAAATTTTTTATTCCAATCCTTTTAAATGATTTTATTTGGTTTTTTGGCTATCTTGTGTTGACATCAATTTTTATAGGAATTGATACTCATAAATATGCTGCTTATAGTATATCTTTTTCTATTTATTTTATTATCTTTAATATAATTAATTCCTTTTGCATCTCTTTAAATATTATGATGGGCTATGAAATGCATAATAGTAAAAAAGAAGTCATGAAAGTTGCAATCTATTTAGGTAACATTGGCTTCAAACTTGCTTTTTTAACATCTTTTGCATTGTTTGTATTTTCATTTTTTGCTCCCTATATTTTTTATACATTAAAATATTCGCAACTTACAGGAATTATTTTAAGGTATTCTTCTATTTCTGCCTTTTTTATGGCGCTTGCTTTTCAGTATCTTTTTGGATTTTTTCGTGCAGGAGCATCTCCAAGTTTTGGGGCTATTATGGAAGGTTCTGTAACGTTTATTTATACTATTCCTATTGCTTTTATTTTAGCAAATTATACAAATTTGCCTTTTGAAATCATTGTTTTTATTCCAGCTCTTGAGGATGCAATAAAACTTGCTATTTCGCTTCCTTATTTTTATAGTGAAAGGTGGATTAAACCTGTTAAAACAAGTTGGTGGGTTTGATATAATCTTATTGTGCGTTTAGACGAAATTAAAAATTTAAATTTTTTAGTCATGGGGTTAGGTCTTAATGGAGGGGGAGTAGCTCTTTCTAGATTTTTATTAAAGCACGGGGCAAGGCTAGTAATTACTGATCTTAAAAGTGAGGCAGAATTAGCTTTAAGTATTGATTCTTTAAAAGATTTTGATGATCAAATTAGGTATGTTTTAGGTAAACATGATATAAACGATTTTAAAAAAGCTGATATTGTTGTTAAAAATCCTAGTGTTAAGCCCAATAATAAATATTTAAAGCTTGCAAAACGAGTTGAAACTGATATTAGCTTGTTTTTGATATTTAACAAGAACCCTATAATAGCAGTAACAGGCACTAAAGGTAAATCAACGCTTGTATCTCTTTTGTATCAGGTTTTGAAAAAAAAATATCCAAGGGCAAAGCTTGGAGGAAATATCGGGATATCTCCTTTAAGTTTTTTTGATCAACTTGATGGAAGATCTCCCTTGATTTTAGAGCTTTCTTCTTGGCAGTTGCAATCTTTAGAGAATTTTAATCCTATTCTTAGTATTATTACAAATGTTTACAACGATCACCAAAACTATTATTTAAATTTTGATGACTATATTATTGATAAGTCAAAGATTTTTGTAAATCAAACTTCAGGAATTGCGATTATTCAGGATAAGGCTTATTACAAATATTTTTCAAAATTTGAATCAAAAGCCAAAGTTATTTTATTTTCCGAATTTAATCCTTTAGTTTTAGATCAAGATGTTTTTTATTATAATAAAGGTGAAGTATATTTTAATGACAACTTAATTGGAAGTTTTTCTGAGTCACAAGTTGTTTTTATGATTCCCAAGCTTATTGCTTTTTTTGTTTCGTATTATTTAAATATGGACCTTAGTCATACGTTTAAGATTTTAAATAAGTTTAGAGGCATTGAGCATAGATTGGAGTTTGTTAAATTAGTTCAAAATGTAATGTTTTATAATGATACAGCTTCAACTATTCCCGATTCTACGGTTTTATCTGTTAAAAGTTTAAAAACAAATGATAATTCTATTAACTTAATTGTTGGAGGAACCGATAAAGAGCTTGATTTTTCAAGTTTTTGTAAGATCATTAATCTTGTAAAAACTTGGATCTTGATCAAAGGTAGTGCAACTGTAAAAATTATTAAGATTTTAGAAAAAAGTAGCATACAATATTTTGTATTTGATTCTTTAAGAGATGCAGTAAATTATGCTAGCAAGATTTCAAGTCCAGGCGACATTGTATTATTTTCCCCTGCTAGTGCTTCTTTTGAACTTTTCAATAATGAGTTTGATAGAGGCTTACAATTCAAAAATTTAGTTAATATGCTGGGTTAAATTTTTTTCCTTATTACTTTGTAATAAAAGTATCTGAGTTTTTCAAGATTTGCATAAATCTGATAAATAAAATTTTTGTAAATAAAATCATAGCATCCAATTCTGTGAATGATATCTCCTCCAAATCCTGTTTTAAAAGCAAAAAGACCAGATAAGGGGTGTTTTTTATTTGCAATTGGGGGAATTCCTAAAAAATCATATTCTTTTATTCCTAATTTTTTTAAAATTTGTATTGCTTTAAATTGCACTGCGTAATTCGGCATTAAATTTCTATATTTTTTACTGGAAGCTCCGTAAAGATAGACTGCTTTTTCCTTGTAAATTCCCATTATTATGCCAGAAATAATTATGTTGTTATAAAATGCAATTATCAATTTTATTTGAGCATTTTTGTCTTGTTCGAATATTTCAATGAGGTTTTTTATATATTCTTCTGAGTGGATAGTAAATTTATCTCTTTTGCTAGTTTCTTTGTAGAGTTTATAAAATTCATTTAAATGTTTAAATTTATCATCTATTGTTATATTCAGATTTTTTTTTGTGCTGAGCTTTATGTTGTATCTTGTTTTTTTTTTCATGTTAAGCAAAATATCTTCAAGAGAATTGTTTAAGTTTAATATTGTTGTGTTTGAGGGCTGTATGTCATCAAATGATTTTTTTAGATATTTGATGTTAATTTTTAGCGGATAGTATTTGTCATTGAGTGTTCTTTGATAGTAATACATTAAATCGAATCTTAAAAAAATTGTATTTTTATGTAAGTAGGGTTTTATTTTTATGCTAAATTCTTTAATAGTTTTGCCAATTTTGTCAATATCAATGTTCTCAAGAGTTTTGTTTGAGAATTCTGGATGTGGAATATATGCTAAGTAAAAATTTTTAAACAGTCTTCTTTGCATTACAACAATTTTACCAAGAACATCACTTTTAAATGCTATGGTTTTCCAATTGCTGTTTTTTGTTGTTTTTATTAATGCCCACAGTTCGCTTTGAAGATAATTTTCTTCCATTTCCTTTGTTTTTATTTTTTCAATAGTCATTAACAGCTCTTAGCAAACTATTCCGTTTGGAATATCTTTAGACAATATTTTATTCTTAGAATGTTCTAATATTAAGTTTATTCCGTTTATTTTAAGCTCTCCGTCTTCTGCTACTATATTAGCTTTTGAAAATTTATTTATGTCAATTTTAGGTGGGCAAATGAGATCTTTATTTTGATCGTTTTCAAGTATTATTCGCTCCCCAGGAATAGGATTTTTGATTGAATCTTCTACAATTACAATTTTAAAATTTTTATTTTTATCCTCAGCAGCTATTAGCATTCCTTCAGATTTTATTCCTCTAAACTTTGCAGGCTTTAGATTATCTACTATTATTATATGTTTTCCCAAAAGCTCTTCTTCTGTATAATATCCCTCAAGGCTACTTACTATTTGTTTGTTTTCATTAGTTCCGTCATCTAGTTTTAATATGAATAGGTTTTTAGCCTCTGGATTTCTTTCTATTTTATTTATTTTCACAACTTTTAAGAGCACTTTTTCTCTAAATAAGTTTTCTGGTTGTTCTTTTTCTTCCATGTTTTTTTCTCCTGAATATTTCAGCTTTAAATTGTTGATTTTTTTTTGATCTAGTTTATTGAATAATATTTCTGTAAATTCAATTCTTTTAATTCCCGATTTAGTTCCAAGAATTTTGGTAGAAAATTGATAACTGTTGCCAAAGAATTGTTGTATTTTTTTGCTTGTTTCGGGAATGAATGGCATCATTAAAATAGATAAATCTCTGACTAGGTATATTAAGTTTGAGATTAGTTCTTTTGTTTCTTGCGGAGAGCTATCTTTTCTTTTCCACGGTTCATTATCTTGAAAGATTTTGTTTCCAAGGGATGAAATTTTAAGTATTTCTTTTAGCGCAGATTTTAGTTCTGTCTTTTTAAAAAGATTTAGTATTTTATTATATTTTGGTATTATTTGTTTCCAAAATTTATTTTGAATTTCTATTGTTTCTATTACATCTCCAAAGAATTTTTTTTGAAATGTTAATACTCTGTTGACAAGGTTTGAAAAATTATCAATAAGCTCTGTATTTACTCTTTCCATAAGATCTTGCCACATAAATTGAAAATCAGATTTTTCGGGTCTGTTATAATAGATATAAAATCGCCAAACATCAGAAGGGATTCCTGTCGTAATAACATCGTTTCCAAAAATTCCTGTTCCTTCTGATTTTGAAAATTTAAGATTTTCATAATTTAAGTACTCGCTTGATGAGAGCTGATTTAATATTGTCCAATTTCCTTTACTTCCAATTTCTATGCAAGGGAATATAACTGTGTGAAACAATATATTGTCTTTTCCAATAAATTGTACAAGATTTACTTGCTCATTGTTTTTCCACCAAGATTCCCAATTTTTTACAATGTTTTTGGTAATTGAAATATATCCTATTGGAGCATCAAACCAGACATAAAATACTTTATTTTCATAACCTTTTTTAGGCACAGGAATTCCCCATTTTAGGTCTCTTGTAATTGCTCTTTCTTTAAGACCATCTCTTAAAAAAGCATTTGTCATTTTAAGGGCATTTGTATTCCAATTCTTGCTAGTAGTCGAATTTTTTATCCATTTCTCAAGTTTTGTTTTTATTTTGGGAAGATCTATATAAAGATGGTTGGTTTTTTTTAAAACAGGTTTGCTTTTACAAATTATACATTTTGGATTTATTAGGTCTATTGGATTTAAAAGCTTAGAACAATTTTCGCACTGATCTCCTTTAGCTATGCTTTGGCACTCTGGGCATTCTCCTATCACATATCTATCAGCTAAGAATATTGAATCTTTGTTGCAAAAAAACTGTTCAGTTTCTCTCTCTTTTATATAGCCATTTTTTTCTAATTTTAGGAAAAAATTTTGTACAATGTCTTGATGGTGCTTATTGGTTGTGCGACCGAAGATATCAAATTCA
This sequence comes from Borreliella garinii, assembly GCF_001922545.1. Taxonomy (NCBI): domain Bacteria; kingdom Pseudomonadati; phylum Spirochaetota; class Spirochaetia; order Spirochaetales; family Borreliaceae; genus Borreliella; species Borreliella garinii. The sequence continues at coordinate 296,437 of NZ_CP018744.1, read as the reverse complement.
ATATTGAACCATTTGTAAATTGATTTATGTATTTCATAATATTTATTGCAAAGTTCTAAAGGGGTAGTTTTCTCAATCAAGGCTTTGGTTTCTGTGGCTGTTCCATATTCATCTGTTCCACAGACATAAAGAGTTTCAATTCCTGACATTTTAGAATATCTTGCAAAAGCATCAGCTGATAATACTTGTACTAAATTTCCAAGATGAGGAATGTTGTTAACATAGGGTAGAGCAGCTGTAACCAGATTCATTTTTTTCATTCAGTTTCCCTTTTTTGTTTAAGCTATTAATATTGTAATATGGATAGGATATTTTTTTTCAATACCTTTTATAAAAATTATTTCAAAAGTAATTCAATTTTGATTTTTTTGTAAAATAATGCTATAAATATTTTTTGCTATAAGGAGTGTGATTTTATGAACAATTTTTTAATAAAATTTTTTCTTTTTTTATTAGTTTTTTCAAACGGTCATGTTGCTTTTTCTAAAAACATCAATGTTTTAATAGTAACTGCCATGGATTCTGAGCTTGAAGAGATAAATAAGCTTATGTCTAATAAGGAAGAAATAGTACTTAAGGAATATGGTCTTAATAAAAAGATTGTAAAGGGGAAGTTGTCTAATCGCAATGTTATGGCTAGTGTTTGTGGGATTGGCAAGGTTAATGCAGGTGTGTGGACTAGTTATCTTTTGTCAAAATACAATATAAGTCATGTAATTAATTTTGGAGTTGCTGGTGGTGTTATTAGTGATAAATACAAAGATATTAAAGTGGGAGATATAGTAGTGTCTTCAGAGATTGCATATCATGATGTTGATTTGACTAAATTTGGCCACAAGGTGGGACAGCTTATGGGATTACCTCAAAAATTTGTTGCCAATAAGAATTTGGTTAACAAAGCTAAAGAGGCCGTTAAATTAAAGGTTAAAGGCGCTAATGCATATTCAGGATTAATATTAACAGGAGATCAGTTTATTGACCCAATTTATATCAAAAATATTATAAGAGACTTTAAAGATGTAATAGCTGTTGAAATGGAAGGTGCAGCAATAGGGCATGTTGCGCATATGTTTAATGTACCTTTTATAGTTATTAGGTCCATATCTGACATTGTAAATAAAGAAGAAAATGAAGTTGAATATAGTAAATTTTTAAAATTAGCTTCTTTTAAATCAGCTAAAGTTGTACAAGAAATTTTAAGAATTCTTTAAGGAATATTTAATTTTTATAATTGAAAATTATGCATGAAAAAAGATATTTTTGTTTAAAAAGTATCTTTTCTTTGTGCGCTTGTAAATTTATATTTTTATAAAATGTTTTGTTTAAAAGATTATGCCTTTAATAAGGCAAGAATATTTGTAAAAGAGAATAAGCTTAAGGCCAGTGTAGTTTTTCCTGAAAGTAGTGATTCTAGAGTTTTGAAGGCAGCTGTTATTGTTTTGCAAAAAAATCTTGCTAATTCAGTTATTTTGATAGGTAAAAAAGATCCTGTTATTAATTCTCTAAAAGAATTTTCTAATTGTAATAATATTTTAGAAAGAATAGAAGTTATTGATCCTCATTCTTTCCCAGACATTGAAATGTATTTGGATGAATATTGGAGTTTGTTAAAGCTAAAAGGAGCTACTAAGCAAAGTTTAAAGACTCAAGTTTTAGATGAAATTACTTTTGCTATGCTTATGGTAAGATTTGGGCATGTCAAGTCTTGTGTTTGTGGGGCTATTTCAACTTCTGCTAAGGTTTTGTCTAATGCTTTGAGAATAATTTCTAAGTTGGATGGTGTTAAGACTGTATCATCTTTTATGATTATGGATACTTTAAATATTGCTCGCAATCTTGATTTTTGTTTTGGACATAATGGAATTTTATTTTTTGCAGATTGTTCTTTAGTAGTAAATCCCAATTCTTTAGAGCTTGCAGAAATTGCATTGCAAAGTGCTAAATCTTTTAAAGACATTTTAAATGCAAAGCCCAAGGTTGCTCTTTTAAGTTTTTCAACAAAAGGATCTTCCAATGCTAGAGAAACTGAAAAGGTAAAGAATGCTTTAAATATTGTAAAGAATAAAGAGAGTGATTTGCTTATTGATGGGGAACTTCAACTTGATTCAGCTATAATTAAGGATGTTGCAGAGAAAAAATGTAGCGAATCTTTGGTAGCAGGTTCTGCTAATGTTTTAATATTTCCTAATTTAGATGCCGGGAATATTGGTTATAAATTAGTAGAGAGATTTGCTTTTGCTAAGGCTTACGGTCCTTTTTTACAAGGTTTGTCAAAGCCTATTAGTGATCTTTCAAGGGGTTGTTCTGTTGATGAAATTGTATTTGCAAGTGCTTTAATGATGGGCAGTTAAAGTGTTTGAAATTTGTATGAATTCTTCAACAGAAATGTTTTCAGGTCTTTTGCCTAAATATTCTTTTAAAAAATTTTCTTCCAGAATAGCTTTATTTTTGATGAAATTAATAATAGTGTTTTTTAATTTCTTTCTTCTACTTGAGAATACAGTTCTAATCAGTTTGTTGAATTCTTTGAAGTCTTTTATGTTGTTTTTTTTAGGAATTAATTTTAGTGTTGTGGATTTAACTTTGGGTGCAGGATAAAAATTGCTTTCTCCTATGTCTATTATTTTAATTGCCGTGAAGTGTGATTGTACTAAGACTGTAAATGAAGAATAGTTTTTGCTATTTGTTTTTGCAGTTATTCTGTCGGCCAATTCTTTTTGCACTGTTAATACCATTTCTTTTAAGAAATTTTCTTCAATTAATTTAGATATTACTTTTGAAGCAATATTGTATGGCAAATTTGAAAATATTTTATCAATGTTTTTATTTTCGTTTGGATATTTTTTTAAAAAATCCCCTTTTATCAATTTAAAGTTTTTTAATTTTCCAAATTTTTCATTTAATATTTCTGAATATTTTAAGTCAATTTCAAATGCGGTTAAAAAATTGGTTTTTTTTAGTAAAATATCAGTCATTGCTCCAAGGCCTGGACCAATTTCCCAGATTTTTTCATTTTCTTTTATATCTAAGCTTTCTATTATTTTTTGTCTTATGCTTTCGTTGATTAGATAGTTTTGTCCCCATAATTTTCTTGGAGCTATTTTTCTTTCTTTTAATATTTGTTTTATGCTAGTTATACTGTTATAGTTGATATTCATAGATCAAAGAGATAATATCATATTATTCTTTATATTTGCAGCTATTTTTGGATTATTTTGAAGTTTTTTTGGTTTCGTTATTATAAATAATGTAAGTTATAAGGAGAATACTTAATATTAAAAATATAGGTATTTGGTGGTGCTTTACTATAAAGAATTTGCTAAAAAATATTGCTGTAATTTTTATTGTTTGGAATATGTAGGCATTAATAAGGTCAAGGAGAAAAAATAAATTCAAGCTTAAAAAGTAAGTTATTAGGCTTAATATTGTTATTAATAAAAAAATTAATGTCAATGGAATAATTATTAAGTTTGATAGCACTGAAATTGGTGCTAGATCAAAATTGTTAACATAAATTACTGGCGAAGTGAATATTTGAATAAAAAACGTTGTAAGCATTAATGATGTTAGTCTTTTAAGATTGTATCTATTTTTTAGATAAACCGATGCTGATATCCCTATTGTTGCAAGGTAGGAGAGCTGAAATCCTATTGAATTTAGTGTTTCGGGGAATGTAATAGCATTTATTACAAAACTAATAGATGTACAGCTTATTAAATTAATTTTGCCGTAAATTAGTTTATATATTATAAGAGATTCTGTCATTAGAAATGCTCTTAGTGTTGAAGGTGTAAATCCAGTTAATATTAGATAATTTAATAAAATTATGCTTAGTATTAAGTATTTTAATTTTTCATTTGTGATTATTAAAAGTAAATAGTAACTTATTAAGCTTATTAGGTAAAAATGTAGTCCAGACACTACTAAAATGTGGGCAACCCCTGCATTTTGAAATAATGTTTTTTCATATTTTGTTATTTCTGACTTGATATTCAAAATCATTGTTTTTGAAAAATGGGAATAACTAGGATTTAATGTGGTAAAAAAATTATTTAAAGTATTTGTATACTTTTCTTTAAGCTTGGCAAAAAAGGGTCTTTTAATAAGTTTTATTTTTTGGTTTTCAATTTTAATGATATCTCCGATTTTATAAATGTTTTCAATATTTTTAAAATTGAATCTATGTGTATTTATTTTATTGTCAATTACTTCAATAATGGTTTTTGAATCTTTTTTTAAATTTTTAATGTTTGTTATTTGATAAATATTTTTTTCCAATGCTTTAAAATTTAATCTAACTTGAAAGCTTAATAGCAATATTGTGCAAAAAATAAAACTAAGTGCTAGGTGTTTGTTATTTTTTATTATAAAAAATAATGTTAGTATTATGTCAAAATAAATCAAATTGAGTTTTAAATAATATTGAATTGATAAATTAATTGAAATAAGGATGAATATTAAAATCATTTATAATATTCCTATTTTTTATTAATAATAATTATCTTTTGAATTCTAATTTGTTTTGATTAATCAATCAATAATCATTAATTGACAATTAATGATTATTTAATTACAATACTTTATGCAATTGTTAAAAAATAAATATCCATTCAAGCTAGCTTTGCTTGATATTTTTTTGGTCTATGTAGTTATTCATCTTGCATCTCCTTTTGAAAATGTCAATTCAGAATTTTGGAATGTTAATGAAAACCATTATTATTTTTGGATTTCAAGATCTTTTTTAATTATTTTTATAATTTATTTTTTTAAACTTACCAGTTCTTATGATGATTTTAGAGCAGAGTTTTTTATTCCTAAATTTAAATTTATTTTTATTTGGGAATCTATTGTAATTTTTATTAAAACAATATTGAGTGCAATGATATTCATTTTTTTAATAGCTTTTTTACTTGAATATCTATTGCCAGAATCGGCACTTGCCTATTATTTCCAAAACAATGTTGGATTTAATTGGAAAATTAGCAGTAAAAAATCATTGTTTTTAATGACTTTTACCTCTTTTTTTACAGGATCTTTTGAAGAGTTGTTTTACAGGGCTTTTGTTATTACCAAGTTTGTACAAATGGGATTTCCCGCCGTAGTTGCCATTTTTCTCAGTAGTATTTTTTTTGCTTATGGGCACTTATATTATGGAATTTTAGGATTTTTGATTACATTTATATTAGGGATATTTTTTGCTTTTATCTATTTAAGGTATAAAAATGTATATTATGTGATTTTTATGCATAGTTTTTATAATATTATTGTTAGCAGTCTATTGCTTGTTTTAAGTTAATTTCAAATTGATTTGAGGGGGATTTATGAGAGATACTGTGCCCAAGCGTTTTAAAGAGGTAATAACCCTTTATAGTGAGCTTGATATTTTTATGTATAAGGAAGGAGATTCTAAAAGTTTTAAGAAGCAAATATATGCTGACTTTTGGAATGAAGTAAAAAGAGTGGCTTCTGGGCTTTTGCATTATGGCATTAAAAGGGGAGAAAAGGTTGTCATTATTTCTGATTCTAGAAGAGAGTGGGTAATAATTGACATTGCTACTTTAGGGTTAGGTTGTGTTGATGTTCCACGGGGGAATGATTCTTCTGAGGATGAATTAGCTTATATTATTAACCATTCTGAATCCACTTTTATTTTTGTTGAAAACAATAAACAACTTCAAAAAGTTTTATCCAAAAAACATGATCTTAGATTGGTGAAGTGCATTGTTGTTATTGATGATGATAAATCTTATGAAGAAAAAATGGGGACTATTACTATTTTTTCTTATAAAAAATTACTAGAACTTGGAGCTGAGCATTTAAGAGCTAATCCAAAATCATTTGATATAGAGATTGAAAAAGGTTCTTCAAAAGATATTGCAACTATAATATATACTTCTGGCACAACAGGTATGCCAAAGGGAGTAATGTTAAGACATGAATCTTTTATTTTTCAATTAGACAGACTTTATGATTATCTTCCAGAAATTAAACCTGGCAAGATAATGATTTCTATTCTTCCTCTTTGGCATTCTTTTGAAAGGGCTTGTGAATATATAGTTGCTTTAAAGGGTGTAACAATTGCATATTCAAAGCCTATAGGTCCTGTTTTGTTAAAAGATTTTTTACTTTTAAATCCCCAAATGATTATTTCTGTACCTAGAATTTGGGAAGGCATAAGAATAGGCATTATTAAAAAGGTATCAGAATCTTTAATTAAGAAACTTGTGTTCGGGGGATTTTTAAAAGTTGGAATTATTTATGCAAAGCTTAATGAAAAATTTTTAGGTTTTTCACCTGTTTATAAAAAACCCAATTTATTTATTTCAATTTTTTCAAAGTTATTTTTATTTATTGGGATTATTTTAATTTTTCCTATTAAATTATTAGGTGATATTTTGGTATTTAAAAAAATAAAAAATGCCCTTGGACAAAATTTTGAATTTGGAGTTTCTGGTGGTGGGGCGTTGGTTGATTATGTTGATTATTTTTTTAAGGCTGTAGGAATTAAAGTTCTTGAAGGTTATGGTCTTACCGAAACGGGTCCTATTTTGAGTGTTAGGCGTCTTAAGGGTCCCGTAGCAAGAACTGTAGGCCCTATTTTGCCAGATGTTGAATACAAAGTAGTTGGAATTGATGGGAAAGTTTTGCCTTATGGAGAAAAAGGTGAGCTTTGGGTAAGGTCCCCACAAATAATGAGCGGTTACTTTAAGGATAAGGCTAAGACCAGTGAAGTTTTAACAGAAGATGGTTGGTTGAAGACTGGAGACTTAGTTAGATTGACAATTAATAATGAAATTTCAATTGTTGGTAGAAGCAAAGATACAATTGTTCTCAGAGGAGGAGAAAATATTGAACCTGAGCCCCTTGAGAGAATTTTGGGTAAATCTTTATTTATTGAAAATATTATGATTGTTGGTCAAGATCAAAAATTTTTGGGAGCCGTTATTGTGCCTAATTTTGATAATCTTGAAAAATGGGCAAATTCCAATGGAGTATCTTTTTCTTCTAGAAGTGATTTATTGGTTAATGAGGATGTGAACAAACTTTATTCTAAGCATATCTCAGATACTATTAATACTAAATCGGGTTTTAAAAATTTTGAAAAAATAGTAGGCTTTGTTTTACTTCAGGATTCTTTTTCCATTGGAGAAGAACTTACCAATACCCTTAAGTTAAAAAGATACTATATATCTCAAAAGTATGAAGATAAAATAAAATTAATTTTTAGTAAAAGTGATTTAGATTTAAACGGATATTAGACAAGAAAATTCTACAAAATTTTCTTGTCTACATTTTTAACATATAAGGAATATTTAGCAGGTGCATGCAATTTTTTATTGTTTGTAATATAGCTTTTAAAAATTCAATTCTTGCGGCTGTTAAATCTGCGTTGTTTATATCTATCACTTTCACTTCTTGATAGTATGCGCTAAAATGCTTTGCAAGCGAGTATGAATAGTTTGCAAGTATTGAAGGGTTTAAATCTTTTGCTGCCTTGATTATAGTTTCTTCTAATTCTGATATTATTTTAATAATTTCCCACTCTTTTTCATGTTTTAAAAGTTCAAAATTAATTTTTTTTATTATTGGAATAGAAAGTGCATTATATTTTTCAAGAATACTATTAATTCTTGCTCCAACGTATTGGATATATGGTCCAGAATTTCCCGTAAAAGATAGACTTTCTTTTTTGTTAAATAAAATATCTTTATGTACAGCTGATTTTAGCAGATAATAGTGAATTGCTCCTAGTGCAATATTTAAAGCATTTTTTTTGGCACTCTCTTTATTATCAATTTTTTGTGTAATTTCAGGCATTATTGATTCTATTAGCTCTGAGATTAAATTATCCCCGTCAATTACATTACCTTCTCTTGATTTCATTTTGCCATCAATAAGATTGACCATTCCGTGTGATAAATGAATAAGTTGTTTGTTTTTAGAAATTCCCAATTTTTCTGATACAAAAAATAAATTTTTGAAGTGCTGAATTTGCTCACTTCCAACCACATAAATCATTTCGTCAAAATCAAATTCTTTTGTTCTAATTGCTATATTTCCTAAATCTTGGGTAAGATAGATAGATGTTCCGTTTGATCTTATTAGTACTTTTTGTTTTGCTTTAGCCTCTGCTTTTTCATCCGAGTCAGAAGGCAGGTCAATACATATTGCTCCATCTTCTCGTTTGTAGCAAAATCCTTTTTCAAGCCCTTCTAATACGACATTTTTCCCAATTTCAAAAATTTCACTTTCAAGGTAAATTTTATCAAATAAGATGTTTGTAATTTTGTATGTTTCTTTTATTCCTTCAATTGCCCATTTGTTTAACTTTTCCCAAAGTTTAATTGTGTTTGCATCTTTTTGTTCCCATTTTAAAAGTAGATCTTGAATTTCTTTTTCAGCATTTTCATTTTCTTGTGAGTATTTGTTGTATTCAATATAAAACTCGCCAATTAAATGGTCTCCTTTTTTAAAAGCTTTTTCTGGGGTAATGTCATTTCCAAATTTTTTGTATGCAAGCATTGATTTGCAGATATGAACTCCCCGGTCGTTTATTAAGTTTATTTTTGTAATTTTTGCACCTACAGCTTTTAATATTCTTGACAGACTTTCTCCTATTGCGTCATTTCTAAGATGTCCTACATGCAGTGGTTTGTTTGTATTGGGCGATGAAAATTCTAATATTATTTTTTTATTGTCTAGATATTTACTTGTTCCATAGCTATCTTTTTGGGCATTTACCATTTGTATTGTATTGTTTATATATTCTTTTCTAGGAATTTTAATATTTAAGTAAGGCCCCATAGCTTTAATTTCATATTTAGCTTTAAGAGTTTTTATTATTTCTTCAGAGATAGTTGCAATAGGAAGTTCTAAGGTTTTGCTAAGTTCAAATATTAATATGGAAATATCCCCTAAATCATTTTTGGGAGGTTTTTGAATATTTATATTGATTTTGTCCAGTTTTATATTTTTTGATAATGCTAGATTGGCAACTATAATGCTAATTTCGTTTTTAATATCTTTTTTAACACTTTTAGTCATTTTTTTCCTCTTTAACACTTGTTAGTATATTGATTAATAGTAAAATTAAAGATGCTACAATAAAAATGTTTGAGCTATGGGCTAACATTTTTGTATTTATAAACTCTTTTATTATAGGTATTTCTTTATTAAAAAGTTTTAAATTTCCTGTGTTTAATATTTCTCTAATAATTGAAATTGTAAAGCTTAGAGCAATGAAAACTAAAATTGGAATTTTAGAATATTTAATTATCATTGATGGATTTTTCATGATTTTAAAAGGCTCATTTTTATGGAATGATATTATTATGGCTATTAAAATGGGTATTGAAAATTTGAATTCTTTGTATAAGGTCGGTGTTAAATATAGCATGAATAAGTAAGTAAGACTAGTAAAAATTCCTATTATTAATAGATATATTCCTAATATATGACTTTTATGCTTTTTTAGTTCTATTTGATTGATTATTAAGGCAGGGAATATAATGCACAGTGAAATCCAAACAGATGCGATACTAGCATCTAAAAAGTTTTTTGTATAAGCAAAAATAGGAAATAACATTAAATGACTTTTAAGATATTTTTCAGTGTTATAAAATGTCTTTTTTTGCATATTATTTCCTATTAATCCATTTTATTTGGTTTTAAATTGATTTGTACTTTCACTAATTCCAGAAATATGGCTTGAGTTTGTAGTTCCTAAAACTTTAATACGCTCAATAGCTTCTACTAGTTTATTAATCTCTTCTTTTAAACCTTTCATTGAGTTTGAGACCGTAATATTAATTTCTCCTAATAGTTTAAAAGTGCTAATGATTTCTTTGTTGCCTCTAAACATATCATTTGAGCCAATCTTTACTTCATATGTTATTTCTCTCATTGTATTTAAAGCCTTTAAAATTTCTTGGCTACCTATTGATTGCTCTTGCATTGTGTGATTTATTTCTTCTATTACTTGAACAACTAGATTGATTGAATCGAATATTTGATTGAAAGCTTTATTTGTTAATTCAGAAGTGTTTACCGTTTTAGTTATTGAATCCATTATTTCGTTAATTGATGAAGCAACAGATTCTGATTGTGATGTTACTTGTTCTGCTAAGTCTTTTATTTCTTCTGCAACAATAGCAAATCCTTTTCCAGCTTCACCAGCATGAGATGCCTCAATTGCAGCGTTCATTGAGAGTAGGTTAGTTTGACTGGCGATGGATGAAATTAAAGAGTTTGCTTCTTGTAATCTTGTTGAGTTTTTAAAAATCTCTTTGATTTGAGTAATAACTTCTTCTTGTTTTTTTCGCCCATCATCAGAAAATCTTTTTAGTTCTTCTGTGCTTTTTGCAGCTTTTTGAGTTATTTCTGTTATTGATTGTATCCCTCCTATCATTTCTTCGATAGCTGATGAGGATTGTTCAACGCTTGCAGCTTGAGTTTCAATTGAGTTGTCAAGAGACGAAATATTTTTTGAAAGACTTTCAATTACTCCTGTTGTATTAGAGATGAATTCTACCTGTTTTTCTACTTCTTCTTGTGTTTTTTCTATGTATTGATTTGAATTTTTTATTGTACTGTGGGTTTTATTTATTTCACTAAATAAATGGTCTCCGTTTTCTTTAAGCAGCCTCACTCGTTCTTGTAGCGAATTGATTACATTTTTTAGATTTTCAATAAAATGCCCAAAAAGATTTATTGTTGAGCTTATTGAATCTTTGCCTTTAGATTCGATTTTAAATGTTAAGTCGCCGTTTTTAACTTTTGGAATGACAACGTTGAGTTTATCTATTTTTGATATTATTAAAGTTTTTATTGTTGATATCATTATTAGTATAAAAATTATTACCAAAATAAATATAATAGAAAGTGAAACTAATCTCATATTTTTAAATTCTGTTGAAAATATATTATTGTAATCTATCTTTATTCCTAAGTACCAATTGGATGTTGTGATTCTTGCTAAGGAGATTATTTCATTTGAATTGCTTGCATTGTAATTTGCTTTTCCTTGAGATAATGCGCTTAAAATTTGAGTTAATGTTTTTACGTTAAAGCCAAATATGTGCTTTATGTTTTTCAAAACTTCATCTTTTCCCCCAAATGCATCTCCACTGCTGTTTATTATGTATACATTAAAGTATTTTGATGAGTTTTGGCTGCTTGCATTTTGTTCTAGTAGTGAGTTTTCCAAAAGCAATAAAAGATATTCTTTTAGTTCAGCAATTTTTTCTGAAATGTCAGCATATAAAATAATATATCCAATATTAGATTTTTTTGAATCTGTTATTTTATATGCTATTGGAATATAAAAATTGTTATTTATTTTTGCTAAACTGTTGTAAAGAATTGAAATTTGAAATGTAGTTATAGCTTTGCCTAAGAGCAATTCTTTTAAGCTCATGTATTGACCATTTCTTCTTTTTTCACTTGATGCTATTATGTATCCATCTTTATTTGCATACTCTATTATTTTAATAAAAGACGGGAGTGCAGCTAAAATCTTGCCAGATACTAAGTGCTCATCACTTCTGTTATTTAGAATTGCAGATTTATAATCATACCTAGCTGTTAATACGCTTAAGGCTTTTATTATCTCTTTAGATTCATCAGAAAAGCTTTTAATCATTGCTTGGTTAATGAATTTTGTAAAGTCTTTAAGTTCTTTTGTTATTATTTTTTTATAGCCTTGGTCTAATAGTAAAAAGGTTGTTGCAATAATGATTATTGTATATGCCAGAATTATAAAATTAAATTTATAAAAAAGGTTGGAGTTAAGTTTCTTTTCTTTCACTAAGTCCCCTCAAAATTTTGATTTTTCATAAAATTTTAAAAAATTAAATTTTTAGTATTCCATATGTTTTATTATATAATTATATATGCATGTAGCTAAATAATAAAATAATTATTTGCAAATATTTGGGGATTTGATCTTTAAGATTTAGAAAGAAAAGTCTAATTTGCTAATTGTTATTAGTAATTATTTATACGTTATTTGTGAAGGTGAAAGTTTTGTTTTAAGGTTTTAATCATAATATTAATGTTATGTTTGGAGAGCTTTTATGACTGATGAGAATTTAATCGATGCTAATCTGAAAAATACTAAACGGTTTCTTTATCTAATTTTATTTGGATTTCTTTTTTTAAACTTTTTATTTATAGGCTATTCTTATATAAATCATAAAAATGAATATTTGGATCGCTTTAAATCTGATGCTAAGTTATTTTTAAACAGCGCGTCTTCTGTTATTAGGGCTAAATATTTGGAATCCTCTAGGTTTCTTGAAGAGTTTATAAAAGATAGCTATAGGTTTGGGATATTGGTGAATTCTTCAAAGAGTTTTCTTTTGTCTTCAAGTTTAAAATTGGGTGATAATTTAGATGAAAATAGCGATTTGTTTTTAAAGTCAAGAGAATTTAGCTCTATAGATAAAATTTTTAAAACTATTCCTGTAGCAGAAAATTCACTAGAAGGTATATTTTATATTCCTATAGGGAAGAATGTTTTAATATCAAATTCAAATTTTTCATCTCTGGGCTTAAAAGATGTTAGACTTGATCCAATTTATTCTGTTCCTGTAGAAAAAAACTTTAAATATTATTCAAGGTTCATGAGAATAGATGGAAAAATTTATTCTGTAGTAAGTTTTCCCGTTAGGGATTCTGTTGCAACATTGGGCGTTATAGGAATTCTAGTATGTTTTGATGAATCGTTTGATATTATTGAAAATCAACTGTATTCTTCTCTTAAATTTAGCAGTAAGGATTATAATTTTTTTATGCTTGACAGAAACTATATGCCCATTTTTTTAAACTTTAATAATCTTAAGGCCAAATCTTTTTCTACAGCTTATAGTGAGAATGTTTTGAACAAAGTTATAACCTATCTTAAAAAAGATTCTTCTGTTTCTCAGCATACTTTTAATTATGAAAGCGATTTTTATTCTTTAAGCTTTGTAAAAACCGATGATTTTTTGATTCAAGGATTGATTTTTAATGTCAATTCTATTCCTATTATGTTTAAATCAAATTGGGTTGTGTTTTTTATATTCTTATTATCATCTTTTGCAATTATATTTTATTTGTGCAATACTTTTATTTTTTCATTAATTAATGATTTTAACAGAATTGTTAATTATCAAAAATCAAAAAGCGATCCTTTTAATCTTGAACCTCCTTTAGAGGTTAAGTATTCGTCGGCTATTATTTCTTATATTGGTTCAAAGCTGGACAGTATTTCGTCCAAAAGTAACGAGTCTTTTAAGAATATAAAATTTTATTCTGAAGATTTAAATGCTTATTTAGAACAAATAGAAACTGCCATGTTAAATACTGAGAGTATAGATTCTAGCGTTTTAGCTTACGAGCAACTAAGAGATACTTTTTCTAGATTTGAAAAATCAATTGTTGATATTTCAAAAGGCTTTGAATCTGTTGCTGATCCAATTAATGACCACAATAAGCATATGTCAGAAATCTCCTCAAATTTTGAAGAGAATGTTAGTTTTTTTTATACTATAGATAAAAATTTGGAAATTTTTAATAAAGTTGCTACTACAAATTCTACTGATATTGAAAATATTAAAAGTAAAGTTCTTGATTTAAATATTGTTTTTGAAAATGTGAATAAAAATTTTGCAGATCTTTTGTCTCAAACAAATAGCTTGCAAAGTGCAAATAAACTTTTAGTGTCAATTTCAGCTCAGACTAATATGCTTGCTATGAATGCAGCAATTGAAGCAGCAAAAGCAGGCGATGCGGGCAAAAGTTTTGCAGTTGTTGCTGAGGAGATTAGAAAGCTTGCTATTAATTCTGGAAAATATTCTAAAACCATTAAAGATGAACTTAAAACGGTTGATAGTATTATTGCGGTAATTAATTCAGAGATCGATACAATTTATAAAAATTTTATAGACATTCAAGATAATGTGGACAGCAATTTTTCAAGACACGAGAAAGTAGACCTTACTCTTGCTAAGCATTTTAAAGAAATTGGTGAGTTTAAAGAAAGGTATTTGTCTCACGATACTAAGATTAGAGATGCTAAGAATATGTATAAAGAAATATTTAATAACCATTTTTTTGTGAGCAGTAAGTTTAACAACTTTAGTCAAGATTTAAAAGAGTTTAAAGTTTCTAAGATGAATTTAGACGCAATAAGTTCTCTTCAAGAATATTCATCTTTGATGAAATCTTCTAAGGATAAGATATTAAAGATAAAGGAATTGATTAAAAAGATTAATGATGAGATTAAAGATATTGTTTTTTAGCTTTTTTGATTTTTAAATCCTATGTAAAGAACTTCTTCTTCGAGTAAAAGTCCAGTTTTTGAGTAGACTTCAGTTTTTACTTTTTCAATTAAACTTTTTACGTCATTTGAAGTGGCATTGTTAATATTGATAATAAAGTTTCCATGATATTTAGATACTGTAGCTCCCCCAACGCTTAGCCCTTTGAGTTTGCACTCTTCAATTATTTGTCCACTAGGCCTTAGAAATGCTTTATTGTTTTTAAAAGTGCTCCCACTACTTGGGAATAAATAGTGACCTTTGTTTATTCTTGCCTGTTTGTTTTTATTCATTTTTTCTTCAATAATTTTCTTATCTTCTTTTTTTAAATTCAATTCAGTTTTTAATATGAAAAAGTTTTTATTTTGAAAAGGTGATACTTTATACTTAAAGTCTTCTTTTTTAAATTCTTTGCAAATAGTTTTTCCTTTATCGTTTATAAATGTAATTTTTTTTAGTATTTCAGAGATTTCATTCCCAAAGCATCTGGCATTCATCCATACAGCTCCCCCTAGTGTTCCAGGTAGTCCATAGATAAATTCTAGGCCGCTTAAACCGCTGTTGAGCGCAATTTTACATAAATTTTCGAAATTTGCACCACATTCGGCTACAATTTTATTATCGAGAACTTCTATCCTATTTAGATGTCCGGTGTATATTATTGGAAAATCAAGTTCTTCTTTATCATTGACTAAAATATTGGATCCTCCTCCAAGAATAAATAGTGTAATATTTTCTTCTATTGCTGCTTTAAAAATATTTTTAGCTTCTTGAATATTTTTAGGAATGAGAAATAATTTTGAAATGTTTCCAATTTTATATGTTGTGTAGTCAATCAGATTTTTTGTTTGAGGCTTTATATTGATTTTTTCAAAAAAATTATTTAGTCTTTTAATCATGCTTACTTAATAATAGATTAGACTTTGTATTTTTTCAATTTTGAGAAATGTATGATTTTAAAATTATATAATACTAGAACAAAGGATTTTTCAGAATTAGCAAATTTTGCTAATGTTAAAGTGTATGCTTGCGGGCCTACTGTTTATAATTATGCTCACATTGGAAATTTTAGAACTTATATTTTTGGAGATTTGTTAATTAAAACTTTAAGGTTTTTAGGGTATAAAGTTAATTATGCAATGAATATTACAGATATTGGGCATTTAACAGGTGATCTTGATGATGGAGAAGATAAAGTTGCTAAAACTGCAAGAGAGAAAGGCCTTACGGTTTATGAGATTAGTAAATTTTTTACGGAAGCTTTTTTTAAGGATTGTAGAAAATTAAACGTTGTATATCCCGATAAAGTTCTTATTGCAAGTAAACATATTCCTAATATGATAGAGGTTGTTAAAATTCTTGAAGAAAAAAAAATTACTTATTTTTCTAATGGCAATGTGTATTTTGATACTTCTTGTTTTAAAAGCTATGGTGAGATGGCTGGCATTGATTTGATTAATAAAGATATGACTTTTTCTAGGGTTGATATTGATAAATTTAAAAGGAATAAAACCGATTTTGTTCTGTGGTTTACTAATTCTAAATTTAAAGATCAGGAAATGAAATGGGATTCTCCTTGGGGATTTGGTTATCCGAGTTGGCATTTGGAGTGCGCTGCTATGAATTTAGAGTATTTCAAAGATACACTTGATATTCATTTAGGCGGAGTTGATCATATTGGAGTTCATCATATAAATGAAATAGCAATAGTAGAGTGTTTTTTGAATAAGAAATGGTGCGATATTTTTGTTCATGGAGAATTTTTGATCATGGATTATAATAAGATGTCAAAGTCACATGGGAATTTTATTACAGTTAAAGACCTGGAAGAACAAAATTTTTCTCCTCTTGATTTTAGATATTTATGTTTAACATCACACTACAGGAATCAATTAAAATTTTCATTTAATAATCTTAAAGCAAGTAAGATTGCTAGGGAAAATATGATAAACAAGCTAAGCTATTTTTATGCATCTTTAGATCCAGCTGATTTAAATATGCTTAATAAAGATTTAAAAAATTTTGGTTTTAGTGCAGAAAAAGAATATTATGATTCTTTTGTAGAAAAAGTTTCTTTTGATTTAAATGTTTCTAAAGGATTAGCTTTGCTTTGGGAGGTAATTAAATCTGAAAATCTAGCCTTTGTTTCAAAGCTTAAATTAGCTTTTATTTTTGATGAGATTATGTCGCTTAATTTAAGAGAAGAAATTTTAAAAAATTCGGAAAATCATAATGTAGTTGTTGATGAGAATATGAAAACTTTGATTGAAGAAAGAAGAATAGCTAAATGTGAAAAAAATTTTAAGCGTGCAGATGAAATTAGGGATTTTTTTGCTAAAAAAGGTTTTGTTTTGATTGATACCAAGGAAGGAACTAAAGTTAAAAGAGGTTAGTATTTGGCTATTTTTTTTAAAAACAAATATTTTCATTTAAGCTTAATTTTTATTATTTTTTTATTTTTATTTATTTTTTCTGGATTTTTATTTTATTCAAAGCCAATTATTTATGATATATCTCCAATTCCCACTTCACACAAGGATATTATTGTTATTAAAGGGAATAATTTAGGCTATAGTACAGGAGAGATCAATATTAACAATAATTATTTGGTTAAAAGTAGTATCATTAGTTGGAACAACACCGAAATAGTTTTTAAAATTACAGATGAAGTAAATTCCGGACTTATTTTTGTAAAAAGTGAAAGTGGGACTAGCAACGAACTTTTTCTTGTTATTAGTAGACAAGTTCCTGTTAAGCTTAATAGAGAAAATGTTCCTTCTATTTTTTCAGAGGATAAAATAATTTTAAATGCAAATTCTTTAACTTTATTGCGGGGTATGAATTTGTTTTCACGTTCTAGTGCTATTCAAATTTTTCTTGAAACCAAAGATAAATTTTATACAATTTTACCCCAAAATATTTTAAATGTTTCTGAGAATAGAGTAGAATTTATTTCTCCTAAAACTTTAAATTCTGACGGGAAACTTTATGTTTTATTGGACAATCTTCAAAGCAATAAAGTTCCGTTTTCTGTTAAAAATGATTTTTTTAGGTGGACTTTGAATGATTCAAAAGAGTTTACAATAATTGAAGAAATTTATTTTAATCAAGATCTTGTTAGCAATGTTGATTCAAGCCTTGAAGATATTAATTTTAATATCTTCTATTTAAGGCCAATTGAAAATGAGCGTCAAAAAATTATAGAGTGTAGCAGTGAGTCTCTTGATTTTAATATTGGTAATTTATTTTTTGAAAGCTTAAGGACAAATAAATTTGTTTTTAAGACTAAGGTAAAGACACATAAACTTAATTTGGAATTTTTAGATACTAAATATTTAGAAAGCATTAAGATTAATAGAGATATTAACAATCAAGAGTACAAAACGTATGTTCAAGACAAAAAAAAAGATTATTTATCTTACAGCTTTGTTGATTTAATATCGTTAGATTCTCTAATTTTATCTATGACTGCTGGAAATAATTCAGTTTATAAGTTGGCTAAAGCAATTATTGATGCTTTGACTTTAAATTTTAAAATTGTTGAGAATAATTTAAGCTTAAAGGATTCTATTAAAGAGAAAAAAATTTCATCTAGCAATTTAATACTTCTTACGAATTTATTATTTTTAAAATACGAGATTCCGCTTAGAAATATAGTTGGGCTTTACTACGATTCTAATTCTCTTAAATTGACTGAGCATTTTTGGTTTGAATTTTTTTTGGATGGGGTTGGTTTTGTATATTTTGATATAATAAATGCAGTATTATTTAAGGATAACTCTAAGTATTTTTTAAATATGTCTGAGAACTATATTCAATATGGGTGCATAGAGGACTATGATAAAAATGAATTTTTTGATGGATACCTAGATTCTAGGTTTTTGAAGTATAAAAGCTTGACAAACGGATCGTATTCTTTAATGCATAGGTTTGTTTTGGAGGATAATTTTTGATGAGAGATGATCAAATATTTAATTTAATTGAGAAAGAAAAATTAAGAGAAAAAGAACATATTGAGCTTATTGCATCTGAAAATTTTACATCTTTAGAGATAAGGCAAGCTGTTGGGAGTATTTTAACTAATAAATATGCGGAAGGATATCCTTTGAATCGATATTATGGTGGATGTTCTTTTGTTGATGAGATTGAAAGTTTGGCAATTTCAAGGGCAAAAGAGCTTTTTGGTGCAAAGTATGCCAATGTTCAGCCTCATAGCGGATCTCAAGCTAATATGGCTGCTATAATGGCTCTTATTAACCCAGGCGACAGGATTCTTGGTATGCAATTGTCTCATGGAGGGCATTTAACACATGGTAGTAGGGTAAATTTTTCTGGCATATTTTTTAACACTTATTTTTATGGCGTTTCTAGAGATTCTGAGTTGATTGATTATGATGAGGTTCTTAAAATAGCTAGAGATTGTAGACCAAATTTAATAATAGCTGGAGCTTCTTCTTATTCAAGAGAAATTGATTTTAAAAAATTTAGGGAAATAGCAGACGACGTTTCTGCTTATCTTTTGTGTGATATTGCCCATATTGCAGGCCTTATTGTTGCCGGTTTTCATAATTCTTCGATTGATGTAGCACATCTTACTACAAGTACTACTCATAAAACTTTAAGAGGGCCAAGAGGTGGAATAATACTTTCTGGAAAAGATTTTGACAAATTAGCAACCTTTAATGGAAAAGAGAAACCTTTGTTTAATGCTGTAAATTCTACAGTTTTCCCCGGAACTCAAGGAGGTCCTTTAGTTCATGTTATTGCGGGGAAGGCTATTGCATTCAGAGAGGCTCTTCAAGAAAGTTTTAGAGAATACATTGCTAATGTAATAAAAAATACTAAAGTTATGGCTGAATATTTCAAATCGGAAGGATTTAGGATTGTCAGTGGAGGCACAGACAATCATTTATTTTTGGTTGATCTTAGCAATTTGGATCTTACAGGTGCCGATGCTGAGAAATTGCTTGAGGGTATAAATATTACTTTAAATAAAAATGCCATTCCTTTTGATAAAAAAAATCCTTCTTTGGCTTCTGGTATTAGAATTGGAGGCG
This sequence comes from Borreliella garinii, assembly GCF_001922545.1. Lineage (NCBI taxonomy): Bacteria > Pseudomonadati > Spirochaetota > Spirochaetia > Spirochaetales > Borreliaceae > Borreliella > Borreliella garinii. The sequence continues at coordinate 277,080 of NZ_CP018744.1, read as the reverse complement.
CTGCTATTACTTCCAGAGGTCTAAATGAAAGTGATTCTTTAAATGTTGCTAAATTTATTGTTAGAGCTTTAAAGACAAGGTCTGATATCGAATTAAAACAAATAAAAAAGGAAGTTGTAAGATTTATTAGAGATTTTGACATGCCTTAATTATGTTTGGAGGTTATGATCAATAAATGCCAAGCTTAATTAGAACGTTTTTTTTAGTGTTGCTACTTATTTTCATTTTTAATCCCATTTTAATAGGAATGCTTTTTATATTATTTCCTTTTATTTTGATATTGTTTAGTTTTTTGGGTGTTTTTAGAATATACTTTACAAGAGATTATTCATATTCTAGATCTAGAGAGTTTGAATTTTATAAACTTTCTTTTTTATTAATGTCTAAATTACTATCCATTTTAGGAACTGTAACTGGAGAACAGCTAAGTTACGTTAATTTCATTATTAATTCTTTGAATTTATCTGAACGTGGTAAATCAGAATTGTATACCATCTTTCATTCTGCTATTACTAAGAATAATAATGCGGATAAAATTTTATATACCCTTAAGCTTGGTTATTTTCAACATAAAGATCTTTTTATATGGCTTTTTGCCTCTCTTAAAGAAATTAACAGGCTTTCGAGGTATAAAAACTTAGAAGCTGAAAAATTTATTTCTTATGTTGGCGTTTTTCTTGAACTTGAATCTGATGGTTATGAAGCTTATAAAGATATTAATATTAAAATTGTAAATCCCTATAGTGTTTTGGGGTTAGTCTATAGTGCTAGTGATGATGAGATTAAAAAGGCTTATAAAAGTCTTGTTATAAAATATCATCCTGATAAGTTTGCAAATGATCCTGTAAGGCAAAAAGACGCAAATGATAAATTTATTAAAATTCAAGATGCTTATGAAAAGATTTGCAAAGAAAGAAATATAAAGTAATTAATATTAATTTGTTTTTAAAGATAAAAAAAGAAGGACCCAAAGCCCTTCTTTTGCTTTTAGCTTCCACTGTAGGCTATTTTGAATTGCAAGAAAGCACTACCAATGGCAGCATTATTTTTGTTTTTATTAGCAAGTTCTATAATGTTATTTGAATCCCAGCCAAGAGAAATTGTTGTAAATCTTATTAGTTTTTCAAGACTAAGTCCTGTCTTTAAATAAATTTTTGTAGCATCGCTTGAGATTTTATTAGAAGGCCCTAAAAGGTATGTCCCAATATAAGGTACTACATATGCTTCTGTTGAAATGGATTCTATTGGAATTGCATAATCAAGATATAAAGCTATACCGAGTTTCATTGCGTCTTCAAATGTTAGATTAGGGGTTGTAGCTTGTGTGCTTCCTGAACTTTGTCCGGCTTGATTCTTTGCATCAGCAGCTGAGTTTATTGCTGTGGGATAGTTTTCTACAGATTTTTGTCTTAAAATATCATAAAGACCGATAGATGTTATCCATCCTAGTCCATTCATAAGTCCTTTTTTGTTGTCTTCATAGCTTGAGATTTCAACATTTAAGCTTTGAAATGCATTTTCGGATATGGTTTTTAATCTTTTTTCTGTATCTTTGGATCTATAAAGATTTTGTCCATAACTTATTCCTAATGCAACTCCAGATTTTTTGTCTTGTTCTCCAAATAGTCTTGTACTGTAGGAATCAGCTCCCTTAACCTTCCAAGATTCTTTTTCACCGTCGTCTTTATTCCAGAGAAGCCCTATGCTTGCTCCTGTTGAAAATGCAATGCCCAGCTCTGTATTTTTACTGAAATTAAGAACATTGCCATTTGGATCAAATATATCTTCGGCTTTTTTAATAGGATCTGTAGATATTCCTTTTTTAGAATTTGCTGCTTTTGAGATGTGTCCAAATACAGAAAAATCGCTTGCAAAAGGATCTATTCCAAAATCGGTACCCATTTGTAAAATAAGATAGGTATTTTTATTGTTGATTTTTGTTAATCCAAGCTTATATTGAGCTCCAAAAGATGCTAAAATTGCAGAATTTGATAAAGTTGGACTCAATAAATCGTTACCAACTACAGATTTATCTTTTAAAGAGTATGTTATTGATGAATTATTGAATGTTTCATTTCCATAAGCTCCTGATAAGCCAAAATTTAATTCAAAAGGTGTTTCTGCAATTACAGATCGATTATCTTCGTTTTTATCAAGTAGATTTTTTATTGGCTTCCATGTTGCTTGAACCCCATAAAGTATTCCTTTATAGGTTTTATTGTATGGAGTGTCTTTGTCATTCTCTTGATTTCTGTTACCTGTGCCTGTTCCCCCTATTGCAAATGTAAGGTCTATTTGTGGGAGCTTGTATCCCATTTGAATTGTTCCTATGTTTTTAGAAGCACCTCTTGCAAGAATTGTTCCTCTTACTATTCTGTCTTTGCTTGGAAATCCGTAGTAAGTGCTTTTGAATCCGGTCATGGGCGCAAAACTAAATAAAGATTCTTTATTAAAGTCAAAATCTGTCATAGTGCTTATCTTAATAAAAAAATCGTATATATTAATTTGAGCTGTTATGTCTCCTACGTCAATTTTAAATGGATCGCCTTTTTTACCTTCCGCTTTTAATGCAAGATCTTCCATCTTAATGTAAGCTGAGAATGGATCGTCTTTGCCTAATTCGGGATTAACTTCAAATGGTTTAAGTTTAATAGTAATTTTGCTTTTGTTTTCAAATCCAGGAACAAGCTCATCCATATCAAGTCTGAACTCACTTGTGTTTTCAATTCCAAATGTAGGTATCCATGGATTTATTTTAAATATATCTTCTTCCTTTAATTTATCTGCTGCTGCAAATATTGCTACAGATGTAGTTAAAAATATAATTAATTTATATAAAATATGATTTTTCATAATTATACCTTCCTGTTGTAACTATAAACTTTTTATTAGTTCTAGTTATTTATTAAACGTATTAATAAAATATATTATATACATGCTATTATGCATATAATAATATATATATAACATGTATATAATATTAAAATATTGGGTAAAAATTCAAGATCATATTATTATTTTATGATTTTTATATTATTCAAATCTATAAATAAGATTAATTTTATTATAAATTAATCTTATTTATTTTAAATGATTAATTTATAATAAATAAACTAGCAATCCTGTTGCTAGAATGTAGTATAAAGCGTAAGGTATTGTTTTTGATAAAAGCTTGCCTTCTTGTCCAATTAATCCAGCAGTTGTTGTTGCTATTGTGATGTTTTGGGGAGAAATCATTTTTCCCCCAGTTGCTCCTGTTGTGTTTGCTGCTGCAAGCCAGTAAGGATTTATTCCAATATTTTCTGCCATTTGTGTTTGCAAAGGTCCAAAAAGAACATTCGAAACTGTATCACTCCCTGTTAAAAATGTTCCAATAGTTCCAATTAGTGGACTAAATAATGGGCCAAATTTACCTGTTATTATTGAGATTCCATTAGCAAGATCTCTTATCATCCCACTGTGTGTCATTAATCTTGATATTGCAACAATGCATATGATTATAAATGAAGATAATGCCATCTTTTTCAAGGTTAGTGTAAATATTTTTAGTTGTTTTAATATTGGAACTCCTCTTATTGAGTAAGATATTATTGTTGCAAGTATAATCAAGAAGCCCGGAGAGGTAATCCATTTAAAGTGTAGGGGATTTGCTTCTGGATAAATGCTAATAGTACTTTGAAAAGTTTTTAGGTATTCGTGAATTTTGCTAAAAAGAGGAGATACAAGCACTATAAATACTACTATTAAAATGTATGGTGAGCAAGCAATAATTCCTTTTGATAAGGGTATTGTGCTTTTGTTTTGATGGCTTTTTGTGTCTTTATTTTCAAAAAACTTTGCATAAACTATTGTTATTGTCATAGAAAGTATGCTTCCAAGTATTGCAGGAAGTTCTGGACCCAAAGTTCTTGATATTAATACTTGAGATATTGCCATTGACATTCCTGAGAGTAGGGTAAGAACAAATACCCCTTTTAATCCTTTAATGCCTCCTCCTGCAAGAATTACCAATACAAAAGGTATTGTTAAGGTTGGAAGTATTAGTTGTAATGCAATCTCAGATGAAAGAGTGTTAACATCTAAGTTGGTTGCCTGGGCTAAAGATATTATAGGGATTCCCACAGATCCATAAGCGGTTGATGAGGTATTCATTATTAAGCAGATTAAGCAGGCAAAAAATGGTTCAAATCCCATTGCTATTAATATTGACACAGGGATTGCAACGGCAGTTCCATATCCAGCAACTCCTTCTAAAAAATTCCCAAATCCCCATGCTACTAACAAAACTATAATTCTTTTATCAGAAGATACGTTTGACAATATATTTTTAATAGTTTCTATGTCTTTTTGATCTTCTGACATTTTGTATGTAAATATGGCAGCAATAATTACGGTTGCTATTGGCCATATCCCCATTAAGGCACCTTCAAACATTGCAAGACTTGTGTTTACTATTCCTAAGTTTTTATAAAAAATAACTATAGTAACAGTGGTGATTAATGATGCAGGTATTACATAATAAGCAGGCTTTTTTATTATGCCAAGTCCAATAATTATTAGGATTATTGGCACCAAAGCTATTATAAAATCATAAGAATTCATAAAAAATGACTCCTTGTTAATTATACTATGATTAACAATCAATAAATAATATATAATTTTAATATTACAACATGAATAGTATATGTGTTATTAAAAAATTGCTATTAACTTTATTTTTAATTTTTTTCCTGCTTTTTGATGATCTTTTTGCAGTTAATCTAGCTGAGATTAATGAATTATCAAAGCATGCAAAATCAATAGTTTTGATGGATTTTGATACTAAGCGGATACTTTATTCTAAGAATCCCAATTTGGTTTTTCCTCCTGCATCGCTTACAAAGATTGTTACAATTTATACGGCTTTAATTGAAGCCGAAAAGCGAAATATAAAGTTAAAAAGCATAGTTCCTATTAGTGATTCTGCTTCATATTATAATGCGCCTTTAAATTCTTCTTTAATGTTTTTAGAAAAAGGTCAAATTGTTAATTTTGAAGAGATTTTAAAGGGGCTTTCAGTTTCGTCGGGCAATGATGCTTCTATTGCAATTGCTGAGTTTGTAGTAGGCGATTTAAATAGTTTTGTTAATTTGATGAATATTAATGTTTTAAATTTAGGACTTTTAAATATGCATTTTGTTGAACCTTCTGGATATAGCAATGAGAATAAAATTACAGCACTAGATATGGCTTTTTTTGTAAAATCTTATATTGAAAAGTTCAAATTTATGCTTAATATCCATTCTTTAAAGTATTTTGTTTATCCAAAGAGTAAAAATTTAGGAACTACTTTATCATCAAAGTTTTTAAACTTAAAACAAAAAAATGCTAATTTATTAATATCTGATTATCCTTATTCAGATGGTCTTAAAACGGGATATATTAAGGAATCAGGCTTAAATCTTGTTGCTACTGCTCAAAAGGATGGAAGAAGATTAATAGCAGTTGTATTGGGGGTTGAGAAAGGAATTAATATGTTTGGAGAGAAGATGAGAGCTTTGATTGCAAAAGATTTATTTGAGTACGGATTTAATGAATACTCCAAATTCCCTTTAATAGTAAAATTAAAAGAAAAAGTCTATAATGGTACAGTAGATACAGTTGCTCTTTTTTCTAAAGAGCCTTTTTATTATGTTTTAACAAAAGATGAATTTGATAAACTTAAGATAAGTTATACTGTTGATAAGTTGGTTGCTCCCCTTAGTGGGGATATGCCTGTTGGGAGGGCTATGATTTTTTTAGAAAATGAAAAAGTAGGGGATGTTGCTTTATTTAGTAATAAAGTAAATAAATTAGGGTTTTGGCAAGGTCTTTATAAAAGTTTTATAAATTTTTTTTAAGAGAGTATTAAGTTTTATGTTAAATCATTTTAATTTTAAATTGAAACGAGATGTTACAATAATAGTTCCTGGTGAAGCTTTTGTTTCAAATAAAAGAGTTATTTCTACAATTCTTGGTTCTTGTGTTGCTGTTGTGCTTTGGGATGAATCAAACAATTTAATTGGAATGAATCATTATGTTCTAGTTAGGTCAGATCTTGATATATCTCCTGATCAGAGAGGAAGGTATGGGATTTATGCTATTCCCATGTTAATAAATGCAATGTTAGAGAATGGGGCTAGTAAAAGTAATCTTAAGGCTAAGCTTTTTGGAGGAACTAATTTTATGGCAAAAGGATCTGTTAAAGTGGGACTTGAAAATTCAGAGTTTGCTGTTAATACATTAAATAAGTATTGTATTCCAATCTTAGCTAAAGATTTTGATCAATCTAAGTCACGAAAGATTTTTGCTTTTCCTGAAAACTTTAAGGTTATTGTGGAATATCCAGATGGAACAAAGGTTTTTTAATCTTGCCTGATGATTTTTTTAAAAATTCTCTCAATCAATTTCAATATGAAGCGGTTACCACTATTGAGGGTGCTCTTTTAATTATTGCTGGTGCTGGCAGTGGAAAAACAAGGGTTGTTACTCATAGAATAGCCTATTTGCTTCGAAAAGGCATCGCTCAGAAGGAAATTTTAGCCTTAACTTTTACTAATAAGGCGGCTAGTGAAATGAAAGATAGAATTAAAAAAATTTTAAAAAGTCCTCTTAGCAATCTTATGGTCTCAACTTTTCATGCTTTTGGACTTTTCTTTTTAAAAGAAAATTATAAATTGTTAGGATATAAAAAAAACTTTAGCATTTATGATGATAATGATAGAATTTCTCTTCTTAAAGAGATTTTACTTGATGAAGGTCTTTTAAATAAAAAAGTTTCTTTAAATTCGCTTAGCAATGCTATTTCACTTTTAAAAAATGGTATCCTAACCCTTAATGATTTAAAGGAAGAAGATATAAATATTTTTAAACTTTATGAAGAGCGATTAAGGCTTTACAATTCTTTTGATTTTGACGATTTAATTTTAAAGCCAAAAGAATTGTTAAGTAATAATTCTGACATTAGAAGTAAATATTCTAAAAGATATAGGTATGTTTTGATTGATGAGTTTCAAGATACTTCTTTGCTTCAATATAATTTTATTCGACTTTTAATAAATCATAGTAATTTATGTTGCGTTGGGGATGATGATCAATCGATATATTCTTGGCGTGGGGCTAGCTATAACAATATGTTGCAATTTGAAAAAGATTACAGCGCTAAAGAAATAAAGCTTGAACAAAATTATCGTTCTGCAAAAAATATTTTAGATGTTGCCAATTCTGTGATTTTAAATAATAAAAATCGAAAGGAAAAGACCTTATGGTCTTCAAAGATGTGTAGCAAAGTTATAGATGTTTTTGTGTTTGAGGATGAGATTCAAGAATCTGAGTTTGTTGCAAGTCAAATAATAGAGCTTTCAAGGATAGACGGTTTTAAATCTAAAAAAATAGGAGTTCTTATGCGAACTAATGCCCTTTTTAGAAACGTTGAGATGATTTTTAAAAGACAGGGCATAAAATATAAGGTTTCAGGGGGAACATCTTTTTTCCAGAGAAAAGAAATAAAGGATATTATTTCTTATTTAAATGTAATAATAAATCCTAAAAGTGATTATGATTTGCTTAGAATCATAAATGTTCCAAGAAGGGGAATTGGCAAGGAATATTTGAAAAAAATTAGAGATATAGCAGATAAGAAAGGTTGTTGTATTTATGATGCTCTTTGTGATATTGTTTTTTCTTTTACAAACACTTCTACTTACAATAAAGCTTTAAATAAGCAGGTCATTGAAAGTATAGAAGATTTTGTGTCTTTTATTGAAGAGTATCAATATAAATTTAGTATAACAAAAAACACTTATTCTAATATAATCAAAGAAATGATAGAAAGCATTGAATATTGGGGATTTCTGGTTAATGAAAATCCCAATTCAATTAAAGTGGCTGAGTATAAATATCAAAATATAGAAGGGTTTTTAAGTATAATTAAAAATTGGGAATCCAAGCAATTTGGCGAATTGAGAGATTTAAGCAGTTTTTTAAACTATATAGTTCTTCAATCTAATGAAGTTAGTGAGGAATCTGAAAATATTAATATTAATTTAATGACAGTGCATTCTGCTAAAGGTTTAGAATTTGATTATGTATTTTTTATTGCTGTTGAAGACAATATTATTCCGCATCATAGAATAATTGAAGAGAGCGAGATTGGTTTAGAGGAGGAAAGACGAGTTTTTTATGTTGCATTAACTCGTGCAAAAGATTCTCTTATTATTACTATGGCCAATAAGCGAAAAAAAGATAGGCAAATTTTTGATCAGCTGCCTTCAAGATTTATTTCAGAAATTCCTAAAGAATTTTTAAATTTTAACTATTATGCAGATTTTATTGAAAATAAAGCTTGATTAGCATTATTGAATGAATTTTAATATTGATTTAGTATATTACATTATTAATTATAATTAAGTCTAGGTATTTTTATGGATTTAATATAATCACATAATTAAAGGAAAGTTATTATGAGTATTGTAATTGATTCTTTTAAAGAGATATCAAAAATTCCAAGATGTTCAAAAAATGTTAAAGGAATCATTAATTTTATTAAGGAGAGATCCAAAAAATTTGGTTATTCTTTTAAAGAAGATAGTGTTGGAAATCTTGTGGTGCAGATAAAATCCAATAGTAATATTAATATGCATCCTATCATTTTACAATCTCATGTTGATATGGTTTGTGAAAAAAATGAATCTAGTTTGCATAATTTTGAAACAGATCCAATTGAAATTGTTGAAGAGGATGGGTATCTAAAAGGAGTGGGGACTACCCTTGGAGCTGATAATGGGATTGGAGTAGCTATGATGCTGAGCATTATGAGTGAGGCCAATAGCTTCTCTCATCCTGATTTAGAACTTCTTTTTACCGTTGATGAAGAAATAGGCCTAATAGGTGCTCTTAGTCTTGATTCTAAGCTATGCAGTGGCAAAAGCCTTATTAATCTTGATGGCGAGGAAGAGGGTTATTTTTTAGTTGGTTGTGCGGGATCAAGACTTGTTGAGATTGTTTTTTCTCCTCAGTATAGCCTTGCAACAAAAAAAACAAAAGTAGAAATTTTGCTTAAAGGGCTTAAAGGCGGCCATTCTGGGGCAGATATTCATTTAGATTTGGCAAATTCTTTAAAATTAATGTTTTTTGCTCTTTTCGAAATTAAAGCAAATATTGATTTTGAGATTGAAAGTATTTTTGGTGGAGACAGCAGTAATGCGATTCCAAATGAAGCCAAGGCTTTAATCTTTATTAATGATAGTGATTATGATTTATTAAGTAAAGAACTTAAACTTTTCGTATTTAAAGTTAAAAGTGTATATTCCCTTGAGGATGAATTTGACATTGTTGTTAATAAAAGAGAATTTTCATCAGTTAAAGTTCTTGATGAAAATAGCAAAAGCAAGCTTTTAAATATGGGAATGGGATTTTTGCATGGAGTTCAAAAAGTAGAAAATTATGAAAATAAGCTCATCAAAACTTCTTTAAATTTTTCAAGTCTTTTCAAAATTAAAGACGACTATATTTTTACTTTTTTAATAAGATCTTTATTTGATTCAGATAAAGAGTATGTTTTTAATCATTTACAATCAATAGTCGGTTTATCGGGAGCTAATTTGCGTGTAATTTATGACTATCCTTCTTGGAAGTCTGATAAGAATAATAATCTTTTAAAACATCTTAAAGAGGTGTATAAAGAAATGTATCTTGAAGATGCTAATATTTCTTTAATACATGCGGGGCTTGAGACAGGTATAATATCTTCTAGGTTGGGGGGCATAGAATCCGTTACCCTTGGACCTTGGATTGAATCGCCTCATACTACTAGAGAAAGAGTAAATATTTCTTCAACTATTAGAGTTTATGATTTTTTAAAAAAAAGTTTAGAAAGATTTCAAAAATTTTAGTTTTAAAAGTTTAATGTTTTAATATTATTTTTTTAATAAAGGCCCTATAGTTTTTATTATCCTTATCTTTTGTTGACTTAGAAATTAAATATTTATAAAATATTATAGTAATCATAGTTATTGGTGGTTGTAGCTCAGCTGGTAGAGCGTCGGGTTGTGGTTCCGAATGTCGCGGGTTCAAGCCCCGTCAATCACCCTGTATTTGATTTTCTTTTTAGCTGCATTCATAGCTCAATTGGATAGAGCAGTGGACTTCGAATCCAAAGGTTGCAGGTTCGAGTCCTGCTGAGTGCGAAAATATTATTTATTTCTTGGATTAGGCATACTTGCAAAAGCTTTTAAGTTTTTGTATACTAGTTTGAGTATGAAGTATGCAGGAGTGGTGGAATTGGCAGACACGCTAGACTTAGGATCTAGTGCTTTTGGCGTGTGGGTTCGACTCCCACCTTCTGTAAAAGTGCGAAAGTAACTCAGGGGTAGAGTGTCACCTTGCCAAGGTGGAAGTCGCGGGTTCAAATCCCGTCTTTCGCTTTTAAATAATTATCAATAAAGTTTAATTGAGGCATTAGCAGTGATTTTGAGTAAAGATATTAAACTTCTTCCAGGTTCAAAAGTTGAGGTTGTAATTAGAGTTTCAAAAAATGTTATTCAGGAAAAATATAAGTCGTTGTTGCAAGATTATTCTTCCCGACTTAAGATTCAGGGTTTTAGAATTGGAAAAGTCCCTATTAATATTATTGAGAATAAATATTCTGAGGGGTTGAGAGCTACTGTTTTAGAAGAAGTGATTAATGATTCTTTTAAAGAATTCTTCAAAGAAGAACCTAAAAGACCTTTGAGTTATGCTGCTCCTACTATAAAGGAAAAAGATTTAAGATTAGATCTTGATAAAGATTTTGAATTTACTTTTGTATATGAGACTTATCCTGAATTTGAAATTCCAAGTGTTGATAGTATTGATATTGAAATAGAGGTTCCTGAAGTTTTTATTGATGATTCTGATATTGATAATGAGATTAGGCGTCTTCAAATAGAAAATTCAATTATTATTGAAGATGAGGAAGGGGTTGTTAAGAAAGATAGCATTGTTAAAGTGGATTTTGTTGAACTTGATGATCTTTTAAATGAGATATTATCAACCAAAAGACAAGATTTTGTTTTTACAGTTGGAAAGTCTGAGACCTATTATGATTTTGACAGAGATGTAATTGGTATGAGGATAAATGAGGAGAAAGTTTTAGAAAAATATTACATTACGGATTACAAATTTGAAGAACTTGCGGGCTCTTCAAGAAAATTAAAGATTAAAATCAAAAGTATTAAAAAAAGAGATCTTCCCTTAATAGATGATGAATTTGCACAAGATATTAGCGACAGATATAATACGTTGGATGATCTTAAAAATTTTGTAAGATCTGATATTTTAAACGTTATTGAAGAAAAAAAAGAAACTTTAAAGCTAAATAAATTTTTTTCTACTATTTCTGAAAAATTAGAAATAGATATTCCGCATTCAATGATTGAGGCAGAAATTGAAATTGCTTTTAAGGATGCTGCAAAACAAAATAAGATGGGGCTTGATGAGTTTAAAAATATTTTTTATTCTTCGGGATATGTTGGTGGTGTCAATTTGAAAGATGAAATTCTTAGCAATTTGAAATCTAAGTTGATAATTCAGAAAATGGTGGATTTAGATCCAATTGAAGTTACTGAGAGTGATCTTGAGGATGAAATAGCTAGACAGTCTGAGAATTCAGGTGTGAGTTGCGAGGAGATTAAGAAATTTTATGAAGATCAAAATTTGATTTCTTATTTAAAGGATGATATCAAAAGGAAAAGAGTTAAGAAAAGAATTTTAGCAAATCTTAAAGAGGTAAAAGGCAAGCAAGTTTCTTTTAAAGATTTTGTTAATTATAAAATTTGTGAGTAAGAAAAATGGAATTTATGCATAATTTAATACCCACTGTGATAGAGCATACGGGAAATTATGAGAGAGTATTTGATATATATTCAAGATTGCTTAGAGAGCGTATAATATTTTTGAGTGGTGAGATTAATGATCCTAAGGCAGACACCGTTATTGCTCAACTTTTGTTTTTAGAATCAGAAGATTCAAATAAAGATATTTATCTCTATTTGAATTCTCCAGGAGGCAGTATTACTGCAGGTCTTGCGATTTATGATACTATGCAGTATATAAAACCTGATGTAAGGACAATTTGTATTGGTCAAGCCGCTTCAATGGGAGCTTTTTTGCTTGCTGGTGGCGCCAGGGGTAAAAGAGAATCTCTGGCTTATTCTAGAATAATGATTCATCAGCCTTGGGGAGGAATAAGTGGTCAGGCTAGTGATATTAATATACAAGCTAATGAAATTTTAAGACTTAAAAAGTTAATAATAGATATTATGTCTAATCAGATAGGGGTTGATAAGGAAAAACTGGCTCTTGATATGGAAAGAGATTATTTTATGACTTCAAACGATGCTCTTAAATATGGTCTTATTGATAGTATCTTAGTGAGGGAGTAGTTTTATTTTTGGTAAAAATTTTTATGGCAAGAGTAAAAGGTCAAAAAGTAAAAGAATGTTCTTTTTGTGGACTTAGCGTTGCTGAGCTTGGGGGCAATGTTGTTATATCTAATGGAGTAGCGATTTGCCCCGAATGTTCTAAAATATGTCACAATCTTTTTAAAGAAAAGTTGAGCAAGCCGCTAGATTCTAAATCCAATGGTTTGCCAACCCCCAAACAACTTAAAGATCATTTAGACATGCATGTTGTTGGACAAGAAGATGCAAAAAAAGTTTTGTCTGTGGCTGTTTACAACCATTATAAGAGAATATTGAAAAATAATAAATATGATAATGGCATTGAAATTGAAAAATCCAACATACTTTTGGTTGGGCCTACAGGCAGTGGTAAAACTTTGCTTGCAAAAACGTTGGCTGCAGAGATGAATGTGCCATTTGCAATAGCAGATGCTACGACTTTAACAGAAGCTGGATATGTTGGTGAAGATGTAGAAAATATTTTGCTTAAATTAATACATGCTGCTCATGGGGATGTTAGTCTAGCTGAGAAAGGGATTATTTATATAGACGAAATAGATAAAATTGCTAAAAAAAATGAAAACGTTTCAATAACAAGAGATGTTTCTGGAGAAGGGGTTCAGCAGGCTTTGTTAAAGATCATTGAGGGTACTATTGCTAATGTTCCTCCAAGAGGTGGTAGAAAGCATCCTTATGAGGATACTATTGAAATTAATACTCAAAATATACTCTTTATATGTGGTGGCGCTTTTGTTGGGCTTGAAAATATTGTTAAGAATCGAATAAACAAAAGTTCTATTGGGTTTTCAGCAATTGAAAAAAAGAATATAGAGGACACTTCATTAAAGTATTTAGAAATGGAAGATTTGATTAAATTTGGCTTGATACCAGAGTTTGTTGGTAGACTTCCTGTACATTCGTATCTTGAAAAGTTAAATAAAGAAGATTTGATGAAAATATTAGTTGATCCTCAAAATTCCATTATTAAACAGTATTATTATATGTTTAAAATGGATAATGTTGAATTGGTATTTGAAAAAGATGCTTTGGAATCAATTGTAGATGAAGCTATTCTAAAAAATACTGGGGCAAGAGGTCTTAGATCTATTTTAGAGGGTCTTCTTAAAGATGTTATGTTTGAGGTTCCTTCGATTAGCAAGACTAAGAAGGTTATTGTTACAAAAGAATCTGTTTTAAATACAGATATTAATCCATTAATTTTGGTGGGAAACGCAATTAAAAAGCCTTGGACAAAAGAGTTATATGAAATCAATCTTAAATATGATAAAAAGTAGAAAAGAAGATCTTCCAATTGTTATTTTAAAAGAAAATGTTCTTTTCCCCAATATTACATTGTGGGTAACCTTTGATAATGAATATGTAATTAATTCCATAGCCCAATCCATGTTAGAGGAAAGATTGATTCTTTTTGCGTATCCAAATGAATCTAATCATGACGAATCTGGTAAAGGGGGGGTTAAAAACCTATGTTCTGTAGGCACTTATTCTAAACTTATCCAGGTTATAAAGGTCAGTAAAGACGTAGTAAAGGTTTTGGTTGAGTGTCAAAGCAGAGTTCTTATAGGCAGTGTTTCAAAAAAAAATGATTATTTAAGAGCTAAAGTTACTTTTGTTCCTGATGCTAGTGGATTAAACAGAGAGCTTTTTACTTATTCTAAATTTTTAAAAGAAACTTACGAAGTTTATAGAAATTCTTTATCTTTAAAATCTTATGATAGTGATAATGAGCCAATTAATTATTTTGAAAATCCAAGCAAGCTTGTTGATATTATAGCTTCTAATTCAAACTTAGAAAATAGTATAAAATTAGAGCTTTTGCAAGAGTTAAATGTTAAAACCAGAATAGAAAAGTTAATTGTTAATTTAAACATTGAAATTGACCTTTTAGATCTTAAAAAAGATATTAATTCTAAAGTTAGAGCTAAGTTGGATAAAGGACAAAGAGATTATTTTCTTTCTGAGCAAGTTAAAGAGATACAAAAAAGATTAGGTAAAGATGAGAACGATTATATTGACAGGTTAAATTCCAAAGATATTCCAGAAGATGTTAAATCTAAGATTGAAAAAGAAATTTCTAGATTATCTAAAATGCAGATGAATTCTCCCGATGCTAATATTATTAGAAGTTATATAGAATTAATATTAGATCTTCCTTGGAATGAAAATACTGTTATGAAAAATCATTTAAGCGAGATTGAGTTTATCTTAAGAAATTCTCATTATGGTATGGATGAAGCAAAAGAAAAGATAATAAATTTTTTAGCTGTTTATCAAATTAATTCTAAGGTTAAAGCTCCTATTTTATGCCTTGTAGGGCCTCCCGGTATTGGCAAAACATCTCTTGTAGAATCTGTTGCAAGATCGTTGTCTAGAGAATTTGTTAAAATATCTCTTGGTGGCTTAAGAGATGAGGCAGAAATCAGGGGACACAGAAGAACCTATGTTGGTTCTCTTCCAGGTGTTTTTATTAGTGCAATGAAAAGAGCAGGCAAATCTAATCCTGTTATTCTTCTCGATGAAATAGATAAAATTAATAATAGTTATAAAGGAAATCCCGAATCTGCCCTTTTAGAAGTTTTAGATCCCGAGCAAAATTACAAATTTATAGATCATTATTTAGAAATTCCTTATGATCTTTCTAATGTTTTATTTGTTACAACAGCCAATTCTCTTAATGGTATGTCAAAGCCACTTCTTGATAGAATGGAAATAATTAAAGTTGAGGGTTATTCTTATATTGAAAAGTTAGAGATTGCTAAGATTTTTTTGATTCCAAGTATAATTAAAGAGAGTTTTTTAGACAAAGTTTATATAAGAATAGAAGATGAGGTTATTTTTAATTTAATTAGAAACTATACTATGGAATCTGGCGTAAGGGGACTAAAGAGAGTTTTAACTAATTTAATTAGAAAACTTGTAAGGGAATTGCTTTATGAGTATTCTAAAGATCAAATCATCAAAGGCAATTTTTATTCACCAAGTTCTTTAATACATGGAAACAATTCACTTTTTACTCATGATCCTGATATTCCAGGTATTTATAAAATAATAAATATTAATAATTATTGTAATTATGTTGATACTGAGTATAACTTGGATTTAATTAAGATTGACTCTTCTGGATTTGTTTATGGACTTGCTTGGACAAATTATGGTGGCGCAGTTCTTCCTGTTGAGGCAACTAAGTTTGAGAAAACAGGAGACATTATTCTAACAGGAAGTCTTGGGGCTATTATGAAAGAGAGTGCACAGCTTGCATATTCTATAGTTAAGACCTATTCTTCTAAGCTTAATTTTGACATAAAAGAAAGTCCCGAAATTCATTTACATTTTCCAGAAGGGGCAACGCCAAAAGATGGACCTTCTGCAGGTATTACCATTGCAACAGCAATTGCTTCAATACTGTCTGACAAGAAGGTCCCCTTGGATCTTGCAATGACTGGTGAGGTGACTTTAAAAGGTTTTGTTCTTCCCGTGGGTGGTATTAAAGAAAAAGTTTTAGCAGCCTATAGAAATGGTATAAACAAAGTTATTTTACCTAAAGATAATAAAAAAGATTATTTTAAGCTTCCAGAAGAAGTTAAGGATAATATAGATGTTAAGTTTGTCTCTAGCTTGGAAGAAGTTTTTGATTATTTGAATATTATTTAAAAGTTTATATATTTATATTTTAGGAGTAGATATATGAAAGATGGAGTTAGAAGGCCCTCAAGCAGTAGGACGTCTTTTAGTGCTCAGCCTTATGCTAAAAACTTGAGAAAGAATAATGATTTTTCTTGTTTTGTTAAAAATAATTTGGGAAAAAATTTTTCAAAGGGTAAGAAAAAGGGTAAATAAAAAAGTGGCTTTAATTAGCCACTTTTTGTTCTTTTAATAATACAGAAATAAAAAAGATATGTTATGCTCTCTTAGAATAATACTCTACAACCATTTGCTCATTAGCAAGTGTTGGTATCTCATCTCTTGATGGAGCATGCTTTACTTTTATGTTTAAATCATCGGCGTTTACTTCTATCCAAGTTGGTAAATTTCTAAGAGACGAAGTTTTTTCTATATTTGATCTTATTAGTTTTTTTAGACTGTCTTTTTCTTTTATTTGAATTTGATCATTTGCTCTTAGTATTATTGAAGGGATTGTGACTCTTCTTCCATTTAATATAATAATACCGTGAGAAACTATTTGCCTTGCGTGTGCTCTTGAGATGGCAAATCCAGCTCTATATACAATATTGTCAATTCTTCTCTCAAGTATTGAGAGCAAGTTGTCTCCAGTAACACCGTGGTGTTTTTTAGCTTCTTTAAAAGTATTGGTTAACTGTCTTTCACTTACGCCATAAGTAAACTTTATCTTTTGCTTTTCTATTAATTGTTTTCCATACTCTGTAATTTTAGCTTTTCTGGCTTTTCCATGCATTCCGGGAGGATGTGGCTTTTTTTTAAGGATTTTGTCATATTTTGGCTGCTCAAAAATGTTAATACCGAATCTCCTTACCAGCTTACCTTTAGCTATTTGTTTTCTATTCATCAATTCCTCACATATTAAAAATAAAGCATAGCAGGGATAGGACTCGAACCTATGACCTTCGGGTTATGAGCCCGACGAGCTACCAACTGCTCTACCCTGCGTCTTACAGTTTAAAATGTTAGCACAACTTTATTATAAGTGTCAATTATTTGTTTATTATTAATTAAATAATTAAATTAGACTAAGAAATATATATCATTTATTTCTTTATATTCTTGTTTTATTATTTTCCTAATATTTTGTGTTTTATTTATAAAACTTTGAAATTCATTTTCTGAATTTAAATTTATTTTGATATAAAGCACAAGCTTGTTACCTTGATTATGAAAATTGAGTGTTTTAAAGTTTATATTTAAATTTTTTAATGTATCTTTTACGCTTCTTTTAAGATCTATATTTTGCTTTGAGAGTAAATTGTTTGCGTTATTTATTATTACGTTAAGTCCCTCTTTTATTATAATAAAACCAATAAATATAGACATGATTTTATCAAATCCACTCCACATATAAGTTGCAAGTAGCAAGCTTAGTGTAATCCCACCATGTGAGAATATACAGTTTTTATCAGCTGAAGCTAATGCTAAGAGAAGTTGATTGTTGTATCTTTTTCCTATTTGGAATTTTGTTAAATATTCTATTATTTTCACTATAAAAAAAATGAAGGGGGTTATTGGTATCCATAAGCTTTTTTTAAGAGATTTATTTGAAAATATTTCTAGTATATTTTTTTTGTCTTCTTCGCTGTGGTTGTGATCATGGTTATGGTCGTGGTCGTGGTCGTGGTCGTGGTCGTGTAAATGGTTGTGGTCATGTTCATATATAGTATCATTTTTTTTGTTTTGGTGTATGTGAAGATTAAATCCAGATTCTCCCCCAAGGGTGATAAATTTATTTAATCCGGTTGTATTTAAAAATAGTGTAAATCCTGCCATAAGTATTATTATTCCCATGATAAAAGCTATTAAGCTTTCCATTAGTTTATGTCCATGGGGATAATGGATGGTTTCAGGTTTGCTTGTAATTTTTAAACTAAAATAAGTTATTGTAGATAAAACAAAGTCGGCCATGACGTGGAAAGCATCAGCAATAAGTGCAAATGAGTTAAATAGTATTCCGACAGTAAGCTTAGAAGATATTGATGCTACTTCTGTAAATATAGAGATTATTCCTATTCCCATTACAAATTTATCTTCTTCTATTTCAGATTCTAATTCTTTTTTATATTGAGAATCTATATTTTCAAATCCTAAGCTTAAAAGCTCTTCTTGTATTTCAGTAATTTTACATGAAATTGTTTTAAATTTATTTTTTTTGCTATAGTAAATTAAATTACTAATCATTATTCTTTCTATGCCTTCTGATTTAAAATCGTCACTAATATAAAAATGAATTATTTCAATTTGATCAGCTTTTGTTTTTGCTTTAAGATTTGCAATTAATTTTGAATTATTTTCAATATAAACGATACAGATATCTTCTTTTTTAAAAGGATCCAGCTTTAAATAAGTAAATTTATGAAGGTTTTTTAAGCTTATTACCTTGACCATAATTGTAACATTCTCCTAGTTATTGCATAATTTTATTAATGTAGTATTAATACTGCATTTTATCATTTATTAAATTTAAGCTCAATATTGGCTTTTTAAGACAAAAGTGAGGAATATTTTATGCGGCAAGCGGATTTTTTTGTGAAAAAATGTAAAAAAAATATTTTACATAATAATGATTTGTACAGTTTAATTGAGAATATTAAAAATATTTTTTGTGATACTTTAAAAGATTTTGACAGAAAGTCATTAGAGGATATATTTAGTTATTATTATGAAGCTTATGATCTTAATAATAGTTTATACAGCTTTGTAGAAAAATTTGTTCCAATTATTAATTTTTTATTATCTGAGGATTTGGAATATAATTTTAATTCTGATGAAAAAAAACTTATTTTAAATGTGTTTGATTTATCTGCCAATACTCTTGAAAGTGACAAATTAAATAGACTTGCAAGTGCTTTAGTTTCTCTAAAGATATTAGATTGATTTAATTTTTTCAAGTTGAGATTGTGTTACTCTCCGAAACTCTTTTTTATCAAAAGGAGTTTTTAGCAAATCTTTTAATGTATAAATTTTTATTAGCGTTTTGTTTTCATTAAATGAGTTAGGTTCTGTTATTATTATTTGTGTGTCTTGATCAAAAAATTCTGCCATTACTTGCAGGCATATAGCACATGGAATAGCTTCAGGACTTGTATTAAGTAATAAAAAATCTATTGTTTGTACGCCAATTTTTGCAATCATATTTGAAATAGCACTTCTTTCTGCGCAACAAGTTGCTCCAAAGCTTGCATTCTCAACATTTGTTCCAATAAAAAAATCGTTTGTTTTGGTCTTAATACAGACCCCTACTTTGAATTTTGAATATGGAGAATATGAATTGTTTCTTGCTTTTTCTGCCATATAAAATGCTTTATCTATATCTTCTTGTTTTGGTTTTTCCACCATTTTCCCTCATCTTTTATATTTTATTAGCTCTTGTGGCTTATTTTATTGAAATATTGTAATATAGTCAATGTAAAATAAGTTAAAAACTTGTTTTATGAAAGGTTTACGGACTTTGTTATGAGAGATGTTATTAATTTTATTGAAAAGTATAATAATTTTATTATTATTGGACACAAAGATCCTGATTTTGATTGCATAGGTTCGTCTTTAGCTTTATCATCTTTTCTCTCAAGAATTGGTAAAAATTCTATTTTGTTAAATGAAGGTCCTTTTGTTAGAAAAGAAATAATTCCTTTTAAGGATAAATTTTTATCTGAATGGCCTAATATTGATCTTTCAGATTATTCAGCTATTATTTTGGACTGTTCAATTCTAGATAGGATAGGCGATGAATTTATATTTTATGTAAAGGATATGCCTATTTTAGTAATTGATCATCACATGTCTGGTGAAAAATTAAAATGTGAAAGTTATATTGATCCTTTTGCACCCTCTACTACTTTTTTAATTGAAAAATTGATCAGAGAGTTTGGATATGATCTTACAAAAGAAGAGGCTTGGTATATTTTAGTAGGATTTTGCACTGATACTGGTTTTTTTAAATTTATTTCAAGAAGTGATCCGGAGCCTTTTGAAATGGTTGCTAGACTGATTTCAAAAGGAATAAGCCTTAAAGAAGTTCACAGTTATATAGAAACAACCAAAAGCCTAAAATCAATAGAAACTCTCAAGTTAATGTTAAACAGTCTTGAATCTTATTGGAATGGGAAGGTTTTGTTTACATTTTTATCTTCTTCTAGTTTTAATAAAGATGGTAGTGTTAGTGGAGTTAATGAACTTTTTTATATGATTTTGAGCAATGTTGAAAATAATGAAATTTTAGGCATTTTAAAGGAAATGGATGATGGTTCGATTATAGTTGGGCTAAGATCCAAAGATTCTTTTAATGTTGGAAAATTAGCAGAAGATTTTGGGGGCGGGGGACATAAAAATGCTAGTGGGTTTAGAATTAAACAAAGTTCTCTGGAGATCGTAAAAAATCGAATGCTAGCATACATTAAGGATAATATTTATTTGTAATATCCCTTAAAGGGATAGTTCCTTTTGGATCAAAATCCTTAGTGAGTGTTAAAAATCCAGATTTAAATGCCAGAGGTGTTGTTCCATAAATGATTACTATGTTTTTTATCCAATTTAATTTTTTAATATGTTGAGGTGTAAGAGATACAATTACACTTATTTTATCTTTATATTCTTTCAAATTTTCTAAGTATTTTAAGCTTCCGGGCGTTGATAAATTAAAGATTACTTGCTCAAATTTTTTAATTAATTTTTTAATTTCGTCGAGTTTTTGGGGATTAATCCCGTTTAAGGGATAATAGCTATAATAATAAGCATATGTATTTTGAAATATTTTTTTGCCTTCTGTAATCATTTTATAATAAGGAGATATTATAAGGGTTTTTTTAGTTTTAGACATTTCTTTTTCTATTCTTACTTTTGTAATACCTCTTAGTGTGCTTTGTTCAAAAAATTTTTCACCTTCTTTTGAATATATTTTTTCATTTTTATTTAAATTAGGATAAAGATCAGATTGATTTTTATTTTCTTTTAAGTATTCCAATTTTATTCTTAATATTCTTTTATTAGATTCAATAATATTGTTTTTTATTTCTGAATCTTTTTTCATTAAGTTTAATAGCGTGTTGTAAGCATTTTTTTGTATATTTTCATTTAAAGATATTAAAAAAATGTCACTTTTGGTTCTAACTATTCTTTCGATTGTATTATAAATACTCTCATTATTGTATTTTACTGCATTCATTAATAGGTCATCGGTAATTATTATGTTATTATATTTTAATTTTTTTCTTAGTATATCTTTAATTATTTTTGTTGAGGATGATGCAGGAATATTTTCTCCATTTGTAAGCTTTGGATATGCTATATGGCCTGTCATTATTACAGGTATGTTTTCTTGGATTAGTATTTTATATGGCAAAAGTTCATTTAAATTTATTTCTAGCAAATTAGAATTTATTATTGGAATATTTATATGGGAGTCAAGAGTAGTATTGCCGTGTCCTGGGAAATGCTTTGCAGTAGAAATTATTCCTCCTTGCTTTTGTCCTTTGTAAAAGGCCAGAGAAAAAAGTGATACTATTTTAGTGTTATCTGAATATGTTCTTGGCCCTATTGTGAAATTATTTTCGTTACTATATATATCTACTATGGGTGCAAAATTTAAATTTATTCCAAGCTGACTTAGCTCTTGTGCTATATAATATCCTGTATTATAAGAATCTTTTGGAGATAGAGATGCTGCAATCCCAAGATTACCAATTGTTTCTGATGTATTTAATTTTATGTGCTGTGCCAATCCTCCTTCTTGATCTGTTGCTACAAATAAAGGAATTTTAAATTTATTATTTTGAGATGTTTTTTGAGCTTTATTAATACTTTCTGTTAAGTTTTTTAAATTTTTTGCGTTCCATCCAAAAATTTTAATTCCACCAAGGTTTTTTTTACTTATAAAATCAAGAACAAAATTTGTTATTGATTGATTTGGATAGCTTATCATAAACATTTGTCCTAATAGCTCATGGTCTTGCATTTTGCTTACCATTTCGTTTATTAGTTTTTCTCTTTCCATCGTATCCCAAAAATCAATTGAGAAGCAGTTATTAGCTATAAAAAGGACAATAAGATAAAAATTTCTTTTCATTTAACCATACAAATAATAAATGCTAATATTAGTGTCTATGCTTATTAGCAAATCATTTTGTATTATACTGCATAATAATGCTTTTGAATAATAATATTGACAAAGCATTGCTTAATTTATACACTTAATAAAAGTTTAAGCTGATGTAGCTCAGCTGGTTAGAGCACTCGGCTCATATCCGAGTTGTCGTGGGTTCAAGTCCCTCCATCAGCATTAGGGGTTTTAAATGGTAGTGGGAATTATTCTTGCAAATGGCTTTGAAGATATTGAGGCTATAATTCCGATTGATATTTTAAGACGGGGCAATGTTAATATTCAAGTTATCAGCTTAAATGATAACAATGTTGTTACAAGTTCAAAAGGTGTTTCTTTTTTAACAGACGATGTAATATCAAACTGTAAGGAGAATTGTTTTGATTTGATAATTCTTCCGGGAGGCATGCCTGGAGCCACCAATCTTTTTAATTCAAAAGAATTGGATTTGATTTTAAAAGATATGAATGCTAGAGGTAAATTTATTGCAGCTATTTGCGCTTCTCCAGTAGTAGTGCTTGCTGCTAAAGGTCTTTTAGGATTTAATAAGTTTACATGTTATCCGGGTTTGGAAAAAAGTGTGCTTGATGGTGAGTTTGTAGATAAAAATGTTGTTATTAGCAATAATTTTATTACTTCCAAAGGAGTTGGAACTTCATTTGAATTTGCTTTTACTCTTCTTGAAATGATAAAGGGAAAACAAATAATGGAAAATGTTAAAGAAACAACCTTGCTTTGTGACAGTTAAACATAAAATTATTTGAAATAATTATGCTAAATAAATCAAATTTAAGTTTTAAAATTAAAAATTTTTTGGAATCAAATTATAAATGTCATTAAGAATTGTTGATTCTTCGTTTGTTGGTATTGCTAGTATTTTTACTTTGCTCTTAATGGTTGATATTTCGGATTCCAAATTTTTGTTTTGAGCCATTTTATTTTTTTCAAGGTCCAGCTCTATTCCAATTTTTTCAAACCCTTTTAGTGCAAGCTCCCTTACTTCATAATCAACAACACCAATTCCACCTGTAAAAACTATTGCATCAACATTAAAATCAAGAATGGCAATGTAAGATCCAATATATTTTTTTAATCTATATGTCATTATTTCTACTGCAAGTTTTGATTGATATTCTCCTTCTTCGATTTTGTTCCAAATATCTCTCATGTCATTTGATTTTTCAGAAATTCCTAGCATACCGCTTTCTTTATTTAATATTTCTTCAATTTGTTGAGTGTTTTTATTTAATATCGTGCTCATCAAATTAATAATTGATGGGTCTATATCTCCACTTCTTGTTCCCATTACAAGGCCTTCAAGTGGAGTAATTCCCATGCTTGTGTCATAAGATTTTCCATCTTTAACAGCATTAATGCTTGCGCCATTTCCAAGATGTAATATTATTAAATTTAGATTATCTATTTTTTTATTTAAAATTTCTGAAGATCTTTTTGTTGCGTAAGAATAAGAGAGACCATGAAAGCCGTATTTTCTAATATTGTGTTCTTTGTACCAAGAATATGGGGTTGCGTAAAGAAAAGCGTGTTCTTTTATAGTTTGATGCCATGATGTATCGAAGCATAAAACTTGTTTTGCGTGTGGTAAAATTTTAAGTACTGTTTCTATTGCGGCTATTGCACTTGGGTTGTGAAGTGGAGCAAGTTTGGAACTTTGTTTTAATTTATCTAAAATGCTGTTTTTAAGAATTACTGAATTTTTAAAGTTTGATCCCCCATGTACAACGCGATGTCCTATTATTTTAATCTCACTGATAGTTTTAAGGATTTTTGAATTACTGTTTAGCAATATTTTAAACATTTTTTCTATTGCTTTTGGGTGATTTTCAATTCCTTTCTCAAATCTTTCTGTGATTGATCCGTCAGTATTTATAATTTTTATGATTGATTTTTGTTCTTTTATTTTTTCAATAACTCCAGATATTAATTTTTTTGAATTTTCATATTGATAAATAGCGAATTTTAACGAAGAACTTCCTGTGTTTATGATTAATATTTTCATTTTCTTCCTTTCATGTTTGATAAGCTATGTGTTTGTTTTTAGTAAATTAATATTTTTATATATGTAATTCATTTTGTCAGATTTTTCAATTTTTTTAAAGTTTAAAAATATTGATTTTTGATACAATGGATTTAACATAAATAAATTAGGATGCTTTTTAAGTATTTCTATTATTTTTTCCATAGGAATGCTTTCTGCATTTTTATATTCTATTTCCAAAGTTTTGTTTGTTTCTTTTAGTTTTGTTATGTTTAATTTTTTCGCTAAAATTTTAAGTTCAGCTAACATTAATAGACTATTTATTTCTTTAGGTATTGGGCCAAAGTTGTCGTGGATTTCTGATCTTATCTTTTTACTTTCTTCTTCAGTTTGAATTTCAAAGATTTTTTTGTAGATTAGTATTTTATCCTGTTCATTTTTTGCATAATTGTCAGGAATAAATCCACTATGATTAATTTCAATATCAACTTCTTCTTCTGATGAGATTTTTCCCATTTTCTTTTCAATTGCTTTGTTTAGCATTGTTAGATAGCAATCCAACCCAATCGACTCAATTTCTCCATGTTGTTCTCTGCCAAGCAAATTTCCAACACCCCTTATTTCCATATCTTTCATTGCTATTTTAAATCCTGCTCCTAGATCTGAAAATTCGGTTATTGCTCTTAGTCTTTCAATAGAGCGTTCATTTAGCTTTTCGCTATCTTGGTACAAAAAATAAGC
Source organism: Borreliella garinii (assembly GCF_001922545.1). Lineage (NCBI taxonomy): Bacteria > Pseudomonadati > Spirochaetota > Spirochaetia > Spirochaetales > Borreliaceae > Borreliella > Borreliella garinii. Next base: position 252,080 of record NZ_CP018744.1, on the reverse strand, counting down.
ATAAGCTTTTTTGGATCCCCTTCCAACTCTTCCTTTTAGTTGATATAGCTGCGCAAGTCCAAACTTGTTTGCATTATTGATTATTATTGTATTTGCATTTGGAATGTCTATTCCATTTTCAATTATTGTTGTTGCCAATAAAATTTGATACGCTTTTTTAATAAAATTGTGCATTATGTTTTCAATCTCATCTCCTGTGAGTTTTCCATGAATAATTGCAATTCTTGCATAAGGAGTTAATTTTTCAATTAGCGTTTTCAAATAATGCAGTTCTTCAATATTATGATTTACTAAAAAAACTTGACCATCTCTAGATAGTTCACTTTCAATCGCATGCTTTATTAAAAGCTCACTAAACGATTCTAAATAAGCTTCTATTTTTACTCTGTTTTTAGGCGGAATTTTTAAAACAGAAATATCTCTGAGCTTAATTAGTGACATGTGAAGAGATCTGGGAATTGGCGTTGCAGAAAGAGAAAGACAATCAACCGAAATTCTTATTTCTTTAAGTTTTTCTTTTTCTTTTACGCCGAATCTTTGCTCTTCATCAATTATTATTAATCCTAAATTTTTGCAAGTGAATTTTTTTGAAAGAATTTTGTGTGTTCCTATTATTATATCGATTTCCCCGCTTTTCAATTCTTTTAAAATCCGTTTTTCTGAGTTGTTTTTTATAAATCTGCTTAATACTTCGATTTTGACTGGAAAATTTTTGAATCTTTTTTTGAATGTATTAAAATGCTGTTCTGCTAAGATGGTTGTTGGTGAGAGTACAATAACCTGTTTGTTTCCCATTACAGCTTTAAATGCAGCCCTCATTGCTACTTCAGTTTTTCCAAATCCAACATCTCCACAAAGAAGGCGATCCATCACTTTGAAACTCATCATGTCTTCTTTAGTTTCTTTTATTGCTGTTATTTGATCTGGAGTTTCATCGTATGGAAATTCAGATTCAAATAATAATTGTAATTCATTATCTTCTGGGTATTTAATACCTTTAATACTTTCTCTTTTTGAGTAAAGTTCTATTAATTTGTCTGCAATCTCGTCGATTCTTTTTTTTGCGTTTGCTTTATTTTTTATCCATGTTTTAGAACTAATTTTATCTAATTTAATATTTTTAGGATTACTCCCAATATATTTTTGGATTAAATTTGTTTGTTCAATTGGAATAAATAGTTTTTCTCCTTCAGCATATTCAATCTCAATATAATCCTTTTCAAGAGAGCTTGTTTTTATTCTCTTTATTTGTCTAAATATACCAATTCCATGGTTTATGTGAACTACATGACTATTTTTCTCGATCTCAATAAAAGAGTCGATAGCTTTTGTTTTTGAAGATTCAAAAGCTTTGTTTATTTTTTGTCCTGTATTGAATATGTTTGATTCAAGAATAATGGCAATTTTTTCTTCTTCTATTATTAAAGAGCTGGATATTTTTAAAACCTCAATTGATACTTTTGGTAATTCTTTGAAAATATATTTAAGTTTTTCTTTTTGTGATTCAGACTCTGCTGCAATAATGATTTTAAATCCATTTTTTAGCCAATTTTTGAATTCTTCTTTTGTAAGCATAATATTTGAGAAGAAGCTTCTCTCACTTTCAATTTTAAATTCGACAACTTCTTTGGATTTAGAACTTTTAATCTTTGAAAATAAAACATCGCTTTTTAGATTGAAGGTTTTAGGATTTAAGAGAATTCTTTTTGGATCAATTGTATTTTTACCAGCCTCTTTTGCTTCTTTGTAAAGCTTTTCATATTCTTGGTGTATTTTTTCAATTTCTTTTTCGAAATTGTTAATTTCAAAGTTTACAATGGGTGTTTGTTTTTCAATCTCATCACTTAAGTAAGTATTTGCTACTAGTGGATAAAACATTTCTTCTGTTTTTGCTTCTTTTTTAAAATTCAACTCTTCGAGAATCTTGTTGTATTCAACAGATTTAATCTTTGTTTTTAAGCTGTTAATAATTTCATTCTTCCAAATAATTTCTTTTTTTGGAAGAATTTGGAATTCTAAAATTTCATTATCCTGTTTTAATTGGGTTAAAGGATTAAATTTCCTTATTTCTTCTATTTTGTCGAAGTTTAGTACAATTTTTATTGGACTTTCTTCTCCAAAAGGGTATAGGTCTATAATTTCTCCTTTTATTGCAAATTCTCCTGGAATTGTTACTCTTAATGTTTTTTCATATCCTAATGTTACAAGAGTCTTTTCAATGTCTGTTCTATTAATATTAGTATTTTTTTCAATTTTACATACATTGTTTAGTAATGTATTTTTATCGGGTATTTTACTTAGTAGTGATTTTAATACTGTAATATATATTCCAGGATTTTTTTTATAAAAATTGATCAAGAATTTGATTCTTTCGTTAAAGATCGTACTTTTTGAGCCAATCCCTTTGTATACAAGGGGACTGAAATAGTTTAGCTCAAAGATTTGATTTGTAATTACTTTTAAATCATTTTTGATGTTATCTAATGTATGCTCGTCTTTAACTATTAATATTATTTTTCCGATTTTGCTATATTCTTTAATTTTTTTAATTAAAAAAGCCTTGAAAAATCCTTCATATCCTGTTAGTGAAAAAAATGTATTTTGCTCTAAAAATTCTTTCATTTTTTTTAAATTGGAATTATTTTTTAATATTTTTGTTAGTTCTTCATCTATATTCATTTTTTACCTTTTTGTTTAATTTATTTAGTATAATAATATACTATAGGTATTATTACTTTCTTTATATATAATGTGGTTAGGTTTTGAGGGGAGCTTATGAAAATTAGAAAATTACTTTTTTGTGTCTTTTTTACGAATATTTCTTTTGTTTTGTTTGCGAAGGATTATAAGGACCTTGATTTTAAAATCAAGTTTTTTAATCAATCTATTTATCGTGTCAATAGTAATGTTTTTATTGAAGTTTCTCTTAGTAATACATCTGACAGTGTTTTAACTTTAGAAATAGGCGATATTAATTCTTTTGGCTTTGATTTTGATGTTACTGATACCACCAATATTAAAGTTAAAAGACCTATTGAATATGTTAAGATGAGATCTAAAAATGTTGCTATTCCTGTTAGAAATATGAGTTTAAGACCTAATGAAAAGTTTTCTGCAGTTATTAACTTAAATCAATTTGTTAAGTTTAGTAAAGATGGAGTTTATTTTGTTAAGGGTGTTTTTTTCCCAGACATTTCAGATCCATCTAAGAAAAAAGAATCCAATATTATTACGCTTTTTTTAAATGATAGTTTTGATGAAAATCCAGGCAGTATAGATCTTGTTAATTTGTCTGAAAATAAGGATATTCAAGATATTCTGAAAAAGAAAAAACTGTCTCCCGACGAAATTGTTAAATATTTATTAAAGGCATTACAGCTTGGAAAAAAAGAAAAATTCTTTTTATATCTTGATATTGAAGGCTTATTATTAAACGATAAAGGCAAAGCATACCTTTATAAACAAAAGTTATCATCTGTTCCTAATCAAAATGTACTTGAAGAGTATAAGGAATATTTATGGAATTCTAATAATTCAGATATTTCAAAAGCACCAAATGAATTTTCTATTATTGAGACAACTTATTCTGATACTGCGGGCAAAGTAATTGCTGATTTATATTTTGACGATGGGCATTTTTATATTTCCAAAAGATATACTTTTTTCTTCAAAAAATATGATTATTATTGGATAATTTATGACTACATTGTTCAAAATACTGGCATTAAGGAAAAGTAAAACTCTTGGTGTTTTGCAAATTATAGAACTTATTATTTTATTTTATTTTTCAATAATAAGTCCTATTAATCTTAATGCTGATTTTGAGTATAAGGTTGTCAAAGGAGATACTCTTTTTTCAATTGCAATTAAATATAAAGCTAAATTAAATGATCTTAAAAGGATTAATAAACTTAATGTTGACAATATTAGGGTGGGTCAAATATTAATTATTCCAAGTAATTCTAATTTAGATCAGAACATTACTCATAAAGTCAATAATTCTCTTAATTCGTTAGAATCTGTTAAGAAAGGGGCAATTCTTTATACCACAAAAGAGGGTGACACTGTTGAGAGCGTTTCAAAGCTTGTTGGAATAAGCCAAGAAGAGATAATAGCTTGGAATGATTTACGCTCTAAAGACCTTAAAGTTGGAATGAAACTTGTATTAACTGAGCCTGATTTTTTAAAGCCTTATGTAGTTAAAAAAGGCGATTCACTTTCAAAACTTGCTCAGGATTTTGATATTAGTTCTAAGGATATTTTAAAATTCAATTTTCTTAATGATGATAAATTAAAGATTGGTCAACGGCTTTTTTTAAAGAAAGCGACCGAGAGTGTTAATTTTCATTATGTTAAAAAAGGAGAAACTCTTGGCAGAATAGCTTATATTTATAGCCTTACTGCTAGAGATCTTGTAGCTCTTAATGGCAATCGAGCTGTTAATCTTAAAGCAGGCTCATTGCTAAATGTTGTAAAGATTGTAAACAATGATTTAGAAAAGCCTGTTGAGAAAAATTTAAAAATTGAGGAAAAAACAGGTAATCAGTTTATTTATCATTCAGTTGCTGTGGGGGAGACTTTATATAGCATTGCCAGGCACTATGGTGTTTTAATTGAGGATCTTAAAAATTGGAATAATTTAAGTAATAACAATATTATGCACGATCAAAAATTGAAAATTTTTGATAAAAAACTTTTACTTGATTCTTCTATAATTAAATCTAAAAACGATTTATTTATTAAAAACAAGGTTGATTCTAGCGCTAATTTTTCTAATAAAGTTCAAACAATAGTTAATCTTCCCTCAAGCAAAAACAAAAAGCTAAATTTAAATACTTTTGGAACTACTATCAATCAAGATCTTTTTGATATTAGTTCTTTGGTTATTTTAGACTCCAAAATACCAATATTTGAGGTTGTTGGTGATTTCTATTATTGGTATAGACCTAAAAAGATAAGTCAGCCAAGTGAGTTTTATTCAGAAGATTGGCATTCTCCTTTAAATTCTTATAAAAAGGCGACTCAACTTTTCAAAAGTTTTGAAAAGTTGGTAAATTCTAGGTTTAATAAAGGCTCAAGACTTAAAGATAAGTTAATAATTCTTGATCCCGGGCACGGGGGCCTTGATCCTGGAGCTATTGTTAAATCTAGAGATGGTCTTGGAAACGAGGTTTTTGTTGTTGAAGATGAATATGTTTATGATATTGCTTTAAGGCTTTATGTATACCTTAAACAAGAAGGGGCCAATGTTGAGCTTACTATTTTAGCTCCTGATCATTTAATTAGGAATAGTGTTTTTGCTAATAATACTTTTGTTAATGTTAAAAATGAGGTTTACAATGATTATGACCTAAATAAAAATGATACTGTTGATTCCTGGATAAGTGGCACTCCATCAGGCCTTAAAAAAAGATTGGTCGTTGTTAAAAACATTGTTAGTAAATATAAAAATATTAAAGATAAGGATATAGCCTTTTTTAGTTTACATGCAGATAATAGTGTTGGAGCGCCTAAGAGCATGGGGTTTTATTATCAAAAAGATGACGAAAAAAAATATGATATTCATTCAAAGTCTGCAGCAGAAAAAATTACAGAAGGAATGAAAAGAAGTTTTTATATTAAGGGTCAAAATCTCCATGTTTTAAGAAACAATATAGTAATGACGAAGCTTTTAATAGAAGTTAGAAATTTAGCATTTCCAGAGGAAGCTTGGTCTATTAGGTCTTCTAAGCTTAGAGATCAAGATTCCAAAATTCTTGCTAATGGGATTTTAAAAATATTAGAAAATAATTGACAAAAATTTTTAAATTTAAGATAATATTCCTAGTGTTCAATTTCCCCTATAGCTCAGTGGTAGAGCGGGTGGCTGTTAACCACTAGGTCGGAGGTTCAAGTCCTTCTGGGGGAGCTAATTGTTTTTTTAGTTCTGTTTTTGTTATTTTGAAGTAATTAAGTCTTTCTAAGAGTTTTTTGTTATTTCCATATCCCAGGCAAAGACGCTTTTGTATTTTTTGTCTATTTTCTTTTGAATTTTCTCCTATTATGCCAATTTCTAGTAAATCGCTTAATGTTAATAAATCTTTTTGATTATCTTTAGATAAAGTGCCAACTTCTTTAAGTATTTTTATTATTTCTGTTTTATTTACTGATTCAACTTCGGTATCTTTAGTATTAAGATATGCATGTTTTATTTTATTGTTTTCTCCTAGATGTTTGACTATTTTTTGTCTAATAATATTTCCAGATTTATCGCTGTCTGTTAAAATTATTATTCCTTTGTATTTTAAGGCTTTTTTTAATAATTTAATAGTTTCGATTTTTAAAGCAAATCCTTTTGTTTCTATTACTGTGCAGTCAAAAGATTCTTTTATTCTTTTAAGATCATCTTTCCCTTCAACTACAATTATTTCTTTTATTTTTTCCAATTTTAAATCCCTTTTTCAAAGAAAGCTCTTAGTAATTTAATTGCTTCTATATGGTCAGCTATTGATACTGTTTCGCGTAGGGAGTGCATTGCCCACATCGGTGTTCCAATGTCAATAGTTTCTATTCCTGTTCTTGCATTTGAGATTGGACCAATTGTTGTGCCTGAAGGAACATTTGCTTTCATTATTATTTCTTGAATCTTAATATTATTTTTAATAGCCAAATTTTTTAATTTTGCAAATCCTGTTGAAGTTGTTGCGTATCTGAAATTTGCGCTATTTTTTACAACTACACCTTTACTTAGAGTCGCTTGATAGTTTGGATCATGTTTAGATGCATATCCTGGATGAATGCCGTGAACGCTATCAATAGATATATTAAATGATTTGTTTGTTTTTATTAAATGCTCTTCTCTGGTTAAGTTAAGAGCAAGATCGATTCTTTCTAAAACTTCTGATAAAAGATTGGAATCAGCGCCTCTTGAGGTTAAAGATCCTACTTCTTCGTTATCAAAAAATACAGCTATTTTATTTTTATTATTGCTTGTGTGGATATAAGAGTTCATGATTGCATGGCATCCCGATTTGTTATCAAGATTTTTAGAGGCTAAAAATTCTCCTTCAGTTCCTATTATTTTAGAAGGTTGTGATTCTGTGAATATTAGATCACAAGATAGAAAATTTTCATATTCTATTCCAAGTTGTTCTAAGATATTATCTTTTATTGTTTTTTTAGTGCTATTTATTACTGTTAAATTGTCGTGAGTATTGTATTTAAATCCTTCGTTGATTTGTCGGTTTAAATGGATTGCAAGGTTTGGAATAATTCCTATGTTTTTAATATTGATTAATTTTGAATTAATATTCTTATTTTTTTTGAAATATATAATTCCTGCTAAGCTTAAGTCTCTGTCAAGCCAAGTAGAAATTATTGGGCTACCATAAACTTCAATATGGTTGTAGAACACGTCACCTGTTTTTTCTGTTGCATCTATTTTTAATTTTAATCCCGGACTGTCTGTATGTGCTGCTGCTATTAGAAAAGGTTCATATTTTTTTTTTACATCAATATTAAAGGCAATAAGGCTAGTTCCTTCTTTTTTTATGTAATAAGATCCTGTTTCAATTTTCCATTTTTCATCAAGTTTTAATTGTTGTGCATTAAAATACTTTATTAATTTCTCTTCAATATAATTTACTAAGTGATAAGGGGTAGGACTATTGTCTAGTAGGCTTTGAAAAAATTTTGGTTCTAGTGTTTTATCTTGCACCATAGGGGTCTCCTTTAATTTTATTGCTTTATAGCTATATATTCTATTATAATAGTTTTTAACTGTATATTAGTTAGGAGTTTGTTATGAGAAAGCGCTTTGTCAGCTTGAGTTTATTGTTTTTTATCTTCTTTGCTTGTAGTTCTAATGTCGAAATTGAGTTAAAAGATGATATTAGCGGCATTGTTTCAATATTGATCAATGTTAATAGAGAATTTGAAAAAATTAGAAAAGAACTCTTAACAACTTTGGTGGGGGAAGAAATTGCAAGCATGCCTCTTTTCCCTGTAGATGAAATAAAAAAATACTTTAAAGATGGGGAGGAAAAGTTTGGACTTAAGCTTTTGAGTATTAAAACCCAGGGAGATTCTATTAATTTAGTTGTTAAGTTCGATAATTTAATTAAAATTTTAGGTGATTATATGAAAAAATCTGATATGTCTGTGTTTAAGATAGAAAAAAAAGATGGTAAAAATATTATTGAACTTGATGTTAATTTAGAAAATGCTACTAAGAATATTAATGAAAATAAAGAATATATTAGCGATGCACTTGCTGCTCTTTTGCCATCAGATGAGATTCCAATGTCTGCTGAAGAATATAAAGATGTTTTGGTTTATTTTTTATCGGATTTTACCTCTAAAGCAAGTGAACTTATTGACAATTCAAAACTTAATCTTATAGTTAAGACTTCTAGAAATATTCAAGAACAATTTGGATTCAAACAGATTAACTCAAAAACACTGAAGTTTGAGATAGACATGATTAAAGGATTGAGTCTTGAAACATCAATAAAACTTAGGTTAGTTTATTAAAGAAGCTAAGAATATAAACTATTAAGTTTATATTCTTGAATTATATTCTTTTTTTTAAAAATCCTATTAAAATAGCTGTTATAATTGATCCTGCTAAGATAGATATTATCCACATTAATGGGTTTGCTACTATTGGTAGAATAAATATTCCGCCATGTGGTGCTATAACTTCTACCTTGAAAAGTGCAGAAATAAATCCTCCTAAAGATGAGCCTAGTATACATGCAGGTATTACCCTTAAAGGGTCTGATGCTGCAAATGGAATTACTCCTTCTGTAATAAAGCATGCTCCCAAAAAATAACAAACTTTTCCAGATTCTCTTTCTTCTTTTGAGAACCTGTTTTTAAATAAACTTGTAGCAATAGCAATTCCTATAGGGGGTATCATTCCTCCTGCCATTATGCTTGCATGAGGAATATAATTTTTTGCAGTTATCATTGCAATTCCAAATGCGTATGCAGCTTTATTTACAGGTCCTCCCATATCTATTGCCATCATTCCTCCAAGTAAAGCGCCAAGTATTGCCATATTAGTCCCGCTAAGTTGATTTAGCATATTTGTTATTGATTCATTAATAAATGATATTGGACTAAGCGTTACATATATTAAAATTCCTGAAATTATAACTGATAAAAAAGGATAAGTTAATACCGGATTTATTCCTCTTAAATTGCTAGGAATGATTTTGTCAGATATTTTTTTTACAATTAGCGTAATATATCCTGAAATAAATCCTGCCAAGATGCCTCCCAAAAACCCTGCATTTCCATTGCTCATCATTAATCCTGTAATCATTCCAGGTGCAAGTCCTGGTCTTTCTGCTATGCTAAATGAAATGTAGCCAGCAAGTATTGGGATCATTAAAGCAAATGCGCTTCCACCGCCGATTTGCATTAGAATATCTGCTATTTTATTGTAGCTTGGGTCGTTTATATCAAATGCTTTGATTCCAAACATAAATGATATTGCTATTATTATTCCTCCTGAGACTACAAATGGAAGCATAAATGAGACACCATTCATTAGGTGTTTATAAATTCCTGTTCTTTGGTTTTGTTTGGGTTTTTTGGCAGTTGTGTTTGCGTTGCTTTTGTTATAAATTTGTGCTTCGTTTTTAAGAATTGTTTGAATAAGCCCTTTTGCTTTATGTATGCCGTCTTTTACGCCTACTTCGATTAAAGGTTTTCCGATAAATCTTTCTTTGTTGATAGTCTTGCCAGATGCAATAATGATTCCTTTTGCGTTTTTTATTTCTTCTTCTGTTATTGGGTTTTCAGTTCCACTAGATCCATTTGTTTCTACTTTTATGTTTATGTTTAATTCTAAAGCTGCTTTTTTAAGGCTTTCTGCTGCCATATAAGTGTGAGCTATTCCCACAGGACATGCTGTTACTGCAAGAATGAAATCTTTTTTTGTATTTAAATTATTAGATTCATTTATGTTATCATTACTCATGATTATTTCTAAAAATCTATCCTCATTATTTGTGCTCATAAGCTCATGTCTTAATATGTTGTTACTAAAAGTGTTACTTAGATATGATATAGCTTTTATGTGCGCATTACTAGGAGTTTCTTCGGGGAGAGCCATCATGAAAAACAGTTTTGAAAGTTTTTGATCAGAAGAGTTGAAATCAAATCCATTGCCATCAACTCTTAAAATAGCAATTCCGTGTTTTTTAATGAAATCACCTTTTGCATGGGGCATGGCTATGTGTTCTTCAATGCCTGTTCCGTTAATTTCTTCTCTTTTTTTAATTTCTTTTATAAATGCTTCCATGTCGTTTAAGTATCCATTTTCATTGAGCATGTTAGCCATTTTCCTAATTACATCTTCTTTGCTAGTTGCATTGTAATTTAAAGCAATTAAGTTTTTTGAAAATAAATTTTGCATAATAATTACCTTTATATATTATATAGTGTATATATATTTATTAAATTTTACATTTATTTAATTAATTTTATCAATTAAAGGAGATTATCTTGATATATACTCTAACACTTAATCCTTCTGTGGATTATAAAATAGTTTTAAAAGAATTTCAGGAAGAAAGTCTTAATTATGCTTTGAATAACAATTTCTTTGCTGGTGGTAAGGGAATAAATGTAAGCACTGTTCTTAAAAATTTAGGAAAGTCCAGTACGGCTCTTGGATTTTTAGGGGGTTTTACGGGCGATTATATAAAATCTTCTCTTGATTCTAAGGGTATAAAAAATGATTTTATTAAAATAAAATATGATACAAGATTAAATATTAAAATGATAGCAAATGGCAGAGAAACAGAAATTAATGCCAATTCTCCAGATATTTCTGAGAATGAATTTAATCTTTTAAAAGATAAGCTTAAAAGTTTAACAAATAATAGTATATTGGTGATGTCGGGAAGCGTTCCTGCAGCTCTTGGTGAGAATGCATACAATGAAATATCTAACGCCATTTCTAATGATGTTAAGCTTATAATTGATACTAGTGGTAAACCTTTAAAAAAAATTCTTAGATTAAATCCCTTTTTAATAAAACCTAATATTTATGAACTTGAGGATCTTTTTAATGCCAAATTAAATTCTACAAAAGAACTAATTAAAATTGGGAAAAATATTGTAGAAAGTGGAGTTCAAAATATTATAATTTCCATGGGAAGTGACGGAGCTATTTTTATTGGTAGTGAAAATGTTGCTTTTAGGGCCTTTGTTCCAAAGATTAGCTCTGCTAGCACTATTGGAGCAGGAGACTCTGTGATTGCAGGATTTGTGTATGCTTTTGATAATAGAAATACCTTGAAAGATTCATTTAAATTTGGTGTTGCGGCCGGTACAGCTACAGCATTAAAAGGCAATCTTTGTGAATTTCAAGATGTTAAAAAAATGCTTTGCGAGATTAGGGTTGAGGATGTTTGTATTTCTTAATCTTTTAAATCGAGCTGAAGATTTGATTTTGAAACTTTACTGTAGCTTTTAAAAAGCTACAGTATTTAGTTTGCTTAAATTTTTAATTTTGACTTATACAATTTACTTGTTGTTAGAGCTAATCCTGTAATTGCTAACAATGTAAGTATAGCTATTCTTGTAAACGAGCTTGTTGTATTTGTTTGAGTAATTTTTGCAGCGATTTCTGTAGTTTTTTCATCGCAAACACAGTTAACATATCCACATATTGGGCAGATTTCTTCTACTCCAAATTGGCTTAAGTTTTCATTTGGAATTATATTCCCTTTTGTTATTGTGCTGGTTTGTGCGAAAACAGATGTTGAAATCAATAGTAAAACATTAAAAAATAAACATTTTGTTAGATTCATTTTATATTCTCCTTATAGGTTTTATTTTTTTAATTACTTAAATTATAGCTTTTAAATTAAATATTTGTAATTTTTTATTATTCAAAACTCGCCAGAGTAGCAACAAATTCTCTAAGAAAAACGGTTGACATAATAAATTGAAAAAGTTGTTATCGGGAGCGACGGGTCTCGAACCCGCGACCTCCTGCGTGACAGGCAGGCGTTCTAACCATCTGAACTACGCCCCCAAAGTCATACTTTTTTTAAGATTATAGTGGTTTTTAATTTATTTGTCAATTTCTTTAAATGAGTTTAAGTGTTCTAGTATTTTTGAATCTCTTTTGCTAGCTTTTTTACTTAGCTTAAGAATAGTCTCTTTATTAGAAATTATTTCTAAGCTATCTTTAGCTCTTGTTATTGCAGTATACATAAGTTCTTTTGTCAAAAAAGGGTTATTTTCTAATATTACTTTTATATGTTTGTATTCAGATCCTTGGCTTTTGTGTATTGTTGTAGCAAAGCTGAATTCATAATTTGTTAGTAAATCTAAATTTATTTTTTTATATTTTTCATTTTTTCTTTGAAATAAGGCGTAAAATTTAGAATTTTCATTAAAAATGATACCCCGTTCTCCATTAAATAATTTATTTTTATAGTCAGTTTTAGTTATCATTATTATTTGACCAATAAAGTTCCCATAGGTCTTTTTTAGGTAATTTTTTATTATTTCATTTAGTGTTTTAGTTCCAAATTTCCCAAAATTCTTTGAACTTAAAATTATATTTTCAAGCAAAGTTTCAAGTATTGTTTCAATTCTTGATTCTTTTAGTAATTTAAGATTAAAAGTGGGTATTTTTCTATATAAATTGTTTATATATTCTATTAGATCTTTTTTTAAGTTTATTTTTTCTATTTCTTTTAATTTAATATTTTCATTGTTATTAATGTATTTGCAAATCAAGGTACTATCTTCTTTGTATATGGCTTTTGAGAGCAAGTTTATTTCTTTGTTGCTTCTAAAATTTTCTTTAAGATCTTCTACATTGTCGTTATTTATTTTTTTTATTCCTAGAAGACTTGAATATACATTTCCTTCATTTACCGATGGGAGTTGATTTTTATCTCCTACTATTATTAATTTAGTAGTTATTGGTGTTGCTTTTAATAGCTTTAAAAAAGTATATGCATCTACCATTGAAGCTTCGTCAATTATTATTACATCAAAATTTAGTTGATTTTCTTCATCATATAGATTTTTTTTGTTTATAAATTTGATTCCCAATAGTTTTTGGATTGTATTGCATTCTATTTCTAAATTTTTGAATGAATAGTCAATACTTGTTTGTAGTCTTAAGCTAGCTTTTCCTGTAGGTGCTGTAATTGCTACTAATCTTTTTTTTTTATTGTTCAATGTTTGATTAATTGCTTTTAAGATATAGTTAATGGTTGTAGTTTTGCCTGTTCCAGGGCCCCCGCTCAATAAAAAGAAGTTGCTTTTTAATGCTTTTCTCACTGATGTAATTTGCTCTTTATTTAAATTACTGGTGTTTAAATTTGATATTATATTTTGTATTTGGTTGTCATTTAATTCACTTTTATGGTTTTTCAATCTTTTTATAATTTGTTTTATTAACTCTTCTTCTTCTCTATAGTTTTTTTGAGTATAAATGTAGATATTGTTTTCTAGGATTAGGGGAGTTGTAATTTTAAGTTTATTAAATTCCATTAGTATATTATTTTTTTTTAAAAGTGAGACTATATTATTAATAGTTTCTAGATTCCCAAATATTTCTAACCCTTTTAGCATTTTTATTAATTTGTTATAACTTTTATTGGTTTTTTCCAGGTTGTCTTTTGTTAATGTTATTGTATTTTGAATATCTTTTGCTAATAGCTTTATATTAGCTCTTAAGTGGCCTTTATCATAGTAGTTAAATAAAAATATTAAAAATATTACAATATTTTCATCGTTTATGGACTTTGCAAGTGTTTGTGCTTTATAGTAATTTTTTTTATTGATATTTAAAAGTTCAATCATTTCATAAAGCTTAAGCTCAGGAGTTAAGAATTTTTTGTTTTTATCTTTTAAAAATTCTCTTAATACTAAAAAATCTCTCATAAGTGCCTTTTAATACTTAATTCTAAGATAATTTTATCTAAATCTACGTCATTGAATTTTGGAAGATCAAAATAAATGCCATTTTCAACTTTTGATTGCAAGCATTCAATATTGTCTTTAAATGCTCTTGTAAAAAGATATATTATTCCGCCAAATTTTTGATTATATTCTTTTTTGTTTTTAAATAATATTTTTTTTATTCCAAGTGCATATATTTTGTATTGCAAATCATAATATTCTTTTTTTATTATATTTTCTAAATTGGTTATATTATAATCATCTTTATCTTTTCCAAGGTAGTTTGTTTTGTAATCGAGGATGTATATTTTATTATTAGCTTTAAATATGAGATCTACTATTCCTTTTAAATATCCATCACTTAGTTTTATGTGAAGATCTTCAAAGTGGTTTTCAAAAAGATATTTTTGTTTTTGAACTTTAGGATTTATTTTGATTAAAAATTCCATTTCTTTTTGTAATTCTTCAATATCACACAGACGAGTATTAATTGCTCTTATATTATAAGTTAGTATGTTGTAAATCATTTTAGTTAATGAATTTTGTATTTCTATTGTATTTAGGTTTGAGTTAATTTTTTGTATTTGTTTTTTAATAATTTCAATGTTAATTTGTTTAAAATTATCAAATGTATCTTTTGCTGTACTAAAGACTATTTCTTCCATGGCAGCATGCAAAATGTTTCCGCTATCTTTTCCTTTAGGTAGAGCCTCTTCTAGTGTAGTTTCGTAATCAAGATCAGTTTCTTTTTCATAGTTGGTATTTTTAAAATCATAGTTTTCGTAAAATGTTGTATGATGAGCATGCGCTGTTAAACTTGAAAAACTAGATGTATATTCTTTTTTAAACATGTTTTTAATTATTGGTTTTGGGGGAATTAATTCCGTAGTTACATTTGCATTGTTCTTTTTTTTATTTAATCTTTTTTGGCTAATAAATTGATATATGTTAAAGTCATGATTTATATTATCTATAGTAAAACTTTTTGCTATTTCTAATAATTTGCTAGTTATGCTATTTGTTTTTGTAATAAAAAGAGCAAATTTAGCTCTTGTTGCTCCCACATAAAATATATTTTTTTCTTCACTTAGTATTTTTAGTCTTGCATATTTTTTGTTTTCTTCCAATTTAAAAAAATCATATTCAATGTTTCCGTCTTTATAAAATTTGTAAAAATGATTTTTTTTTGAAAAAATATTGCTATTCTCTACTGGAGATGTATTTACTAAGAATACAATATTCATACTAAGCCCTTTTGATTTGTGTATTGTGATCAACTCTATAGATTCATTATCATTATTTATATTATTTGCTTTTTCTTCTATTTCTTCAGACTCTTCGTTTATTATTAAACTTTCTAAAGTAGAGATTAGAGATTGTATGTTTTGTTCTTTATGATATATTCTAGAGATTATCTCAAGTGCTATTTCATAGGTTTTTAAATTTTCAAGCTTGCCTTCTTTAATAAGAAGACCTTTATAATTTATTTTATTTTTTGCCCATTCAATAATTTTTGGATCCTTAGTGCTATTTGCAATTTTGATCCACAAGTTTTTTTCTAATGTGATTTTATTGATTGCATTTATTAATGTTATTTCATTTTTTTCAAGCAAAATCGTTATATTTTCAATAAATTCTTCTATAAGTTGAATTTTTTCTTGTTTGATTAAAATTTTTTGCAAATCCCATGGTACATTTAATATTTTGCTGTTTAGAATATAATTTAAGTTTTTAAAACTTTGTTTTCGGTCTAAGCACTTAAGAATATAGAAAATTTCGTTAAATTCTTTAGTTTTTAAAACTTTTTCTTGGGTTTTGTTTGTTCGGATTTGCTCTTTTTTTAATGCTTTATCTATTAAATTGATTTCATTTTTCCCTCTACAAAGTACTTTAATGTCTTGCATTTCAATATTTCTAATATTATTGTTCTCAACAATTGCTCCATATGTAAGTAAGTATTTTATTGTTAATGCTGTTTTTTGGTAAATGTCTTCTTCGTTTTCGGTAGTTGTGGTTATTATATTGATTCCCTCTATTTCTTGTCCATTGATTAAAATATTATTATTGTCATTTTTTTGATTTGAAAGTGAATTGGTAAATTCAATTTTTTCAATTTCGTCGGATATTGCATTATTGTATATATTGTTAAAAATTCTATTTAAAGGTTCGATGAGTTTTTTACTTGATCTGTGATTTGTTTTTAGCACAATTCTAGCATCTGTTTTAATTTTATTTTTTATTTCTTTGTTATAAAATGCAATGTCTGCTTTTCTAAAGGAATATATTATCTGTTTTGGATCAGCTATGAATATTAATTTTATTCCTGCTGTTTTTAATATTTTAAATATTTCGATTTGCATCAAGCTTAGGTCTTGAGCCTCATCAATTAAAACGATTTTGTATCGATTTTTAATTGCATTTAGAAGTTTCTGATCTTCTGATTTTAAATAATTTTTTAAATTTGAAATTATGTAATTTTGATCTATTGTGTTTGTTGATTTAATAATCTTCTCTAGTTCTTTTTCTATGTATTTTAGTATTTTGTATTCAACTTTTAAAATAACATATTGCTTTAAATTATTTCTATTTTTATTTCTATTGTCTTCTGATTTATATTTTTCATGTTTAATATTAATTCCTAAATATATTAAATCATTTTTAATCTTAAGTTCCTTAGGCAATAATTTAGCATTTTTTTTAGTTTCTTTTTCTATTAGAGTTGAAAAAAATTTATTTTTTAATAATGTTTCTGCTATTTTGAATATGTCGTTTTCTTTAGAATATTCTATTTCAAGTTTGCCAGTTTGAATATGTTTATTGTAAAAACTTAATATTTCATCTGATGTCATTTGGTCTAAGTCTTCTATTATTTTGTTATAATCTTTTATCAATTCTTCCTTTTTAAGAAGAATGTTTTCAAATGATGTTTGGGTTTTAAGCCAATCTCCGAGCTCTTGAGTTGTATCCCTTTTGTAAGCTTTTTTTATTTTAAGAGCAATTTCTTCTGTTTTTTTAGCATCAGATTTAAATACTTTAAGTTCATAGTCTTTGATATCAAGAGCTTGAATCAAGCTATCTGATTTTCTTAAAAAGTCATAAACTATTTCATCTATTTCTTTTGAAAATTTTTCTTTAGGTTTATATTTGGAATAATTTTCTGTTTCAATTTGAAAATTATTTAAGGCATGTAGTGCGAATTTATTGATTGTTGATATAAAGAGTTTTTTTGATTGCTCATAAGCTTCTTTTAAAATTTCATTTGTTTTTGAGCCAAAATAAGCACTTTCTATTGCTTTTAGTATCCTTGTGTGCATTTCTTCTGTGGCTTTGTTTGTAAAAGTTAATACCAAAATTTCATTTATGGAGTATAGTTTGGTTTTAATTAAATTTATAACCACATTTTCAAGTATGTGGGTTTTACCAGTGCCTGCCGAGGCTTCTATTAATATTGTTGTGTTATTTTGAACTTTTTCTAGGATTTTGTTCATGAATTTTAATTTTTTGTCCTTGCGAATTTAATATAAAATTTTTCTATCAATATTAGTAAATTTTTGTCTAGCTTTAAATCATGAGTGTCTTTAAATCTGTTATAGTAATCACATAGTGTTATTTCGCTAGTTTTTAAGAATCTCTCGTGTGATTTGCTTGTGAAATAGGCTTTGGAAGGGTTTTTTATTTGCATTTTTATGAGATTCTTAAAGCAATTTGAAAAATTATTTTGATTTATTTTTGTTAAAATTTTAATTATCGAGCTTTGGTAAATTGGAGTTGGATAGCTTGATATGTATGCAAATTGCATAAGTATATTTTCAATGTCATCAATTATTATTTCTTCGTTGTGATACAAAATAGTTGTTTTAGCAGATAAGCTTTCAAGATTAATTTTTATTTCTGTTAATGAATTGAAATTTTGTATTTCTTTTTTTATTAGCAATCCTGTTATATATAAATCTATTTCATTTTTTATTTTATCCGGAATACTGCAATAGTCTTTTTTTACAAAATTTAAATAAAAATAATCGTTTTCGATTTTATATAGATTCTCAATATCTTTTTTTAATTCAAATTCTATATATTTTTTTTGAAAATTTAGTTTTATTGTTTGACAAAATTTAATTTTGGCTTCTTTCATTATTGAAAGGTTTTTAAGGGTTTCAGCAGCATTATATTTTAATTTATTTATTTTTGTAAAGATATTATTCACAAGCGTTTTTTGATCTATGTTGAAAGGAATACTTCCTTGTTGTATTTCATATCTAATCTGGTTTTTAATAATTTCTATTGCTTTATTTTCATTATCTTTTTTCCCCATTATGTATTCATGCAGTAGTATTGAATTTTTTATAAGTCTGTAAATAATATCGATAGCACTGAAAATTTGTTCTTCTTGTTTTTCTTTTATTTCATTTTCTAATCTTATGTCTTGTATTTTAACGTTTAAAGTTTTTTCATAAAAATGTTTATAAGGATTAGAAAGGGCGCTTTTTAATTCGTATAAATTTAACTTAATTGGACCTTCTAGTTGAATTTTATTTTGCTTAAACTTAATTGGTTTAGAATTTTGTAGTATTTTTGCGATATTAAAGGCCTCTAAATCATAGTTTATTAAATAATTTTCTTTTACATCTTTAAAGTATGCTAGATCATGGTTTTCATTTGGATGCTTTTCTATTTGAAAATTTTTTTCATATTTTTGTATGTGTTCAAGTATTTTATTTATTGTTTTTGATATATTAAGCTCTGGGTTTAGATTGTTTTGAAATGAGCAGTAAAGGTAAAATTTTTCTGATGTTGCAAAAATTAAATTAAAAAGAGCTGTGATTGCCTCTTTTTCAGTGTTATTATATTCATAGTATTCATTTAATAAATTCATATTATCATAATTTATCTTGGAGTTGAATTTTTGAAATCCCAAAAAATGAATTTCTTTTTTTTGAAGATATTCTATTTCTTTGTAATTGGCAATTAGTATTCCATTTTTTTTATACATTATTCCATATTTTTCTTTTTCAAGACTTTCTTCAAGCATAATCTTAAAAAGATAAAATTCAATTTTTATTTCATTAATTTCTTTTAAATAGTTTTTGTAAAGATTGTCATTAAAATCTTTGGGGAAATTTTTAAAGGATTTTATTTTATTTCTTAAATATTCATCAGTTATATTAAATTCTTCAAGATCAATATATTTTTGAATAAAAATTTCTATTATTTCTGCCCATTCATATACTTTATATGTTTTATTTTTAAAATAGTTTATATCTTCGTACAAACTTTTTACTATTGTTATAAGTTTTATTATTGATTCTTGATCTTGAAATCTTATGCTTTCTTTTGGAGTTTCATCTTCGTATTTTTCGTCAAATATTTCAGACATTAAAAATCGATTAAATCCGTCTTCCCATGAGTTTAAAAAGTTTTGATCATATTTTAAATTTTCTTTGTGAGTGCTGTTTGCACCAAAACTAATGTTCATTGCATCGCTAAATTCTATTAAATAGTTTAATTCAGATGTTGATATGTTAAATTTCTTCATTACTTTATTATTACTTAGCAGATTGAATACTTCTTTTCTGCTGAAATTGCTAATTTTTTCGTTTTTTGATATAAAAAGATCCATTAGCCTTTTTAAGGCTATTATACTTTCTCCTTTTGACAAATTATTATAAGATAGAACACTATATTCAATCTCATATTTATTTAGGCACTCTTCTATATATGGCAAATATTCATTAAAGCTTTCTTGCAAAGAAGTTATTGCTATTTCGCTTAATTTTAGGTTATTTTTTTGCATTGAGTGTACAATTTGATTGACTAAAATTTCTACTTCACGTTTTTGATTTTTAGCTTCTATTATTTTAAAGCTATCGTCTAATTTTGAAAGCGGAGTTCCTTTTATAATGTTATTTTTAATGCTTGTTAAAAAATTTTCACCTTTGAATAATTCAATATCTACTTTTTCTAAAGCCTTATATTTTATTGGATTGGTTTTTGCTTTTGTTAACAATAATTCTTCAATAAGAGTAGATTTATAGTTGAGAAAATCTTCAAAAATTAATACATGCACTTCAAAATCAAAAATTTTTTCTAAAGAGTTAAGAATTTTTTTTTCAATCTCTCTATTATTGCCAATAAATATTATTTTTTTAATTTCAATTTCTATATTTTTTGTTGGTTTTTCCTGAATTATTTTTTTATGTAAGTTTAAAATATTTTTTTGCTTTTCAAAGAGCTTTTTGAATAGTTCTTTTTGCATATTCTCGTAGGGTTTTAAATTTTCTTCTTGGAATAAAAATCCATCGTCTTCCCAGGTTTCAATTAATTTTGAAAATTTTGAGTAATAATGGTGGAATAAATCTATTATTTTTGATGCAAAAAAGTACCTATTCTTTGCTGATTTGAAATCTTTTATGTATTTTAGTTTTTCAGTTTTTAATATGTTATATAAAATGAATTTTTCTGTTTCCAAATAAAATGAAAAAGTGTTCTTTTCTATGTATTTTTTTATATTGGGATTTTTTAAAGAAATTTCATATATGTTTTTTACAGCATTTTTTTTAATATTTAGATTATAAGAAATCTCATTTAGCCTTGCTATGGTTTTTTTAATTTCTTCTTTTAAAAGATCATTTTTTACTATGATGAGTGTTTCTTTTTTAAAAATATTGTCTTTTTGAGTTAATTCTTTGATTTTATTATAAATTTTATTTACTTTATTAGTTTTATATATATTCACAGATTAATTACTTTTATTATCTTTTATGAGTTTGTTTCTTAACTTTCTTAAGTTTTTACTTATACTCACTTTATATATATGGGGATTAATTATTCTTCTGTAAGTATGTTCAAGCTTACCTAAGTCAAGCTTCGTTTTATTTCTAATGTTGTTTAAACTAGATTCATAGCCTTTGCACAGTTTTCCATTTTCTAAGACAGTGTGAATTAAAAATTCAAAATCGTCATATTGTTTGATAATTTTGAAAACATTCTCTTGTATTGGATGAAAAATGGTAAATTCTTTTCTTAAGTTTAGATGATCTTTGATTTTATCTTTTTCTTCTTTTAAAAATATAAAATCAAAGATCATTTGACCATTTAAATAGATTCTTGCAACTTCTTTTTGGTCAGGTAATGTTGATTTTTCTATGTTATTTGATATTTTCATTTTTGGTATAAATTTTCCATTTTTTTCTATAGAGATCATTTTATATACCCCTGAAAGATTTGGATCTCCTTTTGCTGTAACTAGATTTGTTCCAACGCCCCAAATATCAATTGGAGCATTTATTGAATTTAAGTACATGATAATATTTTCGTCAAGCTCATTAGATGCAATAATTTTTACGTGATTTAATCCATTTCGGTTTAATTCTTTTCTTGCCTCTTTGCTTAAATATTCAAGATCTCCACTGTCAATTCTTATTGAAAAATTATTTTTTTCCCCTTGTTTTAGCTCCTTAAATATCTTAATGGCATTTTTTAATCCACTATTAAGCGTGTCATAAGTATCAATTAGTAAACTTACTTTGTTTGGATATGTCTTTGCATATTCTCTAAATGCTTGTTCTTCGCTTTCAAAACTCATTACCCAGCTATGGGCCATTGTTCCTATGACTGGTATATTGTATTTATACCCAGCAAGCATATTACTTGTAAAGTCTGCTCCCCCTATGTAGGCGGCTTTGCTAGCAGAGAGTGCGCCATTTATTCCTTGTGCTCTTCTTAATCCAAGTTCTGCTAAAATTTTTGCACCAGATTCTTTTATTCTGGCGGTTTTTGTTGCTATTAAACTTTCAAAGTTTATTATATTTAAAACTAGTCCTTCTATTAATAGTAATTCTATTAGATGCCCTTCAATCACAGCTACTGGGGTATAGGGGAAGACTAG
The DNA here is from genome assembly GCF_001922545.1 of Borreliella garinii. Lineage (NCBI taxonomy): Bacteria > Pseudomonadati > Spirochaetota > Spirochaetia > Spirochaetales > Borreliaceae > Borreliella > Borreliella garinii. The sequence goes on along the minus strand of NZ_CP018744.1, from coordinate 230,272 downwards.
GCGACCTTCTTCTATTGAGCTTATTTTTATGTTTAGTTTAAATTCTCTGAGAAAGTTTAAAAATTGCTTATCCAATATATTCAAGCTTTTTAAATATTTAAGTTGATTTTCATTGAAACAAATATTTTTTAATTCATTAATTAATGTATTCATTCCAGCTAAAACAATATAGCCATTTTTAAACGGTGTTTTTCTAAAAAAAACCTCAAATTTTGCTTTAGGGTTAATACCTTTTGTAAAATAAGCATTCATCATTGAAATTTCATAAAAATCTGTGAATAGTGATAGATTTTTCATTCTCCTTATTATATACTAGTTTTGTTTGTAAAAAAAATGATATTTAATTTTTATTTGCTAATGTTTATGAATGTGTTTTTATATGTAATAAATTGACCAGATTGGGCTAATTGTATGAAAGAAAAAAGTGTTTCTAATTTTGATATTGTAATTTTTGGAGTTACTGGGAATTTGTCTAGGAAAAAACTTATTCCTTCACTTTTTAACTTGTTTAAAAAAAAATGTATTAGTAATTTTAGGATTATTGGTTTTTCTCGTAAAATTTTTACAGATAAAGAATTTAGATTGTATATTAAAGATTCTTTATGGCAGGAAGAGACCGATTCTTTGATTGAAATTTTTTTAAATTTCTTTATTTATGTATTTGGTGATTTTAATGAAAATGAGCCTTATATAAAACTATTTAAATTTTTAGATAAAAGTAGAGAAACAATATATTATCTTTCGACGTCTCCTACATTTTATGGCCCAATAATTAATAATTTAAAAAAACATTTTGTAAGTGAAAGATTGACTTTATCAAAAATAGTTCTTGAAAAGCCTTTTGGTTCTAGTCTTGAGACAGCAAAAAAATTAAATAGTTTACTTTACTCTGCTTTTAGAGAAGATCAAATTTATAGAATAGATCACTATTTAGGTAAAGAGACAGTTCAAAATATTTTTACATTTAGATTCGGCAATTCTATTTTTGAAAATATTTGGAATAATCGTTATGTAGATTTTGTTCAGATTACGGTTGCAGAAGAATTAGGCCTTGATGGAAGGGCTGAGTATTATGATTCTGTTGGTGCTTTGAAGGATATGGTTCAAAACCATATTTTACAATTGTTAAGTCTTGTTGCAATGGAGTCTCCTATTAAATTTGATTCTGAGTTTATTCATGATGAGAAAGTAAAAGTTTTAAAAAGTTTGAGGAAAATTAACAAAGAGGATATTAAGAATTGTATTGTTAAGGGACAATATATAGGTTCACAAGTTCAAGGGGTTTTTAAAAAAGGCTATAAAGATGAAACAGAATCTTTGGGGAATTCAAATACTGAGACTTATTTAGCTATGAAAGTGTTTATTAATAATTGGCGCTGGTCTGGTGTTCCTTTTTATCTTAGAACCGGCAAAGGTCTTGCTAGAAAATTTTCAGAAATATATATTCAATTTAAAAAACCAAGCTTTACTCTTTTTAACAATAGCTCTGTTGATTTTTCTAATGCCTTAATATTTAGGATTCAACCAAGAGATGGAATTGAAATTAAATTCAATACCAAGAAGCCTGGATATAATTATGAAATTCAAACTGCTAATATGGAATTTTCATATTACGGGACATTTAAAAGATTGTTTGATGAGGCTTATGAGCGTTTATTGTTAGATGCTTTCTTAGGAGATGGCACTTTGTACGCAACAAGTGATGAGATTGAAAGTTCTTGGGAATTCGTTTCAGATATTGCAAATAAATGGGAAGATATTGAAATTTTTAATTATTTTTATGGATCTGAAGGACCAAAAGAAATAGATTCTATTTTAGAAAAAGATCATTTTTGGCGTAAAATTTAATTTTTCAGTTTCTTAATTTTAAAAGATAAATGAGATAAAAATTTTTATATCATTTATTCTTGTTTATTTTTAACGCTTACTTTATTTGTAATTTAAAGGCATCAAATTTTTATTTCTTTTTAGATATTTTAAGAAAATTGGGAATTTTTGTTCTTGAATTGATTGTAAATTTATGCAGTGATTAATAATTTGCGTTATTATTTAAAAAATATAAGCAATCTTTTTTTAAAAACAGTGCTTATATTTAAAGGATGTATATATATGGAAAATATTGAAGTAAGAGGTCAGCCAAATTTTTTTGGACTCGTTCCTTTTTTTGTTTTTATTATTATGTATTTAGGCACAGGGATTTATTTGGGGGTTATTGGGGTAGAAATGGCCTTTTATCAACTACCGGCCAGTGTTGCAATGTTTTTTGCTTCTATTGTTTGTTTTTTAGCTTTTAAAGGAAAATTTTCTGACAAAATTCACATATTTATTAAAGGAGCTGCTCAGTATGACATTATACTAATGTGTCTTATTTTTATGCTTTCGGGGGCTTTCTCTTTTCTTTGCAAAGAAATAGGCTGTGTTGAAACTGTAGCAAATTTAGGGATTAAGTATATTAATCCTAATTGGATTGTTTCTGGTATATTTTTTATAACTTGCTTTCTCTCTTTTTCTGCTGGTACTTCTGTTGGATCTATTGTTGCAATTGCTCCTATTGCTTTTAATATTGCTGTTAAAAGCAATATTAATCCAAATTTAATAGCAGCATCTGTAATGTGTGGGGCTATGTTTGGAGATAATCTTTCTTTAATATCAGATACAACTATTGTTTCTAGTCGAACTCAAGGCAGTAATATCTTAGATGTTTTTATTAGCAGTAGTTTTTATGCTTTTCCATCTGCTATACTAACTTTTTTTTCTTTTTTCTTTCTTTCTGAAAATTTGCTTAATACTACAAACTTTTTACATGAAGGTTCAATAGATTTGGTAAAAACTGTGCCTTATTTAATAATTATATTTTTTTCTTTGGCTGGGATGAATGTTTTTTTAGTTCTTTTTTGGGGAATTTTTTTTATATGCCTTATTAGTGTTTTTTATGAGAATTTACACCTTTTGGATGTAATGAAAAACATTAATAAAGGGTTTTTAAATATGGCAGATTTAATTTTTCTCTCAATTTTAACAGGGGGAGTGTCTTTTACTGTTATTCATAATGGAGGCTTTAAATGGTTGTTTATTAAATTGAAATCTTTAATTAGAGGGAAAAGTTCAGCTGAATTTTCTATTGGGGCTTTTGTTTCAATAGTTGATATGTTTCTTGCTAATAACACAATTGCCATACTTATTTGCGGTAAAGTAGCAAAAAAGATAGCTTTTGAAAATAATATTAGCTTTCAAAGAAGTGCTTCTATTTTAGATATGTTCTCTTGTATTTTTCAGGGCATTATTCCTTATGGTGCTCAAATGATTATTCTAGTAGGCTTTTCAAATGGGCTTGTATCGCCAATTAGCGTTTTACCATTTTTAATTTATTTTGGATTTTTATTGTTTTTTGTTATTTTATCTATTTTGGGAATTGATATAAAAAAAGTTTTTTTATATTTTTTAAAAAAATAAAAATTTTGAAAATTTTAAGATTTGTATTGTTCAATTTTTATTTGTTTTATTTAGAATAAATTGCTTTTAATTGTGCTATATGATTTAGGAGGTTTAAAATTGGAAAGAGAAACTAATATAGTTCCAAATTTTTGGGGACTTACGCCTTTTTTTCTTTTTATAGGGATTTATATTGGTACAGGACTTGTTCTTTATTTTAATGGTGTAGAAAGGGCATTTTATCAAATGCCCCCCATATTTGCTATGTTTATTGCTATTGTTTTGACATTTATTGTTTTTAGAGGATCTTTTTTAGCAAAAATGAATAAATTTATTGAAGGGTGTGCCCAGCAAGATGTTATTTTTATATCTTTAATATTTATGTTATCCGGTGCTTTTTCTGCTGTTTGCAAAGAAATAGGAAGTGTTGAGGCTGTAGTAAATATTGGCCTTAAATATGTTCCATTAAATTTACTAGTATGTGGCATTTTTTTAATTACTCTTTTTTTGTCTTTTTCTACTGGAAGTTTTATGGGGACTATTGTTGCTGTTGCGCCTATTGCTTTGGAACTTGCAGACAAGGTAAATATTTCTCTTCCATTGGTTGCTGGCGCTATTCTTAGTGCTGGTGCATTTGGAGACAATATGTCTTTAATATCAGATACTCCTATTATTTCAAGTCATACTCAAAAGGTTAATATTGTTGATGTTTTTAAAAATGGAGCTTTTTATACGTTTCCAGCAGCAATTTTAGCAAGCATTGTTTTTGCATTTTTAGGTTCTTATTATAGTAAGACTGCTAGTTTTATTATTGAGCCTAGTGATATAAATTTTTTTAAAATTGTTCCATATGTTTTTGTTATGGCTGTTGCAATTTCAGGCTTTAATGTATTTTTAGCCTTGTTTTTAGGGATTTTTGTTGCTGGTATTATTGGAATTTATTACTCAGATGTTACTTTTTTATTGCTGGCTAAAAAAATCAATGAAGGATTTTTAGGCTTAGGAGAAATGTTTATTCTTGTTGTTTTTACAGGCGGAATTTCTTATATGGCAATTAAGTATGGGGGGTTTGATTGGTTACTGTTAAAATTGCAAAAAATGTCAAAGTCTAAAAGAACTTCGGAATTTGTAATTGTGTTTTTGGTTGGCATTTTAACAGTGTTTCTTGCAAATAATGGACTTGCTATTTTAATGAGTGGTTCTGTTGTAAGATCAATAACTCAAGAGAATAATTTAAATTCAAAACGTATTGCAGCTTTACTTTGTATGTCTTCGTGCTTTTTTTTAAGTATTTTACCCCATAGTATGCATGTTATAGCTCTTGTAGATTTTACAAAAGGCAAGCTTTCTCCTTTTGACATTTTCCCATTTTTAATTTATCAAGGATTTTTAGTTTTATTGATTGCTTTGTCTATAATTGGACTTGATATAAGATTAGTATTTAGATCTTTTTTAGATAATAGCCAAAAATCTTAAAAGCTTTTAAAATGAAAGCTTTTAAGATTGTTTTTGCATTTAAATATTTAAGAAGATAGATTTAAATATATTTTTAGGATTTCTTCTTTTATTTTTTTAGGTATTTTTTTAAAAATTTCAAATTTGGAAAAATCTTTTGGTAGAAATTTTTCTTCTAAATATAATTTCATTTCGGGATTATTTTTTGCTTCTTCTTCTATTCTTTTTATTACATTTTTATTTGGAGAATTATATCTAGTTTCTTTAAAATTTTTATAAGATGGTTCATTTTCGTATAGAAAGTTTATAAATTTGTAAGCCAAGTTTTTATTTGGAGCATCAATAGGAATTACAAATGCATCTATCCATAGATTAGTGTTTTTTGGTGCATAAAAGTCTAAGTTTTTATCTTTTAGCATGGCGTTTTGTGCTTCACCGCTCCATGTAAGCTGAATAGATGCTTCTCCGTTTAGCATTAATGATTTTGCGGGTACATCTGAGAAATATCCGATTAATAGTGGATTTTGGATTTTTAAAAGTTCACCTGCTTCTTTGATTTTATCTATATTATTTTCATTTATTGAGTATCCAAGTTTTTTTAGAGCAACCCCAATATTGTCTTTAGGGGAATCTAGCATTGTAATCTCTTTTTTATATTTTTCATTAAATAGTATATCAAAACCTTGCATGTCATTTAAATCTATTTTGGTTTTATTGTAAAGTATTCCCATTAATCCCCAGTAAGCTGGCACTGAATAAAAATTGCCAGGATCATGTTCTAGGTTTGTGAGATTTTGAGAAATATTTTTTACTACATTTGGTAATTTTGAGTAATCTAATTTTGTAATTTTGCCTTCATCGATTAATTCTTGGATTAAATATTCTGATGGGACTATTATATCGTAGTAGTTATTTGTGGTGTTAAATTTAGCTATCATTTCTTCATTGTTATGAAAGATTTCATAATTAATTTTTATATTATTTTCCTTTTCAAATTGATCTAATAAAGTCTCGTCAATATATTCTGCCCAATTAAATACGTTTAAGGTTATTATGTCTTTTTTGGTGCAAGTAAAAGTTGTAAGAATTGCTATTAATATAAACATTTTTTTCATAAGTACTCCTTTTTTATTTTAAAGCTCAGCATCTGTTGTTAATTTTTTAATTCCTATAAATTTATTAATAACAAACAAAAGGCTCAATATTGTAAAAAATAATATAGCAGAAATAGCATTTATTATTGGCTTGATACCCCTTTTTGTTAGAGAATTTATTAGAATAGCTAAATTATTAAATCCTTGTCCAGTAGTGAAAAATGATATCAAAAAATCATCTATTGATAATGTGAAGGCAATAAGAGCTCCAGTTGCTATATTTCCTACAATTTCTGGATAAATTATATTGAAGAATATCTGAATTTCTGATGCTCCAAGGTCTCTTGCAGCATCAATAATATTGTTAGGAAGAGAATATAATTTGGGCAAAATTATTATTACTACGTAAGGCGTTGAAAAAATTATGTGTGATATTAGCATTGTAGAAAATCCTAATTGCATTTTTATTGCAGAATAAAATGTCATTAAGCTTATTCCTGTTACTATGTCTGGATTAATTATTGTTATTTTATTTGCTGATAATAATATTGTTTTTAATTTTTTGTTTTCTGCTTTGTAGATTGCGTAAGCACCAATAATTCCAATAATAACAGAGGTTAAAGATGAGATTGTAGCTATTAAAATGGTGTTAAATATTGCTGATTTTATTTGACTTGAGGCAAAAATTTCTTTATACCATTTTAGACTAAATCCTTGCCATATAAATCCACTATCACCAGAGTTAAAGGAATAAATTATTAAGATTATTATTGGGAGGTAAATAAAGCTGAGTATTAGAAATAGGAAAATGTTTTTAAAAGCTCTAAACATATTTTACTCTCCATTATTTTTTCGCATTAATTTTATTATTATTAAATTAAAAATTAATATTACTAACATTAAAATAAATGAAATTGCAGCTCCTGTATTCCAGTCTTCTATGAAAAGAAACTGTTTGCTTATTAGATTTCCTATCAAAATTTGTTTAGAGCCTCCCAATAAGTCTGAAATTATGAATACCGTGATTGAAGGAATAAATACCATGATTATTCCTGTTGCAAGGTAGGAGAGCGTTAAGGGTATTTTTACATAAATTAATATTTGCCACATTCTTGCTCCAAGATCTTGTGCTGCTTCAATGTATTCTGACTTGATTTTTAAAAATCCTGTATATATTGGCAAGATCATGAAAGGCAAAAAATTGTATACCATGCCTATTGTAACAGCTTGTTCATTGTAAAGAAGATCCAAAGCACCAATTCCGATCTTTTCAAATAAGTTGTTGATGAATCCATTTTTTCCAAGTATTCTCATCCAGGCATAAGTTCTAAGCAATGTGTTTATCCACATGGGAAGTATTATCATTATTATTAATTTATTTTGAGCACTTTTTTTTGATAATGAAATTAGCCAGGCGCCAGGATAGCCTATTAAAATGCAGAAAATTGTTGCTATTGTTGCTAGTTTCAAGCTCCTTGAAAAGATACTAAGATAGCTTGGGTTTAAAAGCCCAATAAAATTATAGATTGTAAATTCATGCTTTTCATTTAAAAATCCCAGTACGATTATTATTAGTAAAGGCAGAATACTAAATGTTAACAGGAATATAGAGTATATGATTAATATCAATTTTTTCAAAACCATTATTCCTTGTGCATAACATGAATATCATCGGGTTCTAAGAATATGTCAACCTCTTCTCCAACTTTTGTAAGTCTTGTGCTTTGAACTATCCAATTTGTTTTTTGAATTTCTAGAGTCATTTCGTAATGAACTCCTTGAAAAATTGCAGATGTTATAATGCCGCTTAAATGTCCTTTTCCTTTTGGAAGCAGTTTTATATCTTCGGGGCGTATTACAAGGTCAACTGCTTCTTCAGCTTCAAATCCTTTGTCAAGGCATTCAAATTCATAGCCGAGCAAACTTACAACTAGCTCCTTTTTATATGTTCCATCAAAAATATTACTTTCTCCAATAAAATCAGCTACGAATTTTGTTTTAGGCTCATTGTAAATTTCTTCAGGTGTTCCTACTTGCAGAATTATTCCTTCATTCATTACAACAATTCTATCACTCATTGTCAATGCTTCTTCTTGATCGTGAGTAACATATATAAATGTGATTCCAAGTTGGCGCTGTATTTTTTTTAATTCTTTTTGCATCTCTTGTCGCATTTTTAAATCAAGGGCAGAAAGTGGTTCATCTAGTAGCAGAAGCTTGGGCTCCATTACCATTGCTCTTGCTATTGCAACTCTTTGTTTTTGCCCCCCTGATAGTTCGTTAATATTTCTGTATGCATATTTTGGCATTCCTATCAATGAAAGAGATGTTTTTACTTTTTCTTTTATTATATCTTTTGGTGTTTTTTTCATTCTAAGTCCAAATGAAATATTATCAAAAACATTCATATGCGGGAAAAGTGCATAATTTTGAAATACAGTATTAATTTCTCTTTTATTTGGACTGGTTTTAGATATTTCCTTAGAAAAGAAATAAATTTCTCCATTTTTTTGACTTAAAAAACCACCTAATATTTTTATTAATGTTGTTTTTCCACATCCGGATGGGCCTAATAATGTAATAAACTCATTTTTTTTAATTTTTAAATTTATGTTATCTAAAGTTTTGTTTCCATTGTTATCATAATAATGACTTAGATTTCTAATCTCTAGGATACAATTATCCAACTAATTCTAACCTCCTATGGCTGTATTAATACAGATCAAGATTATACTTAATATTATTATTTATGTAAATGCCTTTTTTAAAAGACATTATAATTCTTGTCAAGAATTATTTTCCCAAATTTACCTTCTCTAAATTCTTTAATTAATATTTTTGATGCTTTTTCAAGGTTAAGCTCATTTTTTTTATGGATTAATTTTCTTGCTTTTGCAAAATTTTGAAGAATATCAAGTGAATTTTTATGATATATTTCATATTTTTTTAGTAAAATATTTTTATTGTTTTGATCCATTATTTCAAGTAAATATAATGCAAGATCTATATTGTCTACTATTTCATTTTTGATCATATCTAATATTGCAAGTTTTTTTGCAATTGATTGGTCTGCTAGATTATGCCACAAAATCCCTGGCATATCAAAAAGATTTATTTCTTCATTTATTTTTACTATTTGTATATTTTTAGTATATCCAGGTCTATTGGCAACTTTTGCGCTTTTTTTGCCGGATAATAGATTTATTATTGAAGATTTTCCAACATTTGGGACTCCAATAATCAAAACCTTTATTTTTTCTTTATAGTTTTTTATCTTTTTAACAATTGCCAGTTTTTTAATATTATCTATTATTTGCTTACGCATTCCTTTTTTGTAAATATTGCTTATTATTACAGTATTGCCAAGATTTTCAAAATATTTTTTCCATTTTATAATTTCAGTTATTTGAGCAATATCAGATTTGTGTAAAAGAATTATTTTGGTTTGATTTTTAATAATTTTTTCAGTTAATGGATTTTTGCTACTAAATGGAGCTCTAGCATCAAGTATTTCTAGCACAATATTGGTTTTTTGTAAATTATTCTTTATCAGATCCAAGGCTCTTTTCATATGGCCAGGAAACCAGTTGATTTTATTTATCATGTTTAAATTATAGCTTAATGCATATTGAATAATAAATTATTTTTCTTTTTATCTTTTTAATTTATGTTAATTTCTTTTAAAAGAATTGTTTTTTTTAAAGAAAAAATATAATCTGTATTTGAGTTTTTATATTTTTTTTAAAAAATATATTTTATAGGAGGTTTTATTATTATTGCAAAAATCAAAAGAGGGTTAATAGTATCTTGTCAAGCTCTTGAAAACGAGCCTTTACATAGCAGCTTTATTATGTCTAAGATGGCTTTGGCAGCTAAAATAGGCGGAGCTATTGGAATAAGAGCTAACGGAGTTAATGATATTAGCCAGATTAAATTGGAAGTTGATTTGCCAATAATAGGTATTATTAAAAAAAATTATGATAATTGCGAGGTGTTTATTACTCCTACCATGAAAGAGATTGATGAGCTTTGTAATGAAGGAGTAGATATAATTGCTCTTGATGCCACTTTTAGAAATAGACCTAATGGTGTATTGCTTGATGATTTTTTTAAAAATATTAAAAAAAAATATCCAAAGCAGTGTTTAATGGCAGATATTTCTTCTTTAGATGAAGCTATTAATGCTGATAAATTAGGGTTTGATTTTATTGGAACAACTTTGTATGGCTATACAAAGAGTACTAATGGTTTGGATATTGCAGATAATGATTTTAATTTTTTAAAAACCCTGATTAATTCTAATTTGAAAGCTACTTTAATAGTGGAAGGAAAAATAGATACCCCCTTAAAGGCTCAAAAATGTTTTGAAATGGGGGTTGATTTAGTAGTTGTGGGGGGAGCTATTACAAGACCCGTTGAGATTACCAGAAAATTTGTAGAAAAAATAAATCAGGTTAAAAGATAATTTTAAGCATTAAAGAGTTAATTTATTGTTTATTTTAGGAGGTTTTTATGGCAAAGGTTTTTGAACGAGCTCAAAAATTTGGACGTTCTTTTATGCTTCCCATTGCTATTTTGCCAGCAGCAGGGTTGCTTTTAGGAATTGGAGGCTCTCTTTCTAATCCGGAAACCGTTAAGATATATTCTTTTTTGGATATATCTTTTTTGCAATCAGTTTTTAAGATAATGAGTGCATCAGGTTCTATTATTTTTTCAAATTTAGCAGCAATATTTTCTATTGGGATTGCTGTTGGACTTGCCAATTCAGATAAAGGTACAGCTGGAATTGCAGCATTTATTGGTTATCTTGTAATGAATGCTACTATTGGAGTTTTAATTGACATGTCAGGCAAAGCAGAGTCTTTCTCTAGTGGTGCTGTGGGTTTGATTCTTGGAATTAAAACTTTAGAAACAGGAGTTTTTGGTGGAATTGTAGTTGGTATTTTGACCTATTATCTTCATTCTAAGTTTAACAAGATAACTTTACCTAAGTTTCTTGGATTTTTTTCGGGATCTAGATTTGTGCCAATTGTTGTTTCTTTTTCTAGTATTTTTCTTGCTGTAATTATGTTTATTTTTTGGCCATTTGCACAAAATGGAATTAATAAAGTAGGAGGCTTAGTTGATTCAACCGGTTATATTGGAACACTTATTTATGGAATTTTTTTAAGGATGCTTGGACCTTTTGGTCTTCATCATATATTTTATTTGCCATTTTGGACAACAGGCCTTGGAGGATCTGTTATTATTGATGGAAAGTTGATTGAGGGAACTCAGAACATCTTTTTTGCAGAACTTGCTGTTCAAGGCACAAATAGATTTTTTATTGGAACTAGTCGTTTTATGAGTGGACGATTTATTACTATGATGTTTGGTTTGCCTGGAGCTGCGCTTGCGCTATATTACACTGCAAAGCGTGACGAGAGAATAAAAGTTTTTGGTCTTTTAATGTCTTCAGCCTTAACATCATTTTTAACAGGCATAACAGAACCCCTTGAATTTTCTTTTCTTTTTGTAGCTCCTATTCTTTATGTTGTTCATGCTACATTTGATGGGTTTGCTTTCATGCTGGCGCATATTCTGCAAATAACAATAGGCCAAACGTTTTCTGGAGGGTTTATTGATTTCATTCTTTTTGGTATTTTGCAGGGAAATTCAAGAACTAATTGGCTTTTAGTGCCAGTTGTAGGCATTGTTTGGTTTTTCCTTTATTACTTTGCTTTTGTATTTTTAATAAACAAGTTTGATTTTAAAACTCCTGGTAGAACGCAAGATTTAAATTCTGGAGATTCTCCAAATCCTAAGAGTAGTGAATTTGAAGAAAGTTATGCCACTAAGGTTATTATTGGGCTTGGTGGCGCTTCAAATATTGTTGAGCTTGATTGTTGTGCAACTAGGTTAAGAATTACAGTAAGAGATGCTCTTAAAGTTTCTGAAAAAATTTTAAAAAAAACTGGCTCTAAAGGAATAATTATTAAAGGCAATGGAGTTCAGGTGGTTTACGGGCCAGGTGTTAGTGTTCTTAAGAATGAAATAGAAGAATTGCTAGAGGATTGATCTTTTTAATAAGTAATAGCCTTAAGGCTATTACTTATTTGTCTTGTTTATAAAGTCAACTGCATATTTTGTGAAGTACGATGTGTTTTGGGCGCTTTTGTAGCTTTGGTTTCCAATCGGTAGGTGTGCGTGTGAATTTTCAAGAAGTATAATGGGAATATCTTTTTTTTCACCTCCATAATTTTTTATGAATTCGTTTATTTTTATTGGGTCCACTGTATGATCATTAGGTGTGTGGGTTATTATTAAAGGTGTTTTAATTGCATCAAAATCATATGAATTTAATAATTTGACAAGGCCCATCATCGCAATAATTGCGTCTACATGTTGCACTTTTGAAGAGTAGCTTTTTATAGTCTTATACTCTTTTCGTTTATCCTCTTTTGTTTCGAATTTATTGTAACCACCTGTTATAAGATATGCAATTTGTCGTCCCCAGGGATAGTAAACAATATTTGTTCTCTTGTCATAAGGGAATATATTGGGTGAAATTAATACTGCTGAGTTTATTTCATCTGGATAGTTTGCTAAGGCCCAAATACTGGCAGCACCTCCATTAGAGGTGCCAATTAATATTAATTTATCACCTATCATTTTTCCAATTTTAATAGCCTCATCAATATCTCTCAGCCAATCTTGGGTAGTGATCCCCCGAAATGCATTTTTATTGTTAATTCCGTGTCCTTTTAATCTTGTAAAAAAGATATTTGCATTAAGCGCTTTTGCAATATTATTTGGAACCGGATAAATTTCATTTTTTGATGCTCCAAATCCATGAATATAGACTACAGAATATTTTGTTTTTTGCGCCTCTTTATACCATATTATTTCTTTTTTTGTATTTTTTTCTAAATTAAATTGTAATTCTTCTTTTAATAAGTAATTATCAATTTCTTTGAGGTTTTTGGGAATTGTTTTTTTTGAAAATTCATTTTTGAATTTTATTCTTGGACTAACTAGTATTAAGAGTAATAAGAATGTAATTATAAAAATGATATTCTTTATATTCATACAGTGATTTCCTTATTATCTAAGATGTTGTTGTTATTATGAATATCTTTTTTGTAACAATTATTGCAATGCCCTGAGTAAATTATTTCAATAGATTTTGTTTCCCAGTTTTCCCCAAGTTTGTCTTTCAAAATATCTTTAATATCGTCAAGTTGAATAGGATGGACTTGATTGCATTTATTACATTTAAAGTGAGCTATTGTGGAAGCCAAGCTTAGATAAAATTTTGTTTCTTTTTGATCAGTAGTTTTTATATCTTTTAGTATATTTCTTTCTTTTAAAATGTTTAATGTATTATATACTGTTGCTTTTGATAGGCTTGGAATTTCTTTTACAAGTTTATTGTAAACTTCTTTTGCCGTAAAATATTCTTTTGGGTTTGATGCTATGTAGAGAATGATTCTGTTTCTCGAATGAGATGCTTTAATTCCCAATTCTGATGTTAAATTTTTCAATAATACAGGATCATTTGTAATGCCGACTTTTTCCAATGTAGAATGGACGTCTATTATGTTATCGCTCATGTTATTATACCTTTTTGTTTAAATTAAAGATTAAATACTTTTATGTTCTACTTAAGATAATTTTATACCCAGTTATTAATATTTTACTACTTATTATTTATTTATTTTTCATATTTTTTTATATTAGTATAAAAAATTAAATTTTTTATTTTTGAATTCAGTTTTATTTTGTTATCAAAATTATTATTTAATGGTAGTATCATTAAATTTAGCGTTTGAGAATAATTTATTACATCTTGAATCTTGACTGTGTTATAGGAACCTCCTATGTTTAAAATTAACCATTTTTTAGAATTTATTTTTTCAATTTTATAATTAATTGTATGAATGATTTGTTTTTCAACATTTAAAAAGCTTATAAAAAAATTACTATTTTTATCATTTCCTTTAGATATCAAAAATTCTGTACCATTAATGTACCCTTTGGGATTGTTTTTAGTGATTATTATTTTTTCATAAGTATCAAGATCGCTGTATTTTGCTGTTATTTTTAAATTAGTGCCTTTTGCAATTTCAAAAACAGGTATTTCAAGGGCTGAATATTCAAGAAGATAATCAGGATTGCATTTTTTTAATGTTTTTTTATCCAGATTGATTTTGGAAGGCCATTTTATTTTAATTGATAAAAAGAAGCTAGGGATAGTCTCATCTATAAAAAAATCAATTGTTGATTTTGTGGCAGAGTTAAAAGCTAAATATTGTTTTATTCCTAAAATTTTTTCATTTGAGAAGGAAAATGAGCTTTCAATAGATGCTTCTCTTATTAATTCTTTTTTTGATAAAACTTTTAAGTAGGTTCTAGATGTGTTTAAAAATTCAACTTTTTTATCTTTAAATTTTATTTTATTTAACTTTCCATTTTCGAATTTGATATTGTATTGATCGTGAGATAGTGTGAAATTTCCTTCCATATTGTATTCCAAATTCTTAGGCGCAATGGATTCTAAATCTTTAACAATTTCTTCTTGTTGTTTATTTATTAAAAATTCTCTTAAGCTTTTTTCATTGATTTGATAATCTTTAAGCCTTTTGTTTTGAAAATTTATTATTGGCTCTTGCTCTTTAAGGGAGTTAAATTTTGGAATTTCTAGTAGTTCGGCAGTAAGTTTAGATCCTTCTAGATTTTGTATTTTGATGCTGTGCAAATTATTTTCCAAGGCCAAGGCTTTTAAATAAAGTAAAAAATTTTTTAATTCTTGATTATCATAACTTTCTTTGATTTCATAAAAATAAATAAGAGTTTCTACATTGCTTTTTGGAGAATCTATTTTTTGGACTTCATATAAATATTGACAGTTATTTTTATAAAAAATTAAGTAAGTTTTATTATTTTTACTCTGCCTTATTCCCTCTGTATAATTGAAATTAAGCTTTCTGTAAAGCTCGGTCACTTTTTTTCTAAACTTTTCTATGTTGTATATATAAAGCATAATAGGTGTATTTTGAAATATATCTTTGTATCCACTTCTAAATGGATTTTTTAGTGCCCAATACAAATCTAAATGTATTTCATCGTGTAGCATGTATTCATGAGGACTTCCACTGTAAGTTCCTGGCATATATATATCTTTATTGGTTTTAAATCTTTCAAATAGCCATTTATTTAATTCCTCATGTTCTCTTAGGATTTCAAAAAAGTATATTGGGAATGTCCAATGTATTTTGTAAGCTAGCTGTTTGTGCTCAATTAAATATTTTATATTTGATATTATTGATAACAGGTTATTCTCTGAAAATTTAGTTATTGAAATAATAATAATATAAGTTTTTGATTTTTTTAGTTTTCTAAACATAAATTCTTTGTCTTTATGATATAAAGATCAGTCAATGTTTATATTATATAATAAAAATTTGTGCTGGCTTTGTATATTTTGTATTTTTTGATATACAGAAGTAATACTCTATAGCGAATGTATTAAGTTTATGTTAATCTTATATTGTTAAATATAAATTATTTTATGTATAAAAAGGGGTAAAATTTTTATGGCTAAAGACATATATTTTAATGAAGATGCTAGAAAAAGCTTACTTAGTGGCGTTGAAAAATTATCCAATGCTGTAAAAGTAACTCTTGGGCCAAAAGGGAGAAATGTTCTTATTGATAAAAAGTTCGGTTCTCCAACGGTTACAAAAGATGGGGTTAGTGTTGCTCGCGAGATTGAGCTTGAAAATCCGTTTGAAAATATGGGAGCGCAGCTTTTAAAGGAAGTTGCTATTAAAACAAATGATGTTGCCGGCGATGGAACAACAACCGCTACTGTTCTTGCTTATGCTATTGCAAGAGAAGGCCTTAAGAATGTGTCTTCAGGAATTAATCCTATTGGAATAAAAAAGGGAATAGATCACGCTGTAAGTTTAGCTGCTGAGAAAATTCGTCAGTCTGCAAAGAAGATTACAACAAAAGAAGAGATTGCACAAGTAGCTTCAATTTCTGCTAATAATGACAGTTATATAGGTGAAAAAATTGCTGAGGCAATGGATAAAGTTGGAAAAGATGGGGTTATAACAGTTGAAGAGTCAAAAACTTTTGATACTACGATTTCTTATGTTGAGGGTATGCAATTTGACAGAGGATATCTCTCTCCTTATTTTTCCACCAACAAAGAGAATATGAGCGTTAGCTTTGATGATGCTTTTATATTAATATATGAGAAAAAAATTAGTTCTATTAAAGAGCTTTTACCAGTTCTTGAGAAAGTTTTGGGAACAAATAAACCTTTATTAATTATTGCTGAGGACATCGAAGGGGATGCTCTTGCTGCTCTTGTTTTAAACAGCGTTAGAGGAGCCTTGAAAGTTTGTGCAATTAAATCGCCTGGTTTTGGTGATAGACGAAAAGCAATGCTTGAGGATATTGCAGTGCTTACCGGTGGTGTTTTAATCAGTGAGGAGCTAGGTCTTACTCTTGAGACAGTTGAAATTGAGCAACTTGGACAGGCTAAAACTATTAAGGTTGATAAGGACAATACTACTATTATTAATACCGGCAATAAAGAACAAATAAAAGAGCGTTCAGAGCTTATTAAAAAACAAATTGAAGATTCAACATCTGAATATGATAAAGAAAAACTTCAAGAACGTCTTGCAAAGCTTGTTGGCGGAGTTGCGGTTATTAATGTTGGAGCTGTTACTGAAGTAGAGCTTAAGGAAAAAAAACATAGAGTTGAAGATGCTCTTTCTGCAACTCGTGCTGCTGTTGAAGAGGGTGTTGTGCCTGGTGGCGGATCAACTCTTATTGAAGTTGCCATGTATTTGGATACAATAGATACAAGCAAATTAAGCTATGAGGAAAAGCAAGGTTTTGAGATTGTAAAAAGAAGTCTTGAAGAGCCAATGAGACAGATTATTTCAAATGCTGGTTTTGAAGGATCTATTTACATCCATCAAATTAAAACTGAGAAAAAGGGACTTGGGTTTGATGCTTCCAGCTTTAAGTGGGTAAATATGATTGAGAGTGGAATAATTGATCCTGCTAAGGTTACAAGAAGTGCGCTTCAAAATGCTGCTTCAATTGCTGGGCTTTTATTAACAACAGAATGTGCAATCACCGATATTAAAGAAGAGAAAAATACTTCTGGTGGAGGTGGTTATCCTATGGACCCAGGAATGGGAATGATGTAAATTAAAGTTTCACCGGTGAACTTTTGTTTTTGCCGGTGGAATATTTTATTATTCAAAGGAATTTGTTTTGAGTGAGGATGAATTTGTTTTTTGTATAGGCTATGATTGTTCAAAAGCAATAGTAGATAGGCATCTTTTAAGGGAAAATAAAGGTAAAAGCGTTAAGGAACTTTTTGAACTTGGTCTTTATAGAAGTGCCTTTAGCAAAGCTCTTTATAGAAATGATGATGCTCTTATTAATTATTTAATTGAAGAGTATAATAAAATAAGTAATTCTAATTATACCAAAAAAGACGAATTTAAGCTTTTATTTGGGGTAGTTTATCCTGATGATATTAATAAGATAAAAGTGACATATGTATAGTAAGGGGGGTTTTGTGTTTTTATTGCAAGAATTTAGCAGCAATAGCAGCTTTTTCCGAAGTTTATTAGTTTTTTTGCCTGTTATTGCTATATTTTGGTTTTTAGTAATATCTCCGCAGCGCAAGGAAGAAAAGAATAAAAAAGAAATGATAAAAAATCTAAAAAAAGGCGATAAGGTATTAACAATAGGTGGAATTTTTGGGGTTGTAAAAAAACTAGGTGATACGGATGTTATTTTAGAATTAAATCCAAATATCGAAGCAGTATTTGTAAAAAACTCTATTGATAAAGTTTTGTCTGAAAAAAATGAAGTTAAAAAGGTGTTATAAGGTATTATATAATTTAAGGTAAAATTAAAACTGTTAGCTAATAATGGTATTTATTAAAAATTTTAAGGATTTGTATAATGAAAAAAGGATCTAAGCTCATATTGATATTGTTGGTAACGCTTTTTGCATGTCTTTTAATATTCCCGACTTTAAAGTGGTATTTTTTAATGAGCATTGAGGATAAAAAAATAAGCTCATATTCACAAGAGGCTTTAAGGGATTACTCAAAGAAAAAAGCTTTGGATGATCTTGTTAAGCTTAGGGAGCTGTATCATAAAGATCCCAATAGCAGTATTCCGTCTAATCTTTCTTATTTGATTCCGATAGCAAAAAATAATTATAAGTCTTCAATGAAAATTCCGCCTAATTTTTTTACTGCTAAATCTTTGCGTGAAGGATTTTTGACCGATTCGGATATGGGAGAAGTAAGTTTAGAGATTTATAGACATTATGAGAACATAAAAAAGAGTAAAAGCAGAATAATACATCTTGGACTTGATTTGTCTGGAGGGATGAGTGTTACCATTTCTCTTGATTATTCAAGTGTTGAAAAAAAATTAGGTCGTTCTTTGACCTTTGCTGAGAAAGAAGATGCTATTTACCGCATAATGCAAATTCTTAAGGATAGGGTAGATAGGTTTGGGCTTACAGAGCCTAAAATTGCAAGAGAAGCTGGAGGAAATAAAATTTTCTTAGATATTCCTGGAGAAAAAGATGAGAGTAGGGTAAGCACTCTTTTGAGTGGGAAAGGCAATTTAACTTTTTATGTGGTTGATGACGAACTTACATCTCTTTTACATAAAAAAATATTAGAAGCGGGCTCTCTTTTTTCTATTTCCGAAATTCAGAAAAATATGAACCTTTCTGATAGTAAGCAAATTTTTCCTTGGTATGTTAAAGATTCTTATGGAGTGGATGATGAGTCATCAGTTCGTTATTATGTAGTTGATGCAAGTCCCGAAAATTCATTTGATGGTGCTCATATTAAAGATGCCGGGGTTTCTAATGACCCTAGAACAGGCCGAGATATTGTTGCTTTTAATCTTGATGTTGATGGGAGTGAGAAATTTTTTAAATTTACTCAAAAAAATGTTGGAAAGTCTTTGGCCGTTGTTATGGAAGGTAAAATTAAGTCTGTAGCAGGAATTGGGTACGCTATTACTGGAGGTAATGTTTCAATCCAAGGCGATTCTTTTGATAAAAAAGAGGCCTTAGATCTTGCCTTAGTGTTTAAAACCGCAGCCTTTCCGGTTGATATTAAAATAGATGATTTGAGAATAATAGGGCCTACTCTTGGTGCTAAGACTGTTGATCTTGGTATTAAAGCCTCTGCGCTCGCTCTTTGTCTAGTTTTTTTATTTATGTGTGTTTATTATGGTTTAAGTGGTGTTGTAGCTGGATTTTCACTTGTTATTTATAATGTATTTTTAATTTTAGCAATATTGTCTGCCTTTAATTTTACTTTAACTTTAACAAGTATTGCAGGTCTTATTTTGACAATGGGTATGGCTGTGGACATAAATATAGTTATTTATGAAAGAATTAAAGAAGAAATTAGAGGAGGCAGAAAATTTGAAAATGCATTTGAAGATGGTTTTAAAAAAGCCTTTTTATCCATTATGGATGCAAATATAACGACATTTATTGCAGTGCTTTTTTTAACTCTTCTTGGGACAGGAGTTATTCAAGGTTTTGCATGGTCTCTTTCTGTTGGAATTGTGGCTTCCCTTTTTAGTAGTTTGATTTTTTCAAGATTTATTTTGGAATTTATCATATCTGCTAGAAAAAGCAAATTTATAAGTATATCTTGGAGTTCAAAATATGCAAAGAGTAATTAATTTTTCAAAGTATGGAAGCAATTTTTTAATTGTTAGTGTTATTTTAACTTTTATTGGACTTATTTATACCTTTTTTTATCATGGTGGATACAATTGGGGAATAGATTTTTCTCCTAGAGTTAATATTAATCTTTCTATAGAAAAATCAGATATCAAAGAAAATGAAATTAAAAGAATATTCTCTCCGATTTATAAAGCTTTAGATGTCAATAGCATTTTTTCACCAAATGAGAATAAAAGCGAATTCTCTATTATGGTAAAGTCAGATATTATTGATTATGCTTTTAAAACAGAAGTTCAAAAAACAATAATGGATGAACTTAAAAAAACATTTAATGCTAATATTGAAGTTTTGGATTCTTATTTTATTGATTCAAGCTTTTCTTCTACTTTGAGAATTAAGTCTATACTTTTGGTATTAGGAACATTTACTCTGATTTTGATTTATATAACTTTAAGATTTAAACTAAGTTATGCTATTGCTTCCATACTTGCAACATTTCATGATATATTTTTTATAGCTGCTTTTTTAGGGGTATTTAGAATAGAGATCAATAGTTATATTATTGTGGCAATACTAACTATTATTGGATATTCTTTAAACGACACAATAATTATTTTCGATAGAATTAGAGATAATGTTAGGCGATTAACCGATAACACATTTTTAAATGTATTAAATATAAGCATTAGTCAAACTTTATCAAGAACTGTTTTGACGTCAGTTACAACATTTGTTGCAGTATTTTCTATTTATGTGTTTACTGAAGGGTCTATAAAAGATTTTTCTTTGGTATTTATGGTAGGTGTAATTGTTGGAACTTATTCTTCTGTATTCATAGCGTCTCCAATACTTTTAAATCTTTATAAAAAGATAAAGTAGATCTTAAATAAGATGATATTGCGACATGAAGTTTTTTGATTTCGGTTCATTAGGATTTTATAGATTTTTTGATTTTCAAAAATATCTTAATTTTAGCATTTTCAGGTATAGTTTAATAAATTATTATTCTTATCGAGAACAATCTAGCCTTATTAACGATGCTAATTTACTTAAAGATAAACTTGTGTTTTTGGATAAGATTTATAAGGATTTTAATCCCAGTATCAGTAAATCTTGGGATTCCAATAAAGCTATTTTTTTAGATACTTTGCTTATTATTAAAAATTTAATAAAAAAATATCATCCCAATTCAGAATTTTTAGACGTTCAAGAAGATGAATTGTTAGGAGATGTTTCTCATTTTAATAAATTTTTAGATAAACTTAAATATTTGAATTTTAGAGTAGATCTTAAACAAAAAATTGAAAATTTTGAAAAAAAGAGTAAAGCTCCATTTTCTTGCATAAGAATTGCTACATTCTTTATTCAAGAAGAGTTTTTAGATCGACTTAGTAATTCGTTGGATTTTTTTTCTAATGAGGCCAATAGCAATAATTTAGATGTAATTAATAAAGAAATTAATGATTATTATGAAAAAGTAGAGCAAATTAAGAAAAGTAGCAATATTAAAGAAACTCATAAAAAATTTATTATAGACCACACAAAAGATAGAATTGATAAAATCATGAAAGATCATAGTCTTGATATTTCTAAGCTGCTTATAAAAATTGCTTTGCTTGAGATTACAATTCAATGTTTTGATAGCTATTATTTGAATTTATTGGAAATTTTACAAATTCTTTTATCTATCAATAATATAATTGAGATAGGTTTAAATGAATTGCCCGATGCTATTTTTAATGAGTGGAATGAGCTTATTTATTTAAGAAGAAAAGAATTTCAAAAATTTGTTTTAATATCTGATTATGTTTTCCAAAAAAGGATAATATCTACTATAAATTCTGGAAATTGGAAATTTGCCTTTTTTACTCTTGCCCCCCGACAAGGTGATGTTTTTCAATTTTCAGTGGATATTGCTAAGAATTTTGATAGTATTGAGGATGGAATCAAAGAATATGAGTCTAAGATAAATAAATTTAATGAATATAGGTCAGGCTGGGAGGCAAATTTAAAAAACTTTGGTCATTTATTTTCAGAAATACTTTAGCCATATATCTCTTTTAATCTTTCGTAAATAGCTTTTACTTCATTATTTATTATTTTTGGAATTTTTACTATCAAAGTGACTTTAAGGTCCCTTTTTGAGCTGCTTCCAATTATAGGCATTCCTAGTTCTTTTAAGTTTAAAATTTCTCCATTTTGTGCATCCGAAGGAATTTTAAGTTTTATTTTTTTCCCTTCAATTGTTTCAAATAATTTTTCGCAACCTAGAGCTATTTCCCATGGATAAACTTCTATTGTTGTTTCTAAGGTTTTTCCATTCAGTCTAAATTTTTTATAGCTTGATATGTTAAATTTGACTATTAGGCTCCCTTTAATTCCAGAAATTGGATTAATAGGTCCTTTATTGTTTATTTTTATTTTAGTTGTTTCTAATGTTCCTTTTGGTATTATTACTTCGACTTTTTTGTTGTTTATAAGTATTGTTTTCTTACTTCCCATATAAGCATCATAAAGCGAAATATTTAAAGTTATTTCCTTGTCTGTTGTTTTTCTTGAAGATCCAGTAAAGATTTTGGAAAAAAAATCTAAATCTTCAAAATTGCTAAATCTTGAGCTATTAAATTCTCTTTCAAAATGGTCGTTGTTTTCATTAAAATTGGTGCTACCCAAAGCGTCGTAATTTCTTTTTTTATCAGGAGAAGATAAAATTTCATAGGCTTCATTTATTTCTTTAAACTTTTCTTCAGCTATTTTGTTTCCTTTGTTTTTGTCCGGATGATATTTTATTGCTAATTTTTTGTAAGCTTTTTTAATTTCTTCATCACTAGCATTTTTTTGTATTCCAAGTATATTATAGTAATCTTTTGCCATTAAAAAATCTCCTTCAAATCCCCTTTATTTATTATATTTTTTTTAAATAAAATTTAATATTTATACTTTATACATGTTATAATTAAATTTAAATTTTTAAAAGACCAATTATGAGAGTAGATCTTTTACCTCTTTTCGAGTTAAGTCTTTATATTAATATTTCATTTTGTTGTAAAGATTTTAGCATTTTTAATAAAATTTTAGAGGAATTGAAATATTATTTAACCTTATTAGGTCATCCAATTATAAAAACACTTTACATTAAGCATGTAGATTTTTGTTTATGTAGGCAGGATAGTTTAAAATTTATTTTCACTTCTTTGTCCAAATGTATTAATTTGGCTTTATTAGAAGAATTTACTTTAGAAATTATTCCAGGTTATGCTGATTTTGAAAAATTCAAACTTTTGGATGAATTTTTCATTACTCGAATTAATCTTAGTGTTCAAAGTTTTTCTTTAAAATTTAGAAAGATTATGGGGATACCTGAAATTTCTTATGAAAAAATGAATATTCTAATTAAAAATATTAGAAAGTTTCCTTTTGATTTAAATATTGATATGACTATTAATATTCCTTTTCAAAAAAAATCTGATCTCAAGCGAGATTTAAAAGAATTACTCTCATATATACCCGAGCATATTTGTTTTAGTGATTTTATATGTGAAGAGCAAGACCTTGCCTTGAGAGATTTTGATAACGGTATTGGTTCAGAAAAGCTGTGGTTTTATGCCCTTGAGTGTTTAGAGTCCAATGGCTACATTAATTATGAAATTACCAATTTTATGTTAAAGGGTCATGAGAGTAAGCATAATAAATTAAATTGGGAGTTAAAACCGTATTTAGGATTAGGATTGCACGCTGTAAGTTTGCTTTTCTGTAATGATAAGAATAATAATGTAAGAGCTTTGATTAGAAAAGATAGTGGTTTTGTTAAAGCAAATAATCACTTGGCAAAGTTTGAATTGTTAGAGGATTTAGAGTTTTTTATTTATCATTTTATTCAAGGACTTGGAACTATTCAAGGTGTTAATTTGCGGTCTCTTAGGCTTAGATTTGAGTATAATGAAAAACAATTTTTTCAGTTTATTAATTATTGCTCAAATTTAAGTAAAAAGTTTGTTTTTGATAATAATATTATGTTATTAAAAGGGCGTGAAAGATTTAAGTTAGATTTTTATTTAGTAAAAATTATGAACTATTTTAATGATAACTTTTTTAAAGTGAAATTTAGGCTTCCTTGATTTGTTTGTTTTGGTAATAAACTATTTTTGTGTTTTTATGATTGAATATTCCAATCTCAAGTATACCTGGAAATAGTTTGAAGTATTTTTCTGTTCCTTCGGGATTTTCTACATGCATTTTTACATCTAAAATGTAATTATTGTTATCAGTTATAATAGGTCCTTTTTTTTCTTTACAAACTCTTAAGGTTGTGTCTAAATTCATTTCTTCAAGTCTGCTCATAATAAATCCAACCGCATTTTGGGCAACTTCTATGGGAATAGGCATTTTTGTTCCCAATTTTTTTACGATTTTTGTTTCATCTGCTATTATTAGCAATGTTTCTGAATTGTAAGCGATTACTTTCTCCATTAGATGTGCACCCCCCATTCCCTTTATTAAGCTTTTTTTTTCTAATAGAATTTCATCAGCTCCATCAATTGCGATGTTTAGATTTTTATTAAGTTTTGAAAAATTTGATTCATAAGGAATTTGTTCTTTTGATAGTAAATATTTTGTATCGCTACTTGTTGCATAGAGTTTTAAATTTTTTAGGTTGCCCGATTTTAGCTTTTCGCTTAAATATTTTATTGCATAATAAATAGTTGTACCTGTTCCAATCCCAAGATTCATATTGCTTTTGATGTAGTGATCAATTGCATATTTTGCTACCAACATTTTTTGATTTTCCATAAATTTTTTTCCTTGCTTTAATGGATTTAAAGCCCAAAATTCATTTTAAAGTATATCATTATTTAATTAAGATTGAAATCTTGACTAGATTTCGTGCTAATTTATAATTATTAGTATTAGTAAATAAAATAATATGCTAGGAGATTTTATGTATAAATTAGTTTTAGTGAGGCATGGAGAGAGTGAATGGAACAAAGAAAATCTTTTTACTGGTTGGACAGATGTTAAACTTTCTGACAAGGGTATCAATGAGGCTTTAGAGGCAGGTTTGCTACTAAAGCAAGAAGGTTATTCTTTTGATATTGCTTTTAGTTCTTTATTGTCAAGGGCTAATGATACTTTAAATATTATTTTGCGAGAATTAGGGCAATCTTATATTAGTGTAAAAAAAACCTGGAGATTAAATGAGAGGCACTATGGAGCATTACAAGGTTTAAATAAGTCAGAAACAGCTGCAAAATATGGGGAAGATAAAGTTTTAATTTGGAGACGCAGTTATGATGTGCCCCCAATGTCTTTAGATGAGTCCGATGATCGTCATCCAACAAAAGATCCAAGATATAAATATATTCCTAAAAGGGAACTTCCTTCAACAGAATGCCTTAAAGATACTGTTAAAAGAGTAATTCCTTATTGGACTGATGAGATTGCAAAAGAAGTTCTTGAGGGTAAAAAAGTTATTGTTGCTGCTCATGGAAATTCTTTAAGAGCTCTTGTTAAATATTTTGATAATTTAAGCGAAGAAGATGTTTTAAAGCTTAACATTCCTACGGGTATTCCTTTAGTTTATGAATTGGATAAAGATTTAAATCCTATTAAACATTACTATTTAGGTGATGAAAGTAAGATTAAAAGTGCAATGGAATCTGTTGCTAGTCAAGGAAAGTTAAAGTAACAGTCTATTACTATTGAAGTGTTAATAAGCCGTATTTATGGCTTATTTTTTTTATCATTTTAAGGTTTAAATATATTTGCTTACAATTTTTTCAAAGCGGTCAATACCAATTATTTTAATAAATCCGGCTAATTTGGGTCCTTTTTCTTTGTCGATTAAAATTTTATAAATTTGTTTAAAGAACAAAGCGGGTTCTATATTATTTTCTCTTGAAATTTTATATATTTCGTTTTGAATGTCTTGCTCTGTAGCAACTTCAAAATTTTTCTTTAAGAAATCCAAAAGTTCACTAATTGCCTTTTTGTTATCTTCTTTTAGTATTTCTATATTATCAAATTTAGATCTTAATGAAAATTTGAAATCCTCGGGTGCAAAATCTTTTATCCAATTAATTACACATTTGATCTTATTTATTAGTTTATCTTTCTGATCGTCTTGAACGTTTTTTAAGTAATTTAGAATTTTATTTATATTATTTTCAAATATTTGACAGATTACACTTAAATGTCTAAATCCAATTTGATAAGGGATTCTTTTACTTGGCATGTATGGTTGAGATAGCTCATAAATTCTTTTAAATGATCTTTTTTTTTCTTCTTTTATATCTTCTACTCCATAGTAGATTCTCTCGAATCTGTCGTAATCTTCGTATATTTTAATTACGTCAAGATCAAATGAGATCGAAAACTCAGTATTTGGCTTTGTAGCGGCAAATAAAAATCTTGTGACCTCAGGTGTGTAGATTTCAAGAACATCTTTGAGTGATATGACATCTCCTGATGAGGATGATATTTTCCCACCACGTCCTTTTATTGAAATAAAGTCATATTGAAATGTTACAGGTGGGCTGCCTTGAAAAATTTTTACAATATTTTTAGATGTATCAAAACTACCACCACTGCTGTGGTGATCTTTTCCTGCAGGTTCAAAGTCAACTTTTTCATATTTCCATCTCATAGGCCAATCTATTCTCCAGGGAAGCTTAATGGCCCATGTAGTCCTTATGTCTAAAGATTCTTGATTTCCGCATTCACATGAGTATTCAACAGAGTAATGATTGTCATAATTATTTACAGTTGTTGTATCTCTATTGCATTTTGTACAAAATATACTGATTGGATACCAATTTTCTTCAAGTTTTGAAGTTCTATATTCGTTTAATGCTTCAGCCAGTTCTTTTTTATGATTAAGTGCAAATTTTATTTGACTTGCATAAGTACTGTTAGTATATTTTTTACTTTGGTCAATGAATTCAGGATTGATGCCTACTATGGGCAGATATTTTTCAAATTCAATTTCATTAGCTCTTGCATAGCTTGTTTTATGGCCTCTTGTGTCAGGAACTCTTGTTATTGCTTGTCTTAAATAAGTTGTAAGAAGTTCTTGTTCTGGCATATTTTGGGGAACTTTGCGAAATACATCGTAATTATCCCAAGAATAAATAAATCTTACTTGTGATCCAGAGTCTTTTAAAGCTCTTGCTACAAGGTCTACCGAAATAACTTCTCTAAAATTGCCAATGTGCACAGTTCCAGATGGAGTAATTCCTGATGCTACTGTATATAGGGTTTTTGGACCCTTTTCTTTTTTTATTTTTTCTGCATAAAAATCTGCCCAATGCGCCGTCTTCACATTTTATTCCTAACCCAAATTTTAGCATTTTATTTTTCAAGTTTCAAGATTTTAGAAAATTGTAGTTGAATATTAATTTATAAGTCTTTTTATTAGTTTGTCTTCTTTGTTCCAATTTTTTTTAAGTTTTACCTGGAGGAATAGGTTGCATTTTGTTTCAAAAATTTTTGCAATCGTTTTTCTTGCCCTTTCTCCTATTGATTTTATTTCTTTTCCGTTTTTTCCTACAATTATTCCTTTTTGACTTTCATTGGCTACAAAAATATTGGCTCTGATAAAAAGACTTCTCTTTTTATTTTCCAAGGTATCAATATCTACATACAAAGAATAGGGAAGTTCTTCTTTTAGGTTTTCAATAGCTTTTTCTCTTATTATTTCACTAATTCTAAAATTTATTTCTTGATCTGTGTAGTATTCTTGTGGATAATAAAGTGGGCCTTCTGAAAAATTTTCATAAATTTTATTTTTTAATTCTTCTGTGTTAATTTTTTTTTCAGCAGATATCTTAATTATATTGTTATCTTCTATTCCTTTTTCTTTTAGAAATTGTATTATTTCTTTTATTTTTGTATTTTTAAGATCAACTTTATTGATTAGCACTAAAAATTTAATTTTAGAGTTTTTAATTATTTCTAGCATTTTATTTTCCTCTTCTCCAGGTTTGTCTTGAATATCTATTATGTATAGAATAAGCT
This sequence comes from Borreliella garinii, assembly GCF_001922545.1. NCBI lineage: Bacteria > Pseudomonadati > Spirochaetota > Spirochaetia > Spirochaetales > Borreliaceae > Borreliella > Borreliella garinii. Next base: position 202,531 of record NZ_CP018744.1, on the reverse strand, counting down.
CAACTTCCCCTATTGAAGAGTGTATATTTTTCATCATTGCAATATTAAACTTTTTTTTACTCAGATGAAATCCTGGTGTGTCTATAAAAATAATTTGCCCTCTGTCATCGGTAAAGATTCCTTTTATTTTATTTCTAGTTGTTTGTGGAATAGGGGATATGATTGATATTTTATGCCCACATATTGAATTTAAAAGGGTAGATTTTCCGGTTGATGGTCTACCAAGTATTGCTACAAATCCCGATTTCATCTTTTAGCATTCCTTAAATATGTAATATTCATACATTTTTTATTATAATTAATTATACAGTATTTTAGATACTTTATAATTAAGTAAAATTTGAGGAAATTTCGTTTGGCAAAGGTAAATTTTGAAGTTTTTTGTGAGCAATGTGGTGAAAAGGTTGGGCTTAATAGGTCTATTTGCCCTAACTGTGCTGCTAAGCTTGGCGACATAGAATGTCCAAATTGTCGGCATGTAGGGCCAGTTTCTGCTTTTGGAGAGGGTTGTCCTAATTGTCACTACAGTCCCTTTCAAGAGCTTAAAGAAAAACCTTTTAAAAGAAAAGAAAGAGTAAGAATAGCCGGTGATGGAGTAGTTTCTAAAGTCTTTGTAAGACTTTTTCATTTTGGGATTAATGTTAATATTTTGCTTTATTTATTTTCAAGTTTTTTATTTGTTCTACTTTTTCTTTACATTGTTTATGGCTAAAGGCTTTGTATGGGTATTACAGTTTTTTATTTATTTTCTGTTTTTACATCTTTTGCTATGGGTTCTAGCATGGAGTCTGTTAAAGAGAATGTTATCAAGAGTACTATTTTTTATTATGATATTGAAGAAGTTGAATTTCCTTATGCCATGAAACAAACTTTACGATTTGTTGGTAAAACCCATTTAAAATATGCTGTTTTTAATTTTGACAAAAATAAAATGTTTTCATACACTTTTGTTTTTGATAAAAAATTAATATCTCAGTATTCAATTTTTATTGAGGTAAAGAAAAAGTTTGGCGAGGCTACTCTGGTAACGCCTTTGAATTATTTTTGGGATCTTGGCGAGTATATTATTGTCTTAAATAAAAATATTTTAAGAATGACCTTAAAATCTTATATTGAAAATTATAATAAATGATTCTTAATAAGGTTGATAATTGGAAAAAATTTTAAAACGGTTTTTATGTTTAGTTTTGTTGATGCCTTTTTTATCTTTCGCTGATCATTTTTATGATAAAAAAGTTGTGATAAATGGGTTTAAGTTTTTTGTAAAAATAGCAGCTAATGAATTTGATAGAGCAAAAGGCTATATGGGCGCTGAAAAAGTTGAATATGGAAATGGAATGCTTTTTGTTTTTAAAAAAGAGCAAAAGCTATCTTTTTGGATGGAAAATACACCTTTGCCTCTTGAAATAGCCTATATTGATTCAAATGGAATTATTAAAGAGATTTATGATTTAGAGCCATATTCTAGAGCAAATGTTAATTCTATTTATAAAGCAAAGTATGCCCTTGAGCTTCCAAGAGGCTCATTTTCTAAATTTCAAATAAAAATAGGCGATAAGGTGAATTTTTGCTTTGATATTAATTCTTTATCGGTAGAATGATTTTGAAATTATTGGGCTTTAATTTCTTGAAGTTCTTCTTCGATTTGATCTTCTTGAAGTTCATTTTTATTATTTTCTTTTGTTGAACTTGTTTTTTCTTTTTTTAAAGAGGGCTGTTCACTTGATGCTTTATTTGCATTATTATTTTCTTCATTATTATCAATGCTTTCGTTGTTGGTTGTGATTATTTTCTTAAAAATAGTTATTGTTGAGGCGATCTCGTCAATTGCATCAAGCAAAAGTGTTTCGCTTGCAAATTCTTCTGCTTTTACAATATATACTAAAGAGTTAATTCCTCTTTCTGCATTGTGAATAATCTCCCATGATCCCAGTACTCTGTTATTATAGCTGTCGCTCATAAGGGAGTCAGATATTTCTTTAATTTTTTGTGTGTTTACATCAAATACTTTGACAATTCCAAATATTTCTCTTATTTTTGAATTTTTATATGAGTTTAGCCTTGATCTAATGATTACTTCTTCTCTTTCGTTACTGTTTATATCTTTAAATGCTATAAAGTCATTCTCTGAGTCTATTTTATATTCAATTTTGTTTTTATCTAAAAATTTTTTAATTCTCTTGTCATACTGTATATTCTTATGGTTGCAAGAAATGAGTGTAAAAATGATAATAATCGTGCTATAGAATAATGAATTAATATTAATTATTCTTGGAATTAACATTGTATTATTTGACATATGATTATTATAATTTAATTGTGAGGATTTTAAAAGTAATTTATGCGTCTTCAAGGTAGCGGCTATTCATATACTGTTATTCAATCTAAAAATAATTATTCACAAAAATCTTCTTTTGGGATTTCTTTTGTAATATTAAGCAGAGGAACAAAAATTTTTAGAGAAGATTTGTTTGAATTTTTATCAAATTTTGACTTCATAAGAGAAATAATTTCAATTGAAAAACAGAGTAATAGAAGTTCTTTGCAGTTTATCTCAGAAAGTTATGGTAAGTTAAAATTTATTTTACTTTCTGATGATTTGAATTCTGGAGAAAAGGTTAATTTAGCAATGAAAGAATCCAGCTGTGACTTTGTTTTTGTTTTGCAAAGTGATATGTACTTGTTAAATCCTTTTTGGATTCCAAATATATTCGACGAAATAGTCAAAAAAAATGTTCTTCTTGTTGGGGGTGAGTTTTTTGACAAAGAAGAAGAAATGATTCCCTCGATTTTTCTTCCCAGCATAGATGAACAGCAAAAGTTTAAGGTAATTTTAGTAAATTCTGAAAAAGACTATGAAAAAACTTTGATTACCATGGATTATTGCGGACTTTATTCTAAGGAAAAGTTTTTACAGCTTGGAGGTTTTGATGGAAGGATTCAAAATGAATATTTTCAAAGAATAGATTTTGGACTAAGGGCTATTTATTTTGGAGAACATGTTTATATTTATAGAAAGCTAAGAATCCAGTATACTGCATTAAATTCGCCAGAAAATTTGACCAAAAATAAAAGTTTTTTAATTTTTTTACTTAAGAATTATGTTCCAATTTTTGTTGGAAATGGCGTTGTTTTTTCTTTTTTGAGGTTTTGCAAAATTTGTTTAAAATACAAAATTAATCCTTTTCTCTTTCAAAAAGAGTTTAAGGAAATAAAAAGTGAGATTGCTAAAAATAGCTTAAGATTCAAAGGAGACTTAAAGAGTGCTATTGAGCTTTGGGAAAATGATATTATTGATTGATTTGATTTTGTTTTCATATTTAAGCTTATATTCCAAGACCCTTGATTACTTAAATGTTCTTGATTTTTTTGACACCAATGTTTTTAAGTTTGATTTAAACATTGAAAATGATGTTTTTACAATTGAAAATGATAAGGGATATTTAAAGTTTAGGTTAGGTTTTGAATATGCGCTTACATCTTCTGGTTATTATATGTTTGTAGACCCAATTATTGACATTCGTGGAGAAATTTTAATAAGTCAAAAGGTATTAAAACAAATTGAAAATTATTTCAATTCTCTTAAAAGTTATAATAAACCCAGAATTACTTCCATAATCATTGATCCTGGACATGGAGGGCATGATGCTGGTGCGGTTGTGACCTTAAATATAAATGGTTACGATGTTGTGCTTCAAGAAAAAGATTTTGCATTAACTTATTCTATACATTTGTCTAAAATTTTAAGTAATTATTTTATAAATAAAAATATTTTGTTAACTCGTATAAATGACGTCTTTTTAACTTTAAAAGAGCGGTCGGAATTTGCAAATGCAATAAAACCAAATTTTCCCAATAATGTCATATTTTTGTCCATACATGCTAATGATGCTCCAAATAATGAAGCTAGAGGAGTTGAGTTTTGGTATCTTCCCAAGGATTCAAAAAGAGAGGTTATTAAACATTTTAAAGGATATGATATTAAAGGTAATAGATACTTAAGTGAGCTTAATGATATACTAGATATTAAATATAAATATGAATCTAAAAGATTGGCTGAAATTTTGTATAAAGTATTTAAAAATGAGTTAAGCGAAACTAATATTAGGCCAATTAGAGAAGAGCAATGGTTTGTAATAAAAAATAGCAGTATGCCTGCTGTATTGATTGAAATGGGTTTTTTGTCCAATATTTTAGATGCTAAATTAATTTTGGATTATAATTACATGAGCAAGTTTAATATCCTAATACTTAAATCTTTGGTGGAATTTATAAATTTTTATGAAAAATAATATTTCGGATGTATTTTTTAAATATAATGCAGTGATTTTTAATTTTTTAAATTCAAAAAAAGAGCATACGGTTAGATTGCTTTTAGGGATTTTGGCAGCAAGCTTTTTGTTTTCTATTTGTATGGTTTTTTTAAATTATGATAATCTTTTTTCAAAAAAGGTTTTTTATTTTTACTCTAGCAAGGGATTTGTTTCTAATTTAAGGTACTTAAGAGATGAAAAAAAATTGAAAGATAATTTAGATCTTTTAGCAAAAGATTTCCTTTTGGGAAGCAATGAAGGGTTTTCTTTTGGATTTTTATTAAGTGATGCGAGATTTTTATATTCTTTTTTAAAAGATGGAATTTATTATATAAATCTTTCAAGGGAGTTCTATGATTCTTTTAATAACGGGGATTATAATGAATCTTATGAATCTTTTGATGTTAAGGTTAACCTATTTGTCATGTCTTTAATAAAAACAATACACTTTAACTATCCCGGCAAGGTAAAAAAACTTGTTATTCTTATTGAAGGGTGTATGCTAAAGGAGCAAATTTGATAAATTTAATTTTATTAATAATGGCAATTAAAAAACGAAAATTTTATAAAAGATTTATATATAAGGAGTTGGTTTCCATGAAGAGGAAAGCGAAAAGTATTTTACTTTTTTTATTATCCACGGCTCTTTTTGCTCAAGAGGCTGATGGATTGCCAGAAGGCTCTAAAAGGTCAGAGCCTGGAGAATTGGTTTTAGATTTTGCAGAACTTGCAAGAGACCCAAGTTCAACTAAACTTGACCTTACAAATTATGTTGATTATGTTTATTCAGGTGCTTCTGGCATTGTTAAGCCGGAAGATATGGTTGTAGATCTTGGGATAAATAATTGGAGTGTTTTGCTTACTCCTTCTGCAAGGTTGCAGGCTTACGTTAAAAATTCAGTTGTTGCGCCTGCTGTTGTCAAGAGCGAGTCAAAAAGATATGCAGGCGACACTATTTTAGGAGTAAGAGTTTTGTTTCCAAGCTATTCTCAATCATCTGCTATGATTATGCCACCATTTAAAATTCCTTTTTATTCAGGAGAAAATGGTAATCAATTCTTAGGCAAAGGTCTTATTAATAACATTAAAACTATGAAAGAGATTAAAGTATCAGTTTATAGTTTAGGATATGAAATAGATCTTGAAGTTTTATTTGAAGATATGAATGGCATGGAGTATGCTTACTCTTTAGGGACTTTAAAGTTTAAAGGCTGGGCTGATTTAATTTGGTCAAATCCTAACTATATTCCCAATATATCATCTAGAATAATTAAGGATGATGTTCCAAATTATCCTCTTGCTTCAAGTAAAATGAGATTTAAGGCTTTTAGAGTTTCAAAATCACATAGTTCAAAAGAGCAAAATTTTATCTTTTATGTTAAAGATTTGAGAGTTCTTTATGATAAGTTGAGTGTTTCAATAGATTCTGATATTGATAGTGAATCTGTGTTTAAAGTTTATGAGACTAGTGGAACTGAATCTCTTCGTAAATTAAAGGCACATGAAACTTTTAAAAGAGTTTTAAAGCTTCGAGAAAAAATTTCTATGCCCGAAGGGTCTTTCCAAAACTTTATAGAAAAGGTTGAGAGTGACAAAAAACCTGAAGAATCATCCTCAAAAAAGTAGGTTCAAATATGTAAAGCTAGCCTAAAAGGTTAGCTTTACATGTATAAGATTTTAATAGGAAATGGTATGGAAATATTAGATTTAGAAAATGAAGAGCTTTTAGGAGTTTTTTTCGAAGAGGCTCAAAATCTTGTAGATATCCTTGAAGAGAATATTATGTCATTAGAGGATGATCCTAATAATTCTGATACTATTGATGAAATATTCAGGGCAGCCCATACTTTAAAAGGAAGTTCTGCTTCTCTTGATATGATGGAGTTATCTGATTTTACTCATATTGTTGAAGATGTTTTTGATGCTATTAGAGATGATAGGATAAATATAAACAATGATCTTGTTGATCTGCTTTTAAATTCATTAGATGTTATTAAGGAAATGCTTGCGTTTCGTCTTGATGGCAAGGTTTATTTGAGTGATATAAGTGATCTTAAAAACAAGTTAAATCAATTTTTAGTAGTTGATAATCAAACATATATTAAGAGATTGGACGAAAATTCAACCAAAAATGATTTTTGTCTTTCAGAATTAGATCTTGAGGAGATAAGAGAAGGGTTAGGAATTGGGCAAAAGGTTTTAAGGATCAGTGTTATTTTTAATGCAAGCAGCGATTCTGAAGTTGAAAATGGTGGATTGAAGATATTTAATATTTTAAAAAATTTAGGGTCTGTGTTACATACAATCCCTAAATATGAGCAAATCATTGAAGATAAATTTTTAACAAGAGTAGATTATTATCTAATATATTCAGATATAGAGGGCGTGAAAAAAAGTTTAGACTCTTCAAATTTAATTGAGAGCTATTTGGTTGATGAATTTAATGTAAAAGAAGAATTAAAAAAACTTTCAGATAGAAAAACTAAAGATATTGATTTAGATTCCAACCTTGTTTTAAATGATGGTTTTTTTGATTTTACAGAGAATGAAATTTCTGATTTATTACTTGAGATTGAAAATCAAAAGTTATTTAAAGTTAGATTAAATTTTGTAAAAGACAATCCTATGGCTACGATTAGTGGGTTTCAAATGTTTCAGGCATTAAAAAGTCTTGGAAAAATTTTCAAGTCTCTTCCAGATTCTAGTGAATTATTGGCAGATAAATTTTTTGATTTTGTTATATATTACTTAATATCAAATGTCAGTGTAGACAGTATTGTTAAAAAGATTAATTTACCAGATGTTGTTAGTCATTTTGAAATCAAAAATGTTGATTTAGAATCTTTAAAGAATATAAGCTTAAAAGAAAACGATGAAGTGCCTTTTAAGGCAAATAAAAGTATTAAGAAAAACAATCCAATTAGTGTTAATTTAATTAGAATAGATAGTAAAAAAATAGATTACATATTAAACCTTGTCAGTGAAGCTGTAATAAGCAAATCATCTTATAATCAAATAAATTCAGAAATGATTACATTATTTTATAATTTTAATTATTTTTATGATTATCAAGAAAGTTTTCAGAGAAACTTTTTAATTGATTTAAAGATAATTTTTAAAGATGCAGGCTTAACATTAGAAGATGAGATTGAATCACACATTAATTCTTTGATGAATTTTAAAATGGAGAAAGCTCTTAATGATATATCTGAATTGAGAAATTCTTTTTTCAGACTTCTTCAAAATTTTAAAATGACTTCTGGGCGGCTATCTAGAATAATTACAGATTTGCATGAAAGCGTTTTAAAGACCAGGATGTTGCCAATATCTAATATATTTTCAAGGTTTACAAGAGTTGTCAGAGATCTTTCAAAGAAATTGAATAAGATTGTAAATCTTGAAATGGAAGGAGAGGAAACTGAGCTTGATAAGTCTGTTATAGATGACCTTGTAGATCCTTTGATGCATTGTGTTAGAAATTCAATGGATCATGGACTTGAAACAGCTGAAGAGAGAGTTAAAAAGGGGAAGAGTAAAGCAGGTACTATAATTTTGCGCGCTAAGAATGAAGGAAATGTAATATCAATTGAGATTGAAGATGATGGGATTGGTATAGATCCAAAGATTATTAAGCGCAAATTAATTGAAAAGGGAATAATAAAGGAAGGTGTAATTTACTCTGATTTTGAACTTATTAACTTAATTTTTGCTCCTGGTTTTTCAACAGCAGCTCAAGTGACAGATCTTTCAGGTAGAGGTGTTGGTCTTGATGTTGTTAAAAAAAGCATTGAAAAGCTTAATGGAACCATTTTAGTAGAATCAGAAATTGGACGTGGAACAATTTTTAAAATTAAGCTACCATTGACATTAGTGATTATACAAGGTCTTTTGGTGAAGTCAGGGCCTGAGACTTATGTTATTCCTTTGAACAATGTTCTTGAAACTCATAGAATAACTGAGTACGATATAAAATTACTTGAAAATTATCATGAAGTTTATAATTTAAGAGATGAAATCATTTCTGTTCTCAGGCTTGATAAACTTTTTAATATAATAAGAGACGATTCATTAATAGAGAAATTTTTAATAGTTGTTAATACTAATAACATAAAAACCGCAATTGTTGTAGACTCTATTCTTGGCGAAGAAGATTTTGTAGTAAAGCCTATTAAGGATAAATTTTCAGCAAGCTCGGGTATAGTTGGAGCTACTACGCTTGGTAATGGTAAGGTTGTATTAATAATTGATGTTTTTAAACTTTTTGATTTAAAAAAGGCTATTAAGGAGTGAATCTCTTGTGCAGATAAAAGAAATTTATTTTGGACCTAAAATTTTAGACGATAAAAATTGTAATTCTAAATTGACCAATTTTGATTTTAAGGTTGTTTCTTTTGAGCTTGGGTCAGATCATTATTTGGTAGACATTATGCAAGTTAAAGAAATTAGAAAATCTAGTAATTTTACTTATGTTCCAAATGTCAAAAAATATGTAGCTGGGCTTGATAATTTACGAGGCGAAATAATTCCTATTATAGACCTTAGAATAATGTTTAATTTAGAATTTAACAAAAAAGATCTTGAAGATATTATGGTTTTAAAAAATGAAGACCTTCTTATAGGGGTTATTGTTGATAAAATTAATAATGTTTTTTCAATAGATTCTAGCCTTATTCAAGATCCACACCCAGTTTTATCCCAAGATTCTTTAATAAACTATATAAAAGGCGTTGTAGATTATAACGAAAAACTTTATATACTGCTCGATGTTTTTAAAATTTTTAATTATAGTGAAGAAGAAAAGGTATTAAAGCCTGGCCAAAATTCTGCTGAAAAAATCGATTTTGTAAGCGATTCTGATGATTTAGATGTGCTAGAGGATTGTAAAGGTAATTTTTCTGCCAATAATGTTTTTCCAAAAAATAGCAATAACAATGAAAATTTAATTTTAAATAATATTTCAACTTTTAATTTAGAGAATATTAAAAAAAATCTTTTGAAATACAAGTTTAATGCTTCTTTGGTAAATGATGTGTTTTTAGAAAAAGTTGGAGTAAAATTTAATATGGTTGATACTGATTGCTTGCCTTACGATAGTTTTTTAAATGAATTTTATTCAAAATCATCGGGAAGTTTGTGGGGAGTTGATTGTTTGGAAGAATTTCAAAATGAAATTGTTAAGAATCGCTTAAATTTTATGGATAATTTGAATTCTATTTTCAATGTATTGGAAATTGGTTGTGGTAGTGGAAGAGAGACTATAGCCTTAGTTAATGCTTTGTCTGAATATTATGTAAAACCTTTTAAGTTGACAGCTATTGATAATGATTTGTCAAAAGTGGTTGAAACTTCTAGGTTGATTTTTTCAGAGTCAGAAATTGGTATTAGTGAAATTTATCGTAGGAACTCTTTTGAACAAAGTCCTGGGGTTTATAAATTTAAGTCAGAAATTCTCAATAATGTCTTGTTTGAATATTCCGATGCTCTTTTTTCAGATTTGCCTGATAATTTGGGAATGGTTTTTTTAAAAGATGTTTTATGCTTCTTGGATAGTAAAGATCAGATTTTAATTTTAAATATCATTGCTTCCAAAACTATTAAAGGGGCTCTTTTGGTTTTGGGAGATAACGAAGAGCTTAAAAATAATGATGTTTTTATAAAAGAGAAATCCGCAAAATATTTTAACTTATACAGGAAAGTCTAAAGGAGAAATTAATGAGAATAGATTATATAGAGCCGTTTTTGGATGCCGCTTCTTCAGTTTTAAGAGATATGTTGCTTGTTGAGAATATAAAAATGGGTAAACCAGGGCTTAAATCGATAAATCAAAAGATAAAAGGTGTTTCTGTAATAGTAGGGCTTGCCGGGTCTGTTGAGGGTAGTATAATTATTGACATGGATATAGAAACAGCTCTTTTTGTTGCTTCTAAATTAAATTTTGAAGAGTATGATGATTTTGATGATGAGGAAACAAAAGAGATGGTTGCTGCAATTCTTACTGAGGTTGGCAACATTATTGCCGGAAATTTTGTTACTACTCTGCATGCTAAAGGTTTTGTATTTGATATAACTCCACCAGCTTTTATTTATGGAGAAAATATGAAAATAAGCAATAAAGGTTCTGAAGCTTTGATTGTTCCTTTTTCTTTGCCTGATGGTAAAATTATAGAAGTTAATATTGCAATAAGAGAGAGGGTTTGATATGAAAAGAAATCTTTTTATTAGAAAAGAGAGGTTAATATGATTCAAAAGACTACAATTGCTGCAGATTCTTCATCTAAACCTAGGGGAATCAATTATGATACAGGCATTCCTTTTAATGTTTTAATTGTTGACGACTCTGTTTTTACCGTAAAGCAGCTTACACAAATTTTTACATCAGAGGGCTTTAATATTATTGATACAGCAGCTGATGGAGAAGAGGCTGTGATAAAATATAAGAATCATTATCCTAATATTGATATTGTTACTCTTGATATTACTATGCCAAAAATGGATGGAATAACTTGTCTTTCTAATATTATGGAATTTGATAAAAATGCTAGAGTGATAATGATATCTGCTTTAGGTAAAGAACAATTAGTTAAGGATTGCTTAATAAAAGGAGCAAAAACATTTATTGTTAAACCATTAGATAGGGCAAAGGTTCTTCAAAGAGTAATGTCCGTCTTTGTTAAATAAATTGTTTATAAAATAGCTCAAGTTTTAATTTTATTATTTTCATTCATTTGGAGAAAAAATCATTTCATTACTTATTTTATCTGAATTCTTTAAAAAATAAGTAATGTTAAGATTGAATATTTTTATAGGCTCTACATTATTTTCTATGTAAAGCTCTAATTTGTAAAATCCCGTTTTTGTGTATATTAGCGAATAACTTTTAAAAATCCCATTTATATTTTTAATTTTAAATATTTTGTATTTTAAAAATTTGTTATCAATAAGCTCGCTTTGAATTAGATATTTATTTACTTCTTTGTAGTTCGAATTTAATAAGCTGTAGTCAGTTTTATTTAGCATTATGCTTTTTACAAAATGTTCGGTTAGTTTATAAATATTTTTTTCTATTTCGCTTGTTGGAAAATTAGTATAGTATTCTTTTTCTAAAATTAAATTGAAAGATGAATATTTTTTTATTTCTTCGCTTGCTCTTTTTTCAATTGAGATGTTCAAAAGCCTAGCATTAAGTGGTAAATATAATACTATAAGTAGTATTGAAATTATTTGAATTTTCATTTTAATTCCTGGCTTTTGTTAATTATTTTTTTTACTTTTTCAATTTCTAAAGGTATTTTGCTTTTTCGCTTTGAATTTAGTTTTTCTTTTAGTAAAAGATTGTTAAATGCTTTTGCAAGTTCATATACTTTTTCTTCGCTTAAAGTAAAAGGAATTTGAATTTTTCGATATTCTAATGGGTCTTGTAAAATTTTTGTCATTAAAATAATAGGATTTAAAAAGCTTGCTTTAAAAAATTTATAAAAATTCATTAAAAAAATAGTAAATGATGCAAACAATGCAAATAGAAAAATCCCAAGAATAGAATCGCTTTTTCTTTGCAAATATTTATCTATATAAAATTTTGTCTTCTCTATTTCTATTACTTTGTATTCACTAGGACTGTAGTAAACAAATATTTCGTCTGATTTTGAGTATATTATATCTTCTTTTTCCTTGATTATTAGGATGAAAGGATATTTTTCTTTAATGTAAGCTTTTTCATTTATTATTGATATATTTTTAATAATATTAAATTCTTGTTTTTCTGGTATTGAATTTACAATTTTTGAGCTTGATATTATTATAAAAAATGTAAATGGTATTAATAAGCTCATTGAAAATGTCCTAGCAAATGCTATTAGTATTAGGTTCTTTTCTTTTGAATTGTAATAGATTTCTATTATTAGGTCGTTAAACCTAAGAAGCCTTAAAAATCTTAGCTTAAAAAGTGATAGCATTATTGGATTTAATATGGTTTCGTGGGCGACAATTATGTTTTTAAGCTGATATGAACTATAAAATACTAATGGGATAAGGCAGTGAATTATGTCGAAAAATAGATTGTTTCTGACGTAGATTTCTAATCTTTTAGAAAGGTAAGCCTTGGTTATTTTATATAAAAAAATGAAAATAAAAATTGTGTCAAATAGAAAACCAAGAAATATTAGTGCAAATCGTATTTTGTATGGTAAAAAAAGAATTATTGAGAGCTCTTCGATTAAAAGTTCAAATATTGAAAAAATTATTATTGCTTTTAAGAAAATTGAAAAATTTTTTACCATTTATTTCCCTTGGCTATTTCTAATAATTCTTTGATTATTCTTGAATCATATTCTCTAGAGCCTGATTGTTTTATTGAAAACCAACTTTCATCATACCCAATAAAACCTTTGACTGGATTGTTTTTATATTTTGGAATTCTTGCTCTGGCTGAAAAAATGGCAATTAATGTTGAAATTGGAGACATTGTTTGTAAAGTCTCATATTTAAAAAAGCTTTCAATTATGAGTCTAGCTGTTTTTTCGTCTAGAAAATCGGTATCATTGCTTATTGCTTTTGAAGTCGATTCAATATTTTTAATAGTCAATTCTATTCCTTTTTCAAAGCAGTATTTAATTACCAAAACTTTTAAGAGGAGTAATATCTTTATATAATTTTTTATAATGTCTGATGAATAAAGGGCTTTATTTTCCTTTTGTATTAAATATATTGTATAGGAATTTTTTCCTTCAAATAGTTTGTTTATGTAAAAAGTGATGTATCCATTGCTTATAGTATTAAAATTATAAAAGAATTCTTTTCTTAAAGATGAGTTGGCTTTAACGAAGTTAAATATCAAATTTAAGTCGTTTTTTGTTAATTCTTTGGTAAAAAGAGGCTTTACAATGTTAAAATCAATAGCTTCAATGCCAGATAAAACAAATGGCGTAATCATTGCATCTGTTTTATCTTTGATGTATTGAATTAGATCTTTTAGTTCTGATTCAAAATCATTTTTGATGAATGTAGCAATAGTTTTTTTGTTTTCTTTTAAATAGCTGAGCATTTCAATTTCTTTTTCTATAGCAGACAAACTTTTTATGCTTTCATGATTGAATAGGTAATGATATAGGTAAGGAAAATATGGTTTTGCATTCATTTTATTAGGTCCAATAGTTCAAGGGGTTTATGGAGTATATGTTTTGCTCCATTTTGTTTTAATTCTTGAACACTTCTAAATCCCCAGGAAACCCCTATTGGTATAAATCCAGCGTTTGTTGCAGTTAGCATATCTACGTCGCTGTCTCCAATATATGCGATTTCTTCTTTTTGGACATTCAATTCTAATATCATATCAAGGGCATTTTCAGGATCTGGCTTTGGTGGAAATTTTTTTGAATAACCTCTGACTTCAAAAAAAAGTATTTTTCCAAAAATATTTTTTACCAAACTTATTAATTCTTCGTGGTTTTTATTACTTAAAATTCCAATGGGAATTTTAAGTTCATTCATATTTTCTAGAAGGGTTTTGATATTTTCGTATGGTTGTGTTTTAGATGAAAGATTTTTGTTATATTCTTTTACAAATTCTTTATAAAGTTTGTCTTGTAAATTGGGATTATTATATTCAAGAGATAATAGCTTTAGAGTGTCTATTACAAATTTGTCAAATCCTCTACCAACAAGGGCATTGAATTTGTTTAGCTCTATTTCATTATATCCCAAGTTTGAAAGAGCAGAATTCATTGAGAATGCAATATCCATGATGCTATTTACCAGGGTTCCATCCATATCAAAAATGCAGGCTTTAATTTTCATAATACTCTCTTTTTTGATAGTTTAATCATTCTTTTATTTTATCATTAATTTGCTCTCTTTATTAAGGTTTTTATATTTTAAGCATTTTTTATTTACCATTAATTAACTTTTATGAATGATTTATTTTTTTATTGAAATCTAGAAATGCTATTGAAAATATAAGCTTTAAGCTTTATTATATTTCATTAGAATAAAAAATATTGTGGGCAATTCGTTTGATATGTTTATTGGGATTTAAAGCTTAATGAAAGAAGATATACTAGTATTAGAAAATATTACAAAAAAGTACGGCGATTTTGTTGCCAATGATGATATTTCTATTAAATTTAAGGCAGGCGAAGTTCATGCTATTCTTGGAGAAAATGGTGCTGGAAAGACTACCTTAATGAAAACTATTTATGGGATTCATCAAGTAGATAGTGGTCGAATTATTTTAAAAGGCCAAGAAGTAAGCTTTAAGGATTCAAGCGAGACCATTCACAATGGGATTGGAATGGTTTTTCAGCATTTTATGTTAATTCCACAATTTACCGCTGTTCAGAATATTATTTTAGGATATGAAAATTCAAAATTTGGTTTTCTTGATTACAAACAAGCTAAAAGAAAAATAAATTATCTTTCGGAAAAGTATGGTTTAAAGATAGATTTAGAGAAAAAGGTTGAAGACCTAAGTGTTGGCATGGAGCAAAAAATAGAGATATTGAAAGTGCTTTATCGAAATGCAGATATTATTATTTTTGATGAACCTACTGCAGTGCTTGCTCCTAGTGAAGTTGATGATTTTATAAATATTTTAAAGGTACTAACTCAAGAGGGTCATACTGTAATACTTATTACTCATAAAATAAAAGAAATTAGATCTATTGCAAAGCGATGCACAATTATGCGCCTTGGGAGGGCTGTTAAAACTGTTGATATTGCTGAGATTAATGACAAGGATCTTACAAAATTAATGATAGGCAAAGAGGTTTCACTTCGCTCATCTAAAATTCAATTTGAAAATCATTTTAATGTTCTTGAAATAAAGAATCTAAGTGTTAAAGATGAGAGGGGGGTTTTAAAAGTTAAAGACGTTAATCTTAATCTGAGAAATGGTGAAATTCTTGGGATATCTGGTATTGAGGGAAGTGGCCAAGAAGATTTAGTTGATGCAATTTTGGGTTTAAAAAGCATATTTAAGGGTGATATTTTTAAAAAAAATTCTTCAGGGAGTCTAGAATCTCTAAAAGGTTTAACGATTAAGCAAATAATAGATAAAAAAATTGGCAATATTCCTTCGGACAGGCAAAGACATGGTCTTATTTTAGAATTCAATGTTATGCAAAATATTGGACTTAAGAGCTTTGATAATCCCGATTATTTAGGATTAAAAAAAAATCGTTTAAAGAGTAGTTTTGATTTAAAATTTAATTTTTTCAATTTTATTAAAAGACAATTTGATAAGGTTAAAAGACAATTTGTAGGGTTTGATCTTAACATTTTAAAAAAATTGAGCAACCAACTTGTAAATTATTTTGATATTAGGCCAAGAGGTATTTTAAATAAGGTAAAATATTTATCTGGAGGCAATCAGCAAAAAGTTATTATTGCTCGTGAGATTAGTTTAGAGCCAGATATTCTTTTAGCTATTCAGCCAACAAGAGGTCTTGATGTTGGAGCTGTTGAGAATATTTATAAAAGAATAATAGAGCAAAGAGATGCAGGTAGATCCGTTTTGTTGGTTTCTCTTGAGCTTGATGAGCTTGTTAATGTTTGTGACAGAATAGCCGTAATGCATGATGGGAGGATAGTGGGTATTTTAGAGGACAATTTTGATATTGATGTTATTGGTAAAATGATGATAGGTTTAAGCTAAATGACAATTAGTAAAAACATATGCAGCAAATTTATATTAAAAATTTTAAATTCTTCAGCATTTGTTAGTATTTTTGCTCTATTTGTTGGATTTTTAATCGTTGGACTAGTGGTGATGGGGCTTGGTTATTCTCCTTTTAGAATGTATTTTATAATACTGGAGATTTTATTCTCGTCCCCCAAACATTTGGGTTATGTTTTAAGTTATGCATCTCCTTTGATTTTTACAGGGCTTTCTATTGGTATTTCTTTGAAAACAGGCCTTTTCAATATTGGGGTCGAAGGTCAGTTTATACTAGGATCTATTGTTGCTTTAATAGCATCGATTTTCCTTGATATGCCTCCAATTTTACATGTAATTACTATTTTTATTATTACTTTTTTAGCGGCAGGTAGTTTAGGGATTTTAATTGGATATTTAAAAGCTAAATTCAATATTAGCGAAGTGATTTCAGGAATAATGTTTAATTGGATATTATTTCATTTGAATAATATAATTTTGGATTTTAGTTTTATTAAAAGAGATAATAGTGATTTTTCAAAGTCCATTAAAGAAAGTGCATTTATTGATTTTTTAGGTTCTTGGAAGCTTTCACCAGAAGGTCTTGCTTTTAGATCTTCTCATCCTTTTATTAATGAGCTTTTAAAAGCGCCGCTTCATTTTGGAATAATTTTGGGCATAATTTTTGCTATTTTAATATGGTTTTTGCTTAATAAAACTATTATTGGATTTAAAATAAATGCCATAGGAAATAATATTGAAGCTTCAAGATACATGGGCATTAATGTAAAGGCCGTGCTAATCTTTTCAATGTTTCTCTCAGCAGCTGTTGCGGGTCTTGCTGGTGCTATTCAAATTATGGGTGTTAATAAAGCCATATTTAAGCTTTCTTATATGGAAGGAATTGGTTTTAATGGGATAGCTGTGTCTTTGATAGGAAACAATTCGCCGATTGGCATACTATTTTCTAGTATTCTTTTTTCTATATTGCTTTATGGAAGTAGTAGGGTTCAAAGTTTAATGGGTCTTCCATCTTCAATTGTATCCTTGATGATGGGAATAATTGTTCTTGTAATTTCTGCTAGTT
The DNA here is from genome assembly GCF_001922545.1 of Borreliella garinii. Classification (NCBI taxonomy): domain Bacteria; kingdom Pseudomonadati; phylum Spirochaetota; class Spirochaetia; order Spirochaetales; family Borreliaceae; genus Borreliella; species Borreliella garinii. The sequence goes on along the minus strand of NZ_CP018744.1, from coordinate 185,484 downwards.
ATTTTTTAAATAAAATCTTTTTAAAAGGTGTTAAGAGTGTCAAACGTAATAATATTTTTAATTAGTGAAACTCTAATAAATTCTCAAACCTTAATTTTAGCTGGCCTTGGTGGTCTTATAAGTGAGAAAAGTGGAATTATTAATATTGGACTTGAAGGAATAATGACAATAGGAGCATTTTCAGGAGCCACAGTTGCATATTTTACAAATGACCCATTATTTTCAATTTTTGTTGGTGGATTAGCAGGTCTTGCGCTTGCTATTTTGCACGCTGTTTTTACAATTTTTTTAAAATCAGATCAAATTATAACTGGAATGGCGCTTAATTTTTTAGGGCCCGCTATTGCTGTTTTTACAAGCACTTTGATTTTTTCTTCTATTTCAACTCCGCCTATAGATATAAAGTTGCCAATACTTTTTGATGGAATTTTAAGCAAAACGTCTTTTATATTCCAAATTTTTGGCAAAAGATATTCTGTATACATTGCAATGCTAGGTGTGGTTTTACTTCATATTGTTTTCAAATATACTAAAATTGGGCTTAGAATTAATGCTAGTGGTGAAAATCCAGAGGTATTGGAGTCTGTTGGAGTTAGTGTAAATAAAATTAGATTTTTTTGTGTTCTTTTGAGTGGTTTTTTAGCAGGGGTTTCGGGTGCTATTCTTACAACAGTGATTGCATCAAGCTATGTGCAAGGGATTACAGGTGGACAAGGTTTTATTGCTATTGTGATGTTAATTTTTGGAAAATGGACGCCTTTGGGGATTTTAATGGGTAGTTTTTTATTTTCATTTGTTAAAACCTTGGCGATTGTTTTGGCTCAATCGTCTTTTTTGTCTTTAATAATGCCTCCTAAAATGTTAGTTATTACTCCGTATTTAATTGTTATTTTAAGTCTTATCTTTTTTTCAAAAAGAAGTTATGCGCCCAAGTTTTTAGGAATACCCTATAAAAAGCATTAACATTTAATATGTAGCTTATAACTTGTTTTTCATATTGTAAAAATATCTTTTAATATTTTAAGAGTTTTTAATTTTTTGCTGTAATATTTTTTTTAATACCCTTTTGATCTTAAGTTTGTTTGATTAAATAAGTAGATGATTTGTGAGGTAGTTTATTATGCTTGTGAAGCTTAAATACAGTTTTGTTGGATTTTTATTATTGTTTTTAATTTTTATACTGTTACTTTTTTCTATGATTTTTAATTTTGTTTTATGTGGTTATTTAGAAGATTATTATAAGCAGCTTACAAGGGCGCAATTAAGAAGAGCAGCTTTTTCTACGCAATCTTTTTTGGATACTTTATATGTTATAATCAACGGCGCAGCTTCTAATTTAGCACTTGAAACTATATCAGAATTTGCAATTTCCGAGAATAGAGGAAAAGATTTCTCTGAGTCTGAATTGGTAGATTTAAGAAAAAATTCAAAATTTGTTATTGATTCTGTAAAGGTGAATAAAAAATATCGACAATACTTATACAATTTTATGACTAACCTTAAAAATGATACCCTTTTTGAAGAATTCGCATTTTTTGATTTTGAAGGAAGAATAATTGTTAGCACAAGGCATGAAAATAATATGGATTTTGGACATTCTGAGGCCAATACTAATTATTTTAAAAAAGCAATTGAGGATTATAAGCAAAACCAATTAAAATTTATAGGCTGGTATTCAAATCTTTCTGAAGGAATATCGGCAGAAGTTGCCGTTAGGTCTAGGCAAAGTGAAAAAAAGGCTTTTGCAATAATTGTGCCTGTATTCTCTCCAGAAGATAAGCTTGTTTGTGGATATTTGGCTGGATATTTGCTTAATGATGTTTTAGCAGACAGTTTTGATAGATTTAGATTTGGTTTTTATAAAAGGGGTAATTTTGTTTATGTGGATTCTAATAATATAGCAGTTAATCCTTTTGAAGAATACAATGAAACCAGTAGGGTTAGTTCTAAATTTTTAAATATTCTTAAAGATGTTTTTTCTAAGCCACCTCTTTTATCAAATGTTCCTACTGAAGTGTCGGTTTACACTATTGATAGAATATTATTCTCCGAAATGGGAGAAGAGTGTTATTATGCATTGTTGCCCATAAGTAGTAAATTAGGAGAGAAAGGTGGGGTGCTTATTGCTAGACTTCCTTATAAAGATATTTACGGAGTAATATCTAGTCTAAAATTTCAGTATATCTTATATTCAGTTTTAGGCATTATTTCATTAAGCATTGTTCTTTTAATGAGAATAGATAGGATTATTAGTTTTCGTTTAAACGCAATTAGAGTTTTAGTTCAAGATATGGTTAAGGGAGATTTAGACAAAGATTATGCCCTTGATGATGGTGATGATTATTTTGATGAGCTTGGCATGTTAAGTCTTCAGGTTGTGAAAATGAAAAAAGCTATTTCTGTAGCAATTGCTAGTGTTTTGAGAAATATTAGCTATGTAAATAAGGCAAGTTTAGAAGTTGCCAGTTCAAGTCAAAATTTAAGTTCTAGTGCGTTACAGCAGGCATCTGCTCTTGAAGAAATGTCAGCCAATGTTGAGCAAATAGCGTCAGGTGTTAATATGAGCGCTAATAATTCTTATGAAACTGAGCAAATAGCTTTAAAGACCAATGAAAATTCTCAGATAGGCGGTAAGGCTGTTGAAGAATCTGTTATTGCTATGCAAGATATTGTAGAGAAAGTTAGCGTTATTGAAGAAATAGCTAGAAAAACCAATTTACTTGCTTTGAATGCTGCTATTGAAGCCGCAAGAGCAGGTGATGAAGGAAAGGGATTTGCTGTTGTAGCTAGTGAGATTAGAAAGTTAGCTGATCTTAGTAAAATTTCGGCTCTTGAGATTGGAGAGTTGGTTGAAGATAACTCTAAGGTAGCAACCGAAGCTGGAGTGATCTTCAAAGAAATGTTGCCTGAAATAGAAGAAACAGCTAATCTTGTCAAAAAAATTTCAGAAGGCAGCTCTAAGCAGAGCGATCAGATTGCTCAATTTAAAATGGCTTTAGACCAGGTTGGAGAAGTTGTTCAGTCTTCAGCTTCAAGTAGTGAGCAACTTTCTAGCATGTCCGATAAAATGTTAGAAAAGTCTAAGGAACTCAGAAAATCTGTATTATTTTTCAAGATTAAAGATTCTAAGATTGAAAATCTGGAAGATGGCGATTATGATTTCAGGTTGATGGATTGTCCTGAAAATTCTTTTAAAGATGAAAATCAAGATTTGAAAGGCAATGAAATCTCTACTTTAAATGGCATTAGGCATAGTAATCATTCTTTAAGTGTTGAAAGCGAGCCTTCTGCAAGAACTATTAATAAGCGGGTTGATCCTAAAAAAGCTATCGATATTGCTGATAAGGATTTAAATTTTGATGATGATTTTTCAGAGTTTTAGAATTTATTTTTTGTAAAAGAGGTGGTTAGTATGAAGCTGAAAGCTAGGATGTTGCTACTTGTTCTTGTTCTTATAGCATTCTTTATATCAATTTTGTTTTTTGTGTTTGGAATGTTGATTAATAATAAATTGGTAGATCAACAGTTTGATCTTATGATAAATCTTATTGGAAACATTAAAAGTTCTTTTAACCTTTATATTTCTTCTATGGAAGAGAAAGTTAGGGTTAGTTCCATGTATTTCAATTCTGCTGAAAAATTTAAGGAGGCTAGTAAAATTAGATCCAAAAGGTTGAATTTCATTTCAGATCAATCTGAAATTCTTGTTCAAACCGGTAGTAATATGATGGTTACAAACAAGGAAGGTGAAATAGTTTTTACTACGGCTGTTAAGGATAATAGTGATTTTGGAAAGTCTATTGGGGATAGAGAATATTTTACAAAACTTAAAGAATCTCAAAGCATTGTTTACAATTCTTTTGTCATGTTAGCAGATCCTGGATCTATTGAGGAGTCTTTAGTTAAAAATATTTCCAAAATAAGAAATAAAAAAGGTCAGATTCCTTATATATTAATAGGTATACCATTAAGAGATTTTGGCACAGGCGATATTTTTGGTTATTTTATGTTTTTTTATTCAGTAGATTATATAAATAGGTCTTTTAGAGGAATTAATTTTGGAATACTCTCTAGCGGCCGTGCTTTAGCTTATGATACTACGGGTAGATTCTTGGTTCATCATACAGTATTGCCAGGCGATGTTTTGACTGATCTTAGTGCTTCTTATTCTAACATTCTTAAAAAAACATCTGAAGAGTTGTTGCAAAAAAATAAAGAAATTTCAACTGTTTATTATTATGATCCTAATAACAGTAAAAAATATGTGGGAATTAGTCAAAAGGTGTTATTAAATTTGTCTAATAGTAAATTTATTCTTTTGATGAGAACTTCAGAGGATGATTTTTATTATATGTCGCGAGCCACATCTTTAATCTTGGGTATTAGTTTTGTATTTACATTGCTTATTCTTGCCATTGCAACTCTTTATCTTGTGAAAAGGTTGAGCTCTTCTTTGAATAAGATATTAGAATATTCTGAGCGACTTGCTTCTGGTAATTTTACTGCAGATGTTAATTTTGGCAAATGGGATACTGTGGAGCTGTATAGTTTATACGAAGGTCTTGAACAACTCAGAACTAATTTTTCTTCAGTTGCTAAAGGGGTCATTGAAAACCTAGATTACCTTTATGAAAATGCTATTCAAATAGCAAATGCAAGTCAGAATTTAAGTTCTGGTGCTGTTGAGCAGGCTTCTACTTTAGAGCAAATGACAGCAAATATTGAACAAATATCACAAGGTGTTTCTGAAAATACTGAAAATGCATCTACTACTGAAAAAATTGCTGTTAATACTAATGAGAGAACCAAAGAGGGCCATAAATCTGTTGTTAAAGCTATTGAGGCAATGACCATAATTACTGAGAAAATTGGAATTATTGATGAGATAACAAGACAAACTAATTTGCTTGCTTTAAATGCCTCGATTGAGGCTGCTCGAGTAGGTGAAAAAGGTAAGGGATTTGAAGTGGTAGCTGCTGAGGTTAGAAAGCTTGCGGATCAAAGCAAGGAATCAGCAAGAGAGATTATTGATATTGCAAACAGAAGCTTAACTGTTGCAAGCCGTGCTGGGGAAAATTTTGAACAAATAGTTCCTGGTATGGAGCAAACGGCTAGACTTGTGAAAAACATTTCTAATGAAAGTTCTAAGCAAAGTGTTCAGATAGAGCAGTTTAAAAATGCAATAGAACAGGTTAGTCAGTTAGTTCAGACTACAGCTTCAAGTAGTGAAGAACTTTCTGCTATGTCTGAAAAAATGCTAGAGAGTGTCAAAGATTTAAAAGAATCTGTTGATTACTTTAAGATCGAAAAGTAAGGGGAAGATTGAAAAAATCTTCTCTAACTTTTTGGAGGCTTATTATTCTATAATTTTAAAAATTTTAGCACCTCCTAGGCATTCTGTATTTTTGTAAAAGATTGCAAATTGCCCCGGAGAGATCCCATGATCTTTTTTATTTAAATAAATTTCAATTAAGTTATTTGTAATAAGTCTTAATTTGCATGAGTATTTTTTTTCACCATGCCTTATTTTAATTTTGAAATTTTCAAAATCTGAAGGCATGCCATTTATCCAATGTATTTCGTGAACTAAAAATTTGCGCTTTGCTTGTTTTAAATAATTCTCGTTATGTGAGATATATATAATATTTTTTTTTAAGTCTTTTTCTATGACGAACCAAGGTCCGTTGCTAAGTTTTATTCCTCTTCTTTGGCCAACTGTAAAAAACCAATATCCGTTGTGAATTCCTATTATTTTTCCTGTTTCTTTTTCAACTATATTGCCTTTTTTCTCGCCAAGATGATATTTTATAAATTCGTTATATTTAATTTTTCCTAAAAAGCAAATACCTTGACTGTCTTTTCTATCTTTGTTGGGCAAATTTATGCTTTTAGCTATTTGTCTTACTTCGCTTTTAAACAATGTTCCTAGGGGGAAGCATAGTTTTGACATTTGTTCTTGAGAGAGATGAGATAAAAAGTAGCTTTGGTCTTTAATTTTATCTTTTGCCTGTTTTAAAAAAAACTTTTTCTCTTTTTTTTGTATTCTGGCGTAATGTCCTGTGACAACCAAATCATACTGTTCATTAATTTTCTCAAAAAATGCTCCAAACTTTATTCTTTGATTACAAAAAATATCTGGACTTGGGGTATTGCCATTTTTTAGTTCTTCAATAGTATAGCTTACTACTTTGTTATAATATTCTTTTTGAAAGTTTATTATTTCATATGGTACATTAAATTTATTACATACAGCTTCAACGTAATTTAAATCTTCTTGCCAAGGGCAGTTTCCAATATAAGACAGTTCATCTTCAAGCCAAATTTTTAGATAATAGCATTTTATATTTGTATATCCTTTGTTTATAACTTTATAAAGGGCAACAGAACTATCAACTCCTCCAGATAAAAGTACGGCTATTTTCATAAACTTCCCTTTTTAGGTTTCATTATATAAGATTTTGCTAATTTTTGTAAATTATAATATAATACTTAAATCCATTAATGCACCGAGGAATATATGAAAATAGGTATTAGTGATATTAGGATTTTTTTACCTTTAAATTATTTAGACTTTTCTGTTCTTTTGGAAAATCCTTTATATTCTTCCAATGAAGTTTTTTTTAAAAAAATCAATAGAGCGATAGATGCAACCCTGCAAAAAGGTTTTAGGTTTACCAGTCCCAATGAGGATAGTGTAACAATGGCAAGTTCAGCTGTTAAGCTTATTTTTGACAACAATAATCTTGATTTAAACAAAATTAGAATGCTTTTAGGTGGAACTGAGACAGGTGTTGATCATTCAAAGGCAATTTCTTCTTATGTTTTTGGAGCTTTAAAGCAGTCTGGTATTTGTTTGGGAAATAATTTTCTAACTTTCCAAGTTCAGCATGCGTGCGCTGGTGCTGCTATTTCTTTACACACTGCAGCAAGTGTTTTAAGCCATTCTAATAATTCTGAATATGGTATAGTTTTTTCTTCAGATATTGCGCATTATAGCAATCTTACTACAGCCGAGATTACCCAAGGAGCTGGTGCAACTGCAATTCTGGTTGAAAAAAATCCAAAGCTACTCTCTATTAATTTATCTGAATTTGGAGTTTATACCGATGATGTTGATGATTTTTTTAGACCTTTTGGAAGCGTTGAAGCTAAGGTGCGGGGTCAATATTCAGTTGAATGTTACAATAATGCAAACGAAAATGCTTTAAAAGATTTTGCTGCCAAAAAGCAACTTAGTATTAAAGATTTATTTTCTAATTATAGGTTTATTTTGCATGTTCCTTTTGCTAAAATGCCGATAGATTCAATGCATTATATTTTAAAAAAATATTATAGTGATGATGAATCTGTTAGGAATGCTTATTTAGAATCAATAGATTTTTACGATGGAGTTGAAGCTGCTATGGAAGTGGGGAATTTGTATACGGGTTCAATTTTTCTATCTTTAGCATTTTATTTAAAAAGAGTGTTCTCCAAGAAAGATATTACAGGAGAAAAGATATTGTTTTGTTCTTATGGATCTGGCAATATTATGATTATTTATGAATTTACCATTGAAAAAGGTGCTTTTGATGTTGTTAAATTATGGGATCTTGATGGACTTATAAAAAATAGAAATAATGCAAATTTTGAAGAATATAAAGATTTCTTTCAGAATAAAATAGTTCCTGGCGAATCCAAAGGATTTTATTTAAAAGAATTAAGGAATGATGGATACCGAGTTTATGGGTATCGAGCCTAATATACTAGAAAATAAAAAGAGGCATATTGAAATTTGTTTAAATAAAAACGATGTTAAAGGCGGCTGCAATTTTTTAAAGTTTATTAAGCTAAAACATAATGCTCTTAGTGATTTTAATTTTTCTGAGATAAGCATAAAAGAAGAAATATTTGGATACAATATTAACATGCCTGTTTTTATTTCTTCCATGACAGGAGGCGGTAAAGAAGGGAATGATTTTAATAAATCTTTAGTTAAAATTGCAAATTATTTGAAAATTCCCATTGGTTTAGGTTCTTTTAAGCTTTTGTTTAAATATCCCGAATACATAACAGACTTTAGTCTTAAAAGGTATGCCTATGATATTCCTTTGTTTGCTAATATTGGTGCTGTTCAGATTGTTGAGTTTGGTATTTCTAGAATAGCTGAAATGATCAAAAGATTGGAAGTTGATGCAATTGTTACTCATCTTAATGCAGGTCAGGAATTGATGAATGTTAATGGAGACAGAAATTTTAAAGGAATAAAAGAATCAATAGCTAAATTGTCTGAGTTTATAAATATTCCATTGATTGTTAAAGAGACGGGCTTTGGAATTTCACCAAACGACGTTAAGGAATTATTTAAACTTGGTGTTTCTTATGTTGATCTTGCGGGGAGCGGTGGAACTAATTGGGTCTTAGTAGAAGGTATGAGGAGTAATGATCTAAATGTTGCATCTTGTTTTTCTGACTGGGGCATTCCTTCGATTTTTACTTTACTTAGCATTGATGATTCTCTAAAGACTAATGTTTTTGCATCTGGTGGATATGAGACTGGTATGGATATTGTTAAAGGAATTGCCCTTGGAGCTAAGCTCATAGGCGTTGCAGCGGTTGTTCTTAGAGCTTTTTATAATTCAGGAGAAGATGCTGTAATTAGTCTTTTTTCTGATTATGAGCATGTTTTAAAAATGTCTATGTTTTTAAGTGGAAGTAAAAGTTTGTTAGAACTTAGAAAAAATAAGTATTTTTTGAGTAGTTATTTACTTGCAGAGCTTGGAGTTTTTAAGCAGTTTTATGGAACTTAGTAAAAATTTTAGGCATAAAAGTGTTTTAGAAAAAAGGCAAGAGATAAAAAGTTTTTTGGGATTATCTTTTAAAGATTTTTTTTATAATAATGCCAATGAAGATTTTCTTTTTAATATGATAGAAAATTATATTGGATATTTATCTTTTCCTATTGGAATCGTAAAAAATTTGAAAATAAATGGTAAATACTATTCTTTGCCTATTGCAACAGAAGAATCTTCTGTGGTTGCTGCCTTAAATTTTGCGGCAAAAATTCTTGAAAATGCTAATTTGAGGTATTCTTTGGGCGAAGTATTGGGAATTTCTCAAATTTATATAAAAACGGAAAAAGATTTAAGTAAAATTTTTGTTGATCTTGGCGATAAAATCAAGACCTGGATTGAACCTCTTCTGGTCAATATGAATCAAAGAGGAGGTGGATTTAGAAGATTATCAACTAGGTATATTAAAGAGCTTGGTATTCAAAAATTGAATCTTTATTTGGATACCTGTGATGCGATGGGTGCTAATTTACTAAACTCAATTGCAGAGCGTGTAGCAGCATGTATTTTTAAAGAATTTGGATATGAGTGCGTTTTAAAAGTTTTAAGCAATGATATTAATGAATTTACAACCAAAGCCTCTTTTGTTTTAGATTTTAAGCATTTGCTACCAAGCAAAGAGGGATCTTGGAATTTGGCTAAAAAAATTGAACTTATTTCTAGTATAGGTTTCTATGAAGAGGAGCGAGCTGTTACTAATAATAAAGGTATTATGAATGGAATTACAGGAGTATGTCTTGCAACTTTTAATGATACAAGAGCGCTTGAGGCTTCTGTTCACAGATTTGCTTCAAAAAGTGGTAAATACCTTCCCCTTAGTAAATTTTATACTATTGATAATGCTTTGGTTGGAGAAATCGAAATTCCTTTGCAAGTTGGCACTAAGGGTGGGGTTACATCTTTTAGCGAAGCTTCAATTTTAAGCTTTAGAATTATGAATGTAAATAGTAAGAGTGAATTTATGGGTATTCTCTCTTGCGTTGGACTTGCTAGTAATTTTGCTGCATTAAGAGCTCTTGCATTTAACGGGATTAAAAAGGGTCACATGAGATTACATGTTAATAAAATACTTTACCTTTTAAAGACAAAATATAATATTTCTAATTTCGAGAAAGACAAATTATTATTAGAAATGGAAAGAATGGGTATTTATTCTTTTGATTTTGCTTTTAAAATTTTAAAGAAAATAAGGTTAGAGAATGAAAGTAAAGTGCAAAGTTAATGCAAGCTTAGCTTTAATTAAATATTGGGGTAAGAAGGATGCTTTTTTAAATATTCCAGCGACTTCTAGTCTTGCCGTTAGTGTTGATAAATTTTATTCAATAAGTGAACTTGAACTTTCAGATCAAGATGAAATAATTTTAAATTCAAAGCCAGTTGTATTTCAAAATAGAGAAAAGGTGTTTTTTGATTATGCAAGAAAAATTCTTAGTGAACCGAATGTTAGATTTAAAATTAAAAGTGAAAACAATTTTCCAACAGCAGCAGGCCTTGCAAGTTCAAGTTCAGGTTTTGCTTCTATTGCTGCTTGTATTTTGAAATATTTTAATAAATATTCTTTTAATAGTGCATCTAATCTTGCAAGAGTAGGATCAGCTTCTGCGGCAAGGGCTATTTATGGGGGGTTTACTATTTTGAAAGAAGGATCAAAAGAATCTTTTCAATTAAGAGATCAATCTTATTTTAATGACTTGCGCATTATATTCGCCATAATTGATAGTAATGAAAAAGAATTGTCTTCAAGAGTTGCAATGAATATTTGTAAACACCATGAATTTTATTATGATGCTTGGATTGCTTCTAGTAAAAAGATTTTTAAAGATGCTTTATATTTTTTTTTAAAAAAAGATTTTATACGCTTTGGAGCAAATGTTATAAAAAGTTATCAGAATATGTTTGCTTTAATGTTTGCATCTTCTATTTTTTATTTTAAAAGTAGTACAATAGATTTAATTAAATATGCTGCTAATTTGAGAAATGAAGGAATTTTTGTATTTGAGACAATGGATGCGGGCCCCCAGGTAAAGTTTCTTTGTTTGGAGAAAAATTTAAATACTATTTTAAAAAGACTTAAACAAAATTTTACCGATATTAATTTTATTGTTTCAAAGGTTGGGTGTGGCTTAGAATGGATTTGATTAGTTTTTCTGTGCCTGGAAATTTGCTTTTAATGGGGGAATATACTATTTTAGAGGAAAGTGGACTGGGGTTGGCAATTGCCATCAATAAGAGAGCATTTTTTTCTTTCAAAAAAAGCGATTCTTGGCGTTTCTTTAGCAAAAAGAAAGAGATAGACGATTTTTCTTTAATAGAAAATAGAAATGATCTTGTTTTTAAAATGTTTTCATATTTGAGTCAAAATTGTTTTTTAAATTTAGAGAGTTTTGCATATGATGTGTATATTGATACAAGTAATTTTTTCTTTAATGATGGAACTAAAAAGGGATTTGGATCAAGCGCTGTTGTTGCTATTGGTATAGCATGTGGACTTTTTTTTATTTATAATGCTACTAATGTTGTTGATAAAGATGAAATTTTTAAATATTGTTTAGAAGCTTACAGGCACGCTCAAGGAGGAATAGGTAGTGGGTATGATATTGCTACTAGTATTTTTGGAGGTGTTATTGAGTTTGAAGGTGGTTTTGCTCCTAAATACAGACAACTAGGTTCTTTAGAGTTTAATGATTTTTATTTAATTCGGGGTTTGCAAGCAGTTAAAACCACTGCTTCTATTTATGAGTACAACAAACATAGAGATTCTATTTTAGATTTTATATTTAAATGCAATTCGGAGATGAAAAAACTTGTTTTAAGTGTTAGCGCTTCTAAATCCGCATTAATTTCTAGTTTAAGAAGAGCTAAAGAATTAGGATTGGCAATCGGAGAGGCAATAGGAGTTTCTGCAGCCTTGCCCCCAAGTTTTGAGCACCTTCAGGATCAATGTGATTTGATTAAGGCCTTAGGAGCTGGAAATGAAACTTTTTTAGTTTTTAGGCCTAATATTAAAGCTTTTGATTTGTCAAAAATTATTCCAATTGTTTTAGAGCACGAAAGCATTAAGTTTGAAATCGAGAAATGCTAAGAATAAGAAAGCCTGCTAAAATATTATTCTTAGGTGAACATAGCGCTGTTTATGGATTTCCAGTTATTGGAGCTACAGTTCCAATTTATATGGATTTGGTGTACAGTGTGTCTAAAAATTGGAAATATTTAGGAAAATCTAGTACAAGACTAAATAGTCTGATAAGTTTTATTGTTTCAAATTACAACAAAGTTAATCCAATTGAGTTTGATATTCTTTCTGAAATTCCTATTGGAGTTGGCTTTGGTTCTTCTGCTAGTCTTAGTTTGTGTTTTGCAGAATATATTACAAGTCATTTTGAATATAGGGATTGTAATAAAATTTTTTTGGCAAATCAAATTGAAAACATTTTTCACGGCAAATCTTCTGGAATGGATATTAGACTAATTGATCTTGGTGGAACTTTTTATTTAGAGAAAAAAGAAGATATTTTTAATTCAAAAAAATTGAAAGATTCTGGTTTTTATTTTTTAATAGGAGCTATAAAAAGAGATTTTACGACTAAAGAAATAGTTGTTAATTTAAAAAAACAGTTATTATCTAATGCTGATTTGTTTGTTTTTATTGAAAAGCTTGGTCTTGCTGTAAGCAATGCTTATGCTGCTTTTCATAATAAAGATGTATATTCTTTAGCTAATGAAATAAATGTTGCACACTATTTTTTAAAGCGCTTAGGACTATCTAATGATACTCTTGATTGGCTAATAAGTAGTGGGATTAAATTAGGTGCTCTTTCTGGCAAGTTAAGTGGCTCTGGTAAAGGAGGAGCTTTTATTTTTCTTTTTGAAAGTCGAGAAAAAGCCAATACAGTTCAAAAAGAATTAAACAATATGCTTAAAAATTATAAAATAAACTTGGTCTTAGAGTTAAAAATAATTGAAGTTTAGATTATTTTTGGGCCCAGAGAGATTCGAACTCCCGACATCCTGCTTGTAAGGCAGGCGCTCTGACCAACTGAGCTATGAGCCCTTTTTACTAATAAGTAGTATACAGTATAAGCTTTAATGGTGTCAATTATTCTCTTTTCTTTTTCCAAAAAGAACCACAAATATATTTATATTGTTATTTGTTTTTAATCTATACCCACCTATTTTATCGGTATCTTTATTAATAAGAGCTTCTTTGTGGCTTGGACTTTTAAGCCATGCATCAACTACTCTGTCAAGTTCAATTCCTGATGCTAGTATCTCTCTTGTTAAATTAAAGGATTTATCGTATTTATGTATTCTTGTCATTGGGGATGTGCCAAAAAGGGTATGAGTTAGTGTTTTATTTTCACCTAGTTTGATAGCATATTCTTTTGCAACTTTTTCAAGAGTATCATCTATTTCTAGATGGTTTAGATTTAATTTTTTTCTCAATTCAGCAATTTCTGAATATAGAATTTTCATATCTTCTTTTGTATCTATTGGATGTATTGTATTTAAATTGCATGCTTGAGACGAAAACAGTGTAAAAATCAAAATCAATTTTTTCATTAAAGTTCCTTTTTATTTATTATGGTATTAAAATCATAATTATATCTCATTATGTATTATAATGATTATATAAAGGAGATAGTTATGGAAAAGAATTTGAGTTATATAAAAAAGGATGATTTAGAAGAAATACACTTAAAATTACAAGAACTCTTAGCAAGTTTGCATATTTTTTATTCTAATTTGAGAGGTATTCATTGGAATATAAAAGATACCAATTTCTTTGTTATTCACAAGAAAACCCAAGATCTTTATGAATATATTGAAAAGATTATTGATATTGTTGCAGAGCGTTCAAGAATGCTTGGATATGATTCTGAATTTAGATATTCTGAGTTTATAAAAAAATCCTTTATTAAGGAGCTTGATATTGAGTCAACTTCTGATTTTTTACTTTCAATGCAAAGCATTGTTTGCAGTCTTGCCGAGATTTTGAAAAATATTTTTGAAATGAGGAAATTGATTGATACTGCTTGTGATTATGGTACTGCTAATATTATGGACGACATAATGAGTGATCTTGAAAAGCATTTATGGATGCATAAGGCATTGCTTGAAAATTGTGATTGTCTTTGTCATGATGAACACAAATGTTGCGAGTGCGATATAAAATAACAATTTTATTAAAAAAGGCTTAACTTATACCAATGATTAGTTTATCTGAATTAAGGTGTAGTTGTTGTTGGGAATTTTATGAATATTAGAAATATTGGAATTATGGCTCATATTGATGCTGGAAAAACTACTACTACAGAAAGAATTATTTATTATACTGGCAAAAGTCATAAAATAGGAGATGTGGATTCTGGAAATACTATTACTGACTGGATGCCTCAAGAGCAAGAAAGAGGAATTACTATTAGTTCAGCTGCTATTACTTGTCATTGGAAAGATTGCCAAATAAATATTATTGATACTCCAGGACATGTTGATTTCACAGCAGAAGTTGAAAGATCCCTTCGAGTTCTTGATGGGGGTGTTGTTATTTTTAGCGCTGTTGATGGAATTCAAGCTCAAACAGAAACTGTTTGGAAACAGTCGGAAAAATATGAAATTCCTAGACTTGCTTATATTAACAAGATGGATAGATTGGGCGCTAATTTTTTTAAAGTTGTAGAGGATATTGAAAACAAGTTTAAAACTATTCCTTTAATTTTGCAAATTCCAATTGGAAATGAAAGTAATTTTGAAGGAGTAGTTGATATTATTTTAAACAAAGAGCTTCATTTTGTAATGGAAAATGGAATTCCAAAATTAACTTATAGCCCTATTAGAGAAGAATTTGTTGAAAAAGTGGTCTTTTTTAAGAAAAAACTAATAGATGTTCTTAGTCAATTTAGTGAAGAGATTACTCAATTATTTCTTGAAGATAAAGAGATTAGTTTAGATATTATTAAAAGTGAGATCAGAAGAGGTACTATTTCTAGATTCATTATTCCTGTTTTAATGGGAACTAGTTTAAAAAATATTGGAATAGAACCTTTAATTGATTCGATTGTAGATTACTTGCCAAGTCCTTTTGAAAAAAACTTCAGTGCTTTTTCTTTAGATGCAAATAAAAAAATTTTAGTTAATCCTAATGAAAATAAAAAATTGTCAGCGCTTGTTTTTAAAGTTCAATATTCAAGCGTAATTGCTGCACATCTTTATTTTGTTAGAGTTTATTCTGGCGAGATTAATTCTAGTAAAAAAATTTTTAATGCTTCAAATGGTAAGCGTGAGAAGTTTACAAAAATTTTTAGAGTTTTTTCAAATAAAAATGAACAAATAGATTGTGTAAAAACAGGGGATATTGGTGCTGTTTTGGGATTAAAGTTTTCTTTCACAGGAGATACTCTTGTTGAAGAAAACAATAATGTTTTACTTGAATCTGTTACGTTTCCAGAGCCAGTTGTTTTAATGTCTGTTGAGCCTGAAAGATCATCAGATGAAGTTAGACTAAGGGAAATTTTTGGAATAATATCTAAAGAAGATCCTACTTTTAGTTATTATGAAAGCAAAGAAACAGGGCAATTAATTATATCTGGAATGGGCGAATTACATCTTGAGATTGTTTTGACAAGAATTAAAGATGAATTTAATCTTAATGTTTATACAGGAAAACCTCAAGTAAGTTATAGAGAGAGTGCAGGTAAAATTGTAAAAGAAGTTTTTGAGTTTAATAATATTTTTGCTGGCAAAAATATTGATTTTAAAATTGGAATGAGCATTAAACCTTTGCCGCGGGGGGAAGGAAATAAAATCGATTTTGAATGTGTCATTAACCCTGCAATTAAGTCTGCAATATTAAGGGGAATTACAACCGCATTTGTAAGTGGAGTTTTTGGGCACCCTATTATTGATATTAATGTTGGCATTTTTTCTATTGTTTCTGAGGCTAGTAAGATTAGCGAAAGCGCTTTCGAATCAATTTCAGGATTTGCCTTTCATAGTATTTTTCAAAAATCGGATCCTATTAAACTTGAACCAATAATGTTATTAGAAATTAGAACGCCTATTGAGCATACCGGAGAAATTATTTCTAAATTAAATGTTATAGGCGGTGTTATTCATTCAGTTAACAATATTGGGGAGTATGATTTAATAAAATCGGAGGCGGCTTTTGAAAAACTTTTTGGGTATGCTTCTATTTTAAGAAGTTCTACTAAAGGGAGAGGTAGTTTTACTATGGAATTTTCTTATTTTAAGGAAAAAGTAGATTAAAGTTATTAGTTTTTAAGGTAAAATGGCTTTTCTTGTTTTTGTTATTTTTTAAATCTAATTAATTTTTATTAATGAGTTTTATGTAAAAATGATTTTATTCCTTTTTTTGCTAAGCTTTAAGTTTTTAATAGTTTATGAATGTGATATTATGATGTAAAATATTTTTTAGCCTTATAAAGGCATGCTTATCTTTTAGGGATAGATAGAATATTATATTGGTTTTTCTGTATGATATTTTATAATATTTTTTTATTTTAAAAAACAAAGGAGGTCTACTATGCAAGGCGAAAATATGGTTTCAATTAGGGGTGGAAATAGAAGAAAAATTCTTCTTAGTTTGAAGAATATGCAATATTCAAGAACAGACTTAGCTCGTAAGTTAACCTTAACAAATGCTGCGGTTACTATTTTGACTAATCAAATGATAAAAGAAAATCTTTTGATTGAAGTTGGTTCTAGAGTGTCTGATATTAAAAAACATGGACGAAAAGAAATACTTCTTGATATTAATAAAGATTATGCGTATTCAATGGGAGTTATTGTTTCTAGCAATTATTTTCAAATAGGCATTGCGAATCTTAAATGCGAGGTTTTAATAAGCGAGACTCATTCTTTTGAACCCCCAGTTAGTGCTTATGAGATTTTAGAAAAAATAAAAGATCATATGATAGAAATTATTTGGAAACATAATTTTTCAAGAGACAAGTTTATTGGTTTGGGTTTTAGTATTACAGGGTTAATCAAAGATAAAGAATCAGGAATTGTTAATGACAGTTATGGAGCATGGATTGAAAAAGATGTCCCTGTTAAGAGAATACTTGAGGAATATTTTTCACTTACAGTTTATCTTGAAAGTTATGTTAAAAATTTATCTCTTGCTGAATTTATGGGCAAAAATATAGATAATATTATGTTTTTTGACTACACAGATACTGCTGAACTTTCGATTTGGTCAGGTGGCAATGTTTATCCTGGTTTTAACAATAAGTCAGGTATGGTTAGTCACATGATAATTGATTACGAAGGAGAAAAAAATTGTCCAACTTGTGGTAATAAGGGTTGTGTTAATATGCTAATATCTAACTTTGCTTTGCAGAGATTAATTTCAAAAGAGTTTATGAATGGCGAGATTCCTGAGCTTTATGAAAAGTATGAGGGTAGATTGAAAAAGGTTACAATATATGATGTTTTTTCTCTTTATGAAAAATATGATTTTATAAATAAAATTATGCAAAATACGGTTAAATATTTAGCAATAATTATTATCAATATTCAAAGAATGCTTGATTTTAATTATTTAGTACTCTATGGTCAAAGTTTTAAATTAAAAGCTTTTTTTGATTTGTTAAAAGAAGAGATTAAAAAGCGTAATAAAGAGAATATAATATTAAAGCTTAGTTCATTAGACACTAAAGTTTCTGTTGTTGGACCTGCTTCTAGCGTTATTTTTAATAAATTTTATTTGACAGGAGGAGATATTGATTAATATTGCCTTTTTTTGTATCTTATATTTGATAAGATTATTTTTGAGAATAAAGGTTATTTTTAATGCTTGAAAGTTTGGGGTCAAATTTTAAAAATTTTATAAACTATCTTTCTGGAAAATCTACAATAAATGATAAAAACATCTCAGAGGCTATTGAGATTATTAAGAATTCTTTGGTTGATGCTGATGTTAACTTAAGAGTTGTAAGACGTTTTTTAAATTCTATAATTGAAGAATCCAAGGGAGTAAAAGTTTTAAGAGGCATTGATCCTAAATATCAGTTTATTAAAATTGTCAATGATAATCTTGTTAAATTTTTGGGAGGCAAAAGTTATGAGCTTAGCTTACATCCTGTCAATAAGCAATCTTATATTCTTGTGCTCGGACTTCAAGGTTCTGGCAAAACTACAACATGTGCTAAGCTTTCTTTAAGGCTTAAAAAGGAAAATAGAAAAGTGCTTCTTGTAGCTGCTGACACATTTAGAGCAGCGGCTGTAGAGCAGTTAAAAATATTGGGCAACCAAATAGGTGTTCCAGTGTTTTCACTTGCAGGAGAAAAAGATCCTATTAAAATTGTTAAAGCATCTATGAAGTTTGCCGAGTCTGAGTTTTTTGATTCTGTAATAGTTGATACTAGAGGACGGCTTGAAGTTGAATCTTTGTTAGTTGAAGAGATAAAAAAAATCAAGGATATTCTAAAACCCACAGAAACCATTTTGGTAGTAGACTCTATGATGGGACAAGTTGCGGTAAATATTGCTAAGGAATTCAATGAGAATGTTGGACTTACTGGTGCAATATTCTCTAAATTTGATTCAGATACTAGGGGTGGGGCTGTACTATCGTTCAAAAGTATTTGTGCAGTTCCTATTAAATTTATTGGGGTTGGAGAAAGAGTTGAAGATCTTGATTCCTTTTGCCCGGAAAGAATTGCTTCTAGAATTCTTGGCATGGGGGATGTGGTTAGCCTTGTAGAGAAGGTTCAAAGCGTTGTTGACAAAGAAGAGGCTATTAAGCTTGAGGAAAAAATTAATAAAGCCAGTTTTAATTTTGAAGACTATCTAAGTCAATTTAGGCGCATGAGGCAAATAGGGGGGATTTCTAATTTTGTAAGTTTTTTACCAGGTGTTTCAAAATCAATGTTGAATATTAATAATTTAACCGAAGAAAGTTTTAATAAAGAAGAAGCTATTATTCTTTCTATGACTAAAAAAGAAAGAATAAATCCAGTGATTTTGAACAATCCCTCAAGGAAAAAAAGAATAGCTTTGGGTAGTGGAACAACTATTTTTGATGTTAATAAGCTTATAAAGAAGTTTAGTCAAACAACTTTAATGATGAAAAAAATGAAAAATAAAGATTTTCAAAATAAGATTGCATCCCTTTTAGGGAAATAAGGAGGAATAAATTTGAGCGTTAGGATAAGATTGAAGAGAATGGGAGCTAAAAAAAGACCTTATTATAGGATTGTAGTTATGAATTCTGCTTCTCCTAGAGATGGTAGAGCAATTGAAGAACTTGGTTATTATCATCCTGTTGAAAAGCAAAAACAAATAAAAATTAAGGAAGATAGAATCAAAGATTGGATAAGCAAGGGAGCAATTTTAAGCGATACAGTGAAAATGCTTTTAAATAAAAACAACTTGAATGCGAAAAGTCAGGAGGTTTAGATGAAAGAGTATGGGAATGAGATTGAACTTATAGAGTTTATAGTAAAGTCTCTTGTAGACAAACAAGATGAAGTAAAGTTAAATGTAATTGAGGGGGAAAAATCAACTATTTTAGAATTAAGGGTTTCTCAAAGCGATGTAGGAAAAATAATCGGAAGACGAGGGCGTATTGCGCGAGCTATTAGAACTTTGCTTGGAGCTTGTGCTGCTAAAACCAATAGGCGAGTGCAATTGGAAATTTTAGATTGATTTATGTTTATTAAAGGCGTAATATTATCGTCTTATGGAGTTAATGGGTATGCTAGGGTTAAAAGCATATCCAATAATTTTTGTGATTTTATTAACCTAAAAGACAATAAAGTACTCCTAAAAAAAAGCAATGGCTTTACCATTGAAGTTAAAGTTGTAGATGTTAATATAAAGGGCAATTCTTTGTATTTGAAGTTTGAAGGGATTAATACTCCAGAATCAGTTAAGTCTTTGATTGGTTTTGAATTATGGGTTGATGATTCGCTTGCATCGAGTTTGAAAGAAGGCGAATATTATTTGGGCAAATTGATTGGCTATACCATTGTTAACGACAATATAAGGTTAGGAGAGGTTGTATCTTTTTTTGAATATTTAAATAGAGTATTTCTTGAGGTCAAAGTGGGTATTAAATTTTTTTTTATTCCCTTTTTAAGCATTTATATTGGAGATATAGATGCAAGAGAAAAAACAATTGAGCTTAAGGTTTTAGATCTTTTAAGATGAAATTTACAGTTATATCTCTTTTCCCAGCAATAATTAAACCATTTTTTGAAAATTCAATAATGAAAAAAGCTATTGACAAGGGAATAGTAAGTTTTGAGCTTATTGATGTTAGAGATTTTTCAAAAGATAAGCATAAAAGATGTGACGATTTGCCTTACGGAGGCGGTGCTGGGATGGTGTTAAAAGCTGAGCCCATGTATTTTGCTCTTGAGCATGTCGAAGCTACTAAGAAAACAACAATATTTTTAAGTCCTTCTGGTATAAAGTATACTCAAGAACTGGCATATTCCTTGTCAAAAAAAGAAGAAATTGTTATAATTTGTGGAAGATATGAAGGAATTGATCAACGTATTATAGATTTGTATGTTGATTTTGAGATTTCTATTGGAGATTATGTTCTATCTTCAGGAGAGATTGCAGCTCTTGTTTTAATAGATAGTGTATATAGGTTGCTAGATGGAGTAATAAATCCTAATTCTTTATTAGAAGAATCATTTGGGATGAAAAATGGGTTACTTGAATATCCTCATTACACCAGACCTTATAATTTTATGGGGATAAAGGTTCCAGAAGTTCTTGTTTCAGGGCATCATGAAAATATAAAGAATTGGAGACTTTTTAAAGCTAGAGAAAAAACTAAGAAAAATAGATATGATTTATACCTTAAATATTTAGAGATAATAGGAGAAGATAATGGATTTGATAAGAAAAATTGAAGCCCAGAATAAGAAAAGCGAGGCTTTTATCTTTAATGTGGGGGATACTGTAAGGGTTATTTATAAAATTATTGAAGGTAGTAATGAAAGGTTACAGAGTTTTGAAGGAATTGTTATTTCTTTTCAAAATAAGGGGATTGGCAAAACATTTTTGGTTAGAAAAATTTCTTCAGGAATAGGCGTTGAAAAAATTTTTCCAGTATATTCTCCTATTATAGAAAAAGTTGAAGTTTTAAGAAGGGGAAAGGTTAGAAGGGCAAAGCTTTATTATATGAGAAATAGAATTGGTAAAGCTGCTATGAAGATAAAGGAGCGTCTTAATATTAAAAAAGTTAAGCATTAGTTTTTAAGTATTTTAAATATTTTAGTAAATTGGGTCATGAGATTAATATTAAAAATTATTTTTTAATGCTTTTTTGTTTTGTGAGTTTTTATTCAAAAATTTAGGATTTTTACTGTTTTAGAAAATAATTTCGGTAAGCTTAATTTTGTATTTGTTGCGATTAAAGGCATTAATCAACTATTTTTATTAATTTTAATGTTAGTTTAATTGTACTTTTGTATTTTAAAAAAAGCTAAAGATTTGAAGTTTTGATTTATCGAAAAACTTTCAAGTTATGTAAGTAATTTTGTCCTTAAATTTTTGTTTTTTGGAGGACAAATATTTATTTATTTTCTTTAAGGAGAGTTAATTTTGAAATATACTCAAAGTAAGTTTAAGGGCAGTAATTTTCAGAAATACAATAAGCGTTTTTATGGTTTTAAAAATAAAAGATTAAATTCTGAGAGTAAAAGTCAAAATGTTATCCCATTAAACAGTTTTAATAATAGATCGAATGCTTTAAATCCAGATAAACAAAATGTTTTTAAGGGTAAGTTTAGAAGAAAAAATATAAAATTTAAAACAAGGATAAATCTTGATATTACTTGTGTTATTTGTGAAAAAAAAATAAATGATCTTGCTTTTAGTATGTCTTTAAAGGTTGAAAATGAAGATAAGCCTATTCATTTTGATTGTGCTATCAACAAATTAACGGCTGAAAATAATCTTTCACGTAATGAAAAATTGGTTTATAGGGGTGTTGGTAAATTTTTTATTGTGGATACATCTTCTAGAGGAGAATATTTATATTTCAAAATTATTAAAGAAATTGAATTTGAAAATTTAGAAGAGCAGCCAATGTGGCGCAAAAAAATTCTTAAAGATATCAATAGAGGATTTAGGCTTTCTTGATATGAAGGTGGCAGTTTTTCCAGGATCTTTTGATCCAATTACCTGGGGTCATATTGATTTAATTAAAAGATCATTGGCTATTTTTGACAAAGTTGTTGTTTTAGTAGCTAAAAATAAATCAAAAAAATATTTGCTAAGTGATGTTGAGAGGTTTAGTCTTACAAAAGATGTAATTTCGTCTTTAAATTTTTTAAATGTATTTGTAGATAGGTATAGCGGGTTTATTGTTGATTATGCACTAATTAATTCTATTAAATTTATTGTTAGGGGAATTAGGGCTTTTAATGATTTTGATATAGAGTTTGAGAGATATCTTGTTAATAACAAGTTAAATTTTAAAATCGATACTATATTTTTGCCAAGTAGTGCAGAGCATTTATATGTAAGGTCAGATTTTGTCAAGGAATTGATGATGAAAAAGGATATTGATCTTTCTCATTTTGTTCCAGAATTGGTATTCAATAGATTGAAATCTAAGTTTATTGACAAATGACTTGGTTAATATATATATTATTAAGATAATTTAATGTAGTTTAAAAGTAGTAGGAGAAAGTAATGGCTGTTCCAAAATTTAAGCCTTCAAAATCTAGGAGTAGAACAAGGCGTAGTATAAATATGAGAAAAAAAATTCCACAATTTCAAGAATGCTCTAATTGTGGTAATCTTGGGGTGAGGCACAGAATTTGTTTAAAGTGTGGATATTATAGAAATAACCAATATCTAGAAATAGGTTTGTAATTTGTAGCAAGGAAGGTGTATTCATGGATAATGATGAAATTTTTAGTAAGGTTAGGTCTATTATATCTGAACAACTTGATAAAAAAGAAGATGAAATTACTATAGATTCTAGATTTGTTGAGGATCTTAATGCAGATAGTCTTGATATTTATGAGCTTTTATATTTACTTGAAGAGGCTTTTGATGATAAGATTCCAGAGAACGAAGCCAATGAATTTGAGACAGTAGGTGATGTTGTTAATTTTATTAAAAAGAGAAAAGGTTGATGAAAAAAAAATCTTCCGATTTTTGTTTTGGCAGTGAAAGGAAAGCACAATTAGGTGAATTCTTGGAAAATTTGAGCATTGATTTTAATAATTTTGATTTACTAAATACGGCATTGAGCCACTCATCTTATTCTAATGAGTTAGATCAGAAAGCTGACAATAATGAGAGATTAGAATTTTTAGGAGATTCTGTGCTTAATTTGATTATCACAGATCATCTTTATAAAACTTATCCAAATAAAAGTGAAGGAGAGCTTAGCAAGGCCAGATCTTATATTGTTAGTGAAGACTCCCTATCTAGTATTGCTAGAGAGATTGATCTTGGTTCTTATATTTTACTTGGCAGAGGGGAGGAGAGCAATGATGGTCGCAACAAAAAAGGCATTCTTGCAGATGCTATTGAAGCTTTTGTAGGCGCTATTTATCTTGATAGTGGGTTTTCAATGGCAACAGAATTTGTGGTTGGACTTTTTGACATGTATATAAGATTAATGTTTAATAGAGGTGATTTTAAAGATTATAAGAGTTTGTTACAAGAGTATGTTCAAAAGAAATATAAAATCTCACCAAGTTATAAGCTAGACAAGGAAATAGGTCCAGATCATGATAAAGTTTTTTGCGTGGAGCTTTATGTTGGAGAAAAATTTATATCAAATGGAAAGGGCAAATCTAAAAAAGAAGCCGAAATGAGAGCTGCTGAAGTGGCTTTAAAAGCTATGGAAGATATTAATCTTTAGGGTTTTTATTCTTTCAATAAGATACTTTTTAGTATTAAGCTTGGGGTTTTCAATTACATGGCTTAGAAGTGTATTTAAAATTTTACCTATATTTTTATTTTCTATTTCTTCTAGATTTTGAATATCTTTTCCATTTATTTTTAAATCTTTTAAAGAGAGAGGATTTTTTAACAATTTTTTTCTTTTTATGTTTTTTACTATAAATAAATATTTTTTCTTTTTCCCTTTGAGTGCCTTGTATATATCAATTATTTCTTTATAATGTTCTCTTGTACTTTTGCTAAGCAAATATCTAATATCGCTCAATTTTTTGATATTAAAAATATTTTTATTATCGATTATGCTTCTATAAAATAAAATTAACTTAATTTCTTTATTTGAGAATTTAAGTAAAATTAATTTTTCTTTTAGCTCTTTTATGGGTTTCTCAATTGTCAATATAGTGATTGCTTTTAGATAAAATTTTTCTTTGTTCAGCAGAGCAGTTTTTTTGATTAATTTTGTTTTTATTTCTAGATTAAAAAAATTTTTAAAAAAATCAACTTTTTTAAGATAATAAATTCCTTTTTGTATATTTTTACCCTCTAACAATTTATGAAATTCATTTTTTATTCTTTCCTTTGAAATTATTAAAATATTTTCTTTTTTATATTTCATTGAAATTAAAGTATTTTTTTCAATTTTAAAATTAAGTGTAGATGAAAATCTTGCTGCTCTTAGTATTCTAAGGGCGTCTTCTTCAAGTCTTTTATTTGAGTTTCCTATGCATCTTATTATTTTCTTATTAAGATCTTTTTTCCCATTATAGCAATCTATTATGTTGAAATTAAAAATGTCCATTGCAATTGCATTGATTGTAAAATCTCTTCTTTCAAGATCTTTAATTAAATTTTTGGTATATTCTACTTGTTTAGGGGTTCTATTGTTCTCATATTCTTTTTCTATTCTATATGTAGTGATTTCAAAGATTTTTTTATTAAAAATAATACCAATTGTGCCATGTTTTATTCCTGTTTTAATGTTATTTGGAAATAATGTTGTTATTTCTTCAGGAGTTGCATTTGTTGCAAAATCAAAATCGCAAGGTTGTTTATTGAGTAGTAAGTCTCTTAAAGCACCTCCAACTAAATAAAATTCGTAGTTGTTTTTTTTAAAAATTTTACCAATTTTAATTATATTTTTATTATTTTTGCCTAGATTCATATAAAATTATATTATATTGTAAATAATTTTTTTCTAAAATTGATTTACAATTTTAATTTATTTGAAGTATGTTGTAAGTAGTGCTTTTATTTTTAAAATGGTTTTATTGGGGTTTTATGAGTGGTAATAACAATAGTGTATACAACGCTATAGGTCAACTTTCAAAAGAGACTAAAAATAGGTTGATGAACGATATAAGAAAAAGCTTAGGCTTGAATTCTTCCGAGTTTGTTTTGCCCAATTGTAGTAATGAGCCTTATGTTGATTCTCAGCTTGAAAAATTTCTTTCAGGGCGTTTAATGGAAGAGTCATTTCTTATGAGAATGTGGTTAACTATTTTAAATTTTTTTCAGAAGGATAAAAGTAAAGAAGATATTTATAAAGCTTATGTTATAAAAAACCTAGAAAATCAAATTAATGAAATGTGTAAAAATCCAGTAATAGATTTTAAGAAAGAATGTTTGTATGTTGGCTTTGTAGAAATGTTTTTTAGTGTTTGCCGATATTCAATGGAATTAAAAGAATTTTTTAAGAAATTAGAAAAAGGTGGCATTGCTGTTGAACAAACTATTTTAGAAGTTATTCAAAACAAAGTTCTTAATTCTAAGAAAAATTTGGAAGATTTTTTGAATGAAGGCGAATATGAGCTTTTTTTGAAAAAAGAAAAGACCCAAAACGATTTAGAAGAATCTCTTCAGGTTAAGATAAATGAGTATATTAATTCTATTCCACTTGATACTTACAGAACTGTCTCTGATATGTTTGAGTTTTATTATGTTTTTAATAGTTTAGCGTTTTTTCCTTACAAATCTTTTTTTTCATTTTTCAATGTAGATCTTTTAGATAATGTTGAAAATATTAGCATTGTTGACCTTGAGGTTGACTTTGGAACTAGCTTTTCAAGTGTTAGTAAGTATTTGAATTATTTTTTTGACATTTTGTATACATTAAAAGATATTGAGATAGATGAGAATATCGTTAAAAGTATTATATCAAATTATTTTTTAATATCTGATGATATTAGCAATTCAGAAATAATTTCAAGAGAAGATCATTTATCTCGAGTAGAATATGTATTGAAAAATGTTTTATCTATTGTATCTAAAATTGTTGGCTTGTCAAGAACCTTACCTTATTTAGATGTTTTTAAGGTTTATTGCAAAAACCCGGTTGCATCTCCTAAAAAATATGTACCCTTTTTTGATGTGAAAAATTTTTATGAGAACATTTTATTTTTAAATGTTATGGGCCAGGCTATTGAAAGACGTGATAGCTGTTTAAAAGCTCTTGTGATTAAAGAGATGAAAAATCTTGTTAGAGATCCTAGTGTAGTTTTAAATTTAAAGGGTGAGATTTTTAAAGAATTAAATCTTGGTCACTATAGTTTTAAAAAGTTATATTTTCTTAATGATTTTTTTAAAAACATATATGATGTTAGAATGATGGAAGTTCTAAGAACTGTAAATAATGTCGTATTAATTAATAATCATGACCTTAGAAATATATATGTTGACATTGAAAATAATATTACTGCTTTGAAAAAAGAAATTTATAATATTTACTTTGAGATTGATTATAAAAATGAAGAGTTTGAAAGGCACAAAAGAGAGAGTAAAATTGATGATCCTTATAAGGAAAGGATTTTGAAGTGGTGTTTGAATGAATCGATTTCTATTGATAAAGCTTCAAATAGATTTGTAGATTATTTTATTGAGCTTAAAAAGAGATGTTTGGCTCTTTTAGAGAATCAAAATGTTTTTATTCGAAAATCCTTAACAGTTTCTTACAAGTCAATGGCAAATGAAAATAAAAAAATTACATTAGCTGATGTTATTAGTAATCTTTTGGAAATTATTAATCAAGCACTTTTTATAATAAAAAATTTATAAATTTGATGAAAGCTTTTAAAGTAAAAAATCTAAGACGTTTTTCAAATTTTATTAGAATCTTGGTTATTGTATTGTTTTTAAATTCTTTATTGAGTTTATTTGTTTTTTTGGCTGGTTCTTACAATATTTTTGTTTACAATTTTCAGAAATTTTATCTTGATCTTACTATTGTTTTAAGTGCTTTTGCTTTTGGGCTTGAATCTACTAGGCTAATATTTTTTTATTTATTGAGAAATAAAAAAATTAATTATTATTTAATTTTAATTTTTAGTTTTATGATTTTTTTTTGTGCCCTTGTTTTTAAAATTTTTCTTTCTGGCAATAAATAGATTAATAAGAAGATTGATTAATTGTTTGTCATTATTCTATTGACTAATAAATTTTATTTTTATAAACTAACTATTAGTTTCTTATTTGCCGACTTAGCTCAGCTGGCCAGAGCAGCGGTCTTGTAAACCGCAGGTCGTCGGTTCGACTCCGACAGTCGGCTTTTAGGGGCGGTACCGAAGTGGTTAACCGGGGCAGACTGTAAATCTGTTGGCTTTGCCTACGTGGGTTCGAATCCCACCCTCCCCAATTTAGTGAAATTATAAATTATTGCCTTTTTTATAATTTTTTGATTGTAATCTTTTAAATGTGTTGTATCGTTTTATTATGGTGCTTATATTTTTATCTATTTAGAAAAGTTCTTATTGGTTATAAAATATGATGTTAGTTGTCAGTTGAAGCTTTTAATTGATAACTAAAGAGTAATTAGCAAATACTTTTGTTTAGCTAGGAGATTCTTGTGCTTATTAAAATTGGGAAAGTATTTATTCTTTTTTTCTTTTTAGGATCTGTTTTTTCAATTTTTATATATTTTTTAAATCTATCTTCTTTAGCAAATGATTTAGTCTATGAATTTGATATTGAGAAAGGTTGGGGAGTTAAAAAAATAGCTAAAGAATTAAAAAAACAAAAATTAATTAAATCCGAATTGCTTCTTGTTTTTATTTCGTATATTTTTGGTAGTGACAAACAATTTAAAGAGGGAAGATATTTAATCAATAGCGATCTTTCTACATTTGAGATATATAAAGAGTTTTTAAGGGGATCTTCTAATATAAATATTGATGTTACAATACCCGAAGGATATACTAGCAGAAGAATTGCTTCTAAGCTTAAAGAATTTGCTGTTATTGATGATGTTAAAGATTTTCTTTTTTTGATCAACGAAAAATCATTTATTTACGAGCTTGGATTTGACTATGATTCTCTTGAAGGATTTTTATTCCCAGATACCTATAAATTTTATAAAGGTATGGAAATAAAGAATATTGTTCGCATGTTTGTTGACAATTTTTTTAATAAGCTTAAATCTATAGGTGTTGTTTTTAGTGATTATTCAAGTAAAGATCTTTACAATAGAGTAATAATAGCATCTATTGTTGAGCGTGAGTATAGAGTTAAAAGTGAAGCTTCAACTATGTCTTCGGTTTTTTATAACAGAATAAAATCCGGTATGGCATTACAATCTTGCGCTACTATTGAATATATTATTACAGAGGAGCTAGGACGAAGTCATCCCAAAAGAATTTATTTTTCAGATTTAGAGATAGATTCTCCCTATAATACATATATTAATAAAGGGTATCCTCCTACTCCAATTTCAAATGCTGGTATTATTTCGCTGCAAGCAGCTTTTTTCCCTAAAGATACGCAATATTTATTTTTTGTGGTACAAGACTCTAAGTTGGGCACACATCAATTTTCATCAGATTATTCTTCACATCTTTTAGGAGCAAAAGATTATATTAAGAATTTTATTACTAAGGATTAAGAAGCATGGAGCATTTACAAACTACAGCTTCAATTAAAGCTAAATTTGATATTGTAGCTATTGTGGAGCAATATATTAAGCTTGTTAAATCGGGATCTACTTATAAGGGGCTATGTCCTTTTCATGCTGAGAAAACCCCTTCTTTTTTTGTAAATTCTTTGCAAGGATATTTTTATTGTTTTGGATGTAAAAAGAGTGGGGATGTTATTGCATTTTTAATGGATATGGAAAAAATCAATTACAATGATGCTCTTAAGATTTTATGTGAAAAATTTGGTATTTATTATAATGATTTAAAAATAAATCGAAAAAATGAAAAAAAAAGTGAAAATAAAGACATGGTTTCAAAAATTTACTCTTTAAACTCTAGATTAGTCAATACTATTAAATTTTTTTTGAATAAAAATCAAAAAGCATTAGATTACGTTTTAAAGAGTAGAGCAATATCTAAGGAAGTAGTTGATTTATTTGAACTTGGTTATTTGCCGTTTAATATTAAAGATGGCTTAGAGCTTCATGATTTTTTAGTTTCAAAAGGATACTCTTCTGAAATACTAAGGAAAAGTGGTTTATTCTCAAAAACAAATCCCAAAGCTTCTATTTTATCTCAAAGATTAATTTTTCCAATTAAAGATTTTAAAGGAAACGTTGTTGGCTTTGGGGGTCGAGATTTAGATGGGAAAGGCTCTAAGTATATTAATTTAAGCGAAACTGAAGTTTTTAAAAAAAAGGAGCTTCTTTATGGATTTTATGAGGGTCTTAATGAGATTAAATCTACAAAGTCAGTTATATTAGTAGAAGGATATATAGATGTTCTTGCCTTTTTTACATCTGGGATTAAGAGAGCTGTATCTACTCTTGGCACTTCTTTTTCAAAAGAACATCTGGCTTTGATTCAAAGATATGCCGATGAAATAATATTTTCTTTTGACGGGGATGATGCTGGGCTTTCTGCAACTTTAAAGGCTTATCAAATTTGTTTGCCATTTAATATTAATGTTAGTGTTGTTAAAATGGATTTTGGCCTTGATCCTGCGGATCTTCTTAAAGATAAAGGTGAGGGATCTTTACAAAAAATTTTAGATAATAAATGCGATGCTTTTGAGTATCTCTTAGATGCTTATTCTAATAAATATGATTTAAATAAAACTGTAGATTTAAATGCTATGATTAATTTATTTTTAAATTTGATAAATTTATCTAAAATAGATACTCAAAAAAAAATTTTTTTAGACAAGCTAAGCAATAAGCTTGGTGTTGGTGTTACAACTTTATTGAAAGATTATTATAGAATAAAAGAAAGATTTGTAGTTGACAATAATAAAAGAAATTTGTATGCTCATAATGATGATTCTTATGAGAGGTATCTAATAGTAGCTTTGTTGAAAAATTTTAGTTATTTTGGTATAATAAGGCGCAATATTATTGATAGTGATTTAATTGATATCGATGCCAGAAAAATTTTTATGTGTTTTGAGGATTTATTTGAAAATAATAAAGATTTTTCATTAATGGATTTAAAAAGAAATTTAAAAGATAGCTATAAAGTTAGTGAATTTTTTTTTGAAGAAATTTTAAATTCTGGATTTGAAGTAGATGATGAGGCGCTCATTCATATTTTAATTGCAATCAAGAGAAGAAAATTAGATTCTCGTGTTTTGCTTTGCAAAAAAAAAATTGATGGGGACTCTTTGGTAAATGCTAAGATTCAAATAAATGAATTAATGTTTTTAAATATGCAGAGAAAAAATTTAAAAATCTACACAGACGATGTTCCAGGGAGTTAAGTTTTGTCCGATTTGGAAAAGAAATATTCGAAGCTTATAGAGGGTATTGTTGCTCATTTGGGAGATAGGAAATCTCTTAGTTTTAGTGAATTATCAAATTTACTTCCCGATGATATATTAGAGCCAGAGATACTTGATTTTATTTGTTCGATACTTGAGGATAGGGGAATAATATTGGTTAATAAAATTTCAGAATTGGATCTGGTCGGCACCGAAGATGGAAATGATGAAGAGGAAGAGTCAGAGATTGAATCTGATAGAAATTTTATGATTTTAGATGATGGTTTTCAAAGTGAGGAAGATATTGATATTAATGGGAAGCTGGATGATTGTGATGAAGAAGATATTTCTATAAAGGATGATTTAGGTTCAGGGTATATTAAAAGTAATGCCTTAAAAGATAGTCACTCAGAAGATCCAATAAAGCTTTATTTAAAGGAAATAGGAAAAGAGTTTTTATTAACAGGAAATCAAGAAGTTGAACTTGCAAAGCAAATGGATTCTGGGGAGAGTATAATTGAGAATATTCTTAAGAATGAGGGACTTGTTATAGAAAATTATTATAATCTTATTAATACTATTTATTCAAGAATGGAAAGGGAAGAGTTTTTTAAAAGAGAAAAAGATAAGGATAAAGAGAGTAATCCCGATTATTATAATAAAAAAAAAAGAATTGCCTCTTTTTACAAAGTTCCTTTAAAACCAATTCAAGATCGTTTAATAAGTTATGTAGATAGTAAGCATAGGGTATATGAGCTTGGGGGGGATATTTTTGAAAAGAATTTAAAAAGTGAAAGATTGGCCCTAAAAGAGCTTTTAAGAAATGTTCCTTTATATCAAGATGAACTAAGGATTTTTTCAGATGATTATATTGACTCTGCTAACAAAATAAAGGATTTGCAAAGACAGCAAAGAATAATTTTAAGCAGGTTGAAAATTGAAAAAATAAGAGACTTAAGGGTACTTGGAAGAGATTTAACTATTGCTGAAAAAAGAATAGAGATAGAAAAATCTCTTAAACTTAAAGAAGATGCTATCAAAGAGCAGATTACAGAGGCTCAACTTGCTCAGAAAGAACTTGAGAGAATTGAAATGTATTATGAATATCCAATGGATAAAATAATAAGCATGTCAGAAGAAATTGCTAAAGGAAAACAAATGATGCAGCATGCTAAAGATCAGTTAATTAAGGCTAATTTAAGGCTTGTTGTAAGCATTGCTAAAAAATATGCAAATAGAGGTCTTCATTTTTTTGATCTTGTTCAAGAAGGCAATATTGGATTAATTAAAGCTGTTGAAAAGTTTGAATATAAGAGAGGTTTTAAGTTTTCAACTTATGCTACCTGGTGGATTAGACAGGCGATAACAAGATCTATTTCTGATCAAGCTCGTACAATTAGAGTTCCTGTACATATGATTGAACAAATAAATAGGCTTAATAGAGAAACTAGATATTTAGTTCAAGTTTTGGGAAAAGATCCTACAGATGAAGAGCTCTCAGACAGACTTGGATGGGAGCTTAAAAAGGTTAAAACCGTAAAAAGTGTTTCAAGGGAGCCTGTTTCTCTTGAAACGCCAATTGGAGAAGAAGAAGATTCTGTTCTTAGCGATTTTATTGAGGATAAGGCAATAAAAAATCCTGCAAATCATACATCCTTTGTGGTTTTGCAAGATCAAATAAGATCAATTCTTGGGACTCTTCCCGAAAGAGAACAAGAAGTTGTAAAAATGAGATTTGGACTTGAAGATGGTTATTCTTTAACTCTTGAAGAGGTTGGACTTCATTTTAATGTTACAAGAGAAAGAATTAGGCAAATTGAATCTAAGGCATTAAGGCGACTTAAAAATCCCAAAAAAACTCAAAAATTAAAAGATTATCTTGAAGATTTAAATTGAACATGGAGGATTAATGGAGAATAATATTGATACATTAAAGAAACTTGAAATTATATATAAATCTAAGTTTGAGCTTGAGGAAAGGCGAAAAAGTATTCCTAGGTATTTAGAGATGAAAAAAATTCAGATTGAAGAATTATCGAAAGCTCTTATTGATTTGCAAGAAAAGTTTAAGGAATATCAAAAAGAAGACTCTGCTTTAAAGTTAGATATTCAAGATATTAATTCAAGAAAGAGCAAGGCAGAAGAAAAAATTGATAGCATTAAAACGCAAAGAGAATATGAAGCTCTTGAAAAAGAACTGCAAGTTATTATTGACGATGAAGTTACAATTAGGAAAAAGATGACACATGTTAATGGGCTTAAAACTAAAGTGGAAAAGGAAATATTAGATCTCAACGAGAGGCACAGTAAAGAAGAAGAATGTTTTAGAGCTGAAAGTAATAGTTTAGAGTTAGAGCTTTTAGAAATTAAAAATAAGCTTTTAGAAATAGAGAGTGAAGAGCTAAATTGTGCTTCTAAGATGAATGAAGATTTTTTATTTAAATTTCAAAGAATAATAAGAAATAAGTCAAATGGAGTTGTGCCTTTGATTAATAATGTTTGTAAAGGTTGTCATATGATACTTCCTGTTGAATTTGCAAATAAAGTAAGACGTGAGCCCAACGATATTAAATTTTGTCCTTATTGTAGTAGAATACTCTATTATCAGGATAAAATTCGAATAAGTGATGAAATAATTCCTGGTAGTTTGGCAGATCTTGTTGAATAAAATTTATTAATTTGATATTTTTTATTTAAGCTGACAGTCAGCCATCGCTTGGTTTTATAATAATTAAAGTTTAAGAGGAAAGTCCGAGCTCCAATAAGAACATAATGCTAGGTAATGCCTAGGGGTTTTAAACCTAAGAAAGTGTCGCAGAAAATTACCGCCATAAAAGGTAAGGGTGAAAAGGTGAGGTAAGAGCTCACCGCTTATTTAGTAATAAATAAAGGCAAGATAAACCTCATTAGGAGCAAGATCAAGTATGTAAGCTTCCTTTGTTCTTGAGGGCATGCTTACGGGTAGATCGCATGATTTTTTTAGCGATAAAAAAACAAGAGAGATGATGGCATAGTACAGAACTCGGCTTATGGGTGTCAGCTTAATTTCATAAGTCTAAAAGAGAGTTTTAAATGGAAATAAGATATTTAAGATATATTTTTTATTCATTTATGATTTTCATTTTTATTTTTTTAATTTATTATATTTTGTCATATTTTAAATCTTTTTCTAATACTTATTTAAAAGCCGGGCCAACAGAGGTTGATTTGCTTTTACTGTGGGATAAAAAAGAATATAAAGAAATAATAGATTATGCTGAAAATGATATTAAAAATCATAGATTTGATTTTAATTTAAATTTGCTTTTAGGATTTTCATACTTTTATTATTCTTTAATAGTAAATGAAGGATATTTAAAAGGAGAATTTTTAGATAAATCCATAGAAAGATTAAGATTTTTGATTTCTATAAATAATGGAGTCTCTATAGGCCCTTTGTATTATATATTAGGAAAGGCATATTCTCATAAAGGAGAGTTTTATAGTGAACTTGCTGTAAAATTTTTGAAGAAGGCTTTAAGTGTTGATAATTTTAATTTCATGAACATTAAAGAGGATATTTTTGAATATTTGGGGTATTCTTATCAGCTTTTAAGAGATTACAAGTCTAGTTTAAAGTTTTTTGAAAAAGCTTATAATGAAAATAAATCTGATTTAGTGCTTTGGAGCTTGGCTTATGTTAATTATAAGCTGAATGATATAAATAAAAGTATCGAGTATATAAAAAAAATAATAGAAGAAGAGCAAGAAAAATTGTCAAAGGGTGAGAAAACTGATGAAAATTTAATTCAAAAGGTATATTTGCTTTATGGAGACATTCTATTAGATAAGGGTGACTTTGACAATGCTTTTAATTACTATAATAAAGTTCTAGAAATTAATAGTTCAAATTCTAGCGTTTATGTTAAAATAGGAGATATATATAGAAAGAAAGATAAAGATTATCCTAAAGCTAGAAAATACTGGAGAGAAGCTCTCAATCTAAATCCTTATTTAGAATCAGCAAGAGAGAGGCTTGGAATTACTTTGGAAGACTTTTAGGGAGGTTGATTTGAATTTGTTTAAGTCTTTTTTAATAGATATTGGTATTGATCTTGGTACATGTAATACGTTGGTTTATATTAAAGATTATGGTGTGGTTATGAGTGAGCCTTCTGTTGTTGCAATAGATATTACCAAAGGTAATAAAGTTGTTGCGGTTGGCCGAAATGCTAAAAAAATGCTTTGGAAAACTCCAGAAAATATTAAAGCTGTGCGTCCACTTAGAGATGGAGTTATTGCTGATATTGAGAATACGGAGAAGATGATTAAATATTTCATTAATCAAATTTTTTCGCGTAAAAAATTGTTTTTCAAGCCAAGAATGGTAATAGGTGTCCCAACTTGCATTACAGAGGTTGAGCGAAGAGCTGTAAAAGAAAGTGCAATGAATGCTGGTGCAAGAGAAGTTAAGGTAATAGAAGAGTCTCTTGCAGCTGCTATTGGATCTGATATTCCTATTTTTGAACCTACAGGGCATATGGTGTGTGACATTGGAGGTGGAACTACAGAAATATCGGTTATTTCTCTTGGTGGTATGGTTGTAAGTAGAGCGATTAGAACTGGTGGTGACGAATTTGATGAGAGCATAATAAAGTATATGAGGAATTCTCATAATATTATAATTGGTCAACAGACAGCAGAAAAATTAAAAATTAAGATAGGAAATGTATATCCCGATATTCAAAATCTGAGGGTAGAAAAAATAGATATTAAGGGCACAGATGCTGTAACCGGCCTTCCTAGAAAGCAACTTGTTGATTCTATGGAAGTAAGGGAATCTTTACAAGAACCCATTAATGTTGTTGTGGATGAAGTTAAGCGCACTCTTGGTGCAACGCCTCCAGAGCTTGCTACAGACATTGTTGAACGTGGCATCATTTTAACAGGAGGAGGAGCTCTTCTTAAGGGTTTAAATAGGCTTCTTTCAAAAGAGACCGGAGTTCCTGTTTATGTTGCAGACAATCCGCTTCTCTCTGTAGCTGTTGGTGCGGGATTATTTTATGATTATGCTAACAGAATAGATATCAGTAAGAATATTTACAGTTTTATCAATGAATAAGTTATGAATTTTCTTGTCAAATTCAAGAATTTTATCAAAGTGCTTTTGGTATTGATAGTTGCTCTTGTTTTTATGATTTATGATTCAAGCAGTGTTCAAAGGAGAAGGCCTGATAATTTTTTGTTTTTTACTTTTAATTCTTATATTCAAAGTAGAATGCATGGGGCTTTGAGTTTTATTTCCAATGTTTTTAAAACTGTAAATGAATACAAAAATTATAAGGACAAGATAGAATTTTATAAAAAAAGGATACAACAGCTTGAAATAGTAACTCAAAATATACAGTCATTAAGGCAAGAGAATATTCGCCTTAAAGAGCAATTAAATTTTTATTCGTCAAGTTCTAGCGATTTTATTTCAGCAGAGATTATATATCTAAATTATTCAAATATATCGACTTTAATGGCTATTAATAAAGGATTCAATGATGGGATAGAAAAGGATATGATAGCAGTTGCATATCAAGATGGATTTAGTGGACTTGTAGGTAAAGTTGTAAAAGTTTA
The DNA here is from genome assembly GCF_001922545.1 of Borreliella garinii. Lineage (NCBI taxonomy): Bacteria > Pseudomonadati > Spirochaetota > Spirochaetia > Spirochaetales > Borreliaceae > Borreliella > Borreliella garinii. Next base: position 149,485 of record NZ_CP018744.1, on the reverse strand, counting down.
TTCTAATACTGCTAAAATTTTGCCTTTAACTAATTATGAAAATTTTGTTTCGGCAAGGATTCAAAGCAGTAGGTTTATAGGCCTTATTGAAGGAAATGGTTATGGTAAAAAACTTGAAATGAATTATGTTAATAGACTTGCTGAAAAAGATTTGAAAATAGGTGATCCTATTGTTACTGCTGGGTTTAGTGAATATCCAGTTGGTATTTATATTGGAAAGATTACCAATTTTCATATTCTTGATTACAATTCTCTTTTAAAAATAGAAGTAGAACCGGCAATAGTTTTAGACAAACTTGAGTATGTTTTTCTTGTTAAAAACAATAAAGAGATTAGTGAATAATGGTAGCATTTTTTACATATTTTATTTCTAGTGCATTTTTAGGTAAAATTTTTCAACATTATTTTGCAACTTATTTTTATTTTTCAATAGATATTTTTTTAATTTTTTTAGTTTTTAATTCTTTGAATTTTATTTTTAATGTGGGATTATTATCTAGTATTTTATATGGTCTTCTTATGGATTATTTTACAGGATTACCACTTGGATTTTTTGTTTTTGGGTATACACTAATATTTTATTTTAACAATAAAATAAAGTTATTAATGCCTAAAAATATGCTTAGTATGACAATATTTTTTGTCTTTGCAAAAGTTATATTATGGTTTTTGGCTATCATATTTTATGATTTCATAGATTTAAAATCTTTTAATTATTCAATTTTTAATCTTGACCTTGTTGTAAATATAATGTTTATCAACTTTTTATATCCAATTCAAAATTATTTTACTAGAAGTTTTTATTCTTTTAAAGAGGATTATTAGTGGGTGTTATAACAAATTTTAGATACAAGTTTGCCATATTGTTTTTAATAGCAATTATGTTGCTTTATTTAGCGATTTTATTTCAAATGCAAATTGGTAAGCACTTATTTTACGATAGAGAAGCTAATGTTTTTTTATCAAGATTGGAAAAAATCAATGCCTCAAGGGGTGAGATCTTAGATTCTAATTCTAATGTTTTGGCAAATAATTTAACTATGTTTATCTTAAAGATAAGCTTGCAACAGTATTATAATATGCCTGTTGCTACTAGAATTGAGATGATAGACTTTTTATCAAGCACTCTAGATATTGATAAATCAATCATTTTATCTAAACTTCAAGAGCCTGGTGGATATCTAAAAGATGTTGAAATAGTTGAACTTACTCCAAAGATGTTGTTTAAAATTTCTGAAAAAAAGTTTTATTATCCTGCTCTTTTATGGACCTATTCTTTTAAGCGTAACTATTTAGTAGACGATTCATATTCGCATTCAATAGGTTATGTTGGACAAATAAATCAAAGAGAACTTAGAACTTTTTATAATATTAGTGGATATGATAATACTTCTACAATTGGAAAGTTGGGTATTGAACAAGTTTATGATAATTATATTAGAGGACAAGAGGGATTAATTAAATACAAAGTAGATTCCAAGGAGAGAAGAATAGACGACGGCACTATTATAAGGAATATGGTGCCGGGTAATGATGTTGTACTTAATATTAATAAAGATATTCAAGATCTTGCTAAGAATGCTTTAGGTAAAAGGTATGGTGCTATTGTGGTATTAAAACCATCAACAGGCGCTGTTCTTGCTCTTCATAATTATCCTTATTATTCTATGAGAGATGTTTACAATAAATATAATAAAGAAGATTATTCTTTTTTAAATAAAGCGATTCAATCTGTTTATCCACCAGCGTCTATTTTTAAATTAGTTGTTGCTGCTGCTATTCTTGAAGAGAAAGTTATAGATAAAGATCGTAAAATTTATTGCCCTGGACATTTTAAAGTTGGAAATAGAATTTTTCATTGTTGGAAGCCGGGCGGTCATGGGTATGTTAATTTAGAAGAGGCAATTGCACATTCTTCTAATGTTTATTTTTATACACTTGGACTTAAGTATCTTGGGGTTGATAGAATTAGAAAATATGCAAAAGAATTCGGGTTTGGAGAAAAAACGGGAATTGATTTGCCCAACGAAGTATCTGGTCTTCTTCCTAGTCCTGAGTGGAAAGAAAAAACTTTTAATCAGTCTTGGGTAGGAGGAGATACTGTTAATTTTTCAATAGGTCAAGGATTTTTAAATGCTACTCCTATTCAGATTGTCAATATGGTTGCTATGATTGCAAACGAAGGTGTTATATATAAGCCTAGAATTGTAAATAAAATTTTAAAAGGCGGTGGTAATGAAGTTCTTCTTGAAAATAAACCAGAAATACTAAGAAAGACAAACCTTATTAGTAAGAACACATTTAAGCTTCTAAAAAAATATATGAGAAGTGTTATAACTTATGGTACAGCAAGATATGCAGTTCTTACGAAAGCTGTTGAGGTTGGAGGCAAAACAGGTACTGGTCAAACCGGTATAGATGGTTTTGAAAATAGTTCTTTTATTGGACTTGCTCCTTATAACGGTTCAGCTGATAATCAAATTATTGTTTTTAGTTTAGTTGAGGCAAAGAGCAATGTGGATTGGTGGCCTGCAAAATCTACAGATTTAATAATGCAAGGTATTTTTGCAAATCAAAGCTATGAAGATATTCTTAAAGGTTATAGGCCATGGTATATTAGGTAGATTAATGGTTTTTAGAAAAAATTATGATTATTTAGCTTTGATAAGCCTACTTATAGTTTCTTTTGTTGGTATATTGTTAATTTATTCTAGCGATTATAATATTAGTGGATCTTTAACTAAGAATGAATATATAAAGCAAATATTTTGGGTAATTATTGGATTTTTTCTAATTTTTATAGTGGGTAAATATGATTTAAAATTTGTTTATAGCATGGTATATCCTTTATATTTTTTATTAATCTTAGCTTTAATTTGTACTGCACTTTTTGGAATGACGGTAAACGGAGCAAGGTCTTGGATTGGTATATGGAAACTTGGAGGACAACCTTCTGAATTTGGTAAAGTTATTATTATTTTAACCCTTTCAAAATTTTATACTGAAAAAAAAGGTTATAATGAATTTTTTATCTTTATTGCTGCATTTTTATTAATTTTTCCATCAGTGATTCTTATATTATTGCAGCCTGATTTTGGTACAGCTATAGTGTATTTAACCATTTTTATATTTATTTCTTTTTTTGCAGGAATAGATTTACATTATGTTTTAGCATTTACGTTGATAGGATTTTTTTCTTTTATTTTTGCAATTCTGCCCGTTTGGTATGAATATAAGGTAAATATGGGTAATGTGTTTTATCTTATTTTCTCAAATCCTTTTTATTTTAGAGTAATAATAGGGGTATTGCTTTTAATACTTTTGATTTCTGTTTTAGGATTTTTTATTGCTAAATATGGTTTGAGTATTAAAATAATTTACTTTTATGTATTTTTTGCAAGTTCTATTTTATTGGTTTCAATAGTGCTTTCAAAAGTCCTTTCAAAGTTAATGAAGACTTATCAGATTAAACGGTTTTTAGTATTCTTGGACCCTGCTATTGATGCTAAGGGCGCTGGTTGGAATTTGAATCAAGTTAAGATAGCAATCGGTTCTGGAGGTCTTTTTGGTAAAGGATTTTTAAAAGGGCCTTATACCCATGCTAATTATGTGCCGTCTCAGAGCACGGATTTTATTTTTTCTATTCTTGCTGAAGAGTTTGGGTTTTTAGGTGTTAGTACGATTTTAATATTATTTTTTTTTCTTTTTTTCAAATTTTTGATAATAATGAATAAAAGTCAAGACAGATATATGGCTTTAGTAATATCTGGAATTTTAGGACTTTTGTTTTTTCATACTTCTTTTAATGTTGGAATGTCTTTAGGAGTTCTTCCTATTACTGGGATTCCTTTCCCTTTTCTATCTTATGGGGGTTCTTCTACTATTACATTTTTTTTAGCGATGTCTTTTTATTTTAATATTGAATCAATAGTTGCTATGGATTGAGAATTTATTTTTCATTTTTTTGTTTTCTTATCTCTATTTTTTTAGAAAATTTTTTTGTATATTTTAATTTAGTAATTATTAATATTTAAGGTATGTGTTTTTGCGTAAAAGTGATGAATGTGAGTTTTAATTTTTTAATAAAAATCGAAAGATTAAAGGTGTTGCTGTGAGTAAAGATTTATATAAAGAAGATATTCTTTACAAAAAGAGACATTCAATAGCCCATGTTATGGCAGAAGCTGTATGCGATTTATTTCCAAATACGAAAATTGCAATAGGACCCCCTATTAAAGATGGTTTTTATTATGATTTTGAATTTAAAAAGCAAATTACAGAAGATTCTCTTTTGGATATAGAAAATAGAATGAGAGAGATTTTAAAGACTGGGAGTTCTTTTGAAAAAGAGATAATAAGCTTAGAACAGGCTCTTGAAATTTTTAAAGATGAGCCTTATAAGATCGATTTGATTAAAAATTTTGATTTACAAAATGAAATTTCTATTTACAAGAGTCATAATTTTATTGATCTTTGTAGGGGTCCTCATGTTGATAATATGAATAAAATTGATCCAAAGGCATTTAAGCTTACTGGTATTGCTGGGGCTTATTGGCGAGGCAATGAAAAAAATACAATGCTTACCAGAATTTATGGAACCTTATGGAATAATGAAAAAGAGCTAAGATCTTATCTTAATTTAAGAGAGGAAATAAAAAAAAGAGACCATAGAAAGCTTGGGAAAGAGCTTGATTTATTTTCTATTCATGAAGAGATTGGACCAGGACTTATTTTCTTTCATCCAAATGGAGCCAAAATAAGAGCTTTAATAGAGGATTTTTGGAGAGAAGAGCACTCTAAAAATGGATATGATATTCTTTTTACTCCTCATGTTGGCAAATCTTGGCTTTGGCAAACTTCTGGCCATTTAGACTTTTATAAGGACAGCATGTTTGAAAAAATAGAAATGGATAAAAGTGATTATTATCTTAAACCTATGAATTGTCCTTTTCATATTGCAATTTACAATACAGGCAAGCATTCTTATAGAGATTTGCCATTTAGATGGGCTGAACTTGGTACTGTATATCGTTATGAAAAGATAGGTGCTTTGCATGGTATTATGAGGGCCAGAGGTTTTACTCAGGATGATGCTCACATTATATGTACTCATTCTCAAGTTGTAGATGAGATTAAAGAAGTTCTTAGGTTTGCTATTTATATGTGGAGTAAATTTGGCTTTAGCAGCTTAAAGGCATATCTTTCTACAAAGCCTGACAAGTCTGTTGGGAATGATTATGATTGGGAAATGTCTTTAAAGGTTCTTGAAGAGGCCTTAAGTAATTTTGAAGTTCCTTATGAAATTGATAAAGGGGGAGGTGCTTTTTATGGACCTAAGATTGATCTCAAGATAGTTGATTCGCTTGAGAGAGAGTGGCAGATGAGTACGATTCAATTTGATTTTAATCTTCCTGAGAGATTTAATATGACTTATACTGCTGAGGATGGTAAAGAAAAAAGACCATTTATGATTCATCGAGCCCTGTTAGGATCTATTGAAAGATTTTTTGGAATTCTTGTAGAGCACTATGGTGGAGCATTTCCTTTGTGGTTGTCTCCTGTTCAAGCAGTAATCATTCCTGTTAACAATACTGTAGAAGATTATACTATTAAGGTTTTAAATAAATTTAAAAATGCGGGAATTAGAATAAAACTTGATAATAGTTCCTCAAGAATGAATGCTAAAATTAGAGAATATCAGGCTAAAAAAATACCTTATATGTTTATAATTGGCGAGAGAGAAGCAATAGAAGAAAAAATATCTATTAGAACAAGAACAAATGAGCAAATAAATGGAATTGAACTTGATGAAGCTCTTAAACTTATTTTATTAAAAGTAAGAGATAAGGAGATTTGATAAATTGAATAATTTAATCAAGGTTATTACTCCTAATAAAATCACATTAGCTAGGATTATACTTTCCTTTATTATATTAATTTTATTTTTTTTGGAAAATATATTTTTTCCATATTTGTTTTTTGGGATTATTTGGTTTTTAATCATTTTTAATGAATTTACTGACTTTATTGATGGACATCTTGCAAGAAAATATGGTCTTGTTAGCAATGTGGGTAAAATTTTAGATCCTTATGCAGATGTTTTGCAACATTTAACATATTTTGTTTTTTTCTTCTACAAAGGCATAACCCCTTATTATTTTTTTTTAATATTTATTTATCGTGAAATTTCTATTGGTTTTGTTAGAAATTTAATTATTCAGTTTAATATAGTTCAACAAGCTAATTTCTTGGGAAAATTAAAGTCAATTCTTTATGCTGTTTGTACTTTTGCAAGCCTTTTGTTTTATACTTTAAATCAACTAAACTTTATAGAACCGATGCAAAATTTTATTAGCTACATTTTAAATTTTGAATTTAAATTTTTATTTATTGTTCACGCAGCGTATGTTTGTGCTGCTTTTTTTGCAATTTTATCATTTTTGGATTATGTGTTAATATTCTTGAATGTAAAAAAATATGAAAATAAATAAGACATTAATTTTGCTATTTTTATTTACAAAGCTTTCTTCTATTCAAGCTCAAGTAAATCAAAATCAAATATTAACAGAAATTAGTCCGATAAGTATTTTAAGTAGAAATGGGAAAGGGAGTGTTTATTTAAAAGTCAGTAAATCTTCTAATTATATTTTAACTTTAGATAAGAGTTCAAATTCCGATTTTGTTTTTAAAATTTATGATATTTCTAATAAAAAGTATATAACTGATAAAATAAAAAGAAGAGATTTTAAAATAAGGTTAGATGAAAATTCTCTTTATGCAATAATATATGTTGGTACTAAAAATGAAAACATAAAGTTTTCGCTCACAGATTTAGATTTTTCAATTTTGAATAGCGATTCCCTTAAAGCTAAAACATCTAAGATTGAAAAAGAAGATTTATTTTTTACTTTAAAAGATTTGCCCGTTTTAAATTTAACTGCCAAGCTTAAAAAGTATGTATTAAGGATTTATAAAAGCAATATTTATATTGCTTATCAGTTAGAAAATAGCGACGACATTAAAGTTGCTGAGTTTATTGAGAATGTTGGTTGGTTTAATCTTGATTCATCTGTTAATGGAAATATTATTAATATAGTTAATTTTGATTTTTCAATTAATTCAAAAGGAAATTTATATATTGCTTTTGTTACTAAATCAGGTTCTGATTTTGCTAGTGAGCTTATAGTTAAAAAATTTAATAGTAGGAAGTGGATTGATATTAGTCCTGGTTACATAGAAAATTTTGGATCTTTATTGAATATTAGCATTGATTTAAAAGATAGGCTTTATTTGGCGTATTTAAGAGAAATTGGAGGTGAATATAAAATAAATTTAATCTCAAATATGGGCTACGGAAGTATTTGGACCGATGTAATACATTCTTATTTAAGCAAAGGTGATTCTAATGTTGATTCATCAAACATTGGACTAATATCTGAACCTTTTTTGGGTATTTTTTATAATTATAAGTCAAATAATGAGATTAAATCTGAATTTATTGTAAACAATGAAAATGCTTGGGTAAATGCAAATATTTCTTCTGTTTATATGGCTAATTTTATTAAAGGTTTTTTTGATTCTAATTTTAATCAAATAATTATGAGTTTTCTTTCTGAAAATAGGCCTATTGTAAGCATTTGTCCTTTAAAAAGCAACAGGTGGGTTAATATAAGCCCTAATGTTGAAATGGAAGGTTCAAGCATTGATGTTGGGTTTTATAAAAATAATTTGTTTTTAGCTTTTGAAGACAATAATAATGTGAGATTAATTTATCTTAAGAATAAAAATTGGTATTTTTTAAATAAGTTGGAGCATTTTAAGAATAATGTTGCTAGTCCCCAGATTGGAATTTATGGGAATCAAGGTCTTGTAGTCTCTACTTTAAGCTCTAATTCCAATGAATTATTTTTTACTTTGATTTGTCAATGAAAGTAATTCAAAATAAGATCTAGTTTCAAGGTTTTTTTTTAATCCAAATTGATTAATTATGTTATGAATTTCTTTTTTTGCTAAATCTATGTCATTTTGATTATTAATTATTTTTTCTATTTCTAAAAAAAATCCAAGATTTTTTATTTCGTTTATCTCTACATTTAAATTATTAGTTTGATAAACTAGACTTTTTTTTATCTTTTTGTATAGCTTTTTAAATTCAAGCTCTTTAATAAGGATTAAAAAATTATTAATATTATCTATTTTGAATTCTACCTCTTTATTAATTTCTATAGCATTGTTGTTATCTAATATTTTTTTTTTAAATGTGACAATTTTTTCTAGAGTATTTAATTTTCTTATTCTTATAATTTTTTTTAGGTTTGAGTAATAGATATCAGTTTTTATTTCTTCTTTAATAAACTTGAATTTTTTATTTGCTAACTTAATAATTCTTTTTAACTCTTTTTGGGGAATAAATGCTTTTGATTCTATTTCGAACATATATTAAAAATAATGTAATTATGATAATATTTCAATGTTAAAATATTATGCTATATAAAATGGATTTTTAATAATTTAAACAACTTTTTGTATGATATGTTGAGATTTGAATTTAGCGACAGGTTTTTACTTTTTAGTTATTTTGTTTTAATTATGCTTATAGGCTCTCTTTTATTAATGTTGCCTATTTCTTGGGGAGGTGATGGCAAATTAGCATACATTGATGCGCTTTTTACTGCTGTTTCTGCTGTAAGCATTACAGGTCTTATAACAGTTAAAATAGAAAGTTTTTCTACTTTTGGATTTATTTTGATAATGTTACTAATCCAGCTTGGGGGATTGGGATTTATAAGTATTACTACTTTTTATTTGCTTATACCTAAAAAGAAAATGAATTTAACAGATGCAAGAATAATAAAGCAGTATTCTCTTTCAAATATAGAATATAATCCTATTAGAATTTTAAAAGGCATACTGTTTATCACCTTTTCAATTGAAATGATAGGTTTAATATTAATACTTATTTGTTTTAAACTTAGGGGAGTTAGTATTTCATTTTTAGAAGCTTTGTTTACTACAATTTCTGCTTTTTGCAATGCAGGTTTTTCCATGCATTCTGAGAGTATTTATGCATGGCGAGATGTTCCTGAAGCTATAGTTGTGGTTTCTATTTTAATAATTTGTGGTGGGCTTGGGTTTATGGTCTATAGGGATGTAAATAATACTATTAAAAATAAAAAAAAACTATCACTTCATGCTAAAATAGTTTTTTCTTTAAGTTTCTTTTTAATTATGATTGGTGCAATTTTATTCTTTTTTACAGAGATGCATAAATTAAAAGATGGTTATTCAATAGGTACTCTAATATTTAATTCAATTTTTTATTCGATTAGTACTAGAACAGCTGGTTTTAATTATCTTGATAATTCTTTAATAAGTGGAAGAACCCAAATAGTTTCTCTGCCATTCATGTTTATTGGTGGGGCGCCCGGATCAACTGCAGGAGGAATTAAGATTACAACATTTTTTTTAATTGTATTAGCTGTTGTTAAAAATCAAGACGGCAATGGATATATTATTGGGTCTTACAAGGTTTCAATAGATAGTATAAGATTCGCACTTTTATTCTTTGCAAGAGCTATTTTTATTGTAAGTTTTTCCTTTTTTATGCTTCTTTTTTTTGAAGGAGGATCTGGCAATTGGAAAGTTATTGATTTAGGTTATGAGGTGTTTTCTGCTTTTGGAACAGTTGGTCTTTCGGTTGGAGTAACTCAGGATTTGTCATTTTGGGGTAAAGTTATTATAATCTTTACTATGTTTTCAGGACGAATAGGACTTTTTTCAATGGCTGTTTTTGTTTCAAGAAAGTCGCGTTTTGAAGAATTTACAAGGCCAAGGCAAGATATTTTGGTTGGTTGAAGCATATGAAAACATTTGTTATTATTGGACTTAGTAATTTAGGAATTCACTTGCTTGAGGATTTAAGCAGACTTGATTGTCAAATTATTATTATAGATACATCTAAAGAGCTTATTGAAGAATATGATGTGATATCTACAGAAAGCTTTGTTGTTGAACAATTTACTAAAAATGCTTTGAAAAGAATAATTCCTGTAGATACAGACGCTGTTGTGATTGACTTTGATGATGATCTTGGTAAAAGTGCTCTTGTAACTCACTATTGTAATCTTTTGGGTTTGAAGGAAATATGTGTTAAGACAGAAAATAGGGATGATGCTGAAATATTAAAAACTCTTGGCGCAACAAAAATTATATTTCCAAGTAAAGATGCTGCAAGAAGATTAACTCCATTATTAGTATCTCCTAATCTTTCAACTTATAATATTATTGGGTATGATATTATTGTTGCTGAAACTGTTATTCCTAGAGAATATGTTGGAAAAACCCTTTTTGAAGCTGATCTTAGAAGAGAGTGTGGAATTACAGTTATTGCTGTTAGAAATTTAAGTAATTCTAGATATGAATTTGTTGATGGCGATTATTTTTTTTTAAAGGATGATAAGATTGTAATTTGTGGGAAACCAGATAGTATTGAAAATTTTACAAATAATAAAGATTTAATTAAAGATTTAATTTCGGTTTCTAAAGAGGATGAAAATTTAAATAAAGATGTTGAAAAGAAATCGAGATTTTTAGGTATTTTTAATTTTATGAAAATTTTTCAAAAAGATCGTAAGGATAATTAGGATTCAAGAATGACTAAAATTATTCCTGTAGCAAGTGGCAAAGGTGGTGTGGGAAAAACATCTTTTGTTGCAAATATTGGCTATAAGCTTTCTAGTTTAGGTAAAACCGTAATACTTGTTGACCTTGATCTTGGAGGTTCTAATCTACATACATGTTTAGGTGTTAAAAATAAGGGCGTGGGTATTGGTTCTTTTATTAATAAAAAGGATAAAAGTTTTTCGGATTTGGTATGCAAAACATCTTATGATAAACTTTACCTTATTCCAGGTGATGCTCTTTATACAGGAACGGCTAATCTTCCTTTTTCTGCTAAGAAAAAGATTATAGAATCTATTCAAAAAGATCTTATTGCTGATTTTATTTTTTTAGATTTAGGATCTGGAACTTCTTATAATACAATAGATTTTTATTTAGCATCTTATAGTGGTGTAATTGTTACAGTACCAGAAACCCCTTCTATACTTAATGCTTATTCTTTTTTAAAGAATGCTCTTTATCGTCTTTTGTATTTAGGATTTCCACAGAAAAGTCCTGAGCGCGATTATATTGGCAATTTTTTTAAAGATAAGATTGAAGGGACAAAGCTTGGATTTAAAGATTTGGTTGTTGGGATTGAGCTTATTTCTTTGAGTTCTTCTTTGAAAGTCAAGAAGATGATGAATAATTTTTATCCTAGAGTAGTGCTGAATAGAATAGAAACTAGTGAAGAGATTGCTATGTGTGAAAATTTGATTAATGTTGTTAAGAATAATATTAATATACCAATAGAGTTTATAGGCTTTGTACCTTTTGCAAAAAGTTTTAGAGAGGCTATTAATAATAGAGTGCCATTTATTGATTTTGAGAAGAATTCAAAGCTGAATAAATATTTTGAATTCATAGCTGGCAATTTAATTAAATCTCCTGTTGAAGGGTCTCCTTATATTTACGACGACATATACGATATGATTAAAGATCAAAGTCAATTTATTAGAAAATAATTGGGTTATAATTTTATAAAGGAGTATTTAGTGTATAGAATTAAAAATGAAAATTTAGATTTTAAAATAGATAGTTTAGGAGAATGCAAGCAAAACAATCCTTTGATTGATTTTTATGCTGGTGAGGGCTCTTCACATTTTGTTAATGAAAAAAATAAAATTAAGTTTAGTGTATATAGGAATGAGGACGAGGGAGATAAGTATGAAGATATTCTTTTAGAAAAAGCTGGACCTAGAGAAAAAATTTATTTTGTTCCCAGGCACGTTAAAGCTGCTATTACTACTTGCGGTGGACTTTGTCCTGGCTTTAACGATGTTATTCGTTCTATTGTGCGAACTTTATGGAAAATTTATGGGGTTCGTAATATTTATGGGGTAAAATTTGGATATCAAGGCCTTCTTCCCGAGTCAAATTCACCTTTTATTAATCTTAATCCAGATGTTGTTGATGATATTAATAAATTTGGAGGCACTATTCTTGGCTCTTCAAGGGGTGGTATTAAACCTGTTGAAATAGTTGACACTTTAGAGAGAATGAACATTAATATGATTTTTAATATTGGTGGAGATGGTACTCAAAAGGGATCTCTTCTTATTGCTGAGGAGATAGAAAAAAGAAATTTAAAAATAGCGGTTGTAGGCATTCCTAAAACTGTAGACAATGATTTTATGTTTGTTCAAAAATCTTTTGGATTTGAGACTGCTGTAGAACAAGCGGTTGCAGCTGTTGCTGGTGCTCATTTTGAAGCTAATAGTGCTTATAATGGTATTGGACTTGTTAAAGTTATGGGGCGGGATTCTGGGTTTATTGCTGCTCATACTGCGCTTTCTTCTAATGATGTTAATTTTTGTTTAATTCCAGAGCTTGATTTTGACATAGAAGGTCCTAATGGATTTCTTGTTCATCTTGAAAGACGACTTTTAGAGAAAGAGAGCTTAGAAGAAATTCCTCATGCAGTAATATTGATAGCAGAAGGAGCAGGGCAAAAGTATTTTAATCAGTTTTCTCGCAAAAAAGACGATTCTGGGAATTTGCTTTATGAGGATATTGGGCTTTATATTAAAGATAAAATTACAGAATATTTTAAAGCAAAAAATATACAATTTACTCTTAAATACATTGATCCTAGCTATATTATTAGAAGTTCGCCTGCTAATGCTAGTGATTCACTTTATTGTGCTAGGCTTGGTTCAAATGCTGTACATGCTGCAATGTCTGGTAAGACAAAAATGTTGATTAGTTTGTGGAGTACAAAGTTTGTGCACATACCGATTAAGATGGCAGTAATTGACAGAAATAAGGTTAATCCCAATGGTTCTTTTTGGAGAGATGTTCTTTCAAGCACAGGACAACCGATTAGCATGAAGAATTAAATTAATTAAATTCTTTCTATTTAGCAGCATTTCCAGCAATATTTAATATATCCCAGGTTCTTGAGAATGGTGGAGAATATGAGAAGTCCATCATTCCTAATTCTTTTGTTGTAAGTTTTGAATAGATTGCAATTGATAAAGCATGAATTCTTATTACGGCTCCATTTTTTCCTATTGCTTGTGCTCCAAGGATTATTTTAGTATTCTCCTCATAAATTAATTTAATATAAAGATCTTCTTGGCCAGGATAATAATTTGTATGATTTTTATCTTTTACAAAAATCGTTTTATATTTTATTTGAAGCTTTTTTGCATCTTTTTCTGTAAGCCCTGTTCTTGCAGCTTCTAAAGATAGTATCTTAATTGAAGCTGAGCCCAATGTACCTTTAAATGGAACATGATTCCCAGCTAAATTTTCACCGACTATTCTTCCAAGTTTGTTAGCTGTTGTTGCCAGAGGTATATATTCATTTTTTTTGCTTACTATATTATAAATAGTTGCACAATCTCCTGCAGAAAAAATATTTTTTATGCTAGTTTCGCCATACGCATTTACAATTATTGCTCCATTTGTACTGGTTTTAAGCTGATTTTCTAAAAACTCAGTAGCAGGCTTTATTCCAGTAGCAAGTATAACAATGTCAGCTTGATAAGTATTTTTGTTTGTTACTACTCCTTCTACTTTTTTTTCTCCTATTAAACTTTTTACAAACTCACTTGTATGAAGATTAACTCCTTTTTGTATTAGTTCTTCTTCCATTATTTTAACTATTTCTTCGTCAAAGGAATCTATTAGTATGTGTTTGTCTAGTTGAATTAATCTTACATTTTTTCTTTTATTTTTTGCTGCTTCTATCATTTCAATTCCAATGTATCCAGCGCCAATTATCACTATATTTTTAATCTCTTCTTTATCCATTAAATTTTTTATTTTTTGACCGTCTTCTAAATTTCTCAGAGTATAAAAATTTTTAAGATTGATATTATTGATTGCCGGAATAATAGGTTTTGCACCAGTTGCTATCATGAGTTTGTCGTAGGTATTGTTAAAAATGCTTCCTGTTATTTGATTTTTTATTACAATTGTATTGTTTTTTACATTTACTTTGATAACTTCGTGGTTAGTTTTAACAGAGATTCCAGTTTTTTCGAATTCTTCTGGTGTTCTTGAGATCATTTCATTTGGATTATCAAAAAATCCCCCTATAAAGTAAGGTAGGCCACAAGTTCCAAAGGACACAATATTTGTTTTTTCATAGATAGTAATATCTAGCTTTTTGTTTAAGCGTTTTGCTTTAGCAGCGGCACTAGTTCCTGCTGATGTGCCCCCAATAATTATTATTTTCATGATTGTTTTTCCATTTATTTAGTTATACACTCTTTTTCGTTGTATATATTGTGGTTAAATTGTTTAAGTTGTTTAGCAGATATAACACCGGCAACCATTGAACCGCTTACATTAACAGCTGTTCTTCCCATGTCAATTAAAGGTTCAATGGATATTAGAAGTCCAACCAATCCTACTGGAAAGTTCATTGCTGAGAGTACCATTAATGAAGCTGTTGTTGCGCCTCCGCCAGCACCAGCAGCTCCAAATGAAGTTATTATTATTAATCCAAGAAGTGTGAGTATAAATAAAGTGTCTGTAGGGTTTATTCCTTGAGTGGGTGCTATCATCACTGCAAGCATAGCGGGGTGCAGTGCTGCACAACCGTTTTGTCCAATTGATGTTCCAAAAGAGCTTGATAAATTTGCTATTCCTTCGCTTACACCTAGGTTTTTAGTTTGAATTTCTATATTAATAGGTATGGTTGCCGCACTAGACCTAGATATAAATGCAAATGTTAGTGCTGGAGATATTTTTTTTATAAAAGTAATTGGGTTTAATTTGTTTATTGCAATTAATGTCATATGCATAAGAAATGTAAGACCTATGGCAATGTAAGAAGCAATGACAAATTCTCCAAGCTTTATTATGCTTTTGATTTCGCTGGTTGCTGTAATTTTTGTTATTAAAGCTAATATAGCATAAGGCGTTAGTTTTAAAATTAAAGTTACTATTCCCAATATTGTGTCTTGAAGCGTTAATATTATTTTTTTAAAAAATTCTATTGATTCTGGCTTTTTTCTAGATGTTTTAAGGGCGGCTATTCCTATGATAGCTGAGAATATTACAACTCCGATTGTTGAGTTTTTTCTAAGTCCTGCCAAATCTTCAAATATATTTTGCGGAATGAGTTCTGTAATTTTTTTTGTAATTGGTGTTTGATTTAAAATTTCAAGGCCTTTTTGCAATTTTTCACCTTGTAAAATTTCTCTGGCCTCTGCTTGCAATCCTTCAGCTGTTAATCCTAATATTAAAGCAGTGGAAATGCCAATTATAGCAGCAATGCCTGCTGTAAATACTAGTGTTAATATTACAAATAGGCTCATTTTTCCAACATCTTTACTGTTGGTTAATTTTATTATTGCAGAGATTATTGATGTTATTATTAAGGGGATTATAATCATTTTAAGAAGTCTTACATATCCATCACCTAAAATATTTATCCAATTGATAGTTTCGTTTGTTATAGATGAATTTGTGCCATAAAAATATTGGATAGTCATTCCAAATACTATTCCTAGTCCTAACGATATAAATACTCTTTTTGTAAAAGAAATATTTTTTCTTTTACAAAAAGAAATTATGCTTATTAGAACAAGCATAATTATAATATTAATTAATGTATATAATATACTTATCTTATCCATTCTTACCTCTTTTATAAGCTTAGTGCATTCTTTTTTAAACTTAAGTTTATATATTCAAGATTAATTAATCTTGTTTTAATATTTTTTTAGAATAAGACTCTATTACTTCATCTTCAAAGGCATTATTTTTTAAAATTTGATTTGCAAGAA
This sequence comes from Borreliella garinii, assembly GCF_001922545.1. Classification (NCBI taxonomy): domain Bacteria; kingdom Pseudomonadati; phylum Spirochaetota; class Spirochaetia; order Spirochaetales; family Borreliaceae; genus Borreliella; species Borreliella garinii. Next base: position 133,583 of record NZ_CP018744.1, on the reverse strand, counting down.
TTTTCCCTAACTGAACTCCTTCTTGGTCGAATGAGTTTATATTTAATAAAAATCCCTCAAACATTACTTTATTCTCATAATGGGAGAGTATTGCCCCTATTGCATAAGGTGTTAATTCTTTTGAATATATTAGCGCAGAAGGTCTCTCGCCTTTGAAGTTTTTATTTTTATTACTATTTTCTTTGCCTTTTGAAAATGCTATTATTTGGGCTATTAAATTTGCTTTTAATTTGTCATTACTTGATCTATTATCAGATATTACATCTTCTTTAAGTTGTGTTTCATTAAAACCTATGAAATCCATTGGGACTATATCTGTTCCTTGATGAAGCATTTGAAAGAATGAATGTTGAACATCTGTTCCAACACCTCCCCAAATTATTCTTACAGTTTTATAGTTTATTGTTTCGTTAAATCTGTTTACACTTTTCCCATTGCTTTCCATTTCAAGCTGTTGTAAGTGAAGATAAAAATTTTCCATTGCCTTAGAATAAGCAATGATGCAGTTGCTACTGTAGTTGAGAACATTTCTTTCGTATATACTAATTAGTGCTGCTAATAGAGGTGCATTGTCTTTTATGTTTTTATTTAATGATTTTTTATCAGTCTTATTGGCTCCTTTTAAAATCTCTTTTACAATTTTTTCTGTGAAGCAAAGAGTAAGTAGTGCAAGTCCAACTGCTGATGTTGGAGAAAATCTTCCACCTATTGAATCATGCATGAAAAAATATTCAAGGCATCCTGTTTCCTCTACTGCTAACACGCTATTCTTTAATGTTATAATGGCCATTTGTTTTTTATATTCTTTTATGCCATTTGATTTTAATTTGTTTATTAAGAATTTCATATTAGCTGTGGTTTCTAATGTATTTCCACTTTTTGAGACAATAATAAAAAGCGTTTCATCAAGATTAATGCTATTTAATACTTCTTCTGATTCGTCTGGATCAATGTTTGAAATAAAATAGCCATTCATTAAGGCTATATTGTGTTTTTTTGCATAATTTTTTATTGAGCTATAAAGAGCTTTTGGTCCTAGACTGGATCCACCAATTCCTATTTGAACTACATTTTTAAACTTTTTACCATTTACACTTTTAATATTTCCAGAATGGACTTGATTTGCAAAATTATATATTTTTTCAAGTTCTGATTGGAAAAACTCGCTCATATTTTCTTTATTGTCTTCTATTACGTCCTTACCAATTTGCCCTCTTGTAAGGTGATGTAGAACTTTTCTGTTTTCACTAATGTTGATTTTTTCCCCATTAAGTACTTCTTTATATTTTTCTATTAAATTTGCTTCATCGCTTAAATTTTGAAAAATTTTAAGGTGGTTTTCATTAATTTGCTTTGAAGCATAATTATAATGCACACTATCTCCTTCTATTGTAATGTCGTACTCTTTTATTCTTTCTCCAGTCAATGCAGTTTTTAGCACCTCTGGAGCAATTCCTTCAAGAATTTTAAAATTTTCAAGTTCATTAAGATTTTTGTAATTTATCATAAACATACTCCTTTGTTATGGCTTAAATTTTTCTATTTTTTCTTTTCCACATGTTTTTAATTTTTAAGATAATAAATTTAATAAATCTTATTATTACATTGCTTTCAGAATAAATCTTCAAATAAGCTTCACCTTCGTTTGCTTCACTTTTTGTAAATGACTTTCTAACATTATTCTCATCAAGTTCAATTTCAAGTAAAGTTTTTTTGTTTTCACTTGAGATTACCTTTACTTCAGCTTCTTTATAGCCGATTTCTTTTAAGGCTTGATATCTTCTAAATCCTGCAATCAAATTCTTATTTTTATCGATTATTATTGGATAAATTAATCCATGCTTTATAATGCTGTTTTTAAGAGTTTCAATGTCACCTACATTTTTTCTAATTCTTTTTTTTATTTTTATTTGATCGATATCTATTAACATATTGCTTTAATCCAATTGGATATCTTCTCCATTGACGTCTTTATTGTTAATTTTTTCATTTTCATTGTTATTTGAATTTAATTCTTTTATGTTTTGTACTTCTGTGTTTGTTTCATTAACAATGACTTTGTCTTTAATTTCTTTTGTGTTTTTAATAAACATTTCTTTGTTATTGTTGTCGTTATTTAGTAGATCTTGTTGTGGGTTTTTATTTTCTATTTCATTTAAGGGTTTTTTAATGCCCATTTCTATTCCATCTTCATTTTTATTTTCATCATTGTTATTATTGTTGTTTTCAAGATCATTGTTATTATTGTTTAGGCTTTCAAGATTATTATCAAGATATTCAAATTCAGGAGTGTCAAAATTTATTTCATCGTTATTATTAATCTCATCAATTCCATATATGTTAAATTCTATTGTATTTTTAAATTCTAGTTTATTTTTATAGTATTTTGATTTTTCAATTGGTTGGGTGCCGGAAATAAATAATTCATTTATTATTTTTTCGTCAGCAATCTCTTCTGGTAATAGCCCTGTTTCTGCTTGCACCGGGATACTAATTATTCCTGCAGGTTTTACAAAAACTTTTTTGGGCAAGTTTTTGTGATATTCTGCCATGAATTCCCCCCAACTAGGTCCTACCAATCCTGTTCCTGTTCCGGATATTCCCAGTGAATATCCTTTTTTATCAAATCCAACCCAAAATGCTGTTGTTATATAAGGAGAATATCCTATTGCCCATCCGTCTGCCCAATTTTGCGTTGTTCCCGATTTTCCGGCAATGTCAGAATTAAAATTTTTGAGATTTGTATATCTTTGATTTGATAAGGTTCCATATTGGATTGTTGATTTCATCATATCTGTGATGATATAAGCAGCTTGAGGAGACACTATTTGAGTTTGATATTCTTGGCTTTTGATTTTAGCTAATATCTTTGCTTCTTCATTTGCTATTATTCTTCCAGCTCTGTCTTCAATGTATCTTATTCCATAAGGTTCGATTTCGTTACCACTATTCCCCAAAATTGCAAAGGCTCTTGCCATTTGGATTGGAGAAACTGATATTACACCTAGTGCTAGCGGATAAACTTTGGGAAACGTTTTTTCTATTTCTTTTGGGTCTGTTATTCCTAGTAGTTTTGAGGAATAGCTAATCGCAGAGTCAAAACCCAACTTGTCCAATATTCTTAATGCTGGAATATTTAAAGACAAAGCCAATGCCTGGCGTGTTAAAACGTTGCCTCTCCATTTGCCACCATAATTTCCTGGAGCATAAACCTCTCCGTTTTTATCTAGAAATGCTACTGGAGAGTCTGAAAACATTGTGGCAGCTGTTATTTTTTTCAGATCAATTGCGGCTGCAAAATATAATGCTTTAAATGCACTTCCAGGCTGGACTTTTGCTTGTGTGGCGCGATTAAATTCATTGTCTTTAGCATGTCCGCTACCCCCAACCATGGCTCTTATTGCTCCGCTTGTTGTGTCTATTGCTATCATTGCTCCCTCAGGCTGTGCAATAAGTTTTGGTGCTAATTTATTTTTGATAATATATTCTTTTGTTGCCTTATCTATTTTATCAATTCCAAGTATAGCTCCAAAGCTTGCAATTAGATCAATATTGTCTTCGTAAAATTTTCTTTTTCTAAGTTTTTTATATTGCCGTCCATTTATTCTTAAATTTTTAATTCCTAATAAATCTGATATTGCATCTACTACAGGGACAATTTCTGAATTAATAATTATTGTTTCAGATGATCTATTTAAATTATGCATTGTTCTTGCTTTATTAATCATATCGTTTGTAACTTTATCTGCATATTTTTGTGCTTCAAGGTCAAGAGTTGAGTATATTGAGTATCCATCTTTATATATGTTTGCACCATCTGGTAAATATTTTATTATTTTTTGCCTTATGTATTCAGAGAAATAAGGAGCTTGGTCTTTTTTGTTTGAAATTGCGGATGTATCAGCCATTCTAGTCCAATCATAATTTTGCCAATATTCATTAAATTCTTTTTCAGCAATTTCGGCTTTTACTATTCCATTTGATACAACTTGGTTTAAAACTGCACGTTGTATTTTTTTTGAAAATTCTGGATTGTAAAGAGGTGAATAAAGTTTTGCATTTGGGAGTTGAATTATCATCATCACAGATTCTGCTGTATTTATTTTATTTACGCTTTTACCAAAAAAGAATTTTGATGCGGCAACTATTCCATAATTGCCGTTTCCAAAATAAACCTTATTAAGGTACTTTTCTAGTATTTCGTATTTTGAGAGTTTTTTTTCAAGTTGGATTGCCCACCATATTTCATGTAATTTCCTCAAAATAGATCTTCTTGCTTGATTTGTATAGAGAAGTTTTGCAAGCTGTTGGGTTAATGTGCTGCCGCCTGAAAAATATCTGCCAAGAACAATATTAAATGCGGCTCTAAATATTCCTATTAAGGAAAAGCCTCGATGAGAAAAAAAACCAATATCTTCTCGTATTAGAAGTGTATTAATTAGATTGTCAGGCATCTTTCTCAATGGCATTAATTCTCTATTCTCATCAGATATAAATTGAGTTATTTGTTTTCCATTAATATCTAAAAGTCTTGAAGGAATTGCTGGGTTTATATATCCAAAGTTTTTATCTTTTTGTATGTTTATAGTCTTAGATATTGCTAATGAGAGTGCAATAATAGAAAAGCTAACTGTGAAATATGTTAAATAAATAAGTAGCTTATGCTTATTTATTTTTCTCAAGCTAAGACTATTTAATTTCATACTTTTTACTAAAGTATACTATAAGTGTATAAGAATTAATAATATTATAAGTTGATTGTTATAGTGTAAAATTATTGTTATAATTTTACACTATGTAAGCAGTATTTTAAAGTTTTTTAAATTAAACGGATGCTGTAAGGGTGGGGTGATGGTATGTCTTTGATTTTAATAGCAGATTTATTGATTATTGATTAGGCTTGTTTATAACTTGATTGTTTTAAAGTTGTTTTAAATAGCTTTAAATGTTGTTTAGTATTTTTATTTTTTATATTCAAAAAAAGGAGAAAGGAGAGGTTTATGCTTTTATCTAGAAAAATAAGAGATTATGGAGCTAAGTATAGGGGTAAAGAAATTAAAATGAGTACAGAGATAAATAGTTTTTTAAATCTTCGCAATACTATTGAGATGAGAATAGGTGCTTATTCTGTGCTTGGAGTAATTTATTCTATTTCTATGGATTCTCTTAAGCTTATTTTTCAAGAAGATACAGTATTGCCTGCTTTGGCTAAAAATAAAAATTTAGGCTCTATTCAACTTAAGAAGAATTCAGATCCTAATAATAACGTAGCTTTTTCCCCCTTTTTGTCTGTTAAACTCTTAAGTGCTTCTGCCTATTCTTCTCAAAACAAAGAATACAACTTATTAACATTGGAATTTTTATCTCCTATGCCAGAAGAGATTGCTATTAAAGTTGGGAAACTTCTTGATTTAAAACTTGGTCAAAATCAGAGAATTCACGAGAGGATTATTGTTGATAAAGATTCTATTAGAAAACTAAAAATTGATTCTGATAAAGCTTTTATCAAGTTTAATGGATCAAAACATAAATGCTTAATAAAAGATTTATCTTATGGGGGTGCTTTAGTAATTTCTTCTTTTGATTATGGGGATTTCAAAGAAGATTCAATTGATTTGATTTTTAGTTTTGAATTCATGGATAAAGAGATTTTTATTGAGGGAAAATCAAAAAGTTTAAGTGTTATTCAGACGCCTAATGGAAAGGTTTTTGCGCTTGGCATTGCTTTTGATGAAGACAAAATACCACTTGAGTATACTATGTTAATCCATGATTATTTCAATTAATCAAAAGATTAAAATTTTTCTTATGTGAAAATTTGCTCGTAATGCTTATTTTAAGTTTTTCTTTATTTTATTTTTTGGCTTTATTGGGGTTGGGAAAGACAGTTTGTTATACTATGGGCTTGGATGTCTACTTGCAGATTTAGTATTGTTTTGCTAATGAGTAATTATGTTTATGCTTTTTAAATTTTTAAAATAATAATTCAGCACCATTTTTAATTAATGAATGTATTTAAGCTAGCTTTTCTGATTCTATTGTTTATTGAGTATCCAAGTTCTTCGTCTTTTACGAATTCACTAAGGATCTGTTTGTAGCTGTTCTCAGAATTGACTAGCTCTTTGTAAAGATTTTGTGCATATTCTTCAAGAGTGTTAAATACTGTAATATTTTTTTTATCCCACAAAAAATTAAATAAATAGGAGTTTAGAGTAGGTTTTGTAATAAGTATTTTTGTATCTTTGTTTAAATATCTTCTTATGTTGTCTTGACTTTTAAATAAATAGACGGGAATTTTTGGTTTATAATGTTCTATCATGTTCCCTGGTGATTTTTCTAACTCTATTTTCGTTTCTGCGTAATTTACTGTATATTTTCCTTGAAGCCCTTTTTCTATCATTTTTTTTGTTATTGCGCCTGGTCTTAATATTATTACGTTATCTTTTAGGTCAAATCCAATCACAGTTGATTCGATTCCGATATTAAAGTCTTTATTTTCTTCTAGTTTTATTATTCCCCTTACAAGTCCATTTAATTCTTTTAAAGCCATTTCGAAGTTTGTTGCGCTTGGTCTTTTTGATATATTTGCAGATGGTGCTACTATGGGGACTTTAGATGCTTTAATTAAGTTTAAAGCTATTTTATTTGCAGGAATTCTTATTGCCACTGTGTCTAGATTTCCACTAACAAATCTGGATATTTTTATTGATTTCTTAAGAACATAAGTTAAAGGACCTGGACTAAACCTTTTGATTAGCATTAGAGCACTTTTAGGAATATATTCCGATAATTCTTTTATTTTTTTTACTGTGTCAACGTGTACTATTAAGGGGTTTTGAATAGATCTTTTTTTAACTAAAAAAATCATTTTTACGGCATCTTCATTATAAGCATTTGCACCAATGCCATAGACTGTTTCTGTTGGAAATACAACAAGCTCGCCTGTTTTGATAAGTTTTGCTGCTTTTTGTATTTGATTACTTCTAATTATTTCTGTAGATATCATTTTTTAGTCTTTTTCCTTTTTATAATTAAATCAAAAAAAATGTGAATAAGCAATTTGTGAGCTTGATTGTTTATTGAAATATGTTTTTATATTATAATAAACATTATGAGAAATTTAATTGATGCCATCGCAAGATATAATAGAAATTTTGTTTTTCTCTTTGTATTTTTTTTTATTGCTTCTCATTTAAATTCTGCTACAGTAGGCCTTGCTTCATGGTATGGTGAAGCTTTCCACGGCAAAATTACTGCTAATGGCGAAAAATTTGATATGATGGCTCTTACTGCTGCTCACAAAGAATTACCCTTTAATACTGCTGTAAGGGTTACGAATCTTTTAAATAATAGGTCAGTTGTTGTAAGAATTAATGATAGAGGGCCTTTTAGGAAGGATAGAATAATAGATTTATCAAAACATGCTGCTGAAAAGCTTGATTTTTTGGGAATAGGAGTTGCTCCTGTAAAAATTGAAGTAATTGACAGTGTAAATGAAAAAAGACCTTCTGTATCAAAATCTAGTGATTTTAAAAAAGAATTTAATACTCCTGAGATTAAAGAAGAAAGTAAAACTAAGCAATCAGAAGAGAATGTTTCTGTTGAAAATAAATCTTCAAATTTATTAGCAGATTATTTAATTCCTGCCGACAAAGAAACAGATTTTTACATACAAGTTGGATCTTATAGAAAAAAAGATTATGCTGATAGGGCTTATCGAATATTAAAAAAAGCAGGCCTTTTTGTTGTAGTAAATTCTCATGGGCCTTTTTATACTGTTTTTATTCCTACTAATGCTGATGATATTCAAAAAAATATAGAACTGATTAAATCTGCTGGATATAAAGATACTTTAATAAGAAAAACCAAGGTTCCAGGAGAGGGTCTTATTATGGATTAATTTTGTAAATTATTTTTTTTATCAAAATTATTTATTGACTTTTAAAAACTTATGATTATTGTATTTGTTACCAGTCCTTTTGTGATGGTTTTTTATTCTAAAAATTACAATGTTATTTGAAAAGTTTGAATCTATTAAGCAACTGTTTTGCTTTGCTTAATAGTTATGTTTTATTGTTATATAGTTATTTGATGAAGTTTTTATTTGATATTCCTCTTCCAATTATGATTTTGGCTCCAATGGAAGACGTTACTGATACTGTTTTTAGAAATTTAATTCATTTAATAGGATCTAAAGAAGGAGAACCCCATATTTATTTTACTGAATTTATTTCTGTAAAGGGAATTTTAAATGGATCAAAACAATCTATTCAACATGTTTTTTTAAAACCCAATGAACTTAATAGGCCTTTAATTGCTCAAATTTGGGGTAATGATCCTGAGCAATTTTATAGAGCAATAGAAATATTAGGGGGCATGGGATTTTGGGGAATTGATATTAATATGGGTTGTCCTAAGAGTAAAATAATTAAAAAAGGGGTTTGTTCGGCTTTAATTAATAATAAATCTTTGGCCAAAGAAATAATTCTTGCAAGCAAAGAAGCTTGTGCGAGATTTAATTTACCTCTTAGCGTTAAGACCAGGCATGGATTTTCATATCCAGAAGTTAATGATTGGCTAGGATTTTTATTGGGCTTTGGAATTGATATGTTAACGGTTTATCCAAGACTTGCTGTTAATCAGAGCGAAGGCCCTGTTAATTTTGATATTTTTTATGAACTTGTTAAATTGCGGAATAATCTTAGTCCTTCTACTCTTATTATTGGCAATGGAGATGTTTTAAGTCTCAAGGATGCTAGATATTACGTTGATAAATATTTAATTGATGGGATTATGTTTGGTCGTGGAATTTTTAAGAATTTAAATTTATTTAAATTTTCTTCAAAACATTTTTTGGATAGTAATTTAAATTTTAGGTTAAATATATTAAAATTCCATATAAAGGATTTTTATGCTACTTGGGGACTTGAAAAAGATTTTAATAAACTTAAAAAATATTTTAAGATATATTTTACTGAGAAGGAAAGACAGAGTAAATATTTCTCAAATCTTATAAATTCGAAAACTTACGAAGAGCTTTTTGAAAATTTAAACGTTATTGACATGGTAGGAGATTTTTAAAACAATGAATTTTAGACTTCTTGAAAAATATGATCCCAAGGCATTTGAAGATGAAATTTACAACAAATGGCTTAAAAATAATGTTTTTTTGCCAAATAATTCTTTATTTGAAAAATTTAGTATGGTTGCACCGCCTCCTAATGTTACTGGTGTATTGCACATGGGGCATGCTCTTAATTTTGTTTTGCAAGATATTCTTGTAAGGTATAAAAGAATGAAAAAGCACAATACTTTATGGCTTTTTGGCACAGATCATGCAGGAATAGCAACGCAGGCTGTTTTTGAAAGGAATCTTAAAAATATTGGCAAAAGTAAGGATGATTTTGAAAGAGAAGAGCTTGTTAAAGAAATTTTTAAATTAAAAGATAAGCATAGAGGTGTAATTGTTAATCAGATAAAAAAACTCGGCGCGTCTTATGATCACTCAAGAGAAAGATTTACTCTTGATGAGAGTCTTTGTAAGGCTGTTAACAAGGTTTTTAAGGATTTATATTCCAAGGGGTTGATTTATAGAGGTGAGTATCTTGTTAATCTTGATCCTGGATCTGGGAGTGTTGTTAGTGACGAAGAGATTGAATATAAAGAAGTTGATGGCAAGCTTTATTTTGTTAAGTATTTTTTTGATGATTCTTCTTTTATTGAGATTGCAACAACTAGGCCTGAGACGATGTTTGGGGATACTGCTATTGCTGTTAATCCCAATGATGAGAGATATAAATCTTTAGTTGGAAAAGAAGTCACAATTCCTTTGACAACTAAAAAGATAAAAATTATTGCAGATTTTCATGTTGATAGTGATTTTGGTACTGGGGCTTTAAAAGTTACTCCTGCACATGATCCTAATGATTTTGAAATTTCAAAAAGGCATAATATTCCCAAGGTCAATATTTTAACTCAAGATGGAAAACTTAATGAAAATGTTCCTTTACAATATCAAGGATTAAGCACTAAGGATGCAAGATTTAAAATAGAGATAGAATTAATGGAAAAAGGGTTTTTACAAGGTGTCAAAAAACATATGCAACAGGTTGGGCATTGTTATCGATCAGGGGAGGTTGTTGAACCTTATTTATCTACTCAGTGGTTTGTGAGCATGAAACCTTTGGCAGAGAAAGCTTTAAAGGCTTTGAAGAGTGGCGAATTAAGATTTTACCCTAAAAAGTGGGAAAATACATATAAATACTGGTTGTCAAATATTAAAGATTGGTGTATATCAAGACAGCTTGTTTGGGGACATAGAATACCGGCTTGGTACAATATTGATACATTAGAACTTATTATTAGTGATACTGATCCTTCTTTAGATGAAAAGAACGTGGGGAAGAGATTTGTTCAAGATCCAGATGTTCTTGATACTTGGTTTTCTTCTTGGTTATGGCCTTTTTCTTCACTTGGATGGCCTAATATTACTGTTGATTTTGAAAATTATTATCCAACAAATACCTTAATTACAGCTTATGATATAATATTTTTTTGGGTTGCAAGAATGGTGATGGCGGGATTAGAATTTACAGGACAAATTCCTTTTAGAGATGTTTATATTACGCCTCTTTTGCGTGACAAACAAGGTAAAAAAATGTCAAAGTCTTTAGGTAATGGAATAGATCCTCTTGATATTATTCATGAGTATGGAAGTGATTCTTTGCGATTTACTTTATCCTTTTTGTCTGTTCAAGGCCAAGATTTAAATATTGATGCTAAGGATTTTATGTTTGGAGCTAAGTTTGCAAACAAAGTTTTTAATGCTTCCAAATTTATTCTTTTAAATTTAGAAAATAGAGAAGTATTCAATGATTTGAAATTTAACGACATTGACAAGTGGTTGCTTACAAGCTTAAATTCAACCATTCTTGGTGTAGAGTCTTCTTTTGCAAATTATAAATACAATGAAGCTTCAAAATTCGTTTATGAGTTTTTTTGGAATGATTTTTGTGATTGGTATATTGAAATTAGTAAAATTGATCTTAATAGTGAAAATGTTGATATTCAAAATATGGCTATTTCTAAGTTGCTATTTTTTCTTAAAAAAGCATTGTTAATTTTACACCCGTTCATTCCTTTTGTTACAGAAAAAATTTATTCTGAATTTTCAGAAAAAGGAGATATTTTAGCCTTAAATGAATATCCAAGTTTTGATATTTCCAGCAATTTTAAAGAAGAATTTGAAAGTTTTAAAGTATTTAAAACTTTCATTGTAGCCGTTAGAACACTTAAGAGTGAATTCAATATATCTCCTAGCATTGAGATTGATGTTGCTTTGAAGTTTGATTCTGACTTTAAATATGAAGGATACTTTAAGTCTAATGAGAGCATTGCAAAAAGAATGATTAATTTCAAAAATATATTTTACAATGAAAATTGTGATGGTATGCTTGGTTTAGCTGTAGTTGGTTTTGAAATTTATGCAGATGTTAAGTCATTGATAGATAAAACCAAGGAGTTAATAAGGCTTGAAAAGCAGCTTGAAAAGTATAAAATGCTTAAGATTTCTGTTTCAAAGAAACTTGAAAATGAAAATTTCTTAATGAATGCTCCTAAGGAAATTATTGAATCTGAAAAATTAAAATTTGTAGAATTTTCTTCTTTAATTAATAAGATAAATAGTTATATTATTAATTTAAAAAATCTGTAAAAAAGTTGAAAAATTATTATGTAATTGAATTTGCTATGGTTAGCTTTTTAGCAAAATGCTTGCTTTTTATTAGAAATAGCACATTTTGTGCTATTAATTGTTAAGAAGCTTGAGGAGATAAAAAGCTTGAATCTTGTAGTTTCATGAAGCTGTTTATTATTGTTGATACATCTTCTTCTTTGATGTAAATTGATGGAAACGTTTTTCTTTGATCAAAGAGAAACTCAAAATCAAGAATTAAATAAATTTGATTACTTTTACGAGTTACGCTCAGTTTTAATTCAAAATCATCATCATCTTTGTATCGTTTATTAGGATTTTCTTTAATTATTTTTGTGCCTAATAATACGATTTCATTTTCTTTAATGCTTTTTGGTCTGTTATCAAATAAGCTTAGACTTTTGATTATATTGCTAGTATTTAAAAGATTAAAAAAGCTAAAATTTCTTCTATATCCATTTTCTTTTAGGATAAGCTTAACTTCTGAATCGTTATCTTTAATGTATGATCCTTTATGTTCAATTTCAATAATGCCTTCAAGGCTTGCATTATTTAGAACTTCAGAATATTTTTCTTTTTTTATTAATATATCTTGTATAAAGAACAAATCCTTGATTGTGTCTTTTGCAAAAATATAATTATTAGATATTAAAAAAATTAAGGCTGTAGCAAATATTTTCCTTGTCATTAAAATTTTCCTTTCCTGATAGCATATCATATTTGATTTGCATTGTTTTTTAACAGCTTATTTTAAAAGTAATTTTTAATTTTTTTGGGCCCTTATCATATGTCTTTTATTTCCAAATCCTTTTTCTATGTGAATGCATTTGAAATTGGCAAGCTTTAAGCCATCTTTTACAATTCTTGCAGAAGAAAATGTTGAAAGCTTGCATCCCGGACTGCTTTTTTGAGAAATTAAATTAAATATTTCATTGTTCCACATTTCAGGATTTTTTTTAGGGCTAAATCCATCTAAAAACCAATATTCTACATTTTTTGGAATTTCTTTGATTTTTATTTTAGCGTTTCCAATTAAAATTTTTAAATTAACATTTTCTGTTATTTTTACTTTTAAATTTTTTTTTGGAATTTTAGGATAATGTTTTAGCATTAATTTGAAATAAGCGGTTTCTTTAGTGAAGAACTTTGAAATTTGCATTATTGTCTTTTTTTTGAGTGGAAATTTTTCTATAGAATAATAATTAATCTTTGAGGTTATATTGTTTTCTTTTATGAATTTTAAAAGACATACAAAGTTCAATCCTGTTCCAAATCCTAACTCTGCTATTAAAAGATTTTCTTTTGTTTTTAATTCTAAATCCAGATTGCAGCCTTTAATAAATGTATAAAAACTCTCTTCAATTCCATATTTTGGATTGTAATAGATGTCATCGAATTTGCTTGAATATATGGTGTTCTCTTTAAAAATTAGATTTTTCATTTAATTTCACTTTTTCAAGCTTACAGAATTCTGTAAGCTTGAAATTTTTAATTTGATTGATCAGAATAATAAGTTTTTATGATAAACTTATAATCTTTATTAAAAGACTGCAAATTTTAATAAAAAATTTTAACTTATAAGTATTTGTAAAGTTGAGTATTTTTTTAGGAATATAAAACTTCCTACCATTTCTACTGTCTCTTTAAGTTATGGTCATTTTTTTATTCATATTAAAACCATAGCCTTATTTTTCAATAATCTTTATAAAATATTTTTTATAAAGATTAAAGCTAAGTAGCTAAACTTAGCTTTTTACTCTTCTATTATTGCAACTATTTCTTTTGCTTTTAGTATTAAATGCTCTTTATTCTCGATTTTTACAGCAGCTCCTGCATACTTTTCATAAAGTACAGTGTCGCCAACTTTTACAGTGATCTCTTCTTTGTTAGAACCAATGGCTATAACCGTTCCAATATTTGTTTTTTCTTTTGCATTTTCTGGTATGTAAAGTCCTGAGATTGTTTTACTCTCAGCTTCTTTGATTTTTATCAAAACTCTATCAGCTAAAGGCTTAATATTTTTCATTTCAAACATCTCCTTGTGTTAATAATATTAAATATACGAAAAAATTGAGAGTTGAGTCAATATATTTATATAGTGCTTGAAAATTAAATTAATTTTCAAGATAATTTTGTTATTAGAATATTAATTTTAGGCAGGGTAATGGTTTGATAACTGTAAATAATTTGGAAGTTGCATTTGGAGAGAGAGTTTTATTCAAAGATGTAAATATTAAATTTTCTTCTGGAAATTGTTATGGAATAATTGGTGCTAATGGAGCAGGAAAAAGCACTTTTTTAAAAGTACTAGGTGGAATGATTGAATCTACTAAGGGTGAAATATTTATTCCAAAAAATCAAAGAGTAGCGGCTCTTGAGCAAGATCAATTTGCTTATGATGCATATAAGGTTATCGATACTGTTATTATGGGTCACAAAAGGCTTTATTCTGTTCAAAAAGAAAAAGATGAAATTTATAATAAACTTGATTTTAGTGATGAGGATGGGATTAGAGCTGGGGAGCTTGAAGCAGAATTTTCAGAACTTGGAGGATACGAGGCTGAATCTAGTGCAGCAGTTCTTCTTAAGGGCCTTGGAATAGATGAGTCAATTCATAATAATTTAATGAGTGACATTGAAGGGTCTTTAAAGGTTCGAGTTCTTTTGGCGCAAGCGCTTTTTGGTGAACCTGATATATTGCTTCTTGATGAGCCTACCAATAATCTTGATCTACAATCTATTAAATGGTTGGAAGAGTTTTTAATTAATTTTGAAAATACAGTTATTGTTGTATCTCATGATAGACATTTTTTAAATCAAGTTTGTACCCATATTGTTGACATTGATTACGGAAAGATTCAAGTGTATCTTGGAAATTATGACTTTTGGTATGAAACAAGCCAAATTTTAAACAAGCAACTAAAAGATGCTAAAAAGCGATCTGAAGATAAAATTGCTGAACTTAAGGCATTTATTCAAAGATTTTCTAGTAATGCATCTAAGTCTAGGCAAGCAACATCAAGGAAAAAGTTGATTGAAAAAATAAAGGTTGAAGATTTGAAGCCTTCTTCAAGGAAGTTTCCTTATGTTAATTTCAAAAGCGAAAGAGAACTTGGTAAAAATGTTCTTACAATTAAAAATTTGACAAAAGAATTTGAAGGGAATTTAATTTTAAATAAATTTAGCAGTATTGTTGAACCCCAACAAAAGATTGTTTTTTTGGGAAATCCCATGTTTGCAACTTTTTTGTTTGATATTATTACAAATGAAGATAAAAATTATAAAGGTCATTATGAATGGGGATCTACTGTTAATTTTTCATATTTTAATAAGGATAATGGGAAATATTTCGATTTAGATTTAAATTTAGTTGATTGGTTGCGTCAGTATTCAAAAGAACAAGATGAAACTTATATTAGAGGATTTTTAGGTCGAATGCTTTTCAGCCAAGATGAAGCTTTAAAGAAGGTAAATGTCCTCTCAGGAGGAGAAAAAGTAAGATGCATGCTTGCTAAGGCTATGCTTAGCGGAGCAAATGTTTTAATACTGGATCAGCCTACAAACCACTTGGATCTTGAAGCAATTACATCTTTAAATGCTGGGCTTAAAGAATTTAAAGGAGTTGTTCTTTTTACATCGCATGATCATCAATTTATAGATACTGTTGCCAATAGAATTATCGAGTTTACTCCCAACGGAATAATTGATCGATATATGACTTTTTCTGAGTATATTGATGATGCTAAGATTAGGGATCTGAGAAATAACCTTTATGGTGATAATGCTGGGTTTAGGCTTTAGTAGTAGTTTTTTAAAAGCTCAAAAGGTTTTTTGTTTTGAGAGGCTTACTTTTTATATTTTTGTTTTCAGCTTCTTTTTTAAGGCTTTATTCTAGCATTAATTTATATTTCCAAAAAGCATTAACTGGTAAAGTTGTAGGTAATCCAATTATTGATGAAAAACGTGATACTATTACGGTTTTAACACAAGATAGATGGTTGACTACTTATACAATGTCATTTGAGAAGAAATATTCTTATAGATTGAATAGAATTCCATATCCTTTTCTTTTAAAAGATTTTGATAATGGTTATTATGTTATTACAGCTAGAAATGAAGTTCAAAAGATTGAAAGAGGAAGGCTTGTTTGGAAACATAAGCTTGATTTTTCACCTTTAGGCGATCCTGCCATAGGCAATGTTAGCATTTTAATTCCCCTTGTTAATGAGAGGGTTGTTTCTATTGATTTAAAGAGTGGAAAAAAGATGTTTGAAGTTAACATAGGTGGCAAACCCGCCACTTCTCCTGTAGTTTTTGATAATGGTGATTTTTGCATTGCAAGCGAAAATGATGAAATACTTTTGTTTGATTTTTTGGGTAATAAGAAATGGTCTTCCAGGCTGGTTGCTTTCCCTTTTTTGTTAATGATAAATACAAGAAAAGAGGTAGTTATTGGACATAAGTCAGGTCATATTGTTGCTTATGGGAGAGATTTTGGGGAAGTTGTTAACTCTATTAAATTAGACTTTCCTATTAATTTTTTGTTTGAAAAATTTAATGGTGAATATGTTGCAATTTCAAGTGTTGGTATGTTTTTTAATTTAAGTAGAAACTTAAAGCTTAAATTTAAAAAAAAAATGAACTTTAAGATTGAGAAAGCTCTTCTTTATAACAATAGAAATCTTTTAATTTCAACTAAATCACATGGACTTTTGTCTTTTGAAGAAGATTTTGATATATCTTTCACAGATTCTAAACTTAAGGATTTGTTGGGACTTAGTGCTAATTCAGGTATTATTGTCTTAGGGGGGTTTGATTGGGTTCTTAGTACTTATTATTATGAGTACGACAAAGAGCTTGATGTTAGTGTATGGAACCATTTTAGAGGTAATAAATACAATCAAGGTAGAATAGATTTAAAAGAGAAAGACTCTGTAGATTATGATGAAAATTATTTACTTCTTGATGAGATTCTTAATTCTAGTTATAGTGATTCTGCTTATGATAAATTTTTAGGTATTTTAGATTTTCTTGCAACTAAAGATGGAAATTTCCCCAAAAAATATTTAAATTTATATAAAAGGGCTTTTAATGTTTGGCTTTTGCCAGAAAAGGGGCTTGATAGAATTATTGCAAGGGGCAAGCTTTATAGATATTTTATATATGTTAATGATGAATCTGCAATTAAGAGCTTTATTGATTTGGCAATTAGAGAAAGAGATATTAATAATATAGTTGCCATAGTGAAAACCATTACCAAATTTGAAAGTTATTATGGTCAAGATTGTATTATATATAATTACATCCAGCATATAGTGTTAAATTATCAAGGTAATTTAGAAATAGCTTATTCTGTAATTTTAAATTTAAGAAATATAATTTTAAATTCAACAGACAAGCTTATTACACTTTGTAAGCATAAGTATCTAAATTTATTAATGTTTATGAGGCGGCAAAATTTTTCTGAAAATATTAATAAGCACATTAATGAAATTATTTCAATCATTCAAGATTGAAATAATTGTTTTGTATATAAATCTGATTATGTTAAAATTAGGTTTAAATTAGTGAATTTAGTTGGTAAGGTAGATTATAATTAAGTTTATAGGAGAATTTCTTTTATGAAAAAAATGTTACTAATCTTTAGTTTTTTTCTTATTTCTTTGAATGGATTTCCTCTTAATTCAAGGGAAGTTGATAAGGAAAAATTAAAGGACTTTGTTAATATGGATCTTGAGTTTGTAAACTATAAAGGTCCTTATGATTCTACAAATACATATGAACAAATAGTAGGTATTGGTGAGTTTTTAGCAAGACCATTGATTAATTCCAATAGCAACTCAAGTTATTATGGTAAATATTTTATTAATAGATTTATTGACGATCAAGATAAAAGAGCAAGCGTTGATGTTTTTTCTATTGGTAGTAAGTCACAGCTTGACAGTATATTGAATCTAAGAAGAATTCTTACAGGGTATTTGATAAAGTCTTTTGATTATGAAAGATCTAGTGCTGAATTAATTGCTAAGGTTATTACAATACATAATGCTGTTTATAGAGGGGATTTAAATTATTATAAAGAGGTTTATATTGAGGCTGCTTTAAAGTCTTTAACTAAAGAAAATGCAGGTCTTTCTAGAGTGTACAGTCAATGGGCTGGAAAGACACAAATATTTATTCCTCTTAAAAAGAATATTTTATCTGGAAAAATTGAGTCTGACATTGATATTGACAGTTTGGTTACAGATAAGGTTGTGGCAGCTCTTTTAAGCGAGAATGAAGCAGGTGTTAACTTTGCAAGAGATATTACAGATATTCAAGGCGAAACTCATAAAGCAGATCAAGATAAAATTGATATTGAATTAGATAATGTTCATAAAAGTGATTCCAATATAACAGAGACTATTGAGAATTTAAGAGATCAGCTTGAAAAGGCTACAGATGAAGAGCATAGAAAAGAGATTGAAAGTCAGGTTGATGCTAAAAAGAAACAAAAGGAAGAACTAGATAAAAAGGCAATCGATATTGATAAAGCCCAACAAAAATTAGATTCTTCTGAAGATAATTTAGATATTCAAAGGGATACTGTTAGAGAGAAGATTCAAGAGGATATTAACGAGATTAATAAAGAAAAGAATTTACCAAAACCTGGTGATGTAAGTTCTCCTAAAGTTGATAAGCAGCTACAAATAAAAGAAAGTATAGAAGACTTGCAGGAACAGCTTAAAGAAACTAGCGATGAAAATCAAAAAAGAGAAATTGAAAAGCAAATTGAAATCAAAAAAAGTGATGAAGAACTTTTAAAAAGTAAAGATCCTAAAGCATTAGATCTTAATCGAGATTTAAATTCTAAAGTTTCTAGTAAAGAAAAAATTAAAGGCAAAGAAGGAGAAATAGTCAAAGAGGAATCAAAGGCAAGTTTAGCTGATTTTAATAATGACGAAAATCTTATGAGGCCGGAAGATAAAAAATTATCTGAAGATAAAAAATTAGATAGTAAAAAAAATTTAAAACCTGTTTCTGAGATTAAGAGAGTAAATGAAATTTCAAAGTCTAACAACAATGAGGTTAGCGAATCATCACCATTAGATAAGCCTTCTTATAGCGATATGGATTCAAAAGAGGGTATAGATAATAAAGATGTTAACTTGCAAGAAACCAAGCCTCAAACCAAAAGTCAACCTACTTCTTTAAATCAAGATTTGACTACTATGTCTATAGATTCTAGTAATCCTGTATTTTTAGAGGTTATTGATCCTATTACAAATTTAGGAACGCTTCAACTTATTGATTTGAATACTGGTGTTAGACTTAAAGAAAGTACTCAGCAAGGCATTCAGCGGTATGGAATTTATGAACGTGAAAAAGATTTAGTTGTTATTAAAATGGATTCAGGAAAAGCCAAGCTTCAAATACTTAATAAACTTGAGAATTTAAAAGTGATATCGGAGTCTAATTTTGAGATTAATAAAAATTCATCTCTTTATGTTGACTCTAAAATGATTTTAGTAGTTGTGAAAGATAGTGGCAATGTTTGGAGATTGGCTAAATTTTCTCCTAAAAATTTAGATGAGTTTATTCTTTCAGAGAATAAAATTTTGCCTTTTACTAGCTTTTCTGTGAGAAAGAATTTTATTTATTTGCAGGATGAGTTTAAAAGTCTTATTACTTTAGATTTAAATACTTTAAAGAAAGTTGAATAATTTTAAGATTCGATTAAATTTGTATAAATTATTAAAAAGCTAAAAACACAGTTTTTAGCTTTTTAAATTTTTTTCGGGATGGTGGGATTCGAACTCACGATCCCCTGCTCCCAAAGCAGGTGCCTTAGCCACTAGGCCACATCCCGAATGAAGCGCACCAATTAGGACTCGAACCTAAAACCTACAGATTAGAAGTCTGTTGCTCTATCCAATTGAGCTATTGGTGCAGTTTAAATGCTAATGATGAGTATATCATTTTGAAAAATCCTTGTCAATAAGGTCTAGATACCTTTAATTTGTATATTTTTTGTTTTATGTTTATTATGTTTTATAATTTTTTTATGATTAATCTTGATTTGATTGTTGATGAGACTTTGTTTAGATATCCCGATGTTAAACCTTTTTTAAATTATAAGAATAATTATGAACTTTTAATAATGGCAATTTTAAGTGCAAGAACAACAGATAATTTGGTGAATAAAATTTCTCCATGTCTTTTTGAAAGGTACGGGAATTTTGAAAGTTTATCAAGAGCAAATATAAGAGATGTTGAAAAATTAATTTATAAGACTGGTTTTTATTCAAGGAAAGCTAATAATATTGTAAATTGTTCTATTGATATTTTGGAAAAATTTAATGGCGTTATTCCAAATAATATTTTTGATCTTGTTAAGCTACCCGGAGTAGGTCGAAAAACAGCAAATGTTATTCTTGGTTCTGTTTACAATAAGCCCGCAATTATTGTAGATACTCATTTTAGCAGAGTTATTAAAAGGCATGCTCTTTCTTTGGAAAATTCTCCTATTAAGATTGAACTGGATCTAAAAAGAAGAATAGAGCCTTGTAAGCAGTATAGATTTTCTATGGCTATTAATAAGCATGGAAGAGAAGTTTGCACTGCTAGAAATGTAAGTTGCGCGAATTGTTTTTTAGAAAAATTTTCTCCAAGAGTTTGTTAATTTTTTTAGTTAATATGATATTAAATGTTTCATTTTTTTTCTCAGTTGTAAATTTATTATTGTTAGTATTATGTTTATGACTATTAATATGAGTAGGGGATTGATCCATATCCATAAATATTTATTGCCCATTTCCATATAGTTGAGCAGTTCTCCAAGGCTAGGATATAGATTTTTATCTTGTTTTTGTAAAAAGCTTACTACTTCAAAAGTAGTAAGACTCCTTGCCATTTGTAATGGAATTATGGATGATATTGATGAGAATACTTCTGGAAAAATATGACTTAATATTATTCGAATTTTGCTTGCTCCCATAGCTTCACCGGCTTTAACATAATCTAAATTTTTTATTATTAGCGTATTGTTTCTTGCAATAAAAGCAAACCTAATCCATCCATGAATCAATGCCAATAGTGTTGCTGTTTGAAGCATATTGTAAGTTTTTTGTTTTAAAAAGTAGTAAAAAACTAAAGACACAACATAAAAAAAAGGTAACGTTTGTAATGCTTCGATTAGTTTTGAAATTTGCATGCAAATTTCAAAACTAATCATGCCAATTATTGTTCCAATGAAGATTCCGATTATTGCAGAAATTGTTGCATAGCTTAGTGAAAGTAGAATAGAATTTCTAGTTGCAATTATTAATCTTGCCATAATATCTCTGCCCATTTTGTCGATTCCTAGTGGATTGTCTTTTGTGGGTGGCATAGGTATTTTTTTGGTAGATTTTAAATAAATTTTATTTGGATCTTTTTTGTAGATTGCAATTTTTGAATTTTCATTAACTAGTTCTGGAGCAATGATTAACAATACAATAAATATGCTAAATAGTACGATATAAAAATTTTTTTTTATTATATCTAGTTTCATTAGCTTAGCGTGTCCTTGTATGGGTTGATTTTGTAAATTAATATATCTGTTATTATATTTGGAATAAGCATAATGAAAACACCAATAAAAATTAAATCTTTAGAAATGGCATAATCGTTGAATTTTAAAGCATTTAAATATAAGGCCCCAACTCCATCAATTTCAAACATTGATTCAATCATTGATGCTCCAAAAAAAGCAGTTGTTAAAATAGGTCTCATGTTAGTAAGTAATGGCGTTATTGATGGAATTAATGCATGTTTTAAGATTATTTGTATTTTATTTATTCCTCTTGATTTTGCAGCTTTTATGTAAAACTCTGATAAAGTTTTGTCAAGAGATTGTTTGAAAATTACAGAATTAAATATAAAGAATGAAAAAAACCATGCAAATCCACCTATTATTAAATTTTTTGGATTTAAATTTAAGTAATATATTAAAGACAATATTAAAAATACTGTTAAGTTTCTTGGCATGGAGTGGAGTAATAGCATTAAATATTCTAAAAAATTATTTATTAAGTTGTTTTTTATGTAAAGTTTCCAAATTATAATAAGGGCTATTGCTGCAATATAAGAGAGCAGGGCTCCTGGAATTGAGACTTTTAAAGTATTGAATATTTTTTTAAAAATTATTTTAGTAGTTGGCTTTCCATTGCTCAGTAGTGAGTACCGATAATCACCCCATAGTATTCCTTCGTTTTTTGTTTTGTATATTATATATGAATTACCAGCTATATGCTTTAAAAAGTAATTTTTTTCTAATTTTGATTTGGGGTTAAAGTTATGTATCAAAGCATATCTTTCTATACTTTTGCATATTCCAATGTACTGCAAGTATTTTTTTAGGATATTTGTTTTAACAAAAGGAGTATACTGGTGTTCATTTGAAAAAAAACTTACTAACGATACGCAAAAAAATGATGCACAAATTAAATTAATTAATAAATATATTACATTTTTAAAAATAAATATTTTCAATAAAGCTAATCCTTAGAGTTGTTGGAAGCAAGTTTATTGCTTTTTGTGATTTTTTTGGTTTGGATAATACAACTTGATAAAAAATAATAAATTAAACCTATTGCTATTGATATAAAGTAAAAATTTTGATTCTTGGAAATGGGATTTTGTAGTGTTAATATTTGCCCTTGGCGATATTGATCTTTATTGTTATTGGTTTTTATTACTGTTGAGTTTTTGGGGTAGTAGCCCAACTTGTTGGCTTCTTTTAGAATTTCGGATTTAGATACTTGTAAATTAATATATCTTGCTTTTAATTCTTTTTGAATTTCTTTTAGTTTTTCGATGTGATTTTTTATTAATGTTAAGTTATTATCCAGTTTTTGATAATTAACAAATCCTCTCTCTCCAAATATGGGAGCTATTATAAAGTAGCTTAGTATTCCTGAGTAAAAAGACATTGCAATTTTTTTATAAATGGTCATATAGCTTGTAATTATATTCTTAATATACTATATTTACAAGTAGTTAAAGTTGATTTAGATTGTAGTTATATTGAGTAGTTTTGGTGGAGAGCAAGTTTAGCATGAAGAAAAGTATTTTTTTTATCAAAGAAGGTCCTAAGGAAGTTGATTTTGATATGGAAAAAGTATTTTTAAGAAATGAGTCTGTTGATGTTGTTTCTACGGCTTCAGATAATCTTAAATTTTTTTTAGATGAAAAGCTATTAAAACTCGATAACATATTAAAAGAACGACATGGCGAGTTGATTAATTGTTTAAAGGATGTTGAGCTTCGTGTTGAAAGAGTTGAAAAAGAAATGATTGATAATGGGCTTAAGCTTGTTCAAAGAGATTTTATTATTTCAGATTCTAAAGATTTTGAAAAAAAGTCGCCTGAGATTGACGATTCATTTTCTAAAAAAGAAGACAATTTGCCTAATATTTCTATTGGTAAAGAAGAATTAGATGCGCTACTTGAGGGTATTAATTATACCCCAAAAGAAAGTGAAGGAGTTCAGCATGATGTTAAATTTAATAAAGATAAAGATTTTGATTTGACTAGCAATTTACATACGGCGGATAATTTTTCGAATAATTTGATTAAAAAAGAAGGCATTGACATTGGTAGCGATAATGTGTCCTTAGAAAATATGGAGTTAAATAATAATAACGATCATAATGAAAAATTGGAGAGTTTTGTAGATAATAAACAACATTTAGATTTAATTGATAAGAATGATAAGAATGTAAATATTGAGCATGAGAATAGTGCTAATTGTACGGTTTTTAAGAGTTCTGGTGAACCTCTTGAGTTAAAAGAATTTGATGACTTTGAAAGCATTCTAAAAAAGGACCTAGATTCTCAAACGATTGAAGGTTCTTTTTCTAATGATGGAGAGAAAAATTTGAGGGATAGTTTAAGAGATGTAGCAGGTCAAGACCAAAGTAATAATATTGCTAATTGTGAAAAGCTTGGTTCTCAAAGTATAACTGAGGATCATTCTTCTTCTCATTTCAATTTTAATGATGTTGAAAAGGTTGTGAGCAAATTTAATGCTGAAGAATCTTTAAGTAATGTTGTGCTAAATAGCGATGAAAAAACCGTATTAATAAATTTCATTGATAGGGTAGAAAGTGAGCTTGAGTTAAATCCCAATAGAAATATTTTTAAAATTAAACAAGAATATGAAGTTTTAAAAAAAGTTAAATTTTTACTTACTAAAAGTTAAAGAATCTATTCAGTTTAAATTCCATTTCATTTTTATATAAAAATTTTTAACTTAATTTTTGATAGCTAAACAATTTTTTTGCTTTATCTAAAATATTATTGTAATTTAAAAGATTAACTCATTGATCATTAAAGCGAAACAACATCTTATCTTTTGATAAAATGTTGTCTATTTTCATGGTTATATTTTGATTATATTTATTTTTATATGTTTTGCTTTTTATTCTTTTTAATACATAGCAAGATTAATCTGCATTGTTGTGGTGTTCATGCTCATCTTTTTGATTATCATTGCTAGAAATATTATCTTTTTCTATTATTTTTTTTTCTAAGTTAAATACATCAAAAAAAGTCCATTTGCTAGTCATGTAGTAATATTCATCTTTATCTTTTTTGATTAATATGTCTTTGTCATTTTCTTCATTTTTGTTAAAGTAAACTTCAATATTGTTAACACTTTTATTGCTCCATTTGACTTCAATCTTGTATTGAAGGTTATAGTCATTTATTTTAGATTTGTCAATTTCAAGTCCATCGGCTTTAAATTCAGCAATAATATTTAAAGGCCTTTCTTTTAACATTTTTTGGTTATTTAAAAAATAAAGACCATCTTTAGTGGTAATCTCATAGTTATTATTTATGTTATTTTCATTTTCTTTGTTTAATTTTCTTATTATTTTGAATGATAAACTTTCTAATTTTGTGTTTTTTTCTTGAAATAGTGTAGTATCTGAAAATGTATTATAAGAATTCCCTTTATATGATAAGAAAATATTTTTTGTTAAGTAAACATTTTCGCTGCTACCCTTAATGTATGCTAATCTTGAATCGCCTTCTCCTGGTTTTCCAACAAAAATTTCTGTCAATAGTTTGTTATTATTGTCAAATAATTTGAAGCTTGGATTTTCTCCTATTCCCAATTCTTTGTGCTTTTTTTGATCTCTACTTACAAGTTTATTTTTTTGAAGTTCGTCTAATGCTCTGATTAGAGAATTAACTTTTTTATTGTCAACGGGAATATTTTGTTTGTTGTATGTTAGCATCCAATCTTTACCAAGTTTTGTCAGCGTTCCTTCAAGTTCTGTTTCGATTTTAGAAATTAAATTTAAGTCAAAATCGAAAAATTTTTCTTCCAGGATTCTTGCTACTTTATTTTCATTTGAAAAAATTATTCCTAATAAGAATGTAGATGTTAATACTACTATTGTCAATATTTTTATTTTTTCTTTATTGATTGAGAATATTTTTGGTTTTGTCATAAATACTCCTTTATTCTTAATTTGCTTTTCTTTTTCTAGTAAATCTAACAAGTCCAAATATTAATATTATTGTTGGAAGAATAATTAAGTTAACAATTATTAATGAAAACTTTGCATTGACCATTTCGTTTGAAGAGCTTGTAAATTTTAATTTAGCTCGTATTTCTCTGGACTTAATATTAAAAAATTCTTCCTTTTGCATTAAATAATCCGAAATTCTTCCTGATAGTTCAAAGTTTGATGGAGAACCGTTGTACATATAATCACTAAATATCATGCTTGATCCTGTTAGAATTATTTTAGAATTTTTGGAATATTGTTCTTTATATAGACTTTTAATTTTTCCTTCAATTGCATATCCTAGCATTTTGAGTTCATTTTCTTCAAATTTATTTGGAACTTCGAATGCATTCAAAGATATGTTTGAAAGATTAGGCTCTTTAACTTGCCATGATTGTTTGGAGCTTGCAAATAGAGGCAAAAATTTTACTTCTGCTACATCTTTTTTTACAAGTTCTAATGAACTGCTCCAAGGAATTGTAGCAGCATAAAAATTTTTAAGTAGTGGTATGTCTTTTTTTACAATATTACTTTTGTCTATTAAGACCCATGGATAGTAAGTTTGGAAATTGCCACCTAAAAAGATTGTAGGTGCTCTTTTATCAAGAATAATATTGTCGTTGTATTTTATACCATAACTTTCAAATAGATCAAATAGTTTAGATTTAATAGGAGTTATGCCATATGGATTTTGAGGATTGTAGTCAATTGTGCTTGTTGCAATAAATATTTTTCCATCATTAACAATAAAATCGTCAATTTTTTTTACAATCTCTTCATCAATTTCTTTAGCACCAATAATGAATAATCCATTGATTTCTTTTCTCATGTCTTCTAATTTTTCAGTTTTTAAGTCTATTTCTTTTATTTCAATACCAAATGCTTTTTTCATTATTTCAGAAAAGTTTTTGTGTGCTTCTTTTAAAGTACTGTCTCCAAAAGCAAGTCCTAAAACTTTTTTTGTATTGTTTATTAGCTTGTCAAGTCCATTTGCAAGGTCATATTCTAAATTGCTGATTTCTGTTACAACTGGTATTACTTCTCTTTGACCTTCATAAATAATTTCAATTCCTGAATATATTTTGAGTATTGAGAGTTGATTAATATCTCTTAAGTCGATTTGTTGAGAAGGAATGCCAATGTGTTCTAATGGTGTTGAAATTTTATCAGCATCAAGCTCTTTGTAAATTACTTTGCCTTTTGAAGCATCAGAAAAACTTATTAAAAAATTTTTTATTTGATTTGGAAAAGCAAAATAGTTTTCAAGGCTTCCCGAATTGTAATATGTGATATATATTGTTTCATTTGCACTTGAAAACAAATTTTTTGTAACTTTAGATATTGTAAAAGCTTTGTGCTTTGTAAGGTCTATTTTAAAAATGAAAATAGATACATTGCAAAAAATCAAAAAGATTATTGTAAGGTTTAAAGTTAGGTTTAAAACTTCGTTTTCTTTATTTTTCATAATTTTATCTCCATTTTTTTAGCGTTATGCTGTGTGTGCTTAGCATTAGAAATGTGATTGTGAATGTAATAAAATAAATAAAGTCTGATAAGTTTAGTATTCCCATATTAAAATAGCTAAAGTGATTAGTTATTGAAATAAAATTAAGCATTTCTCCTATTATATTTTCTTTTCCAAAGATCATAACCAATTTCCCAGAAAATAGTATTAATATCAGTGTAAATACGGTTATTATGTAAGAGACTATTTGACTTTTTGTAATAGAGGAGATAAATGTTCCCATGCTTAGCACCGAGAGAGAATAAAGAATTATCCCCAGATATTGAAGCAATATTATTCCAAGATCAAATTCGCCCATGAAAATTGTCATTATTGTAAGAGGTAAGGTAAGTGAGAATAGTATTAAGGTAAATATTTTGAGTGTAATAAATTTACCCAAGACTATCTCTTGAGGGCTTAGAGGTAGAGCATAAAGTAGTTCAATGCTTCCTGTTTTATGTTCTTCTGAGAACACCCCCATACTAAGTGCTGGCAGCACTAACATCAAAATAATAGGCATTGAAGAGAAATAAGAGGTAAGAGATGCATTGTCTTTAATAAAAAATCCTGATAAAAAAATAAATGAAAAGTTTATAAATGTTAAAAAAAATAGCATCACAACGTATGCAGTTGGAGTTCCAAATAATATTTTTAGTTCTTTTTTAGAAAGAGCTAAAGATTGCTTTAAATCTATTTTCATTTTTATCTCTCCTTGGTTAATTTGCTAAATATTTTTTCAAGACTTTCATGTTTTGGGATCATTGCTTTTAAGATTATATTATTTTTTACTATGTAGCTAAAGAGATCTTCTTCTGTTTTGCCTTGAGATAGTTTTAATGAAATGTTTAAGTCCTTATCGTGTTCTTCAAGTTGTATTAGTGTAAAAATATCATTTTTACTATTGAAAATTTTTTTTTCATTTTCAGATTTTTTTAAAATTATTAATTCTATTTCGATCTCTTTAAGTTTATTTTTAATAATATTTTCTTTTGTGTCATCAGCAACAATTACTCCGTTGTTGACAATAATTATTCTTTTACAAATAGATTCTACTTCGCTTAGTATGTGTGAAGAAAATAATATTGTACTTTCTTTTGCGAGTTCTCTTAAAAATTCTTTAAATTCAATTATTTGATTTGGGTCAAGACCATTTGTTGGTTCATCAAGTATTACAAGCTTAGGATTATTTATTAAAGCACCAGCTATTCCTACTCTTTGCTTAAATCCTTTTGAAAGTTGAGAAATCAGCTTATCTTCAACTTCTTTTAATTTAAATATGCTTATTACTCTGTCAATTTCTTTTTTTATTTTTTTAACACCTTTTATTTCTGATATGAACTTTAAATATTCTTTAACAGAAAGTTCTGGATAAAGAGCTAGTTTTTCAGGAACATATCCTATTTGTTGCAATATTTCTTTTGAATGTTCTACAATGTCTTTTCCAAAAATTTTTACATTACCTTTACTTGGATAATGAAATGATGTTAAGATTTTGATTAATGTGGACTTTCCGGCTCCGTTTGGGCCAAGTATGCCAAGCACTTCGCCTTCTTCCACCTTAAAGTTAACATTAAGTAGCGCTGTAAATGAACCATACATTTTGGTAACTTTTTCTACATTTATCATATACCCTCCTATTTAATAATAAAATTATTCTTGCTTGCTTCAAGTCTCATTCCGTCTTTTGTTAAAAAAATTTCTCCATCTGGATATTCCAATTTTGCCTCCTTTAGTAAGTTTTCAAGATCTTTTCTTAATGTATATCTTTCACTAAAATGAATAAGGCCTGTTTGTAAAACTTTTGCTTGTTTAACAATATTTGCAGCCCCACCAGCTGTTAAATGAAGTTTTTTATCCGCTTCCTTTTTAAGCTCATTTTTAAATGTGCTCTCAATTATTACAAGGTTGAAATTTTTGATTTGCTGTATGAGCTCTTTAAAATAACCAGTATCTGTAATGTACGCAACTTTCAATCCTTTTTTAGATTCTCCAAGTATTTCTGATGGCTTTATAATTTTTCCGTTTATTAGTATTTCTTTCCCATCTTGCAGAGTTTTTCTAATAGGCCCTTTGGGAATGTTTAACTCTTCTGCTTTTTCTGTATTAAATTTGCCAGGTTTATCTTTTTCTATGAATAAATATCCAACACATTCTATTGAATGCTTTAGCCTGGTGTATTCAATTTTTTTTGTTTTATCTTCATATATTATTTTTTCTGTTTTGTCTATGATTATTTCTTTATAAATTATTTCATAGTTTTTATATATTTTAAGCATATCTATATTAGTTTTTGTATAGTTTTTTATTCCAACAGGTCCAGCGATGATTAATGGCTCTTTTCTTGTCTCTCCACTTTGTGACATTAGCATTACTATTCCAAGTAGTCCTGTAATGTGATCAGCATGTAAGTGTGTAATGCAAATCATTTTTATTTTTTGCCAAGATATTTTTTGTTTTCTTAAAGACATTTGAGTTCCTTCTCCACAATCGAATAAAAAATTGTCTCCATTGTATTCGATGAGCACCGATGACAAATATCTGTTGTGGAGCGGCCTTGTTCCTCCAGTTCCTATAATGTTAATGTTAAATCCCAAAGATTATTCTCCCGGTTTGTTTTGAAAGTTTTGATTAATTTTAATTGCTTTGTTAAATCTTGATTCACTTTTAGTTTCTCTTTTGATAAGAATTATTTTAGCTTAACTTAAACATTATATTATTTTTCCATAATTTTAGAAATATTAAGATATCTAATTGCTTGTCAGTATGGATGTAAAAATTTTGATTTTAAGAATGATTTAAAATATTGTAATATTTTGCGTATCTTTTAATATTATAATGATTTGGAATTTTGTCAATTTTTTCAATATTATTAATCAATAAATTGGATAAGTATGGTGCCATTGATATACCTCTTGTTCCAAAACCATTTAATATGAAGATATTTTTATGCTTAGGGTGTTCTCCTAAGAAAGGCTCTCTGTCAAGAGTTGAGGGCCTTATGTGTGCTTTTTGATCAATGACCTTGCATTTTAGATTTGTTATTTTTTGAAATTTTTTTAATAATTCTAGTTTTGCCCATTCATTTGTAAGTGTATTCCAAGTGTTCCATTCGTAAGTGCCCCCAAGATAAAATTTGTTGTCTTTTAAGTGAATTAAAGATACATGTCTATTGTAAACTTCTTTAAAATTTAATTTTTTGCATTCTAATACAATGATTTCACCTTTTGCAGGTTCAAATGGGAGATAAGAAAAAAATCCTTTGAGTTTTTCTTTATACCCTTTTGCAAATATTAATTTTTCAAACTTGAAATCTTCTATTTTAAAAAAACTTTCTCCGAGTTTAATTTTATTTTCGTCGATATTTTTGTTTATGTATGATTTTTTTTTGATTAAATATTTTTTAATATTTTTTATATAGATTTTTGTATTAATCCTAGCACCTTTTATTATCATTCCGCCGTTAGAGTCGTTTGAGAAATTATAAATTTTTCCATCTTTTATTTTCAAAATAAAGTTTTTAATGTTTTTATCGTTTTCAAGTTTATCAACCAGTTCATTTTTTTGATTTTCAGTAGTAAAGGGTCTAAAGATATTTTTTTCTATGAAAAAGTTGGATTTAATGGTTTTTTCAATTTCTTGATAGTAGTTTTTTGCAAATTCAAAAATATGCGATTCTTTCCAGGCAATGTTCATTTTTCTACCCATAATAGGATTAATAAGTCCGCCCGCTATTATTGTTGCTTTTGTATCTTCATCATCGAAAAGAATTACTTTTTTATTTCTTTTAAGTAGTTCGTAAGTAACGGTGCTTCCTGCTATTCCTCCGCCGATAACTGCAAATTCATAATGCATTATAAACTCCTTTTTAGATTTTTCTTATATATAAATTTAGAGTATTTTTTGACCATAACTAAGTTAATTAAAGATTCATTAGCCTTTTGCTTTTAAGAAATTAGTTGCAATTGGTTAGTTTTTATACTTTTTTATCATTTAAAAACCTTTTGTTTTAAATTATAATATATCATTATGTTTTTGTATAAGGGATGTTTTATGACCGGTAAAGAAGATGATAATATTTGTGTTTTGCATAATGAATCATTGAAATTAGTTTTAAAGAGTAGATCAATAGTGATTGCTGGTGAGATTACCAAAGATGTTTCTAGGCTTTTTCAAGAAAAAATATTATTCTTAGAGACCTTAGATTTTAAAAAGCCTATATTTGTGTATATTGATTCAGAAGGAGGTGATATTGATGCTGGGTTTGCTATTTTCAATATGATCCGTTTTGTTAAGCCCAAAGTTTTTACAGTTGGAGTAGGGCTTGTTGCTAGCGCTGCCGCTTTAATTTTTTTGGCTGCAAAATTAGAAAATAGATTTTCATTGCCTTTTGCCAGGTATTTATTGCATCAGCCTTTGAGTGGATTTAAAGGAGTTGCCACAGATATTGAGATTTATACTAATGAGTTAAATAAAGTTAAAAAAGAACTTAATAGTATTATTTCAAAAGAAACAGGTCAAGATATTTCTACAATAGAAAAGGACACTGATAGGGATTTTTGGTTAGACAGTAGTGCTGCAAAAAAGTATGGACTTGTATTTGAAGTTGTTGAGACAAAGTGGCAACTTGAAGAGTTTATTTCTGTTTAGTGTTTTATTTTTTTCCTGTAATTTTGTAGATATAGATTTTAGTGTTTTGGAGCTTAAGGTTGCAAACCTTGATTTAAATGACAATTCTTCTCAAGAATTATTAGATTCTGCTTATAATATTCTAAATCAAAGTTTTGATTTAATAATCATTAAGAACCTTGAGAATAAAAATATTCTTGATTTAATCAATAATAGAGTTTTATTTGGAACCTTCAAGAATGCTTATTTTATTGATCAAGGGAAGGGGCTTTCTGTTGGCATTCTTTCTAAGCGTAAAATAAATATTAAAGTTTTAAGCGTAATGCAAGATTATGACGATTTAAAATTAGGATTGCTTGTTGATTTTAAATTTAAGGATAATTGTTATGGTATTGTTATTTATAATTTAAGTAATGATTTTATTAAAAATTCTACTAGCTTGCAAATTAATGAGCAAATTTTATATTTAAAAACCCAAATAGATAAATTAATGTTTATTTTAGATGAATCTGAATTTATTATTTTTGATTTATTAATTAAAAATGGATTTTTTAGCTTAATAAATGATTCAAACAATATTTCAATGCTGGCAAATAAAATTAACTTTAGAGTTTTTTCTAATTTTTTTGCTAGGGTTTCTTTATATTCATTTATGTTTGTAATTGCAGATTATTTGTACAGCAATTATTCTGTTGAAAATTTTCCCCAAAAAATAGTTATCAATTGAGTTTTTGTATTTATTCTCTTGCGTAACTTGACATCATAATATATTATTATTTATTATATTATTCTATGCCGAAGTGGTGGAAGTGGTAGACACACAGGACTTAAAATCCTGAGGAGGAAGCTCCGTACCGGTTCAAGTCCGGTCTTCGGTATTTTTAAAACTTTTTATTTACATTTATCAGTCATTTTTTTGTTTATAAACATTCCCAATATAAATGATGTTCCCAAAGACGTAAAAGATGTAAAGCTGATTTTATAATTTAATTTTAATACGATTAATATCATTTGTAGAATTGATCCAAAAATTAGGCCTCTTGATAAATAAATAAAATTATTTAA
Organism: Borreliella garinii; assembly: GCF_001922545.1. NCBI lineage: Bacteria > Pseudomonadati > Spirochaetota > Spirochaetia > Spirochaetales > Borreliaceae > Borreliella > Borreliella garinii. Next base: position 101,134 of record NZ_CP018744.1, on the reverse strand, counting down.
TTGATTATCTATTATTTTCTTTATTATTAATATTGATGTAACTATTCCTATTGTTACAGCTGCTGTAAATATTGCAATAAGAGTAATGTTAAATTCGGATATAATGAGTATTATTTCTTTATAAAAGCCAAATAGTAAAAGCACTGCAGATCCTGAGATTCCCGGCAAGATCATTGATGCTCCGCTTATTGCTCCGGAGGATATTAATAATAAGTAATATTTTATTGAGTTTTTGTCTTTAGGTATTGTGCTTTGCAATTGTATATTAGATTCTTTGATTATTAAGAAGAGCACAATAATAGCCATGCCAATCAAAAACAACAAATGCTTTAATATTTTTTTATTACTATTTGTTTCTTTTAATATTTCTGGCTTTAGTGTTAGCATACTCCCAAATGTTAATCCTATGAAAAATGCTATTAGCAACGCTTCTATTATTCCATTGTCAAAGGCATAAGCTTTGAATATTTTTGCAGCTAATAATATTGAGGTTAACATTCCTGTTGCCAAAATGGTTAAAAACATTAAATTTTTTTTAATTTCTGTAAGCTTTAAGATTTCTGAAATAGAATTTATTATTTTGTAATATATTTTTAATATTAAAGCCAGTGTTCCCCCAGAAACCCCTGGGATTATGTTTGCAATTCCAAGTAAAATTCCCTTTATATAAATATTAAGCATTTGTATTTTTAGACTTTAAGTATTTTTGATCTCAATGCTTTATCTGTCGTCACCTTCACCATTTATTGTTCCATTTTCATGACGCTTTTGTATTTTTTTTAGGTTAGTTAGGGCAACATCTTCAAGTGTAATGCCTAGATTATTACTTAAAGTTGATAAGTACCATAAAACATCCCCAAGCTCTTTTTTAATTGATATTAAGTAGTCATCATCAATAATGTAATTTTTATCTCTTCCTAATTTTTTTATTTTTTCAACAACTTCTCCAGTTTCTCCAGCAAGACCAAGTGTTGTTAAAATTAATTCTTCTTTTTTATTTTTGTATTTAGCAGTTTTTTTTGCTTTTTCTTGGTATTCGTTTAGCTTCATGTTGAGAGAAAGTTTATTACAGTTTGTTATTATTTGCAAGTCTAAACACGATTTATTTTTTTTATGTTTTTTATTATATTTTGATTAATTAAGGGTGAAAGAATTTGCAGTATGAGTAAAAATTTTTTTTTATTTAAAGTAGTTTTCTTTTTTTTAAAAGCAATTTGTGTTTTTTCTTATCCAGAAATAAAAAATTTTTCAAGAAAAGATCCTATTTTTTCTGATCTTAAAGTCAAAGTTTTAAAATATAATAAAAAACAGCATATTCCCCTATTTTTTTACTTATATAAAGTTAAAAAGGGGGATACTTTTTTTAAAATTGCTAATAAAATAAATGGATGGCAGTCTGGCATTGCTACCGTTAATTTATTAGATTCTCCTCTTGTGAGTGTTGGGCAAGAGCTTCTTATTCCTAGTAAAAAAGGAGTTTTTGTTTTTGATAGCAAAGATTATAGGTTTAATAATTTGCTCTTAGCAACAAGAGATCTCACTAAAGCTGAAAAAATAAAAATTAAAAGGAGCGACAGAGTTTATGAGTTTTATTTTTTTGATTTTGTAAAGAATCCAGATTTTGGACTTTTTTCAGGTACAGAGTTACTTTTTTTTTTAAATGCCAACTTTATTTTTCCTTTAAAAAAATTTATTGTTAGTTCTGATTTTGGATTTAGAAATGATCCTTTCACTGGTAATAAAAGTTTTCATACGGGAATAGATCTTGCAGCTCCAATGAATACGGAAGTGTATTCCTCTTCTTCTGGAATAGTCATTGAAGTTGGATACAATGATCTTTATGGTAATTTTGTTGTAGTTGGTCACAAAAATAATATTAAATCTCTTTATGGGCATTTAAATTCATATTCTGTAAAGATAGGAGACCCGATTAAATCAGGCGAATTGCTTGGAATGGTAGGACAAACGGGGCGCTCAACAGGACCCCATTTACACTTTGAAATATTAAAAAAAAATATTCCTATTAACCCTTTAAAGCTTTTGAAGTAAACTTGGGTTGCAGGTAGCTAAATATACAATTATTAAATTGTATTGATTATTAATAAATAATAATGTATAATTACTTATTTGGTAAGAATATTTTTACACTTTTGCACCAGAATTTTGAAAGAAAGTGTTTCATTTTAATATAATTATTGACATTAAAAAATTTTTTGGTTTCAAAATTATACATTCAATTTATAGCCATGTTATTTTTTTGTATTGATTATTATTTAATAATTTGAAATAAATCTTATTGATCAATCTGATATTCGATTATTTTATTATGTAAAGTTTTTCTTCCTATTTTTAATATTTCGGCGCATTTGCTTTTATTGTTTTTGGAATGAAAAAGCGTTTGTTTTATTATTTCTTTTTCAGCCTCTTTTAGGCTAATTCCTATTGGTAGTGTGATTTTAAATATAAGATTTTCATTATTCTTGATTTTTGCCGGTAAATCTTCTTTGGTGATTTGCTTTCCTTTTGATAATATTAATGCGCTTTCAAGTACATTTTTTAATTCTCTAATATTTCCTGGCCAATCGTAATAATAGAGAGCTTTAATTGCATCATTAGAAAGAGTTTTTTCTTGTCTATTATTTTCCTTTGCGACGTCTCTTATTAGTATGCTTGTTAAATTAGATATATCATCTTTTCTCTCTCTTAAAGGCGGTATGTTTATATTAATGATATTTAATCTATAAAATAAATCTTCTCTAAATTTCCCCTTTTTAATTTCTTCTTCAAGGTTCTTGTTTGTTGCAGCCAGAAGCCTAATGTCAACTTTAATTGTAGTTTCTCCCCCAACGCGTTCAAATGTTTTGTTTTGTAGTACTCTTAAAAGTTTAACTTGAATTTCAGGTGAAATTTCTGCTATCTCATCAAGAAAAATTGTACCTTTGTTAGCAAGTTCAAATCTGCCTTTTTTTTTGGAAATTGCGCCAGTGAATGCTCCTTTTTCATGCCCAAAAAGCTCGCTTTCAAGGATGCTTTCAGAAAGTGCAGCGCAATTTACTTTTATAAATGGTTTGTCATTTCTATTTGAAAGATCAAAAATAGCATCGGCTATTATCTCTTTTCCAACACCGATTTCGCCCGTTATAAGAACAGATGCGTTTGATTTTGCTATTTTTATTACAAGTTCAAAAATCTTTTGCATTAACAGCGATTTTCCTATGATTTTTTCATAGTATTTTAAATCTTTTCTTATTAGAATATTTTCTAAATTGACATTTTCTCCATTGTTATTTTCTTTTTTATTTAATGATCTTTTTATTATTAGCAAGAGTCTTTCAAGGTCTAAGGGTTTTGTTAAAAAATCGTAAGCACCTTCTCTCATGGCGTCTACAGCAGAATCAACTGTTCCGTGGGCCGTTAAAATAATAAAAGGTATTTTTAAGTTTTTTTCTTTAACTATTTTGAGCAATTTTTCTCCTGATATCTGAGGCATTCTAAGATCAGATATTATTACATCAAGATTTTCATTTTCAATTGTTTCAAGAGCTTCCTCTCCGTCGCTAGCCGTGAAAACAAAATATCCTTCATCCTCAAGATAGGTAGCAATTCCTTCTCTAATATTCTTTTCATCATCAGCTACAAGTATTTTGCTCATTTTTAATACCCTTCAATTAAAATATTTTTTTTATTTAGTTTAGGAAGTGTGATTGTAAAAATAGTACCTTTACCTTCTTTGCTTTCTGCAAAAATTTCACCCCCAAGCTCTTTTATTATTTTATAAGAAATAGTAAGTCCTATTCCACTTCCTTTTTCTTTTGTGCTAAATTGAGGTTTAAATATTTCCTCTTTTACTTCATCTTTTATTCCGATTCCATTATCTTTTATGTTGATATGTATTTTATTGTCTTTTTCTAAAAGAAAAATTTCTATTTTTTTTATTTCTTTTTTTGTTTCAAGCAGTGCTTCTTCTGCATTTTTAACTATATTTATAATAACTTGTTTTAATAGTTTCTCATCAACAAGGATATTGCTTATTTTATTTAAATTAAGTAGTAGTTTTATGTTTTTGTTTTCTAATTCGGGATTTAACAATTCATATACACTGTTTATTACTTGTTTAATATCTTTTTCTTGTAAGTTAATTTTTATTGGTCTTACAGTTAATAAAAATTCTGTTACTATTTTATCTACTCTGTTTATTTCTTCTTTTATTACTTTGAAATAATTTTCAGCTTTACCATTTTTTATTTTTTGTTTTTTAATTTCCTTTTTTAGCAGTTGTAAATTTATATCGATTGCTCCAAGTGGGTTTTTGATTTCATGAGCAATATTTCTTGCATGCCTTGTAAAAGAGGCTAAAGCTTCAACTCTTCTAAACATTTCCTCTTTCTTTTTTTTCTCTTTAATGTCTTCTATCAAAATAATGTTGCCTTCAAGTTTTTTTTCTTTTACATAAGGCATAAATGAAATTTTAATATATATATTGTTTGAGATTGGGACTTCTAATCCTATTATTTTATCTTCTGTTCTAACTATTTCTTTTATTAAATTTATTAAGATTGGAATTTGAATATCATCAAGAATTTCTATTTTTGATTTAGCTGTTAAAGCTAGAATTTGGTATAAAATCTTATTTGAATAGATTATGTTGTTTTGTTTGTCAAGGACAATGATTCCTTCATTAATTGATGCGAATATTCCGTCATATATTTCTATTTTTTTGTAAATTTGTTCAATAAATTTAGTTTTTTGTTCATTAGATAATTTGTTTAGTTTTGTTAAAGCTTTTTTAAAAAAATTATTCATATCTCCTCGTAATTTAGCATCAAGTTTTCTATTATTAATTTTTTATTTTGATTATAAGGGCGATATTTATAAATATTTTTCAAATGTTCTGTGTATTTGAGATATTGATTAATATCTATCTTTTTTTCTAAAAAATCTTTTCTAATGTTAATTGTAAGTTCGTTTAAAAATATTTTAAAGCTCTGATCATCTTTTATAAAGTCGATTTCTTCAAGATTAAATATGGATTTTTTTTCTTTTATTATATTTAAAATTTTTATTAATTCTTTTTTTATTTTTTTGCTTTCTTCTTCGTAAAATGAGGCGAAATACTCCTCAATTGTTATGTCTTTGTTTGTTAGAAAGCTTTCTTTGAATATTTGAATTCCCAATCTTTTTTCTGGTTTTGTGAAATTATAGATTCTAAGTCTTGAAAGTATTGTTTTTGGTATTTTGTTTTTATTTCTTGCTGCTAAGATAAAGTAAATATTTAAAGGAGGCTCTTCTAGTATTTTTAAAAGTGAGTTGTGTACATTAAATGATAAGTTTTCGATTTCGTTTATGTAGATTACCTTTGGTTTTTCTTTTTCAGAAAAAATCCAAGTTTGAATTTTTTTTACATCATAAACAGTAATATTACGATTTAGTTCTTTGTTTATATTTTCTATATTTTTTATAAGCTCATTTTTTATGTTTATATTATATTCTTTTTTATAATAAACAGAATTAATGTAGTTGATATTTTTTTCTATTTTTTTCAAATTTTTTTCATTACTGAAATAACATTTGGTAAAAATTACAGTTTTAATGTATTCTAGGTATTTATTTACTATTTTATACGAATTCGTAGAAAGATGCGCTTTTGCTTCTATTGTATCGAGATTTGCAAAAATGAGCAAATTAGGGTTTGTTAAGTTTTTTTCGTTTAATATTTTTTTTGCAAGCTCAATTGCGCTGACCTTTTTTGATGAAAACTTTTCTCCTAGTAAAAGAATTGCATTTGGTAATATTTTTTGATCATATGCTTTTATTATGTCTTTGGCAATCTTTGGAAGTATTGTCATTATTGGTTCCTTATTTTGTTTTTGAGATTTTAAAGAGATAGCTTATTCCAGGGTTTAAATAATCAAGGAGTTTACTTTCTTTTAGGAAATATTCAGGCTTAAATATTTGTTGTGAGTGTATTATGTAAACCACGATTGCAATTATTCCAAAAGCTTCAAGTAGACCAAGCACTAAGCCTAGCATTCTGTTGAAGAATACTAATTTAAGTTGGCTCATTATTGATTCTATTAAGGATTGTAGTATTAAAAATCCTATATGTATGAGCAGAAAAAATACAAGAAGTGCTTGGATGTAGGACAGCTCAACAATAGGTTTAACCAACATTCTAAACTCTTCAGTTTTTTTATAAAGCAGGATTATTAAAACAAAAACTTCGGCAAATCCGCTAATTTCTTTAATAAATCCTCTTAAAAATCCTCTAAATCCTAAAGATGTGAAAATTATTATTATTAGTATGTCCACTATTCCGGTTATTTTTATAGGATCGTTTACTATCATTTAGATTTTGTCTCCTTAATATCTTCTATTAGTAATTTGGCTATTAAAGTTGAAGAATGCTTATTGTTGAATTTCTTGATGTTTTCTTTTAGAGAGTTGATTTTTTCTCTATCATTTAAAGTTTCTTTTATAACTTTCAAAATATTTGTATTTAAAATTTCATCTTCATCTATATAAATGCAAGCATTTTGATTTTTTAGTAATTTTGCATTTTTAATTTGATCTCCTCTAGAGCCTTTTTTAAATGGAATCAAAATTACACATGTGCAAGCATTTGCAAATTCCTTTATTGCTCCAGCTCCAGCTCTGCTTATTATTATATTGGAAAATTTAACTATGCTTGCCATTTCTTCTGCGTTAAAAAATTGTCTTCTCAGGTAATTGTCTTCTCTCAGGCCATTTAAGTTTTTCCCTGATTGATGGATGAAGTAGATTTCAGAATCCTTTTTAATAAAGAGTGCAAGGTTGTTTAAAACATTAGCACCAAGAGATCCCCCAAGTATGCTAACAATTGGTTTGTTAGTGTTTTGAGTTAATTGTTTGATGATTTTGGGATTTGGAGTTAAGAATTCTTTTCTTATAGGAGATCCTGTGTAAATAATGTTTTTATGGTTTTTAAAGTATTTTTCACTTTCTTTGAAGCTTGTGTATATTTTATTTGCGAATTTAGCATTAATTTTTGTTGCAAGCCCAGGATCCAAATCCATTTCATGGGTTATTCTTTTTATTTTTAACAAACTAGATGCAATAATTGTAGGAGTTGAGACAAATCCCCCAGTTGCATAGACAATCTGAGGTTTATATTTTTTTAAAATGTAGAAGCTTTTTATTATTCCAAGTATTACTTTAAAAAAGTCAGTAAAATTTTGAAAAGAAAAATAACGTCTAAGTTTCCCGCATGGAACCGGAATAAATTTAATATTATTTTGTTCTTTTATCAATTTTTCTTCTATAGATTTTTTTTTGCCTATCCAAAAAAATTCAATTTCATTGTCCAATTCTTTTAATTTTTGTATTATAGATATTCCTGGAAATACGTGGCCTCCAGTCCCCCCCCCTGTAAAAAATATTCTTTTTTTGTTTGACATATATTTATTTATCCATAAAAACAATAAAGCATTTGCTTTTTAATAGATTTTTTAGTACAAAAAATCTATTAAATCTTTTAAATTGAATTTAATGAAATTTAAATTCAAAATGTATTTTTTAAAAATTTTTCAATCCGAACCCCTTCTTTTTTTAAAGCATTTTCTTTAATTGAATCTTTTATTATTAAGTGAATAGCTTTTGTTGTTTTTTCCAGGGCCTGTTCCATTTCGAATTTTTCCAAGTATCCTATAAGCAAACTAGTAAATAAATCTCCCGTTCCACTGAAATTTTGCTCTAATTTTTCTAAAAAAAACTCTGAGTATTCTTTGTTTTTAGGATTGTAGCAAATGTTTCCTAAAAGATCTCCTTTTTTGACGCTTGTAACAACTACTACTCCTTTTGTATCAAGATTTAATATTGCTTTTATAATATCATCTTTGTTGTTAAGTTGTGAGCTTTTACTTAGCATTTCAAGTTCTGTGATATTGGGTGTTATTATGTTTGCATACTTTATGATTTTTCTAAAGCCACTAATTATTTTATTATCAAATATAGAGTAAATTTTCCCATTGTCAGCAAATACAGGGTCAATTACAATTTTTTCAAATTTTATTAATTTAATTATTTTTTCTATTGTTATTTGTTGTGTTTCGCTTCCTAGAAATCCCGTATAGAGTATGTCAAAATGTTCATTTTGCTCTTTCCATATCTTGATAAATTTTTCCAAATGATCAGTTAAATCAACTATTTCAAATTTTTTATAAGCTGTAGAAGCAGAAAGGACAGCTGTTACAAAAGGGCATACTTGCATATTAAACGAAGATATTACCGGTATACATATTGTTAGAGATGTTCTTCCCATACTTGAAATATCATGCATTGCTAAAATTCTTTTCACTATTTTCTTCCCTTGTATTGGTTTTTATAATTTTCTATTCTTGAATTTGCATCAGTTTCGATTGGACTTTCTCCGTATTTTAAATACATATTAAATCCAAGCCCCGCAATCATTGCTCCATTATCTGTGCAAAGATCAAGAGGAGGGTAGTAAGTTTGTATTTTTAATTTATTTATTTTTTCTCTTAAGTATAAATTGCTTGCAACACCGCCTGCTATTACCAATCTGTTGATTTGAGTATCTTTGATTGCTCTTTTTAGTGGGATAATTAGATTTTCAAAGGCAGCTTTTTGGAAGCTTGCAGCTATATTATTTTTTGTTGTTGGATTATCTTTGCTTTTGAATTTTTCGAGTTGATGTATGCAGGCTGTTTTTAGTCCAGAGTATGAAAAATCATACCAGTTTTCTTTTTTTCTAAAGGTGGTAACTGGAAATTTAAATGTGTTTTCATCTCCATTTTTAGATATTTGTTCGATGTTTGGACCTCCTGGAAATCCCATATTATAATGCTTTGCTACTTTGTCAAAAGCTTCCCCACAAGAATCATCTAGAGTTTTTCCAAGTATTTCAACATCATCGAAATTTTTTTGTTTAGCAATCAATGTATGTCCACCGCTTAATAATAATGATATAAATGGATATTCTATTTTTGAGCTCATTAAAGGAGCGTAAAGATGGGCTAAGATGTGGTCAATGCAAATAATAGGTTTTTTTAATGAAATTGCCAAACCTTTGGCAAAGTTTAATCCAACTATTAAAGATCCAATAAGTCCAGGTCTAGATGTTACAGCTATTAAGTCAATTTCAGATATTTTAGTATTTGCCTTTTTTAGTGCGTCTATACAAACAGACATAATAGCTTCAGTATGAAGTCTTGAGGCAATTTCGGGTACTACTCCGTAATATTTTTTATGTTCTTTTTGATTTAATTTTATATTGCTTAAAATACGAATGCCGTTTTCTACTACAGCTATGCAACAGTCGTCACAAGAGGTTTCTATTCCAAGTACTTTCATCTGATTGTTTCCTCGTAAAGATTTAATAAGTTGTCAAATTTAAATTCCTGGTTTAAATTAGGTCCTTCTTTTTCTAGGACTTTTAGTGTGTTTTTAGACCAAATATGTCCGATTACTTTTACTATTCCATGTTTTCTAGCAATATTTTTTGCTTTTTCAAGTTCCTTGAGTACGGACTCTTCTGTGTCTTTGTTATCAAGAAATACATCTCTTTTTTCTACTCTAACTCCAATTTCTTTACCTATTATTTCTGGTACGCTTCCTGCAATAGTTACGCTGTCGAAAAAATATCTATCAATCTCTTTAAGCTTTATTAAAATGATTTTCATTAAATCTTTATTTGAAGTTATTAAGCTACCCATGTGATTATTCATTATTTTTGCATCAGGATACATTTTAAATGTTTTTTCGATTTTTTTGTGTATTTCTTCCTTTTTATCTTTTATGTTTATATGAAATTTTTCTATTGAGTTTCTATGTTTTGATTGCATTGGGAAATGTATTATTATTGTTTTGTTATTATTTTTTAGCTTTTTGTATAAATTCATTGATTTTGGTAGAAATGGAATAATGGCATAATTTATTTCAAAATTAAGTTTTATAAATTGTTCTAACATAAATTCATCATAACCTACGTCATCGATGATTAAGTAAAACTTGGGCTTTATTCTGGATTTTTTATTTTCTTTGTTATTTATTATTAAGCTGTCTTTTTGTGTTTTTTGAAGCCTATCTTTAAGTGGTGCATTTACAACCTTTAAATTGTCGTTAAAATATAAAAAACTTGCAAATGCTTGAGTTATTGCAATAGCAATAATAATAAAAATTACAATAATAAATTTGTTTTTTTTAATATAAAATATAAACATTCATGACCACTGACTTAAAAGTAGATCAGAACATGCCATGAATGTCAATGTTAATTTATCTCTTCTTTTAGTTTTTTAAGAACTCTTTTTTCAATTTGTCTTACAGTTTCTGATGATATCCCAAGTTCTGTTGAAATGTCTTTTAAGGTGCTTTTTTTAGGATTATTGTCTAGGTTATATCTTTTTTTAATTATATATCTTTCCTTTTCATTTAATTTTGTTTCAAGTACATAATTCAAATGTTTTATAGTTGAGTCTTGTTCAAGAGTAATTTCAGGGTTAAAAGAATTGTCCTCGTATAGATTCAAGAGTGTTGAATTTTCAGATCCCTCTATTTCTTTATCTAGCGAATATTCTTTTTCAAGATAAGGAATAATTTTTATATACTGAGCAGGAGATAGATTAAATCTTTTCATTATTTCTTCTTTTTTGGGCGATTTTTCTTCTTCTGTTAAATATTTGTTTATTTGTAGTATTAGATTTTCTTTTCTGTATGGGACTTTTACCAATCTAGTTTTAGTATTTAATGCTCTTTGTAGCGATTGCTTGATCCAAAATGATGCATAAGTTGAAAATTTAGTGTTTTTATTCGGATCATATTTTTCAGCAGCTCTTATTAATCCTAAGTTGCCTTCTTGTATTAAGTCTTCAATTTTTAGTCCTTTGCCCGCATATCTTTTTATTATTTTTAAAACAAGTCGCAAATTTGCGTTTATCATCTTGTTTTTTGCCTGTGCGTTGCCTCTTTGTATTTGGCCTGCAAGTTTAATTTCTTCTTCGTGAGTAATCAACTTGTGTTCTCTTACCGATTTTAAATATATGTTTAAATCCTCATTGCTAAATATATTCATAGTCGTATATTTTTCTCCCCTTTCTTGAATATTGTGATTAACTTTTTACTACTTAACCTGCATGCAAAAATTGTGCCAATTTAGTTTAAGACTATCTTAAAATTAAATTGGATATAATTTTAAGTTGGGGGGAGATGTTTTTAGAATTATTTATTATTTATCTTTTTGTAATTGATTGTAAATCAAATTGGCAATTCCAAAGCTTTGAGATTGTGCCATTTGTTTTGCTCTTTGTTCGTAAAGCATATCTTCAAAAATTTCTTCTACTTGGCCTCCGCTTAGCAGATTTTGATTTTTGTTAAGAGTTTTTTTCATGCTTTCAAGCATTTGCTTGATAAATATAGCCTCAAATTCTAAAGAAGCTTTTCGAAGTTCTTCGTTTTTTTTAAAAGATTTTTTTATTTCTACGGGATTTTTAAAATTATTTATTTGATTTTTAAATTTTAGATTTTGTGAATTAATTTTAGTTTCCATTAATTTCCTCCAAGATAAGTTCTCCATCTAATTTATTGATTTTTTTTGCGGCTTGAATTATTTGAATTAATTCTTTATTGCTAAGGTTGTTGGAATTTTTCAATATGAATTCGTTTAATTTCATTGAGTTTACTTGAATTGTTGTTTTATTTTTGCTACTTAGAATAGTTTGATCGTCTTTTTCAATAGAAAATGTAAAAGTTCCTATTTTGGCATTTTCACTTGCTAGGATAATACCATTTTTTTTGTCTATTAGTACCTTAGGATTAGTTTCTATTTTAATATTCTCAATCTCTTCCAATAGGCTCATGTTTTTTGCTTCTATTTCTATTATGCTATCTGATTTAATTTTGTTGTTGATTTTTTTAGAGGTTAATATTTTATGAAGTCTATTTATTAATGTATAATTTCCTTTTTCAAGAATTATGTTATAGCTGTAGCTAGCATTTTGATTTTCATTTATTATTATAATATCCAGGGTGTATTCAGATCCTTTTAATTTGCCATTGGTCTTTATAATTCCTGATGCAATTGCTATTATTTCTCCCTCTTTATTTTTAAGATTTGTTTTTAAAAGTATTCCATTTGTTAAATCTTTTGAGTCTAATATTGATGCAATACGAGCTTTATGTTTTGAGCCCTTGATTGTATTACCTTTTACTTGGAGGCTTACACTTACTAGTGCAATATTTTTACTTTCTATGCTATTAGGGCTTATTTCACCTATTGTATTGTTTTCTTCTAAAATTTTATTTATAAGGTCTTTTTGTTTTAAAGAGTCTCCCTTTCCGGCAAGACCTACTACTATTCCAATGCCTGTTAAAAAATTTGTGCTTGTGGGACAAATATTTGCAATTTCTTTTAATTTTACGCTTTCAGACAACTTGTCGTTAAGTGATTGTTCTGCTTTTGGTTCTGTTGAAGCTTTGTTTGCCTGGGCGAATAGATTTGTTGTTGCAAATGCAATTAACATTAACATTAGTTTGTTCATTCTTTACTCTATTTATTTCATTTCCTTAATATTTACTATTTTATATCAATTATTGCAATTAATGAAACTTTTTTAGGTAAATCGCTAATTAATTCTTGATTTGTTGAATATTGTTTTTACTAAGACAGATTAAAATTAATGATTTTTAGATTGAGGACGATAAAATAAAACATTATTCTTTTTGTACTTTATTTAATCTTATCTCTTCATTTTTGCTTGTTTTGCGTATAACTTTATATTTACTGTTGTTTAATTCATTTAGACTGAGAACATCATTTATCCTTATTGTGTTAATTTTATATTTAAAGTAGATGTTATGTTCATTAAGGATTTCATTTTTTTTTAGATTTTCTTTTGCAAATACAATGGGCTCAATTATATCAATATACATATTAACGTAATTATGTCTTTTGTAACTTTCAAAGTTTTTTGCATAATAAACCAGAGTTTTTTGAATTGGAATATTTTTGTATGAATTATTGCTTTTTACTTTAAATTTTATTTTTTTGAAAAATTTGTCGTCTATGTTTATTTCAGATTCATCAAAGCTGAATTGAAGTATATAGATATTTTCATTTGATAAATTTTTTGTGATGTAATAAATCATTTCAAAAATTATTGATTTTTTAGTTAAATGTGGCGGGATATATATTTTTGATAAGCTTTGATTGTTGCATATTTTTGAATACTTTTTTGAAAAGAAATATGCTTTACTAGGAGTAATATTGAAGCACAAATCATGAGCAGCGCTTATAATTGAGCTTGTTGTGAAAAATAAAATAACAATAAATAATTTTTTTTTTATTTTATTGCCTTTTTAAATTATTTGCAATTCCTAACATATTGTCAGAAGTTTGAATAGCCTTTGAGTTTATTTCATAAGCCCTTTGAGCTACTATCATTGTTACCATTTCTTCAGCAATAGATACATTTGACATCTCAAGAATACCTTGTCTTAGTATTCCCATGCCTTCACTTCCTGGTATTCCTGTTATTTCTTGGCCTGATCCGGCTGTTTCTTTGAATAAATTGCTACCAATGGCACTTAGTCCTGCAGGATTAACAAATCTTGAGATTTCAATTTGTCCAAGTTCTATTGGTTCGTTGCTGTTATCAATTTTTACCGATACTATTCCTTGTTCAGATATTGTAATTGAGTTTTGGATATATTCTTCTGGGAAGAATATATTGGGCAATACCTTGTATCCTTGGCTTGTTACAAGTTCTCGATTAGAATCGATTTTAAATGATCCATCTCTAGTATATGCATAAGTTCCATCAGGCAGAAGAATTTTGTAAAATCCATCTCCTTCAATAGCAACATCAGTGAGTAAATTGGTGGATTGCATTTTTCCTTGTTCAAATATTCTCTGAGTAGCAGCGATTTTTGTTCCGTGGCCAACTTGATTCCCGAGCGGCCTTAAAGTATTTTCAGTTGCAGGAGTTCCTGCTCTGTTTTGGGTTTGATAAATCAAATCTTCAAATTCTGCTCTTATTTTTTTAAATCCTGTAGTATTTACATTTGAAAGATTATTGGCAATTGTGTCTACATTGTATTGTTGTGCAGTCATTCCACTTGCTGCTGTCCATAATGCTCTCATCATAAAACATGCTCCTTAATATTTTCCAATTTCATTTATTAACTTCCCTAAAAGGCTGTCTTCAGTTTGTATTGTTTTTTGATTAGCTTCGTAAGCTCTGTTGATTTCAATCATTAAAACCATTTCTTTCACAGCATTAACATTGGAAGCTTCAAGTGCCCCTGTTTCTATTTTAGGCCTTAATGATATATCAATTTCTTGTGCCTTGCCAGATGTTTTTGTGTCAACCCATAAAGAATTTCCCTGTTTTTTGAGAAATCTGGGATTTTCAAAATTTACAATTCTGATTGTATCAAGCAGCTCATAATTTTCCCAAGAATTTTCATGCTCGCTAACAAGTCTTTTAGGGTTTGATTCAAAGCTTGAATTGTGGAAGATTTGTCCTTGAGGTGTTATTTTAAAATTATTCTTTTTAAGATATATATATCCTTTTTCTCCTAGAACAGGAAATCCGCTCTTTGTAACAAGGATTCCCTCTTTCCCAATAGTAAAAGAACCATTTCTTGTATATCTCTCTCCATCTGAAGTTTGTATTACAAAAAATCCTTGATCAGTTAGCGCTAAATCTAATGGGTTGCTAGTAGTTTTTAATGGGCCTTGTTCAAATAGTGTATATATTTCATTTTCTTCAACTCCTGTTCCCAGTTTACCTACAATAGGAGCTGTTTCAAGATGTCCTTTGGGAAATTTATAAAGGCCATCATCGTTTAGTCTTCTTATTAGCATTTCTGGAAATGCTTTTTGAATGGATAAATCTTTTTTGTATCCAATGAGATCTATATTTGCTAAATTATTTGACACTACGTCAAGCTTGTGTCTTTCTGCCATCATTCCGCTAGCAGCTGTATAAATTCCTCTTACCACGATCAAATCCTTAAAGACAATTAACTTTATTAATACTAGCATTAATTATCTTATATAACAATTAATTGACCTATTGTTTTTGCTTAATTTTGTATTTTTTTATCTAGTTTTTGTTTAGATTTTTATCTTGATAATCAAAATTATAGAATAAGTTGTATAATGATGTTTGCGACTAATTTTTAAATTAGCCATCTTAAATGAGTAATTTAAAAAAAGAGCTATTATTTAGAATTATTAGTTTTAAGGAGATTTGATGAACAAGATTTTGTCAAAGTTTTTTCTTTTTTTTTGTTTTGCAATGTTTTTATTTGCAAATTTAGAAAATACAAATGAAAAGGAAATTATTAATAAGGCTGAAAACCTTGATTCTAGAAACGAAGTTTTAGGGTATTGGGTTGGTTATAATGATGTGAGCAATATAAAAAATTCTATTATTTATGTTTATAAATATAATGGAGAAGTTTATGGGCGAATTTTAACCATAATAAAAGATGGTAAAAAATATAATGCCGAAAATCCCTCAGGAGATACTGTGGTTGGGTTTGAAAATCTTGCAATAGAGGGTCTTGATTTTATGTGGGGTCTTAAGTATTCTCCTTCTTCTAAAAAATGGGATAGAGGCAAAATAATAGATCCTAAAAACGGTAAAATTTATAATTCTGAGATGAGCGTTGACAGTAAAACTGGGAATCTTATCACCAGGGGGAAAGTTTGGATTTTTGGCAGAAGTAAAATTTGGACAAGAGCCGAAGCTGATGAAATACCAAAAGTAGACTTAGTTAATCTTGTTCCAGCGCCTCCTTTAAAAAAGTAAATTTGGCTTTTGGTTTTACTATTTTGAAAAATACACAAACATATAGATGGGATAAGTAGGTTATGAAAAATAAAACAGAGTATTATGATAAGTTTATTGCAAAAGTACCCGATTTTCCTAAAAAGGGTGTTCTTTTTTACGATATTACTAGTGTTTTGTTAAAACCCGAAGTTTATGCTTCATTAATAAATGAGGCATATTCTTTTTATAATCTTAAAAAGATTGATTGCATTGCTGTTGTTGAGTCCAGGGGGTATTTAATAGGTGCTCCTTTGTCTTTAAAAATGCAACTTCCTCTTGTTTTAATTCGAAAAGAGGGTAAATTGCCCAGAGAGGTTTTTGGCGAAGAGTATGAGCTTGAATATGGCTTTGGGAAAATAGAAGTACACAAAGATGATGTTAGAATGTATTCCAATATTCTTTTAATAGATGATATATTGGCTACTGGTGGAACTTTAAAGTCGTCTGCAATTTTACTAGAGAGAGCCGGGGGCAGGGTTAAGGATATTTTTTGTTTTATTGAGCTTTGTGGTATTAATGGTAGACGCATTCTTGAAGACTATGAGGTTAATTCTCTTGTAAGGTACAATTAACTTAATGCTTGACTTTTCTTTTTTATTAAATTTACAATGTTTAGTTGAGGTAATGTAATGTATGCATTGGTAGAAATAAATGGAAAGCAATATAAGGCTATTGAGGGTGAATTTTTAAAAATAGATAAAATTTCTCCTATTGAAAAAGATAAGCTGGAATTTAATAGTGTTTTACTTATCAATAAAGATGGAGAGATTAAAATAGGAAAGCCCTATGTTGCAAATTCTCTTATTAGATGTACCTATAAAGAAGATAAAAAAGATAAAAAGGTTGTTTCTTACAGATATAGAAGAAGAAAATCAAGTGAGCGAAAAGTTGGACACAGACAAACCTATTCTTATATTTTGGTTGATGAAATAGTTTTTTAAGTTTATTGATTAATGTTTTAGTAAAAGTAAAAGACGATGTAATCATTTATCTTTTAGCTAATGGTCATGCCATAAGTAAGAATAATGTTAATGTTGTCTGCTCTTCTTTTTCTTTTATTTTGAGAACCTTTTTCAGCGTTCTTGATCTTGAGGGCGAGGCTTTTATTGTAAAAAATTCAAAAAGAGGTTATTTAGAATTTAAGCCCTTTTTTAAGGATTTGAACAAAGAAAGTCTGTTTTATTATAGTAGATTTTTAATTAGAGGCATAAATGATTTGTGCTTTGAATATCCTAATGATATTAAATTAGTTTTGGAGGAAAATTAATGGCAACAAGTAAAAGTGGTGGTAGTTCAAAAAATGGACGAGATTCTATATCTAAACGACTTGGAGTTAAAAGAAGTGGTGGCCAGTTTGTTAAGGCTGGGGAAATAATTGTTAGACAAAGAGGTACAAAATTTCATAAGGGTAAAAACGTCGGCCTTGGAAGAGACTATACAATATTTGCGCTTTCATCTGGCAAGGTAGAGTTTAAAACTTTAAAGGGAAGAAAATATGTAAATATTATTTAGCATGTAAATAATATTTGGCTTAAATTGAAAAATTGGAGAAAGTTTGTATAACTTTAAAGACTCTGTAAGTATAACGGTAATTTCGGGCAATGGCGGTTCTGGGTGTGTTTCTTTTTTGCGAGAAAAGTTTAATGCAAAGGGTGGTCCGGATGGTGGAAATGGCGGGAGCGGTGGGAGTGTAATTTTCAAGGTGAAAGAAAATCTTCGCACTTTATCTTCTTATAAAAATGGCCATGTGCTTTGTGCCAAAAATGGTAGACCTGGAATGGGTTTCAAGAGAAGCGGAGCTAATGGGAAAGATTTAATTCTTTTTGTTCCCCCAAATACGGACATTTATAATGAAAACGACGAAACTCTTTTGTGTAGACTTGAAAAATTAAATGACGAATTTGTTATTTTAAAAGGTGGCAGAGGTGGTCTTGGTAATTGGAATTTTAAAACTTCAATTAGAAGGACGCCAAGGTTTGCTCAACCCGGAGAATCAGGCAATAGCTTGAATGTTCGTCTTGAACTTTCTTTGGTGGCGGATATTGGACTTGTTGGACTTCCCAATGCTGGCAAATCTTCTCTTCTTAATAGAATAACTTCAGCAAAATCTAGGGTCGCAAATTATCCTTTTACAACAAAGATTCCCCATCTTGGTGTACTTAGATATTCTTATGATGATTTAATCATTGCAGATATTCCGGGAATAATTAAAGGTGCTAGCTTTGGAGTAGGACTTGGGACTAAATTTTTAAAACATATTACTAAAACTAAAATTTTAGCTTTAGTAATTGATATTTCTGAAGCAAATTTTTTAGAATCATATAACATTCTTTTGAATGAATTAAAATCTTATAGCTATAAGCTTTTTAATAAAAAAAAAATTATTATTGCCAATAAGCTTGATTTGGACAGTTCTGAGAAAAATTTTAATTGCTTGATGAAGACCCTGGGAAAAGAAAAGATTATCGGTATCTCTATTTATGAGAATAGAGGGATTGATGAACTTATTAAAGAATTTTTTATTTTGGCTAAAGCTTTTTAGTAAAATTGATTTTTATTGTGGGCTTTTTTGTTTTTAGGACTTGGTTTTTGTATGCCAAATTTTTTTAATTTAGGGAAAAATAATTAATGAGAATTGCAATATTAGGGGGCACTTATAATCCAATTCATATTGGGCATATTTTTTTGGCCAAAGAGATAGAGTTTTTATTAAATATTGATAAGGTAATCTTTATTCCCACTTGTAATCCTGCTCATAAATTGATTAGTGAGGATGTTAGTGTTCAAAATAGAATAGATATGCTAAAGCTTGCATTAGAGAATGAAGATAAAATGTTAATAGATGATTGTGACATAATAAATGGTGGCATAACTTATACCGTTGATACTATTTCCTGTGTTAAAAAAAAATATAAAAACGATAAACTTTTTTTGGTCATTGGCGATGATCTTTTTCAAAATTTTGATTCATGGAAAGATCCCCAAAGTATTGTAAGTTCTGTTGATCTTGTTGTTGCTCACAGGATCTACAAAGAGAGGCTAAAAAGTTCTTTTAAGCATATTTATATAGATAATAAAATAATACCAATCTCCTCATCAGAGATTAGAAATAGAATTGCAAATGGATTTCCTGTTAGCTATTTACTACCTTATAGTGTGTTAAAATACATTAAAGATAATAATTTATATGTTAAAAAGGTAAATATTTGCGAAAGGATTTAATTTTTTTAGTTTTAATCGTTTTAATAATAGCGAGTGTAGTAATTTTTTTTATTAGAAGCTCTAAAAAAGAGTTAGTTTACTTCGAGCTTAATACAAAGAACAATATTAGTTTTTTGTTTTTAGTAGAAGATCTTAATAAAAACCTTGTAAGCATGCAAGAAATTTTTATTAATATAAAAACAGGAAATCTTGGTTTTTTAGATATTCCAATTCATACTGGATATGAAGATTTAAAAGGCAATATATCTTGGTTTAAAGATCTTTATAAAAAAAATTCTTTTACTAAGTTTTTGTCTAAAATTTATACACAATTATCTCATGAATCAGATTATTATATTCGTTTTCAAAAAGAAAATTTTGTTAAACTTATTGATTACTTGGGGGGGGTTAGACTTCTTGTTAAAAATCCAGTAAAAGTTTATAACTTTGAGGATTCTATTTTAATACCCTCTGGCACTTCTAATTTTGATGGTGATAAAGCTTATGATTATTTAAGATATTTTAATGATGTTAATCAGTTTGAAGAGAGAGTCGAGTTTTTTAAAGAATTTTTTAAAAAACTTCTTTTTCAAATTTCAGATTTTGGTATTGAAAATGACAATTTTTTCAAAATATATTCCATGATAGATACTAATCTTTCAGAGGTTGTTTTTAAGTATATTGTTAAAAATTATAAAATTAATAATGATAAAATTATTTCTATTAATATTAAAGGTCAAGAAGAGATTTTTAAGGATAATGATAATAATTTGATAAAAGTTGTTTTTCCTTATTATGGGGGCGCTATTTTAAAAGAATCGGTGGATAAATTGAATAAAGAGTTGATTAATGAAGGCGCAGAAGAGATAGTAAAGATTGTTGTTTTAAATGGAACAGAAGTTGCTGGACTTGCAAAAAAAACAGCAAATATTTTTAATTCTTTAAAATTTAAAGTTTTAAAATTTGGCAATGCAGATAAAAATTCTTATAAAAATACCTTGATTATAAATAATTCGGATAATTTAGAAATGGCTGTTAGAGTTGGCGAGGTAATTAAAGCTACAAATATTAAGCCAATTTCTGAAGTTCAAACTAAAAGATTATTAGAGCTTGATAATCTTGATATTAATCCCGATGTAATAGTTGTTTTAGGAGATGATTTTGATGGAAGATATGTTAGAAGTAAATGATATTAATACTTTATGCAAAATAATAAGCAATTTTAATGGAATTGACGTTATAGGTATTAATGTTAGCAATATTTGCAATTGGACTGATTTTTTTATAATAGCTACTTTTGTATCATTTAAACAAATGGAAGCTTTGTATCATGATAAGATAGTTAAATTCTTTAAAGAAAGAAAAATTAATCTTAACTTTCAAGGGAAAGGGTTGGTTTATGACTGGACTGTTGTTTCGGGTGGAAATTTAGTAATTCATTTAATGAGCGAAAAGTCTAGAGAATACTACGAACTTGAAAAAATATGGTCCAAAGGAATTATCATTTATCCTTAATTGCTGTTTAATTAAAAAAACTAAAAATATCATAAAAATAGGTTTACAAAAAATAGAAAATATTTTAGATTTAAGGTATGTACTTTTTGCGGGAGGCTTATAAGTGGATATTACAGACATAAGGATTAAGAAAGTTGAAAGTAAAAATTCTGGTTCTAAATTATTAGCATATGTTGCAGTTACTTTTGATAATTGCTTAGTTCTTCACAATATTAGAGTTATTAAAGGGCAAAAGGGAGTATTTATTGCTATGCCTAACAGAAGGACCAGGGTTGGTGAGTATAAAGACATTGTACATCCTATTAGTCAGGATTTTAGAAAAACTTTGCAAACTTCTATTTTTAAGGAATATATAAGAGAAAATCCAGCCGATCTTGAGCTTGAATTAGATTTTTAAATAATTGTTGACAAAGCGTGTTGTATCTTGTATGCTTGTCAATTGTAAGTATTAAGGTATTTGGGACGTCGACAAGCGGTAAGTCAACTGGTTTTGGTCCAGTCATTCGAGGGTTCGAATCCTTCCGTCCCAGTATTTTACATTAGGAGTTTTTTGGTGGAAAATAGCAGGATTTTAAGTTGTAAATATAGAACAAGCTTTGGATCTTCCAATGCTCGCAGAATAAGATCTAAAGATGAAATACCGGCTGTTGTTTACGGACAGGGTAATAATGTTTCACACTTGAAAATCAAGAGCAGTGAGTTTAATAAAAAATTTGCAAAGTTTACGGACAATACTGTTTTAATATTAGATGACGGCAAGCTTGAAAGATGTGTTTTTGTTAAAGCTGTTGCCGAAAATGTTGCAAGAAAGCTCATTTATCATATTGATTTTTATGAAGTAGATAGGCGCGTTGAGCTTGAAAAGTATATTCCTATTAAGCTTATTGGGGCTTCTGTTGGGGTTAAAGAGGGTGGAATTTTGACTGTCTTAAAAGAGCAGGTTAGGGTAAAATCTTTGCCTTTGGATTTGCCAGAATTTATAGAGCTTGATTTAACTCCCGTTAACAAGGGGGATAGTGTTTTTCTTAAGGATCTTGTGTTACCCTCTAATGTTAAGCTTGCAGAAAATGACGAGAATTTGGAAGTTGTTACTATAAAGTGATTTTATGGGGTTGTTGATACTTGGATTAGGAAACCCTGGATTAGAATTTTCTTTAACTAGACATAATGTTGGCTTTTCTCTTTTAGATAAAATTATTTCTAAGAATGACCTTTTTTTAAAGAGAAAAAAAAAATATGAATATTCAGAGTTGAGAATGATTTCTGGAAGAGTAATTTTGGTTAAGCCATTGACTTATATGAATCTAAGCGGATCTTTATTTCCTTCAATATTTTCAGATTTTTATATGTGTATAAAGAATTTGTTAGTGGTTCTCGACAATGTTGATCTTCCCTTGGGAAAATGCAGACTTAAAGAGCGAGGTGGTCCATCTACTCATAATGGCCTCAAGTCAATTTCAAGCGCTCTTGGAAGCTCTAATTACAGTAGGCTTTATATTGGGGTTGGAAGCAATGTTATGCGAGATATAAAGAGTTTTGTTCTTTCTAGATTTTGCAAGGATGAAATAGATAGGCTTGAGAAATTGTATGATTTTTTAAGTGATGAGTTAGTTGATATTAGCGAGTCAAATTTTAAAAATAAGGTTCAAAAAATCAATTCTAGTAATTTTTAATGCATTTTTTAGACGATAATATACAAATTAAAATAGATAAATTTTATAAAAAAAATTCTTTAAATAAAAATCGGGTTATTGTTGCTTTTTCTGGAGGGGCCGATTCCACAACTTTATTATTGAATTTAAAATATTATTTGAGCAATAATATTGTTGCATTTTATTTTGCTCATTTTATTAGATCTGATAATGAGCAAAATAAAGAGATAGAGCATGTAAAGGGTTTTTGTGATCTTTACAATATTGCTTTACAAGTTAAAAAATGTGATATAGATATAAAAAGTGAGTCAGTTAGGTTAGGAATATCTATTGAAGAACTTGCAAGGAAATGTAGATATAATGCTTTAGAAAATGCTCTTAAAGAAAATGATGCAAATTATATTGCGCTTGCTCATAACGAGAACGATCAGATTGAGACAATAATTATGAGATTTTTTCAAGGATCTTTTTTGGATGGTCTTTCAGGTATTCCTGGTGTGAATAGGAATATTATAAGACCTTTACTCGAGGTTTCAAGACTAGAAATTGAAAATTTTTTATCTTTGAATAATATTAGTTTTTTTGTTGATAGTACAAATGCTCAAGATTTATATCTAAGAAATAGGGTTAGAAATAATTTACTACCTTCTATAGAGAAGATTTTTAAAGGGTATCAAAAATGTCTTAAAAGAATATCTGAATTTTCAAAGGAATTTGTAGATTATTTTGAAAAAGATGAATTTTTCCCCGTTGAGAAAGGTAAATACTATTATTCTTTTGATTTGAAAACTTTTTTAAATTTTCCCAAATATTTGGTGTTTAGATTGATTTTTAAAATTTTAAATTCAGAAGGAATTGTAGCTAAAGTTTCCTATAAAGCTCTTAATGAAGCATTTAAAGTAGAGATTCATAGAAAGAAAAATAATGTTTTATTAAAAACCAATGATTTTTTTTTAGAAAAAAGGCATAATAAAATTAATTTAATTTTTAAAAGGGATGAAAAATTTTACAAACCTTTTGATTTTATTTTAGAAGTTGGCAAATGGCATAGTTTATCTTTAGGTAAGATTTTGCTAAAATGTTTAGAGTGCAATACAGCTTCTGTATCAAGGTTAAAATGTTGTTCTTATGAGTTTAGATATAAATTTTTTAAGGATAGATTTAAAGCAAAAAAATTTTTTTCTAAGTTTATAAGGTGTAATCCGATTTATTTAATGTTATTGTCATTAGATAATAGGTTAATTGGAATTATTGATTTAAATACTTTAAACTTAGTATGGAGTGAAAAAAGCATTCTTAAAAAAATTAGTATATCTTTGATTGGAGGGCTTTTAAAGGAATGAATGGCAGTAGTAATATGAATAATAATGGCAAATCTAATAATAAAAAGAAGAATAAAAATTGGATTTTAGGGCTTGTTGTTATTTTTTTAATTTCAGCAATATTTATGTCATATTTTATAAGGGGAGGGGAAAGCTATAAAAATGTTCCTTATAGCACTTTTCAGAATTATTTGGACAATGGCCTAGTTGAGTCTGTAGTAATAATTGATAAAAATTTGATTCAATTTGTTGTCAAGGGTTCTAACTTTGCAAAATCTTATTTTTCTACCAGTATTCCTTATCTTGATATAAATCTGCTTGCAGAATTAAAAAATAAAAAAGTTGAGCTTAGCTCAGGGAAAAGTCAAGCTTCTTTGATTGGGGTTTTATTACAAACTTTACCATGGATTTTATTTTTTATTTTCTTTTTCTTTATATTTCGTCAAACTCAAGGTGGTGGTGGAAAAGTTTTTACCTTTGGGAAGAGCAATGCTCAAAAGTATGAGGCTGGGAAGAATAAAATCACCTTTAAAGATGTTGCTGGTCAAGAAGAGGTTAAGCAAGAGCTTCGTGAAGTTGTTGAATTTCTTAAAAATCCCAAAAAATTTGAAAAAATAGGTGCAAAAATTCCCAAAGGAGTGCTTTTAGTTGGCTCTCCGGGTACTGGCAAGACTTTGCTTGCCAAAGCCGTTGCTGGAGAGGCTGGAGTTAGTTTTTTCCACATGTCAGGTTCAGATTTTGTTGAAATGTTTGTTGGAGTTGGAGCAAGTCGTGTTAGAGATTTATTTGATAATGCTAGGAAAAATTCTCCATGCATTATTTTTATTGATGAGCTTGATGCTGTTGGTCGAAGTCGTGGCGCAGGGCTTGGTGGTGGGCATGATGAAAGAGAACAAACTCTTAATCAGCTATTGGTTGAAATGGATGGATTTGGAACGCATGTTAATGTAATTGTTATGGCTGCTACAAATCGTCCTGATGTTCTTGACTCTGCTTTGCTTAGGCCTGGACGATTTGATCGGCAAGTAACAGTTTCTTTGCCTGATATTAAGGAAAGAGAGGCAATATTAAATATTCATTCTTCAAAAACAAAGCTTTCAAAAGATATTAATTTGCAGGTAATAGCAAGAGCTACTCCTGGAGCTAGTGGTGCTGATCTTGCAAATTTAATTAATGAAGGGGCCTTAATAGCTGCAAGGAATAATCAAGATGAAATTTTAATGAAGGATATGGAAGAGGCCAGAGATAAAATATTGATGGGAGTTGCAAAAAAATCTATGACTATTACTGATAGGCAAAAGCTTGAGACGGCTTATCATGAGGCAGGTCATGCTTTGCTTCACTATTATCTTAAACACGCCGATCCACTTCATAAGGTTACCATTATTCCAAGAGGCAGGGCACTTGGTGTTGCATTTTCGCTTCCAAGGGAAGATAGACTTTCAATAAACAAGCATCAAATTCTTGATAAAATAAAGATATGCTATGGTGGTTATGCTAGTGAGCAAATAAATTTAGGTGTTACAACAGCGGGCGTTCAAAATGATTTAATGCAAGCTACTAGCTTGGCTAAAAAAATGGTTACAGAGTGGGGTATGGGTGAAGAAGTTGGGCCAATATTTTTAGTAGATGATGAAGCACCCATTTTTCTTCCAAAAGAGTTTTCAAAGGCTAAGGCTTATTCTGAGAACACCGCTGATAAAGTTGACAGAGAGGTAAAAAGAATACTTGAAGAATGTTTAAAAGAGGCATCAGATATTCTTGTAAAGCATAAGGATCAACTTGTTAAGCTTGCAAAAGAACTTGTTTTGAAGGAAACTTTGACAGACAAAGAAGTGAGGGAACTCTTAGGTTTTGAAGTTAATAAAGATGAATGCGATCTATTTGCAGTAGAGTCTATTGCAAAAGAAGTAGAGGGGGAAGATAAAAAAGGTTAGGGTAAGCGCTTATGTTTTATTTAAAGATGGGCTTAATACTTTTTATTTCTATAAACCACCTATATGCAGTTTTAATTAAAGAAGATGAAGATATTTCAAGTATTCTTTTCAATGAGTCTAAAAATTTTTCTAATTTTCAAAAAGGAAAAGATTTAATTTATGGATCTCTCGATTTCAACTTGCTATCTTCAGACTCTCTTTATGAGCTTGCATTAAAAGAGGATATCGCCTTAATAGATAAAATTTATTTATTAAAAGAAGCAATTAATATTAATAACTTTAAAGTGACGACTCCTAAAGAAATATACACTTATTATTTTGCGTTGATTTTAAGGCAAAATAATAATAAAAATATGTATAAAGAAATTATTACTTTGTATGGAAACTTAAATGAAGAATTACAAATAGATAAAGATTTAATTTGTATGAGACTTGAAGCTTCTGGAAGACTTGAAAGTTTTGGAGATGATTTTAAAAAAATTTTATTTAAAGCTTTTTCCTTATATGGTGATGATTTTTTATTTTTTAAGTGGTTTTTAAAAGAAGATAAGTTTTTTTTTAGCATTTTTAATACCATTAGATCAAAAGAAGATTTTTTCTTTACAGCCGAAAATATTAATTATATATTTAGAAATTCAGATTTTAATTATGACAATTCTGTTTCTTTATTTTCTTTCCTTAAGGATAAAATTAAAGAATTTAATGGAATTCATGGCATTTATTTTTTAAAATACAAACTTTTGGATCCCGTTGAAGCTTATAGGGTTTTTAAAAAATTTCCTCCTGAGACAATAAATGAATATAAAATGTTTTATGATCTCTTAGAGGATCCTGGCATGAAGATTAAATTTTTAGAGGATTATAAAAGGTTGTCAGGAATTTATTGTATTGATAATAAAAATAATATTGCCATACTAAAAGATGGGGTTTTAGTAGGTATTTTTTCAGGAATATTAGATTCTGATAACAAATTTGGTTTAAATAACAGCTATTTTAATAAAATTTATTTTAAAGACAAATCTCCAGTTTATTATGAGAATGGCTTGCTTGGCTATAAAATAAATTATTCTGTTTACCCTTATGTTGATATGATTGAGGTTCAATATCCTGATAAAAGGGATGTTTATACTTTCGCTCTACATGCTTTTAAGTGTAATCTTTTTAACAATTTGGGTTACAATTTTAATAGTCTTGGGATCAAGGAGTTGTTCTTGATTAACATTAAAGATTTTTTCCTACCCACTGCTTTAAATTTATTTTTTGAAAAAATTTCTGTTTTAGATATTAGATCAAGCTTGATAAGTAAAAAAAAATATTTTGGATTTAATTTAGTAGAAATTAAAAATTATGTAGTTGGAAGTTTGGTTTCAATTTATAGAAAAGTTAATGGTTCTAAAAAGTTTAATTATATTGAAATTTATGAGCAGGATAAATTAAAAATAAAGAAAGTTTTATTAGATGATGATTGTTTTGAAAGTTATTATTCTTTTGAATGATAACTTTAATAGAATTCTCAATTATTAATTTTTAGGTTTTTAATGTTAATATTTTTTGTTATTCTTTATTTGTATAATTGAATTTGAATTTACTTTAGGGAGGATTTTTGGGCTTTTGTTTAGACTTTGCTAATAAAGAAGATGCTAAATTAAGTAACATTGTGTCTATTAGCCATTTTGATTTTAAAGTAAAAATAAATTTAATTCTTGTAGTTGGACCCATGGGAAGTGGGAAAACAGAATATGCGGCAAAAATCTATAAAGATTCGCTTATTGTAAGAAAAAAATCTTTCAAGGTGTTGGGTAATGTTATTAAAGGAAATAGGAGTAGGGTTAATGTATTCTATATTAGAAATTTTTTCGACAAGAGGAGGTTTCAGGATTATCCAGAAAATGTAATACCATATAGAGGTGGTGGAAAAGATAAAATCGATGAGATTGGTTTTGCCAGCAACTCTTTTGATATTGAAAACTTAATAGCCTCTAATCCTAGTTGTGGTACTTTTATTATTGATGAGGCATGTTTTTATGATGAGCGTTTAATTTTTGTTTTAAATAAAATTTCGTTAAATGAGAATATTTTATTTATATTACCCACATTGCTTTATAATTTTAGAAAAGAATCTTTTAATGATACTGCTAAACTTTTGGTAGAATATTCAGATAAAATTTATAAACTCGGAGCTTATTGTGAGCACATTGATTGCATGGAAGAATCTTTTTTTTCGTATAGATATTATTTTTACAACAACAAAGAAATCCCAGCTCCTTATTTTGATCCTTTGTTTATTGTTGGTGGTGATGAAAAAATTGAATCTGCTATTTATCCAAATTATGCTACAAGATGTTCAATGCATCATTATCTTGTGGGTAAAGAATATTTTTTTTCCTTTTTAAAGCCATTTGCTTTGCTGTATTCACAAGGAGATAAGAAATTCCTTGAAAATGAAATTGTAGCTTTAAGCACCGATGTTGAAAATTCTAATTTTATAAATTCTTTAGATAATGAAAAAGCATGTGAATTTAGAGCTGAAATTTTAAGAAATATTGTAGAATTGCCCTTTTTAGCGGAAAGAGCGTTAATAACTCTTTTCTCAGAATATAGTATCTTGAGTAAAGATAATTTTAAAGATCTTGTTTTTAAGTTTTCTTTAAATAAGGATTATATAAATAAAATTTTTTTTTCCAAAGAAGGTAGAGAATTTTTTTAATAATAGTTTGAACTTTTTTCAAAAAATGCTTTAGTTTCGTCAATTCTCAGCAATTCTTTTTTAATAATGTCATAGTAATCAAACTCTTTAAGAGAAATTTTATTATATTCGTTTTCCCAGTTTGTTATTCCGTCGTTTTCTAGTTTAACAGATTTGTAATTTTCAAGTTTTTTATGGTATTTTAGCGCCTCATTGTAGTAGTTAATAGCCATTTTATATAATTTTTTTGATTTTTCTAGATTGAGAATAATTCCATTTTTTTCTGGAGTTTTGAAAAAATATAAATTTCTTGTATCGAATAAATCCCCCAAATATAAATTTTGCTTAACTAGGAGCAGATTTACATGCATTTTGAAAAGAAGTTTATATTTTTCCCACTGCTCTTTTGTTTCTATTTTAGTTAGTGAATATTTTGGATTCCCAAATGGATATTTCAAGGCTTTTTGAAGAAAAAATATATTTTTTTTGTAGTTTTCAGGTTTTTTTTTCATTTGAGCATTAAAGATTACATACCATTGTTCTGCATAATAAAATTTGGAGGATGCATTTATTTTTGAAACTGATACCAAAAGAAGTAAAATTAAATTTATTTTGAAAGTGGCACTTTTAAAAATATAATTAACCATATGATTAATTATATTAGAATTTTATTAGATTAAAAATTTTTCTTGCGGTTTCATCTAAATTATCTTTTATTGAATTGTTAATGTAAATTACATTAATTTTTTTTTCTAGTTCTTTAAATATTTTTAAATACTTAAGAGCAATTTGTTCGAAAGTTTTGTATTTTTCAAGCTCAAAAAGATCACTTTGTGTTCTATTTTTTTGGATCCTTTCATAAGCTATGTTTGGGTCTGTTTCAATAAAAAATACTTTTTCAGGTAATGGAAAATCTTTATTTAATTCATATCCCAAATTTCCTTGATAGGCGATTGATGAGAATAAATAGCGATCAGTTATTATTTTTTTGGTTTTTGTGTTTAAAATTTCTAGTATTCCACCTTTTTTATATAAATGATCGTGTCGATCTGCTGCATAAAGATATGCAAATGTAGATTCTTTTAAAGGATTTTCAAAATTCATTAGTTGCTCTTTTATCATTTTTCCAATTATTCCGTTTGACGGTTCTTTTGTGAAATAATACCTTGATTCACCGTTGCAAAGAGTTTTTAGTTTATTGGTAATACTTGTTTTTCCGCTTCCATCAATTCCTTCTATGCAATAAAAGTTTTTTAATATTTTGATCACAAATATTTTTTCTTCCTTTCTTTTGATGCCAATAATTAGGTTATTGATAATTATTATATAATAATAATTATCAATATATAAGTGTATATAAGTGTATGAATTTGGGGTTTTTGAGAAATAAGACATTTTTATTGTTTACTCTACCATTTTTTGTTTTTGTTTTAATAATTTTTTCCATTAATCTATTTGTTCAAGTTCAAATTTATTCTGCAAAGTTTTTTGTTGTCAAATATCTTGAATCCAAATTTGGCTTTAGGATTAAATATGATAAAATTTCACCGTATTTTTTATCATCTATTAAAATAGACGGTTTAGAACTAAGCTTAGATGGAAAAGATAAAATCTTAATGGATGTTGTTAGGGTAGATTTAAATCTGTTTAAATTAATTTTAGGTGATGAAAATATTATTTTAAATGTTTATGTTAAAGGTAGTAATTTAAATTTTGATATAAACGATTTTAGTTTATCGAATGATTTAAATTCTAACAGTGCCTACGACAATGAAAATATAATTTTAAATAAAATTATAAACTATCTTTACAGATTAAATATTAATTTAGAAAATATCAATATTAATATTAAGCTTAACAAGAATCATAGTTGGTTGAATTTTAAAGTTAAAAATTTTTCTTTAAGCACCGTAGATGAAGATTTTTTATTTAGCTCTGTAGTTGATTTTAGTGCTGTTAAAAATTTAGAAATTAATTTACCGTCTGAAAGAGTTGATGATGGAATTTTAGATTCAACTTTCTATTTTGAGGGGAAATTCAAAAAAGGCTTTGAGGATGGTTATGTTAATTTTAGTTTTTTTGAATTTAAAACAAAATATTTTTCTTTGCTTGAGCAAGGATTCCAAATAAATTATTCAAAAGGAAATTTAAAAATTTTTAATTTAAGAAGAGAGAATTTTGATTTTAATTTAAGTTATGACAAAGCCAATGGTTTTATTCGATTAGATGCTTTATTTTTTAATGTTAATCTTTTAGATTGGATTAAGCTAAATGAAGACTTTGAAGTTTATAAAGATTATTTTGATATAAGTTTAAATGGTCAGTTGGCATTTTCTTATGATTTTAAAGATAAAGATTTAAGATATGCAGGAATAATAGATTCTTCTTTAAATGTAGATACTATAGGCAAAGAAATTCAAGGCTTACAACTTGAAATCAAAGGGAATGATAGCATTGTAAGTGTTAAGAATGCTATTTTAAAGCTTAAAAGGGGAGTTGTAAACTATAAAGGTTATTATTCTTTAAAAGACTTGCTTCCAATAGGGCGTCTCAACTTTAAGTCTGCAAAAATTTTAAATTTTAATGACCTAAATGGGTATTTAAATTTCAAGAAAGATAAAAATATTTTTTCAGTTAATTCTGATAATTTTAGTCTTGGGAATCTTAGTTTTCAAAATTTAAGTTTAAAAACTTATTTTCTAAAGGATAAAATTTTTATTGACTATTTGATTTATTTGGAAAATAAAAATTCTCAAATTTTTTTAAAAGGCGACCTTAAAGATGAGGAATTTTCTTTCAATTTAGGCATTAAAGAGCTTCCTTTGCTTTTTTTAAAAGAAGTTATTCCTAGTTCTTACTTAATAAATTTTTTCCCCAGGACTTTATTGTCAGGCAAATATTTAAATTTAGTTTCTGATTTTAATTTAAATAAATTTGATTATCATAAAAATAGATTAAAAACATTCAATTTCATGGTATTTTCAAAGTTAGATAATTTCAAATTTATATTTGATGCTAGTGGAGAAAAAAATTTTTATAAATCAAACAACTTTGAGTTGCAGTACAATGATCACAATTTGCATTCCAGTTTGTTTGTTGAGCTATTTGAAAGTGGATTCAATATTAGCACGAATTTTTCTTATTTGGATAAAAATTATCCTTTGCATTTTAATATCAATCTTAAAAACAAGCTTATTGTTGCTGAATCTCCTCTTGGCATCAAATTCAATTTTAATTATTTTGATTCTAAAATAATTTATGCCCTTAATGTTAATGGTTTCAAGGTTTACAATAAAACTTCTGATCTTTTGATAAATATAAATTTTAATGGGAGCTATTTGGGTCTTAATGATGATTTAAAATTTAAAATAGATAAGTTTAATATAGTAAAAGCTTCTAAAATACCCTCTTACAATTTTAATTTTGGCTTTAAGGGCTTATATGAATATGATAAATTGCACATTTCCGATGTTAAGCTTGTAAACAAGCTTTCAAATTTGCAAGGATATGGACAATTTAATTTAAAAGATAATCTTAATGGAAGTTTGAATCTATTTTCCAGCTTAAATTCAGAACGATATTTTTTAGGTGTTAATTCCGATGAATATGGTAGTTATTTTTTGCTTAAATTCCAAGACTTAGATTTTTACAATTTTAATTCTTTATCCCTTTTAGAGGGGAAGGTTAATGGTAATTTTTTGCTAAATTTTAAAAAGAATGATTTTAAAAATTATTCTTTGAGTGGATATCTTGAGGCCGATAAATTAACTTTATTGGGCGTGCCCATACAGTTTTCTCTAAATTTAGGATTATTGGACAATAAACTTAACATATATGACATAAAAGCCAAGCGCAATAAACAAGAGTTTCTCACTGGTAGTCTAAGGTATGATCTAAGCAGTTCTATAGGTGTATCTAATATGGTTTTTAGTAGTGACTTATTTTCTTATAAGTTTAACGCAAATTTCAGAAACTTTGAAAGTAGAGATGAAGAGCGATTTGGAGTTTTGAAAACCAAAACAGAGGGTGAATTCTCCTTTAGAGATATTAAATATAAAGATGAGTTTTTATCTAATCTGACTGTTGAATTTAGCAATGATTTTGAAAAATTTAATATGACTTCAATTGATTATGACCTTATTAATGTTTCATACCATTATAGCAGTGGGGAATATAGCTTTATTTTAAAAGATTATTTACCTCTTAGTTTTAATTCGTCAGGCAAAATAATTAAAAATAAAATTCTTGGGAATGTCAGAGATATTAAATTTGATTCAAAAATAATCACTAAAGATTTTTTAGACTCACATTCTTTATTTAATATTGACAATCATTTTATTCTTTATGATCTTGTTTTAAATGGTGAATTTGATATTGATGGGGATTTATATAATCCTAATATTAATGGAATTTTAAATATTCAAAAAGGGTTAATAAGTACTGAGTATTTAAGAGCTTCTAGAAAGTTTGGTGGTGATAGGATTTTAGAAATATTTGATATGCCAGTTAAAATTCAGGATAATAAAATCATTTTTAGTAATGATTTTAACCTAGATAGATACTCCAAAGTTTTTGTTTCTACTAGCTTAAATTTAAATTTTTTAAGTGATACTATTATTGATTATTACAAAATAGATATTAATGTGACTGGTAGAACAGGAGTTCCTATTAAGTTTGACAAAATTGCTTTAAGCTTTACAGGTTATGCTTTAGGCAATTTTTCAATTGAAGGTAATGCTGATGAAATTATGTTTAAAGGCATTTTAAATATTTCAAACGCTTGGGTTTATTCTCTTGAAAGTTCTATTGTTAATTTATTAGTAAATCCCTTTAAGCAAACAAAAAGAGTGCAAACAGTTGATGTTAATGTCAGGGATTTTGATATTTTGACTCATCTTGAAATAGATTTTGACAGCGGTGTTACTTTTCATTGGCCAGATAGTAATATTTCGTTTTTACAAGCTACTATTTCAAGAGGAGATAAGCTTGTAATAAAATCTGATACAAAAACCGATGATTTTATTCTTAAAGGAGATTTGAACATTGCAAGTGGTTTTGTTAATTATAATAATAAAAAATTTATCTTTAAAAGTGGCGCTTATATATCTTTTAATGAGAGCAGAGCTAAATTTGATCCATGGATAAAGGCTGAGGCTACAAATACTATTAAAGATAGAAATGATAAACTGCTTGTTACAATAGGTATTGATAGTCCTTTAAGTTTATGGAAAATCGAGTTTATGTCTTATCCTTCTAGATCTGAACAAGAGATTAAATATTTACTCTCAGGTTCAACAATGGGTGAAGCTGAGGGGGGATTGCGATCGGCAGGGACTAATGCTGCCGAAATGGCAATTGGAATAGTAAGTGACATTGCTCTTGATTTTTTAATTCAACCCATTGAAGATTATATGCGTTCTGTATTAAACTTAGATTTGTTGAGTATAAAGACAGATATATTAAAGAATTCTATTAATAGTAATTTTTTTAAAATTGGGAATCCTACTTTTGTTGATGTTCTTGACAATACAAGTGTT
This sequence comes from Borreliella garinii, assembly GCF_001922545.1. Taxonomy (NCBI): domain Bacteria; kingdom Pseudomonadati; phylum Spirochaetota; class Spirochaetia; order Spirochaetales; family Borreliaceae; genus Borreliella; species Borreliella garinii. The sequence continues at coordinate 67,451 of NZ_CP018744.1, read as the reverse complement.
AAGGTGGGGAAATATCTTGTTGAGGGTGTTTTTATTAGTGGGGGCTTTGGTTTTCTAAAAGAGCAAATGACTCCTTTTTCAAAGGATTTAAATTTTGTTATTAATTTGGGTATTGAGTTTGATTCTCCATTTTTCTTGGTTAATTATGAGTTTGATTACAATTTTATGAAAAAAGGTTTAGATGGGATAGGAAATAATATAGGTATTTCTTGGAAATTTAAATATTAAATTGTTAAGAGGTTAAGATGGGTTCAATTAGAGGTTTGGTTTTTATAAGTTTTTTAATGGTTTTTACTGTTTTTAGTTTTGGTCAAGTTGAAAATTACAAAGGGAAAGTAATAAAGGCTATTAATTTTGAAGGCCTTAAGAATAAGAAAGAGGTGGATTTTATTAATATTTTGAAACCTTATATTGGTGTGGCATATTCTAATGAAATTTTTGATAAATTGCAAATTGAGCTTTATTCTCTTGATTATTTTTCTGGGCTTATTAAGCCTATATTTAAAATAGATGGTGAGGATCTTTTTATCACATTTATTGTAAAAGAAAAATCTTTGGTTAATTCTGTTGTTTTTTTTGATAGTAGTAGAGTTTTTTGGAATAGTGAACTTATTGAAAAGGTAAATATTAAGACCAATGAGCCTTTTAATCTTGCAAGTGTTAATAAAGGTATTGACAAGCTTGAAGAGATGTATAAAAATATGGGATACCTTGAGGTTTCTGCAAATTTTGAAATTAAAGAAGAAGAAAATTTAGTTGATATTATTTTTAATATAGTAGCTGGACCTAAATATATTATTAAAGGAATTGACTTTGAAGGAAATTTAAGCTTTAAAAGTAGCACTTTGAGAAAATCTTTAGCATCAAGAGTAGTATCTCTTTTCTCCGATGGTAAATATTTAAAAAGTAATATTGACAAGGATAAGCGGCAATTAGAATCTTTTTATAAAAATAATGGGTATATTGATATTAAGATTATAAATAATACTGTTGATATTAAAGATTCTCTTAGGGGTTCTCAAAGGTTAGAAAAGGAAGTTTTTTTGAAATATTTTATTTCAGAAGGCAATGTTTTTAAATTTGGAAAGCTTGAAATTTTTGGCAATTCGGTTTTTAGTTTAGAAGAATTAAAAAGTTTTATTACCTTTAGGGAAGGTGATATTTTTAATAATTCTAAATTTGAGCAGGATTTTACCAAAATTAAGGAAAGTTACTTTAAGGAAGGGTATATTTTTACAGAAATTATTCCTTCACAAAAGATAAGAGGGGAGTTTGTTGATTTTTTAATTAAAATTTCAGAAAAGGATAAAGCTCATATTGAATCTATTACTGTTTCAAAAAATAAAAATACAGCTTCGCATGTAATACTTAGGGAGATTCCCCTTCAAGAGGGAGATGTTTTTAGTTTGGATAAATTTAAGATCGGCATGGTTAATTTACAGCAGCTTGGTTATTTTTCAAATGTAATCCCCGATATTGTTCCAAGTAATACGGAAGGGCTTATGAAAATAAATTTAAACATTGAGGAGCGAGCAACAAGTAATTTTGGATTTGGTATGAATTTTGGAGGCAATTCAAATTCTTCCTTTCCATTCTCAATATTTGGGCAATGGGAGCTTTCTAATTTTTTGAGCGAAGGGTATTATTTTGCTGCAAGGCTAAATTTATCTTTTTTAGAGCAAAGTCTTAGTTTGACATTTAGAGATAATTGGTTTTTTCAGAAAAGATGGACTGTGGGTGGATTTGTAGACTTTTCACATTCTGTTAATACTGCTTATCAGGATATTAATGGGCCTATTTTTTCTGGCAAAAGGGAAGTTCCTGATCCATTTACAAGTTGGGAAGAATATCGAGATGCTAAAAGCTTTTCCGATTTTAATGCTATGAATTATTCTTTGCTTAAACTTAGTTTTGGAGGGTTTACAGGATATACTTTTTCTAATTATCTTGGCAAACAAACTATTCTTGGCACTTTGCAAACCGCTTTAAAATATGTTTTTTATGATAATGAGGTTAACAGACCTTCAAATTATTATTTAAGAGATAATTACAAAACTTTGAGATTTGAAAATTCTCTTAGTTTGAGCGCAGCTTGGGATACAAGAAATTCCACTTCTTTATCTAATAATGGATTTTTGCTTAAACAGCAGTTTGATTTTTTTGGCGGATTTTTATTTGGTCAGAGTCATTTTGTTAAATCTGCTACAACCTTTGAGAGGTATTTTTCTCTCCTAGGGTATGAGGACGTGTTTACTCCTTATTTTGATATTATTTTAACCCTAAGGAGCGTCTATTCAAATATACTTCCTCCTCTTGGTAATGGTTTTGAAATTGAAATTCAACCCCATCACCACATAGTCCTTAGTGAAAATTTTATGCAGGCTAGAGGTTGGGGGATTTTGAAAAATATTTACAGTTCCTTTGTAAATACCGTGCAAGTGTCTATCCCTTTGTTGAAAAATATTTTAGTTTGGGATGTTTTTTTTATAGATTTCGCTTCCTATTCTTTAGAAGGGCAAGAAAATTCTTTATTTAGACCTTTTAGTAGTTTTGCTTTTAGCTGGGGAACTGGAATCAGAAGTCTTTTGCCTCAGTTGCCACTGTCTTTTGTAATAGCCTATCCTTTTTATTTTGATAATGATACAGTTAACAGTTATTACAAATATTTTTCTGGATTTAAATTTTTCTTAGGAATTGAGATGAGATATTGATATAGTACTATGGAGTAATTTGTGTTTTTTTTGATTTTACCATTGTTTTTTTTATTATCTTTTAATGTTTTTTCGATAGATGTTATTAAAATAGGCATTGTTGATTTTGATAGAATTGTGATTGAAGTTTTAAATCCTCAATTGAAGGCTAATCTTGATCAAATAAAAAATCGCTATCAAGAACAAATAAATACATTAAATTTAGAGCTTAAGAATTTGAGACAGATGTATGATAAATCGATTGCTGATAATGATTTAGACAATGCAAGATCTTTTGGAAACCAGTATAATTTGAAAGTTGATGAGCTAAAGAGATTGTCTAGTTTAGCAAAGAATAATTTAGAACAGCAAAGATTGGCTAATATTAATAGTTTAAACAATAATAGTGAATCTTTAAGTAAAATACTTCATGGTATTCAATATGTTGCAGAGATTAATGGATTTTCTTTGATTATGAAAAAAAATAATCCATATATTCTTTACCATAACAGCACGGTTGATATAACCGATAGTGTTGTTAAGTATCTTTTGGAAAAGGATAATAAAAATCCTTAAGATTTCTCCTTTAAAGTGTTGCTTTTTTTAAAAGCTGTAATTAAAATTAAAAATTTTTTAACTAGATTATGTATAATTGCATGAAAATATTACTTTTATAGTCTTTTTCTCATTTTATATTCTTTCTTTTTAATTGAATTATATTTATTTTATAATATCAATTATAATTCAATATTATTTAGGAAGCATATGGAAAAAAATATTACCCCAATGATGAGGCAGTACTTAGATATAAAAAAAAAATATAAAGACGCTATCATTTTTTTCAGAGTAGGAAGTTTTTATGAAATGTTTTTTGACGATGCAATTGAGGCAAGTAAGCTTCTTAATTTAACATTGACAAAAAGAGAAAATGTTCCAATGTGTGGAGTGCCTTGCCATACTAGTAAGGAATATATAAGAAAATTAATTTTATTTGATAAAAAAGTTGCAATTTGTGAGCAAGTGTCTAATCCTACTTCTACGGGGCCTTTAGAAAGAGAAGTTGTTGAGGTAATAACCCCAGGTGTCATTGTTGATGAAGATTTTTTAAATGATGATGTTAATAACTATTTAGTTGCTATTAGTGATTATAAAAATTATTATTCGTTTTCTTATATAGATTTATCTACTTCTAGTCTTGGAATAATGTTTTATGAGAATAGCTTTTTTGAAAAACTTAAAAGGGATCTTGAGAAATACTCTCCTAAAGAGATAATAGTTTCTGAAAACTTTTATTATCAATACTTAGAGAAGCTTAATCTTAGTCGGTTTTTAATTAACAGGGTTCCTGCTTGGCATCTTGATAAGGATGTTGCAATAAAAACAATAAAGGAGCATTTTAACATACTTGGATTAAGTTCTCTTGGATTTGATGAGGATAAACCTTACTACATTTCAATTTTTCTAATCATAAATCATATAAAAAATAATTTAAAAAATTTATTAAGCAATATTGATAAAATAGATATTAATAATGATTCTTCTTATATGTTCCTTGATGACGTAACTCAAGTGAATCTTGAACTTGTAAAAAATAATAATGACTTTTCTTCTCAATATTCATTATATTCTGTTTTAAATGATTGCAAAACTGCAATGGGAAAGAGACTTTTGCGAGAATTTATTTTAAATCCAATTTTAAATATTTCTGATATTAATACTAGATTAGATCATGTTGAATTTTTTTACAAAAATATTAGCTTAACTATGACTTTAAGAGAAGCTTTTATTAATATATGGGATATTGAGAGAATAATATCTAGGATTCAGATGAAAAGATATATTAAAAAAGATTTTTTATTTATTGAAAAAGCCCTTTCTGTATTTTTTTTGGTAAAAAAGTTATTTGACAAGCATAATTTTGATTATTGGAATTTTGATAAGTTTGAAGAGGATAGTCTTTCTAAAGTTTGTTTTTTGATAAATAGTGCAATTTCAAGTTCATCTGATGAGCTTATTAAAAGAGGTTATAATTTAAAGCTTGATAATTTAAAAGATTTAAAGATTAATGCAAATAAATATATTGATGAATATCTTGAATCAGAGAGACTTCTTAGCAAAATCAATAATCTAAAGATTAGAAAAACTAATAATAGGGGATTGTTTTTTGAGGTTACAAAGAGTAATTATTCTCAAGTGCCATCGTATTTTATGGAAAGTCAAACCTTAAATTCTGCAAAAAGATATAAAACAGAAAAACTTATTTCTCTTGAAGTGGATATTAATAATGCTGAAGACAGTGTGGTTGCTTTTGAGCAGGAAATTTTTGATGAAATAGCAGCAAATGTTGTTAAGCACAATAAAGTTCTTAAGAAGGTTTCAGAATTTTTAGCATATATTGATTTAGTTGCTAATTTTGGTTATTTGGCAAAAAAAAATGAATATAAAAGACCCGTGTTGACAAGTGATAAAGAAATTTTTCTTGAGAAGTCTCGACATCCTGTTGTTGAACATTATGTGAAAAACGTCGAAATCTTTACTGAAAATTTTGTAAGGATTAATAAGGAAAGGTATTTTTGCTTAATTACTGGTCCTAATATGGCAGGCAAATCAACTTATTTGCGTCAAGTGGCTTTAATTACTCTGATGGCACATATAGGTTCTTTTGTCCCAGCTTCTAAGGCTTTAATAGGAATTACAGATAAAATTTTTTGCAGAATTGGAGCAAGTGATAATCTTGCTAAAGGGGAATCCACTTTTTTGGTTGAAATGAACGAAACAGCTAATATTTTGAGAAATGCAACGGAAAAGAGTTTAATAATTATGGATGAAGTTGGAAGAGGTACTAGTACAAATGATGGGCTTGCCATTGCTTATTCTATTATAGAATATATTTTAGAGTATATTAGAGCTAGAAGTTTGTTTGCCACACATTTTCATGAACTGTCGGCTATTAATCATAAAGCTTTTATTAATCTTTCAATGAAAATTGAAAAGCAAGGCAATGATCTTGTTTTCTTAAGAGAAATTGAAGAAAAACCATCTCTTAATTCTTATGGGATTTATGTTGCTCGAATAGCAGGACTTCCTTTAAAAGTAATAGATAGAGCTAATTCTATTCTAGAAAGTTTGTTAAGTCGAAAGGGTAGTTCTTTTTTAGAATTTCTTCCTTATATTTCTTCTGATAGTCATGATAAAGAGGCCTTGAAAAATGATACTGATGTTAATATTAAATTAAATGAGTATTTAGAGTTAAAAAATTTTATTTCTAATATAGATATTAATAATATTACTCCTTTTCAATCAATTGAACTATTAAATCAAATTGTTTTAAAAGTTATTTCTCAGTCCAGTTAGTATGAGCTATTTAAATGTTCTAAAGAGTATATTTTTGCCTTTTTGTGTTTTTTGTAGGAAAAGATATGTATCTTCTAATGCTCTTTGCGACCAATGTAAGTCACTTTTTAATTTTAAAATTAAATGTGGTGAGAATTTAATTTATTTTTTTGAATATAAAGAGCATTATAAATCTCTAATTTTGTCTTATAAGAGAGATGGGCAAAAAGCAATTGGTAGATTTTTAGCAAATGGAATTGCTAAATGTTTAAGCAATATTGATTTTGATCAAATAGTAACTGTTCCTTGTAGCTTTAAAAGAAAATTATTTTATGGTTTTGATCACATGGAATATATTGGTATTTTATTAAACCGCTTAGGTTTTAATTATGTAAATATTTTTTCAAGAAAATATGGGAAAAGTCAGAAGTTAATGAGAGGGACCCTCAGATTTAGAAATCTTGAAAATAAAATTAAATTAAGATCAAAGTATAAAAATTTTGAATTTAAAAAGATTGTTTTGCTTGATGATATTGTTACTACAGGAACATCTATGTGTATTTGTGAAGACTTTATTATACAATTTGGAGCTCATAAAGTTATAAGGCTTTCTTTGGCTAAATCTTATGATTTGGTTTAATATTGACATTATTTTTTCTAAGTGTTAACCTTGACTTAAGATTTAGTTATGTATTTAATAAGGTTCTTTAAAAAGAACCTTATTGTTTTTAGGAATGTAGTTGATTAAATGTTTTGACAAAAATAATGAAGTTTATAATTTGATAAAAAATTTAACAGAACGTTTAAATATTGAAATATTAGAAGTTAATATTTTTAGAAATAAAAATGGTGGAAAAATTCAAATAGTTCTTTATAGTAAAAATTTTTCTTTAGGTATTGATTTGCTGACTGATTTACATAAGATAATTTTATTAATTTTGGAAGCAAGTCTTGAATATAGTTTTACTTTGGAACTTTCTACACCCGGAATAGACAGAAAAATAAAAAGTGATAGAGAGTTCCAAATTTTTGAAGGTAAAAAGATTAAGTTAATGCTAGACAATGAATTTGAAGAGGGTTTTATATTAGAATCTAAATCAAAAAGCTTTATTTTTAAAACAGAAAGCAAAGAATTAAATGTTTTTTATAGCGATGTTAAGAAGGCTAGATTAGTTTAAGGAGGAAGTTTGGATGATAAAGGGCACGGGACATATGATTGTAAGTATTGCAAATGATCGCAGTATGAGTATAGAGTCTATTAGAAAAACAATTAAAGAATCAGTTTTGATAGCTTATAAAAAGTACTTTGGAAGCAATGAGAATGCTTTTGTTAAGTTTGATGATAATACGGGAGATTTAGTTGTTTATGCAAAAAAGAAAATTGTAGAAGAGGTGAAAGATTCTTTACTTGAAATATTAGAAAAAGATATCTCAAAGGAAAATATTGTAGAAGGTGATTATGCTTACATTGAAATTAATCCTAAGGTTTTTGATAGACTTTCTATTCAGGTTGCAAAACAAAGAACCAAAAATGATTTGCAAGGAATTGAGGATAATGAGATTTTATCAGAATTTAAAAGTAAGTTAAATAAGGTTGTTATTGGGTATGTTCAACAGAATAGAAATGGCGATCTTTATGTCAATCTTGGCAATACGGATGGCATAATTCCTAAGAAGTATCAGTCGCCAAGAGAGGTTTATAGCCTTAATGATAAGATTAGAGTTTTGGTTTATAATGTCAAAAAGGGTAAAAATGGTATTGAAGTTATCCTTTCTAGGACTCATCCAAAGTTTATTGAAGAGCTTTTGGCACTTGAAATTCCTGAAATTGAAGAAGGTATTATTAAGATTCATAAAATAGTTCGTGATCCGGGGTACAGAATTAAAGTCGCTGTTTATTCTGAAAAAGAAGAGATTGATCCTGTTGGTCCTTGTATAGGACAAAAAGGAGTCAGAATTCAATCTATAATTAAGGAGCTTGAAGGAGAAAAAATTGATATTATCCCTTACAGTAAAGACATTAAAGAATTTATAAAGGATTCTTTGACTCCTGCTAAGATAGATCATGTCTATATTCTTGACGAGGATTTACATAAGGCTTTAGTAGTTGTTAGCGATGATCAACTTTCCCTTGCTATAGGTAAAATGGGACAAAATGTCAGACTTGCCAATAGACTTCTTGACTGGGCTATTGATGTTAAAACTAGCAGTCAATTTGCAGAAATGAAAGCTAATTCGGAGTTTAAGCAAGAAACACTCGAAATGTTTGATAAAGTTATGCAAGATGTTGTTGAAGAGGAACAATTTGAGGATATCAGCAAAATAAGTGATCTTAAATTACTTGATTCTTCTGTGATTTCTAATTTATCAAAAGAGGGACTTGATGATATTAACAATTTTTTACAGGCAGATGAGGAAGTGCTTTTTAATCTTGGAGTAAGTTATGAAAAGCAAGAAGAAATTAACAAAATATTAAAAGAGGGAATGATAATAATTGCTAATGAAAATGATGAGTCTATGGAAAAGGTAGAAGAAGATGAAGAACTTCTTTGTCCTGAATGTGGCGTTGTTATTAATGAAAATATGACCTCCTGTCCGGGGTGTAAAATAGGGCTTAGCTTTGAGTTTGAGGAGGAGTAAGTTTGTCGGAAAATATTGATGATATTAAAAATGAAGATAGCAAAAAGATTAAGATTATTAAGCTGAAAAAGAAGGTAGTAAAGATCGTAACGCATAACGATTTAAGCGGTAAAAATAATTCAAATAGTTCTATTAATTTAGATAAGCATAGCAACAAAGTAGAATATTCACAAAACAGGGATAACAGAACTGGTGGGTATTCACAAAATAGAGATAACAGAACTGGTGGGTATTCACAAAACAGGGATAACAGAACTGGTGGGTATTCACAAAACAGGGATAACAGAACTGGTGTATATTCACAAAATAGAGATAACAGAACTGGCGGATATTCACAAAATAGAGATAACAGAACTGGTGGATATTCACAAAATAGAGGCAACAGAACTGGTGGGTATTCACAAAATAGAGACAGTTCACCCTCTCAATATCAAGTGTCGACGAAGAAAACATATGTTTCTAAAAATAACTCTCAAAATAAATATACTACTTCTTCCATGTCTTTTAGAAGAGTTATAAAAGCTAAAGTTCCCCCTATTGTTAGCAGCGCGTCGTCAGTAGATTCTGAGAATAGCAAAGAGTTAAATCGTAAGCTTGGTGAGAAGAAAAAACAACAGCAAGAAAGTCAAAAAAGCTATAAGAGAAAAAAAGCAGAAACTGAGAGCAAAACAATTGAACAAAAGGTTTTTGAACAACTTCAAAAAAAGAAAAGAGAAAATTTAGCCAACCCTATTCCAAAATCAATTGACATTATGGGTAGCATTACTGTTTCTGATCTTGCAAGAAAGATGAATTTAAAATCTTCTGATTTGATTGCCAAATTAATGGCTTTGGGCGTAATGGTGACTATTAATGAAAAGATAGATTCTGATACTGCAACCATTTTAGTTGAAGAATATGGTTCAAAAGTCAATGTTGTTTCTATTTATGATGAAACGGTTATAGAAGAAGAAGTTGAAGATGAGAGCAAAAGAATTGAAAAGCCTCCTGTTATCACAATAATGGGACATGTTGATCATGGTAAAACAAAGCTACTTTCTGTGCTTCAAAATATAGACATAAATCAAACAGAGTCTGGCGGTATTACTCAACATATTGGAGCTTATACTATTGTTTATAATGGTCGAGAAATAACATTTTTAGATACCCCTGGCCATGAAGCTTTTACTATGATGAGAAGTCGTGGGGCTCAAGTTACAGATATTGTTGTTCTTGTTGTGTCGGCAATTGATGGTGTTATGCCTCAAACCATTGAGGCTATTAATCATGCAAAAGAGGCAAATGTTCCGATTATTGTTGCTATAAATAAGATTGATTTACCAGATTCAAATCCTGATAAGATTAAGCATCAGCTTTCAGAATACGACTTGGTACCTGAGGATTGGGGAGGGGACACTATTTTTGTGTTGATTTCTGCTCTTAAAAATATAGGAATTTCTGAACTTCTTGATATGATTCTTTTGCAGTCCGATATGATGTTATTAAAGGCAAACCCATCTAAAAGAGCTATTGGGAAAGTACTTGATGCCAAGATTGATTTGGGGCGAGGAATAGTTTGTTCTGTTATTATTGAGGATGGAACCCTTTATATAGGAGATTCTTTTGTAGGTGGAGCGTGCTATGGTAAAGTTAAGGCATTAATTAGCGACAAGGGTGTTTCTGTTAAGAGTGTTGGCCCTGCTAAAGCTATTAGTGTTTTAGGATTTTCTTCAATGCCTCAAGCTGGGGATCCTTTTCAAGTAACTAAAACTGAAAAAGAAGCAAAATTGATCAGTTCAAAAAGACAGGATCTTAAAAAATATGAATCTTCTAAAAATGTAAAGAAAGTTACCATGTTAAATCTTTATGATTCAATCAAGGAAGGAGCACTTAAAGAGCTTAAAATAATTTTAAAAGCAGATGTTCAAGGCTCAGTTGAAGCCTTAAAAAATTCTCTTGAAAAATTAACAAACGATGAAGTTAGAGTAAGAGTTGTGCATTCATCAGCAGGTGTAATAACTGAAACAGATATTAGCTTTGCTTCAGCAAGCGATGCTATTGTTATTGGATTTCATGTAAGACCTACTTCAAAAGCCCAGATACTTGCAGATCAGGAAAAGGTTGAGATTAGAAAGTATAATGTTATTTATGATGCTATAAGTGATGTTAAGTCAGTTCTTGAGGGCATGCTTGAACCAGATGTTGAGCAACAATTTATTGGTTTTGCTGAAGTAAGGGCTGTAATCAATGTCCCTAAAGTTGGGGTAATAGCTGGTTGCTATGTTTCTCGGGGACTAATAAAACGAGATGCAATTACTAATGTGATGAGAGATGGTTTACAGATTCATTCTGGCAAAATTTCATCTTTAAAGCGATTTAAAGATGATGTTAAAGAAGTTGCTGAGCAATATGAGTGTGGTATTATGATTGATAACTATGCTAATATTAAGGAAGGAGATATAATTGAAGCATTTGAGGTAAAAAAGATAAAAAAAACTTTTAAAGCTTAGTATTGCTTTATTTATATGTGTTTATGTATAAGAGTATAAAAAAGTTTAAACTCGAGAGTTTTATTGCTCAAGAAATTGGCAATTTAATAGTGAGTAGGGGAATTAAAGATCCCAGAATTCATTCATTTTTAACCGTGGTTAAAGTAGAATTTTCAAAAGATTTGATAAATGCTAAAGTGTTTATGGGTTCCATCAAGGAAGGTGCTTCTTTGGACAATGCAGTTAAAGCCTTAAATAATGCTAAGGGATTTATTCAAAGTCAAATTATTAAGCGAATTAAAGTTAGAAGTACTCCTAAATTATTATTTGTTAAGGATGATTCTCTCTCTAAATCATTTTATGTTAATAAAATAATTGAAGGATTAAATACTGCAAGAGAGAATTAAATTTGGAAAATGGATTCCTTTTAATTAACAAAGAACAAGGCAAAACTTCTTTTGAAACTCTTTTTCCTATAAAAAGATATTTTAATACAAATCATGTTGGGCATGCTGGCACACTTGATAAATTTGCAAGTGGAATTTTAATTGCTCTTGTAGGGAAATATACGAAGCTTGCAAGCTATTTTATTTCTTTGGATAAAGAGTATGTAGCAGAATTTAGATTTGGATTAGAAACGGATACTCTTGATCCAAATGGAATAATAGTTAATAAAACGGATTATATCCCTAGTTTAGAGGATATAGATTTAAAGCTTAAAGACTTTGTGGGTGAGATTTATCAAAGTCCCCCTAGATTTTCTTCTGTTCATATTAATGGTATCAGGGCTTATAAACTTGCTTTAAATGGAAAGTTTTTTGAAATTAAAAAACGAAGAGTAAATGTCTATGATATCCAAAGATTAAGCTACGACTTTAGTTCTTCTTCACTTAGTTTGAAAATTACTTGTTCAAAAGGTACTTATATTAGGAGTATTGCAAGAGATTTGGCTTATTCTTTAAATTCTTGCGCATATGTTAGTAATTTAAAAAGAACTAAAGTAGGTATGTTTAGATTAAAAGATTCTACATTGTGTAAAAATTTGAGTAAAGCCTCCTTGATTAGTTTAGAATCTTTAAGCAGCTTTGAAAGGGTTTATATTGATTCTAGTAAAATAAATCTTGTTAAAAATGGGGCTTACATTGAAGTTCAAATCAATATTAATGAATTTAAGATTTTAAAATCCAGAGAAGGTGAAATATTAGCGGTCATTGAAGGAATAGGTTTTAATAAATATAAATATGTTATTATATTTTAATTTTATATTTGTTTTTTTAAAAAATTTAATAATTTATTATTAAAAATAACCTAGCAAGGTAAATTGTTTTTGTGATTTTTAAGAAAAAATATTATAATCTATCATAGTAAGTTTAAATTATAGCAAGAGGTTTGTTAGAGCTTTGCTATAATGGTATAGGAGTTGCTTTATGATAGATAAAAAGCAAAAGCAAAAAATAGTTTCTGAATTTGGGAAAAATGAAAGTGATACTGGTTCTGTTGGAGTTCAGATCGCACTTATTACAGGTAGAATAAAGTATTTAACTGAACATTTAAAGACAAATAAAAAAGACCATAGTTCAAAAAGGGGGTTGTTAAAGTTGGTAGGGCAAAGGAGAAGTTTATTGCGCTATTATCAGAAGAAAGATTTAGAAGCTTATAGAATATTGATATCTAAACTTGGTCTTAGAAAATAAAAAGAGGTTGAATTTTGAGGAAAATATTAAAGTTGAAAATAGGTAGAGACGAGTTAGTGTTTGAGACGGGATTTATGGCTAAACAGGCTAATGGATCGGTTCTTGCAACTTATGGAGGATCTTCAGTTCTTGCAACTGTTTGTTGTTCAAACAATATTAGAGAAGATTTAGATTTTGTTCCACTTTCTGTTGAATATAATGAAAAATATTATGCAGCCGGTAAGATTCCAGGAGGATTTATTAAAAGAGAAGGAAAGCCAAAGGATAAAGAAATACTTGTTTCCAGATTAATAGATAGACCAATGAGACCTCTTTTTGATAAAAGATTTGGTCGAGAGATTCAAGTAATTCCTACGACTTTAGCTACAGATCAGCTCAATCCCCCTGATATTGTTGGAATGAATGCTGCTTTTACGGCAGTTTTTTTATCAGATATTCCGTTTAATGGTCCAATTGCAGCTGTTAGAATGGTTTATTTAAATGGTGAGTTTATAGTAAATCCTTCTTTTGAAGAGATTCATGATTCTGATCTTGATATTGTTGTTGCTGGAAGTTTAAATGGAATTACAATGGTAGAAGGTGGTGCTAATGAGGTTAGTGAGGATATTTTACTGTCAGCAATAGACGGTGCACATGAATATATTAAACAAATTTGCAATGCTCAAAAAGAATTTTTAGAGATTGTAGGGGAGAAGGAAAAACTTCCTTTAGCTTTTGAAGAAAAAATATTTGAATTTAAAGAGGAGCTTAAGGATTTTATTTATACTGATCTTAAAGACGCTTGTTTTGTTAAGGGAAAGCTTAATAGAGATAAAGCTATAGCTTTACTGCGAAATAAATCTTATGAGCATTTTTCTTCTCTTGAGAAATTGACTGATAGTAATGAGTCTCTTTTTTATAAAGCTTTTGATGATTTTGAGAGAGAGATTGTTAGAAATTCTATTCTTAACGATAAAATTAGAACAGATGGTCGAACTCCTAATGAGATAAGAGATATTATTGCAGAAGTTGATATTTTGAGTAGAACGCATGGATCTGCGCTTTTTACAAGAGGAGAGACACAGGCTTTAGCAGTAACTACTCTTGGCACGAGCATTGATGAACAAATAATGGATGATATTGATGGCGACAAGCGTCTTAATTTTATGCTTCATTACAATTTTCCCCCATTTTCAGTTGGTGAGACCGGTAGGCTCATGACTGGTAGGCGTGAGATTGGTCATGGTCATTTAGCCCAAAGAGCTTTAGAATCAATGGTTCCTGGAAAAAACGATTTTCCTTATACTATTAGGGTAGTTTCTGAAATTTTGGAATCTAACGGATCTTCTTCAATGGCTACTGTTTGTGCTGGAAGTATGTCTTTAATGTCTGCAGGAGTTCCTGTTAAAAGACAAGTTGCAGGAATAGCCATGGGGCTTATTAGTGAAGGAGATAAATATGTAGTTTTGAGTGATATTCTTGGAGAAGAGGATCATTTAGGTGATATGGACTTTAAAGTGGCTGGTACAAAAAATGGAATCACTGGATTTCAAATGGATATTAAAATTGAAAATGTTACTAAGCATTTAATGAGGGATGCTCTTGAGCAGGCAAGAATAGGTAGGATGCACATACTGTCTGTCATGGATACTGTAATTTCAGATTCAAGAGTTGGTATATCTAAGTATGCTCCCAAAATTGTTCAACTGCAAATTGATATTGATAAGATATCTCTTGTAATAGGATCTACTGGAAAAACTGTTAAGGCTATAACAGATGAATTTGAAGTTAAGGTTCAAATTGAACAAAATGGGAAAATTATTCTTTTCGGTGATGATGATTTTAAGATGCAAAAGGCTAAAGAAAGAATAGAGAGTATTGTAAGGGAACCAAAGGTAGGTGAAATTTATGAAGGAATCGTTAAAAAGATTAATAGCTTTGGAGCTTTTATTGAACTTACTCCTACAAAGGAAGGATTTTTAAGTACTCGATTGAAATCTAGAGACAGCAAGTATGGTTCTGGAAGATTTGGGACTGGCAATAGATATTCCAAATTTGGTGGTGGAGATAATATAAGGGGTAATGTAGGGTTGGTTCGCCCTCCAAAATTAGAAGAAGGTCAGCGAATTAAAGTTAAAATAATTGATATAGATAAATTTGGAAAAATTGATCTTGAAGTTGTTAGAGATAAAGATTATTAAAATTAATATGAAATTTGTTTTGAATAATTTATTTAAAGGTTGTCTTATATGCTTTGTCTTATTTTTTTCCTGTCTTACTACAAATAAATCTATTCAAGATTCTCATATTAGTGATCTTGGAGAGAAAAAAAAAGAAGTAGTTATTGTTGGTGATGACAGTGTTCCTAATGAAATCCCCTTTAAAAGAGACTATTTAATGGGATTAAAAGACAATGAATCTTTTTTTCTTAGCAATGCTTTTTTAAAAGAAAATAATTTTTATTTTAAAAAAGCTAGGGAAAGTTATGCCCAAAAAAATATTGGTTTGACTAATTATTATTTAAATAAAATAGTAGCTAGTGAAAATCAGCATGGCAGAGAATTATTAGCTAAGGCAAATTTGTTTTTTGGATATGTGAATTATGAGAATGGTTTTTATGATCTTTCTGAATATAATTTTGACCTCTTCTTAAAAGATTATAAATATTCTCACGCTAGTTTAAGATCAGCTGAATTGAAATATCTTATTAAAGAAAAATCAGATGCAATTTCTGTATTTAAAGAGATTGATGAATTTTCTATCTCAGGTTATGATAAAGAGATTTATGATTTTTTAAGTAATAAACTTGGGGTAAGCCATTTAAACTTAGAATCTTTAGGATTTCTTGATAATAGCGTTTTTGATATATTTGTTTTTAATGGAAATATATTTGTAACTAATATATTGGGTGGGCTTTTAAGGTATGATATTAAAAAAAATAACTATAGAGTCTATCTTAAAGATAAAAAAAGCATTTTTTTAAATGGTATCAAGGGTTTTTCAGATTATAATGGAACAATTTATATTGGGGGAAAAAATGTTATTTATTATACAGATGATATTGATGGTGATTTAAAGCAAATAAATGTTCCTGATAATGCTGATTTTAGCAATGTGCAAGTTTTGCTTGGTGTTAAAAATGGAATATTTGTTGGTACTTTAAATTCTGGGTTATGGTTTTATGATTTAAAAAAGTGGAAAAATATACCGCTTGGATCTAATAAAATTTCTTCAATGTGCTTTGACAATTTAAAAAATTTATTGTTAGTTGGAACGGTTGACAAGGCTATTTATAGCATTAATGTCGATAATTTAGAGAAGATTGAACATTTGGATTTTTTTAGCAAAAATGATAATGAAAAAAATATTAATTTTATAAAAAGATATAAAGACAGTTATTTTATTGGAACATATGGCGGGGGTCTTTTCGAATTAAATTTAAATAAAAATAGCTATAAAAAGCACGTTATTGCCAACAATATTGACGTTAATTATTTTATGGATATGGAGATTAAAGATAAAAAGTTGCTATTTGCAACCTTTGATCATGGGTTATTGATTTATGACTCTGAAAATGAGAATTGGGATTATTTTGGACCTAATAATGGACTTCTTAATTTGAATTTAATAAAAGTTTCTAGGTTTGAAAATTATGTCATACTGGGCACCCTTAATAACGGTTTGGTTTTTGTAGATGAAAATATTAAAAAACAGTTATGAGTCTTACATAATTACTGAATTTTTTAAATATTTTTTAATTACTTTTTTATTTTTCTTTTTCGTATTTTTTATAAATCAAATTTTATTCTTTATGAGAATACTTCTTCAAAATTATGTTCCCTTTTTAAAAGCTTTTATTTTTATCATATATTCTCTTCCTATGGTAATTGCCCTTTCTCCCCCTTTTGCTTCTTTGATTTCAGTAATTCTCACTATTCATAAATTCAAGATTAATAATGAAATTTTAGCTTTTCGTTCAATTGGGATATCAATTTTTGATTTGATTTTCCCATTTTTTAAATTAGGAGTAGTTATTGTTTTTATATCTTTCATATCTAATGATATTTTACTTCCACTTGGATCTATTGGTAGGTTAAAAATTTTTAATGAAATAAAAGAAGAAGTTCCCCATTTAGTATTAAAACCCTATTCAAGTAAACAATATGGAGATTTAATTTTTGTTTCTGGTGAGAAATCGGAAAATGGTTATAAAAATGTAACTTTTTTTGATAACACTAGGCTTAAGGGATTTGATAGAATATTTATGGCAAAAAATCTTGATATTAGAAAAGAAAATTTTCAAGTTTATTTTATTTTAAATGATGTTATATCTATTGCTTTAACAGATAGCGAGAGTGGATTTTATGATTATTTTTATGCAGATAAGATGAAATATTCAATCGATCAGGTTACATTTAGTGACAGTTTTTTATTAAATCATGTAACTCCTTCGCAAATGAGCATGAGAGATGTTATAAAATTAATTAAAAAGCAAAATAATTTAATTGCAGATTCAAATATAAGAAATAATCTAGAAGGGGACTTTTTAAGTTTAAATTTTTCAAATCTTTATTTAAATCATTTATACAATCAAAACTATTATATTGATGAGTCTTATGTCTTTGAAAATTTAAACTACATGCATAATTTAAATTTAAATTTTAAACCCTATCAAGATAAAAGCATGAAGCAGAATTTGGCTTTGTTTAATCTTGAATTTTATCAAAAAATTAGTTTGCCACTTTCAGTTTTATTTTTCATTTTTTTAGCTTTTTCAATGGGAATGTATTCTAATAGGAAATATTCTATTATTCTTGAGCTTGTAATTTCAATTATTATTTGTGTTTTTTATTGGGTAATGTTTATTGGTGGAAAAGTTTATACCGTTCAGTATGCACCGAATCCCATTATTGTTACCATTTTGCCTAATTTGATTTTAATTATTGCAGGAGCAATTCTCTTTTTGAGATTATTAAAAAAATGAAAATAGATAAGCTTTTTGTAAAAAGCATCATTCTTACTTTTTTATCCATGAACTTGCTTTTCATGATTTTAATTATACTTGGTGATTTATTTGTTAATCTTCTCAGTTATCTTGAAAAGAATATTGGCTTTAAAGATATTCTTTATATTTATTATTTGTATTTGCCAAAAGCTTTCTCAGATGGAGTAGCTTTATCTTTTCTTTTTGCTATTTCCAATCTTATTGGTAATCTCTCTATGAGAAATGAAATAATAGGTCTTTTTAGTTGCGGAGTTTCGCTTACCAGGATATTAAGACCAATCATTTTGATTAGTTTATTTATTTCATTTGTTCTTTTCTTTTTTGATAATTATTTAGTAATAGATACTGTAGCAAGAAGAGATCTTCTTATTAAGAATAGCATTGGTAATAGTGGATCTAGTGATAAAACTATAATAATTAGAGATCTTGCTAGAGAAATTTATAATATTAAATCTTACGATATTAATGAGAATGCTTTTTCCAAATTAATGATTATAATCAAAGACAGTAAAGATGAGTTTCAAACAAGGTATGATATAGATAAAGCTGAATGGAAAGATAATAAATGGAGGCTTTATGGTATTAGAGAGTTTGTTAAGGTTGGTAAAAAAATCAAGGAGAATGCCTATGATATTCTTGATGGGACAGGAATTATTAAGCTAGAGCCTGATTACATAAGAACTGTGATGCTGTCATCAAAGGCATTAAATTTTACTAAACTTATTAATTGGATAAGTTTTCTCAAAAGTGAACATTTAAATTATTCTGATGCATTGTTCGATTTGTTAAATAGAGTATTCTTTTCATTTAGATTAATCCTTCTTAGCTTTACTGTTGGGTTTATTGCTCTTGCTCTTAAAAAAAATATTTTTATACTCAGTTTATTAAATAGCATTGCATTTGCTGTTGTTTATGTCATTTCTATTGTAATTTTTAATTTTTTAGCAGATCTTGGTTATTTACATATATATGTGGCAAGCTCTTTTACAACTGTATTTTTTTTGATTATCAATTTTCTTGTTTATAGGATTGTTAGGAAATAATATATATAATAATTGTTTAGGATATTTATATGTTTAGCGTAATTAAGAATGACAAACATTCTAATGCAAGGGTTGGATTTCTAAATCTTCCTCATGGTAGAGTAGATACCCCTTGTTTTATGCCAGTTGGTACTTTAGGAGCAATGAAAGGCTTAAAGCATGCTGTTCTTGAGAAGTTAGAATGTAATTTAATGCTTGCAAATACGTATCATTTATATTTAAGGCCGGGCATTAAAACTATTGAAAAATATGGTGGTCTTCATAATTTTACAACTTGGAATAAAAATTTTTTAACCGATTCTGGTGGATTTCAGGTGTTTTCTCTTTCTGGTCTGAGAAAAATTGATCTAAAAGGTGTGCATTTTAAATCTCATTTAGATGGATCTTATCATTATTTTACTCCTGAGGGAGTATTTGCTATGCAAGAAATTTTTGGCAGCGATATTATTATGCCACTTGATATTTGTAGTTCTTATGGGATTGATTATAATGAAGCCAATTTATATACAAATATTACAACCAATTGGGCTCGTAGCACATTCAAGGCTTATAAAAACAAAAAAGAGGGATACAACGGGCTTTTATTTTTAATAACTCAGGGAAACTTTTTTAAAGATTTAAGACAAAGAAGCATTAATGATATATTAGAATTAGACAGTCCAGGTATTGCTATCGGAGGCATTTCTGTTGGAGAACCAAGAGAAAAATATTTAGAAATTCTTGAATATAGTTCTTTATTGATACCAAAAGAAAAACCAAGATATGTAATGGGCATTGGTACTCCCCATTACATACTTGATGCTATATACTATGGTATTGATATTTTTGATTGTGTGAATCCTGCAAGAATTGCTAGACACGGATCTCTTTTAACAGATAATGGAATAATGCGCATTGGTAGAAAAGAGTATAAAGATGATACTTCTCCGGTAGAAAAAAATTGTGGCTGTACTTTGTGTACAAGATATTCAAGGGGATATTTAAGACATTTGATAAAATCTAAAGAGCTTTTTGGAATAATTTTGGCAAGTGAGCATAATATTCACTATATGTTCCGATTGATTTCAAAGATTAGAACCGCAATTCTAAATGATAATTTTTTAAACTTTAGAACTTCATATTTAAAAAAGTATGAAGAGGGAAATTTTGATGAATAAATATGTTATTTCTACAGTTTTGGTCATGATTTCTACCTTTTTTTCAAGAATAATGGGGTTTGTAAAGGTAAAGATTTTCTCTTATTATTTTGGCGCAAATCTTGATGCTGATATTTTTAACTATGTTTTCAATATTCCTAACAATTTGCGCAAAATTCTTTCAGAGGGCGCAATGACTTCAGCTTTTTTACCTGAATTTACATGTGAAAAAAATAAATCGCACGAAAAAGCTGTTTCTTTTTTTAGAACCGTTATAACCTTTAATGTTATTGCTATTGGTTTAATTGTTTTAGTCATGATTATTTTTGCAAAGTCTATTATGTATTTTTTGTCTTATTATAGGGGAGAAAACTTAATTTTTGCAAGTTCTGTATTTAGTTATTTGGTATTATATATTTTACTAATAAGTTTATCATCAATCTTTATATCTGTTTTAAATTCATATAAAATTTTTTTTATTCCTTCATTTTCACCTATTATGTTTTCTTTTGGAATAATATTGAGCATATTTTTATTTTATGGCCGTTTTGGAATATATAGTGCTGTTATTGGCGTAATTTTTGGGGGTTTTTTACAATTTCTAATTCCGTTTGTAAATTGTCTTATGATTGGTTTTGTCTTTAAGCCAACATTTTATTTTAGAGAAAAGGTATTTTTAAATTTTTTAAGTAGATGGGTTCGTATGATTTTTGGATTTTCTATTTCAATTGTTACTCAGCAGATTGCATTTGCATTAGCATCTACCCTTGACATAGGAAGTGTTTCTATTCTTAGTAATGCTATAGTTTATTATCAGCTTCCTGTAGGAATTTTTTATATTTCTATTGCAACGGTAATTTTTCCTAAAATGGCAGAGTATGCTGTTGTGGGAAATAATATAAAATTAAATACCCTTTTAGTGGATGGAATTAAAATTTTATTGTTAATTTTTATTCCGGTGTCTTTTTTGATGTTTATTTGGTCTGATTATATTTTAAATTTATTGCTTATGGGAGGTAAGTTTTCTATTTATGATACTCAAAAAACAGTGGATGTTTTGAAATGTTTTCTTTTAGGCCTACTTTTTTATTCGATGTTTAGTTTTTTTCAAAAATATTATTTTTCTATTCGTGATGCAAAAACACCATTTTATTTCAGTGTTTTATTTTCTATTCTTGATATTTTATTTTCTATTTTTGGTATTAAGCATTATGGTTTGAATGCTTTGGCATTGGCTCAATCTATTTCTTTTATGATTTGTGTAATTGTTTTTTATTTTATAATACTGAAAAGTGGAGTTAAAATTGATTTAATTGAAATTTTATTCGTTCTTCTAAAGTCAATTATTACACTTTTTCCTTTGTATTTAATTTATTTCTTTTTTGAAAAGTTTCAGTGGGATGTGGGTTTTAGTTTTAAAAATCTTTATTTTTTAATTACGGCAGGAATTGTTAGTATTTTTACTTTATTTATTTGTTATTATATTTTAGGAATAAATAAACTTTTTAGGTTTATTAGGAAGGATGTTTTATGAAATACTTAAATTTTTTACTTTTTTTTCTCATTTTAAATGTATATGCTCAAAATGTCAACTCTCCAACTCCTCCAAATCCTCCTTTGTTGCCCAAAATTACAGAAAATAGGCTTAAGATAGAAAATTCTTCTAAGGGTGAGAATTATTCTAATGTTGGTTTAGATGTCAAGTATGTTAATGATACAATTCTTTATGGACTTGATAGCCAGGTTATAAACATTATAAAAGCTCTTAAAAAATCAAGCGACAGTCAATATAATTCTCCTCTTAAAAAAAGACTTGACAAAACCTTTAATGTCGATATTAAAAAGGAAATACTTGAATTGTTTATTTCTCTTAAGTATTCAGGAGGCATTGATACAGCAAATTATATTCTTGAGAATTATGAGAGCAAAAGATATTCAAGTGCTTTATTTGGCTTAGCAATTTCGTATCTTAAGGAGTTTGATGATAAGGAAAAATTAAAAAAAACTCTTATTGAGATTCTTGAAAATAAAGAGGGTAATGTGGTATCTATTGCGGCCTATTATCTAGGAGAGCTTAATTCTCTTGAGTATTCTAAAAATATGATGGATGTTTTTGAAAAATATTCTGGAAATGATGGTGCTAGAAGAGAAATACTTATTGCTCTTGGAAAAATGGCTGCTTTTGATTATCAAAATAGAATTTATGAAATTTCGTTAGATAGTTACGAGAGTCCATCAATTAAGGCTGCTGCGATCGAAGCGTTATCATATCTTTCTCCAGATAAAGTGACTATAAATGCTGATTTATATCTTCAGAGTAATAACAACAACTTAAATGTTAAATTAGCTATTATTGCTTCTTTATCTAAAGATCCTTCTTTGAAGTCCAAAGAGATTTTACAAGGATTTTTAAGAGATTCTGATGATAATATTAGATTTAAAGCTATTAATGCAATTAAAGGACATAAGGATTCTTCAGCAAGAGATATTTTGATTTATAAGGTTAAAAGCGATCCATCTCTTAAAGTTAGGGAGGCTTCTGCTAAGGCTTTAATTGATATGGATCTTGGGGGTATTGAAATTAAAAACATAATGTTTGATTTCAAGATTGATAATAGTTTTAAAATCTCAATGTTTAGCTACCTTTTAGATAAAGATCCTCTAAAAGCATTGTCAATTGCTTTAGAAATTGTTAACAAAGAAAATGTTAATAGGCCTTCAAATGTTTTAAAAGGCATTGCTTCAATGTTGGCTGGTAAAAAGGGTAATTTTGATAATTTTTATTCTAAAATAATTGACAGTAAAAATATTGATTTAAGGCATTTTGCATTAAAAGGAGCTATTTATAATAAATCTTCATCACTTTCTGATAAACTTAAAAAAATTAAAAGCGAAACGAACTCCGAATATATTAAGATGCTTTTAAAAGATTATTAATTATTAATACACTGCTAAAACAGTCTTAGTACAAAATTTTTAAAATTTCTTTAGCTACTTCTGATTTTTTCATTTCTGGTAACTCTTTTGTGCTTTGCTTATTTATTATATAAACTTTGTTTAAGCTTGAACCAAAATATTTAAGTTCATTTGCAATAATAAAGTCTAAATTTTTCTTTTTTAATTTTTCTTTAGCTTTTTGAATTAAATTTTTAGAATCCTCAGCGCAAAATCCAACAACAATTTGGTTTTTAAGCTTATTATGTCCTATGTGTTGGATTATGTCAGGATTTTTTACCAACTCTACATACAATCTGTTTTTTTTACTTTTCTTAATTTTACTATTAAAAATGTGTTTGGGCCTAAAATCGGCAACAGCTGCAGTTCCAATTATTATTTCAAATTTATTATATATTTTGAGAACTTCCCTATACATTTCCATTGCAGTTTTTATTTTTATAATATTGGCCCCTTCAGGTCCATTTTCATTGGTTGGCCCTGTAATAATTGTAACCCGAGCTCCTAGCTTTATAGCCTCTTTTGCCAAACAAAATCCCATTTTCCCTGTTGATGTATTTGAAAAATAGCGAATTGGATCTATTAATTCTTCAGTTCTGGATGCTGTTATAAGTATTTTTTTATTTTTTAGGCAATCTTTTTGATTAAATTCGTTCAATATTGTTTTTATAATTTTGTCTTCATTTTTAAGGCGCCCTAAAGCATTTGATGAGCAAGCCAAAAATCCTTTATCAGGCTCAATGAATTTATAATGATAAGTTTTAAGCTTTTTTATATTTTCTTTTAAAATAGGGTTTGAATACATTGCGCTATTCATTGCTATTGCAAAGTAAGTAGGAGCTGTGCTTGCAGATATTATTGTAGTTAATGCATCATTAGCAATTCCTGATGCAATTTTAGATATTGTATTGTAAGTAGCAGGAATAATAAGAATTAGGTGAGCCCATTTTGCAATTTTTATATGTTCAACCTCATTATGGTCTAAATCCCATAAATTAGTAATTATTTTGTTCTTAGAAATGGTTTCTAAAGTTAATGGAGTAATAAATTTAGTTGCATTTTTTGTCATTACAACTTTGACGCTGTATCCTAATTTGACCAAACTAGAAACTATGTAAACTGACTTGTAAGAGGCTATACCTCCACATATACCAATTAATATATGTTTATTTTTATGCATATAATGTATATTATAATATACATTATATTTGAATTTATAAATTTTGATATTCTTTTGCTAAGGTTGTTTTAGATGAGAAATAGGATTCTGTACGCTATATTATTGTATATTTGTATGTTTTTTTTATGGTGTTGTTGTGCCTATTTTATAAATACATCAGCTACTATATTTAATATTCCTTTATGGTTTTTTTTATCAGGAATTTTGTTTCCCAGCATAAATTTTTTTTTGGTTTGTTTTTTTATTTTAGTAATTAGTAAGACTTGATACATTATTAATAATTTTTTATTTTTATATTTTTAAAAAAAAGAAATAGAGGTAATTTCTTGTTATTAAATAAATACTTTCTTGCAAATAGAAATATTAATTTTATTGTTATGGCCTTGCTATTTTCTTCCAACTATATTAGTGCTAGTAGTTTTATTTCTGGTCCTTCTGCTGTTTATAAGTATGGGCTATCTTTTATATTATTAGCTATTATACAAATTCCTACAACTTTAATTGCTTTTATTATTGTTGGCGAGAGATTAAATCGTGAATCGAAAAAAATTAATGCAATAAACATTATTGATTATATTAGATATAGATATGAAAGTGATTTTTTGGCATTAATAAGTGGATGTGTATTAATTTTTTTTTTAATGTTTTTGATTTCTGCACAATTAATAGGTGGTGCTAAACTTATAGAAGTTTTTTGGGATATTAATTATGCAGTTGGTCTTTTGCTTTTTGCCCTATTAATTTTTATTTATGTATTTTTTGGTGGATTTAAGGCAGTAGCTTATACGGACTTGATTCAAGGATTTTTAATGCTCGTTTCATCTGTTATTTTGTTTTCCAAAATGTTAGATTTGGGAGGTGGTATTAATAATTTGTTCAAGACAGCAGCGTCTAGTTTGGATAAAAACCTATTACTACCTTCGAATGTTGATCTAAAACCACAATATATAATTTCTTTTTGGATATTAATAGGGATAGGAATATTAGGTCAACCCCAGATTATTAATAATTTTATAGCATTTAAAGATGGGAATGCTATAAAATTATCGCTTCCCATTTCTACTTTTATTATCAGCTTTTTAATTGTTTTGATGCATTTAATAGGGTTTTTTGCGATTATTCTTTTTCCAGATTTGCATCCAAATGATAAAGTTGTTTTAAATGTAGCTTTAAAAGTTTTAAATCCTTTTTCTTGTTTTATTTTTTTTATAGGGCTTTTATCTGCAATAATGTCCACAATAGATTCAAATTTACTATTAATAACATCTGTTTTAATAAAGTCAATATTTATTTATAAAAAAGATTTAAAAGAAGATTTAAAGGTTGGTAGAGTGATAATGATTTCCAATGTTTTTTTTATTTTAATAATACTTATATTTTCTTTCTTTCCTCCCAATTTTTTATTCTTTGTTAATATTTTTGCTTTTGGAGCTTTAGAAGTTTCATTTTTTCCTATCATTGTTTTTGGACTTTATTTAAATTTTGCAAGCAAAATAGCAGCATTTGCTTCTATGTTTTTGGGTTTGATATTTTATTTGTGTATTTTATGCTTTGGTTTTAATATTTGGTTTTTTCACCCTGTTTTTCCATCATTTTTTGTCTCTATATTTACATTTTTAATAGTTAATTTTTTTTGTAAAAAATATAGCAAAGTTTATTAGGATGATTATTTCTTGCGTTTAGATAAGTATATTCTTTTAGAAGTTCTTGATAATGATAATGGCAAGCGATTAGATTCAATTTTAATTAAAATTTTAAATTTTTCTAAAGCTAGAATAATAAAATATATTAGAAAAGGTGATATTAGACTTAATGGTCTAAAACCATCTTTTTCATATAGAGTTTGTAAAGGTGATAAAATTTATTTGTATAAATCTTTAGTTCAAAATTTGCATTTAGCTATGGGTGAATGTTATAAAAGCAATATTGATTTTCAATGTATTCGAAAAAGAATAATTTATGAGGACAGTGATTTGCTTGTTATGGATAAGCAAAGAGGCATTTTGGTTCATGGAGGCAAAAACTCTCTTGATTTTTTAGTGAATTCTTATCTTTTAAGGGAAGATCTAAGATCTTTAAGCTTTAAGCCTTCGGCAGTTCACAGGCTTGACAGGAATACTTCTGGTATTATTATTTTTGCAAAAAATATAAATGTTGCAAGAAAGTTAAGTGCGGCATTTAGTAGTGGTTCTGTAACTAAAAAATATTTTGCAATACTTTTAGGTGAGGTTAAGTCAACTGTTATTTATAAAAATCATTTATTTAGAAATCAAAGGCTGAAAAAAACTTTTGTTTTAGAGGATAAAGATTCCATTAATGCAATTACAAAGGTTAATCCGATATTGTCTTCTAAGAGAGCTACTCTTGCGGAGATTGTTATTGAAACGGGTTTTACTCATCAAATAAGGTCTCAGTGTTCGTTTAACGAACATCCTTTGATTAATGACAAGAAATATTATAATAAATTCAAGAAAAGTGATTACTTTTTACATGCTTTTTTGGTAAAATTTAATGAAACATTCTTTAAAAAGAATGAATTTTATGCTAAGCCTAGTTTAGAATTTTTAAAGCAAGTAAAAGATATTTTTGGCGTTTATGAATTTTCAGAATTTCTCAAGTAATATTTTTTTTAAAAAAATATTAAGCAAGTTTAAAAACTTTGCAACTAGTATTAAGCATAAATTTGTTAGGGTTAAGGTGTATGCATTGGTAGGATCTGCTGGAACTGGTAAGAGTTTTAGATCACATTTGGTAGCAGATAAGTATTCAATACCTTTAATAATTGATGATGGTGTGTTGATTAAAAACATGAAAATTATTGCCGGGAGTTCTGCTAAGTTTGAAGATAATGTTTTTAGGGCAGTAAAGCGATCTGTATTTGAAGATGATGCTCATTGTAGCGAAATGCTTGAAGTTCTTGGAAAAGAAGAATTTAGTAAAATATTAATATTAGGAACAAGTCTTAAAATGATAGATAAAATAATTTCAAGACTTTTATTGCCAAATCTTTTTAAGATTATTTACATAACAGATGTTTCAACCAGGCAGGAAATAGAAAAAGCAAGGATTTCAAGGCAAATGGGGGAGCATGTTGTACCAGCAGCTGCTTTTGAAATAAAGTCTGTTAGACCTAATTTGTTATTAAACCCAATTAAAGTTTTTTTCAAAAGCGGATGGTTCTTTGCTAAGAAAAAAAATTATATTCGATCTGTTGTAAGGCCTCATTTTTATGAAGAAGGGGCTTTATCTATTTCTAAGAGAGCTGTAAGGCAAATTATTGAACATTGTGTTTCTGAGTATGATAGAAGTTACATTGTTTATGATCTTAAAATCAAAAAAGATGGGAGCAATTACCTTTTTAAGCTGTTTTTAAACATTCCTCTTGGAAACAACTTACTTAATAACACAGAAATGCTTAGAACTTATATTATTACTAACGTGCTTAAGTATACAATAATTAATATATCATCTATTGATATAGTTATACATAAATTTTATGACAAAAAAGATTATTTAGAAGAGAGTTATGAAGGTTGATTTTGACAGTTTGAATAATATTTTTTTTGTAGGAATAAAGGGAAGTGGAGTTTGTTCTCTGGCTTGTTTTTTAAATTCAAAAGGGTATTTTGTAGAAGGGGTAGATGTTCCTGATAAATTTTATACTGATAATATTTTAAGTAATAATGAAATATTTTATTATGAAAATATTTATGAGTTTTCATTAAAAGAGCTTGATAGATCTTTTGATTTAATAGTATATTCTTCAGCTTATGATAAGAACGGTTTGCAAGTTTTGCTTGAAGCAAAAGAATTGAATATACCTATTTTATCTTATCCTGAGGTTCTTGGTGAGCTTTCTAGAAAGCACTATAGTATTGGAATTGCAGGTTCTCATGGTAAAACTACCACTACGGCGTTTTTAGGTATTCTTTTTGATAAATTAGGATTAAATCCTAATGTTATTGTGGGATCAAGTGTTAAAGATTTTGGAGATAATTCTACAATAGCCGGCATTAGCGATATTTTTATTGTTGAGACTTGTGAGTATAAAAAACATTTTTTACATTTTAGTCCTAATATGCTCATTTTAACCAATGTTGACTATGAACATGTTGATTTTTTTAAAAATTATGAGGCTCTTGAAGACGCTTTTTTACAATATATTAATAATTTGAAGAAAAATGGAATATTAATAATTAATTCTGATGATAAGAATTTGCTTAAAATTAAAAGTCAAATCAATAGAGAAGATATAAATATTTTTAGCTTTGGATCTAGAGATTTGTCCAATTTTCAAATAAGTAACATTGTAGTTAAGAATGAATATTTTTGCTTTTCTTTTTTAGGCTTGCACAATATTGAACTTAGGACCGTTTTATTTCATAATATATTAAATTTTTCGGCAGCGCTTTTAGCTTTAAATCTTTTTTTAGAAAGTAATGGAAAATCAATTTTTGATTTTGAAGAAGTAGTAAAGAGAGTTGCAAAAAATTATAGTGGTATAAAAAGAAGGTCTGAAGTTATTAAAGAGAAAAAGGGAATAATTTACATGGATGATTATGCTCATCATCCTAGGGAAATTAGAGATACTCTTTTTGGTATTAAAAATTTCTATAAGAACAAACGTATAATTTTGGATTTTATGCCTCATACCTTCACAAGAACAAAAGAATTTTTTGATGATTTTGTTGAAGTCCTTAATGTTGCTGATATATTAATTTTGCACAATATATATCTTTCTAACAGGGAAAATTTTAATCCAGATGAGCTTTCTTTTAAATTGTTTTTAAATATTAAAAAAATAAATAAAAATACTTATTTTTTTAAAGATGTTAAAGATTCTATTAACTTTATAAAAAGTTTACTAATATCTGGAGACTTGTTTATTACAATGGGTGCTGGCAATAATTTTATTTTACACGATTTTCTGTAAGGGTATTATAGTGAAAAGCATGACGGGATTTTTTCATTTGGAAAAGATAATTGGCAACTA
The DNA here is from genome assembly GCF_001922545.1 of Borreliella garinii. Classification (NCBI taxonomy): domain Bacteria; kingdom Pseudomonadati; phylum Spirochaetota; class Spirochaetia; order Spirochaetales; family Borreliaceae; genus Borreliella; species Borreliella garinii. Next base: position 38,335 of record NZ_CP018744.1, on the reverse strand, counting down.
TATGTTTAGTGTTAATTTAAAATCTTATAATGGAAAATTTTTAGAATTTAAACTTAGACTACCAGAAATTTTTACTAGTTATGATCTTGATATAAGAAATTTGATTTCAAAATATATTAGCAGAGGCAATGTTTTTTTAAATGTAGGATATAAAGAATTGGTTCCTAGTATGAATTTTACAGTTAATCCTAATTATATTGAGGCTATTTCTAGACTTAGAGATTCTTTGGCACATACTGATCTTAATATAAAAAACGAACTAAGTTTAGGCGATTTCTTATCGTTAAAAGGAGCTTTGATAATTGATGAGGATACTGAACATCAAGAAGAGATTTATGGGCTATTTAAAGATGTTTTAGAGGAAACCTTATTTCATTACAATAATGCCAGAAGTTTTGAAGGAGAAAATACTAAATCAGATATAGTTGCAACCCTTGCGCTAATAGAGCGAGATCTTAAAATTGTTAAGAATGCTTGTAATGATATAAATGTTAGATTATTTGCAAGCATTAAAGAAAATATCTCTAAATTAATGGGTGAATTTAGAGATTTAAACATTGCAGAAGAGGCAGCTAAAATGGCAATTCGTCTAGACATTAATGAAGAGATCATACGCTTAGATTCTCATATAGAAGTTTTTTATAAAAATCTTGAATATGAGATATGTGGCAAAGTTCTTGAATTTCTTTCTCAAGAAATGCATAGAGAAATAACAACCATGAGTAATAAGGCGATTGATCTTGATATTAAAAATTTGATTTTGAATATGAAGTTAAATTTAGAAAAAATAAAAGAGCAAATAAGGAATGTTGAATGAAAATAGCACTTTCTGGTAAGAGCGGTTGCGGTAATACTACTGTAAGTAGCATGATTGCGAAACATTATGGTCTTGAGTTTATTAATTACACTTTTCATGATATTGCAAGAGAGCATAATATTCCTTTTTCAGAGTTTTATGAGAAAGAGATAATAGGAAGAGATGATTATTATTGGGATAGGTATCTTGATAAGAGATTGTCTTTACTTTCCCAAAAAAACAATACAGTGCTTGCTTCTCGTCTTGCTATTTGGATTTCTAAGAGCGCTGATTTAAAAATATATCTTTATGCTAAAATGGAAGTTAGAGCTGAGAGAATAATGACTAGGGAGGGGGGGATGTATTCTGATGTTTTAAGCAGTACTTTTAATAGAGATGAAAATGATAAAAAAAGATATTTATCTATTTACAATATAGATATTGATGATTATTATTCAAAGACCGATTTAGTAATTGATGTTACAAATATTAATTCAAATGAAGTTTTTGAATTAATTCGAGATGAAATTGATAAAAGAAACTTAAAAAATTAGCTAAACTTATTTAATATATTTAATATGTTTAGTTTATAAGGAGATTAAATGACTAAAGTGCCTTTAAAAAAAATACAAGATTTTGATGGAAATTTTTATGAACTTGTTGTTGCGACTATAATACGCACAGAGCAAATCATAGACAATATTTCTTTAGCAGAACATGCTGTTTTTGATGATAAAATATTAGGACAAGCTTTTAATGACATTTTGACTGGTAAATTTAGCTATTCAATTGAAGGAAGATAGAATAGTTTTTATTTTTGGCCCTACAGCTGTGGGCAAAAGCAATATTTTGTTTCATTTTCCAAGAAATAAGGCGGAAATTATTAATGTTGACTCTATTCAAGTATATAAAGAGTTTAATATAGCTTCTTCAAAGCCAAGTAAAAATTTAATGAAACATATAAAGCACCATTTAGTAGATTTTTTAGATCCCGAAAAAGAATATACTCTTGGGATTTTTTACGAGCAAGCTTTAAGAATAGTAAAAGAAATAAGACAGAAAAAAAAAATTCCTATATTTGTAGGGGGTACTGCTTTTTATTTTAAACATTTAAAGGATGGATTTCCCTCAACACCTTTGGTTACTTCTGAAATAAGAATTTATGTTAATAATCTTTTAGATCTTAAAGGCAAATCCTATCTTTTAAGAGAATTGAAAAATGTAGATCCCGTAAGATTTAATATGTTAAATAAGAATGATATTTATCGTATTAAAAGATCGCTTGAGGTTTATTATCAAACAGGAATTCCTATTAGCCAATTTGAAAAAAAACAGAATAGCGAATTTGAAAATATTCTGATTATAGGTCTTAAAAGATCTTTTGAAGATTTGAAAACTAGGATATCAATAAGAATTAATGAAATGCTCAATAGCGGCCTACTTTCCGAGATTAAAGATTTGTTTAGTAAAGGTTATAATGAAAATACGCCGGCTTTTAAAGGGATAGGCTATAATGAGTTTTTGTTATGGGAAAGTAGACCTTGTTATAGTTTAAATGATATAATAAGTTTGATAAACAAAAATTCGTTTTTATATGCAAAAAGGCAAATGACCTTTTTTGCCAAAATTTCTAATGTTTTATGGTTTCATCCAGAGGATGATTTAGATAACATTTTGAATTTAATTTTTAATGTTGATAAGGAGATTTAGGGAGTGCCTTGCGGAAGAAAAAGAAAGTTAAAAAAAATTTCTACTCATAAAAGGAAGAAAAAAAGAAGGAAAAATAGACATAAGAAAAAAAATAAGTAATTTGTTATATTGATCGGACTTTTTTCTAGTTATGTAGTGGATCTATTTAGAGCGTTCAATTATTAGATTGTTGACTATATTTATGTCTTTGCTAAAGATATAGCTTTTAGTTCCCTTGTAATTTACTAGGATCCAGTTCCCTTCAATTCCATAGCGTTCTGTTTTTTCTAGTGTTTTTTCAATTTTTACGACTTCATCTTTTCTAAGTAGAATTGCGTAATCGTAATCCAATTCGCTACTTTTCTTAGTGCTTTTACTAAGAAAAGCATAATCTTTTATTATTATACCTGTTTTATTGCTAAAGCCGAGAATGCTACTTTTGGGTAAGTTCAATTTTTGAATGAGAGGAATTTTATTATTTTTATTGCAAGCTAAAAGAATTAAGGTTATTAAATATAATGTTTTTGTATTCATAGTTTCCTTGATTTTTTATATACTACTTTAGTATGCTACTATAATAATATAGTATTTTTTAGAATTTTTAAGGATTGTTAATGAAGAAATATCTTTTTTTTATTTTATTTCTCATCTCTTCTAATAATTTTATTGTTTCTTATCCACTTTCTTTTGGCGGAGGTTTTTTTTATCAATTTACTAATTATACTGATAAAACAAGCTCCACTAAATTTGCTCCAAATTTTACTAGGTCAGATCATGGGATTAATTTTAATTTATTTTTTGATGCAAATTATGCTCTTTTTGAAATGTCTTATAAAGAGGCTTTTGTTACTACTCATAATGGAAGATATTTCTCGTTTGGGCTTTATGGAACATATCCAATGATTTTCAAAGAGCAGATTAGAATGCTTTTTCCATTAATTGGGTTCAAATATACCTTTGATTTGAGTTCTAATAACTGCAATCTCTTTTTTTTAAGTATGGGACTTGCTGCTGATCTTTTTATCCCTGATTTTGAGGGTTTGTACATTAGGCCTTTGTTTATGCTTTCTATTTCTCCATTTTCTAATTATAAAAATTTTTCTGGGTTAACAACTGAGATTATGCTTGGATTTAATATTGGTTGGAGATTTTCTAATTAGGAAGTTTTATTCCTAAATGAAATGGGACAGATCTTTCTTGTCCAAAGATGTTTGCAGTGAAGTTTAATTTGTGAGGAGTGTTATTTGATTTTACAACAAGAGTGCTTGAGCCTCCTCCATCTAGATTAATGGCGTTAGTCATACCATAGCTTAATGCAAAATCAATAGCCTCATTAAGAGAAGCTCCTTTGCTATTGTTGACGCCCCTTCCTTCTATTGTAGCAAGAAATAAATACTTGTTATTTTTGTCAGTTCCTATTATTGTTCTTGGATGTCTTGTTTCTTTGAAATTTTTTTTATAATTTCCATTGTTAATTAAAACAAAAAATCCGCTAAATCCGTAATTGGAGGTTTTTATTTCGTCTTCTTTGGGATTTAATATAATTTTATTGTGTTTTATTACAATCTCTCCATAGTTAGTTATTTGTTTTGAAATCATTTTGTTATTATATATGTATAGTCCTTTTGGGAAAAACATGTTTTGTTTAACTTCGTATGGACTTGTATTAATAGCAATGTCAACATTCTTGGAAATTAAGAAACTGCTTGTTGTCTGGCCTTTAAAGTAGTAATTATTCAGCTTTTTGTCGTAAATAGGTTTTGATATAGTGAATTTAAGATCTTTATTTTCAATCTTCACTAGAACATAATTGCTATTTATAAAATAACCCCTAATAATTTTGTATTTGGCTTTTTTAGTGATTGATTGGGACAACATTAGTCCTGACAAAATACTTAAAATTAATATTGGTAGTATTAATATTTTTTTATTCATTTCTTTTTATTTTATAAGAATAAATACTTTTGGGATAGTTTTTTAGTATTAGGTTTTTGATTTTTGTTGCTAATTGTTTATTTTTAAACTTTATAAGACTAAATATTTGATAAATTATTTTTACATCTATATTTTTTTCATTATTTAAAATTTTTTTTATTTCTTCTTCATTAATATTATCTTCATTTATTCTTAATTTTAGTGAAATGATTTCGTTTTTTATTTTTTGATTTTTAATCTTTTTTTTGTTTATTTTGTTTAAAAAATTATTAGCTTCTTTATATTTTTTTATTTTTAGATAGTATTTTGTAATTAGCAGGTAATATTGTTCTAAGTCAAAATTTTTAATTTTATTTATTATTTCCAATTCTTTTGGCAAGTTGTTAGTTAAATCATAAAGCATGTATAGCTTTAATAAATTTTCCGTATTTTCCTTATTATTGCTATGTAATTCAAAAGGAGCAATTACTAAAAATAATAAAACATAAAAAAAGGATAACCATTCCATAATTTATTATAAACTTTGTTTTGAGAATAATGAAAATAATTTTAAATTATATTAGCATTACTGCTAACTTTTAATAATATTTGATTATTATCTTTTCTATTATAATAAGACTTTCAAGGGCTAGGTTTTAGAAAAAGTAATTTAATTTTTTGTAAACTTTATTTATTAATTTCTTTATAAAATGTAACTTTTGTATGTATTCTTTGTTTTCTATTAGGCTTTTTATGCTTTCCATAGATTCTTCTATTGCCATTATGAAATTTTGTTTGGGTTTTAGTCTAAAATTTCCCAAGTGATCTGTTTCTAATGATAAAAAAAGAGCAATTTTTTTTGAGGGAGAGCTTATAAATTGCATTGTGCTCTCTAAAAGATTTTTCATCTTTTCAGGTTCATCAATGCTTACATTGTTTGTTTCATATTTTTTTATACAATGCCAATTTTTTCCCATGCCTTTCACTATTTCTATAATTTCTAAAAATTTTTTATTACTGAAAACTGTTACATTTTTATGTATCAATTGTATTTTAATTTTTTTCAAATCTTCATTATTTTGAGTATTTAATTCGTTTTTCGAAATCATTTCTTTTAGTACTTCTAGGCTAATTTTTATTACATAGATGTTATTTTTGAACTCTGCTTTGAAAATTTTTTTTCCTATTTTGATTTCATTGATAATTTTTGTTTGTTTGGTATTTGTTATTTGGCTCTCTTTGGTGTGCATGTTTTTATGTTGAAACTCTTCATTAAGGTTAATATCATCAATCCATTCTTTTTTTAAGACGCCGATGGATCTTGCATACATTTTTGTAGTTTCTATAATTTCTCCTGCAACGAAATATTTAACAGAATCGGTACTAATAAGTGATCCGGGATGAATTATTACGTTTTGGGCTTTGATGGTTTTATATTTCTTTTTTGAAGTTTTAAAGCAAATATAATCTCTCATTCCCCTCATTATTGATTTTAAATATCCTTCGTTATCAAGAACACCTTTTTGTATTATTGGTATATTTAATTTGCTAACAATGTTTTCAAGTTGCATTTGCACATTTACTATTTCTTCAAGTCCTTTTAGATCTAAATAATTTTCCTTTGTGAAAGCCTCTTTATTTACAGCTTTTTTAAAATCTTCAAAGATATTAATAAACCCAATTAAATCTCCCATTGGATTTTTATATTTTAAGTGAGCTTGTCTGGCTTCCATCTCTTCATTTTGGGGTAGTAAAAAAATACCACTTGTGGACAAAAATGACAAACCTATTGTAGTTTGATAGATTGCCTGTGGGTAATTTATCATTGCTTCAACTAATGCTCTTGAATGTGCTGGCACTAATGGGAATAGTATCATATATTTTCCAATTTCTGTAAGTTCGTTTTTATTGTTTATGGCATCTAGAGATTTTAATATGTTGCTTGCGGTTTGAATCGAATGCTTTGATGGTTTTGATATAAAGTCAAAGTGAGTAAAATCCCTGATTCCAATATCTGCCATTCTTAGTATTACCTCAGATAGGTCTGTTCTATATATTTCTTCTTTTTGATAATCTTCTCTTAGTTGATAATCTTCTCTTGTGTAAAGTCTGTAGCAAGTTCCTTTTGAAAGTCTTCCTGCTCGACCGGCTCTTTGAGTTGCTGATGATTTTGAAATTGGAACTTCTTGAAGCGAATAGGTATGAGTTTTTGTTTGGAATTTATTTGTTTTAACTTTTCCGCTATCGATTACTATTTTAATATTTTCAATTGTGATTGAAGTTTCTGCAATGTTTGTTGACACTATTATTTTTCTTTTATTTTTAGGAGTAGCTACAAATATTTGCTCTTGAGCTTCTTTAGACATTCGACCGTATAAAGGGCATATTATTAATTTTTTTTTTGAGTTTAATTCTTGCAATTCTTTTATAGTTTCTTTTATTTCTTTCTCTCCAGATAAAAATATAAGAATATCTCCTGCTTTTTTTTCTTTTATTGCGTTTGAGACAATTTCTTTTATTTTTAATATCATTCCTTTTGATGTGTTTAAAAGAGGGGGATTGTATATTATTTGTACTGGGTATGCAATAGTTTCAATGCTAACAACTGGTGCATTGTTGAAATATTTTGAAAATATTTTTGTGTTTATTGTAGCAGATGAAATGATGATTTTAAAATCGTCTCTTTTTCTTGAAATGTCTTTAATAAGACCTAATATAAAATCGATGTTTAAACTTCGTTCGTGTGCTTCGTCTATTATGATTACGTCATATTCATAAAGCAATGTATCTTTTTTTAGCTCTTGCAGTAACACTCCGTCAGTCATTAATTTGATTTTGGTTCTTGGACTTGTAATTTCTTCAAACCTTATTTTATAACCAACTTCTTCTCCAAGGTTTACACCAATATGCTTGGCAATATATTCAGCTATTGATATTGTGGCTATTCTTCTTGGTTGAGTTACTCCAATTTTTCCTAATTTTGCAAAACCCGCTTCATATATTATTCTTGGTAGCTGGGTGGTTTTTCCACTGCCTGTTGGACTTTCAACAATTAAAACATTATTTTTTTTTAATACTTTGATTAATTCATCTTTGTATTTATAAATTGGGAGTTTGAAATCATTCATATTCATAACAAACTGAATACATACTTCTCATTTATTTCGTCAAGATTAATGTTATCAGGCAAATCAATTTTCTTTCTCTTAATTTTAGCATAAAATTTGTCGTTTTTTTTGTAAATATATATTTTGTTGCCAATTTTGTTTTTAGAAAATGTGATCGTTTTAACGATTATGCCCACTTTATTAACTCTTTCATTGAGTAAGCTGATAGCTCTATCTAGCGTTATATCATATGCTTTTACATCTTTTTTTAGCGAGCAAGCAATACTTCCGCTTTCAGTTTTAATATAATCTCCAAAAACGCCAGTTGCAGCAATGATTTGTTCATTAGTTTGAGGATGCTTGCCGATCGGTTTTGGTAGTGAGAGCAATTTTAAAGCAAGCTCTAATGTTATGTTTTCAGGATCAATTTTTTTAGTTGATGCTTTTTTTGCTTTTATTATTTTTAATTTTTTAGGTTTCCCCTTTTTTGTATATTCTTGAGGAGCGTAAGTATCTTCTCCAAGTTGTACAATGTTTCCATAAATTGTATTTTTGAAAATTACATTAAGTCCTGTTAAAGGATCAACACCAAGTATATTTGGTTTTAGTTCTTTTTCATTTATTATTTTTTCTATTTCATCTTTTTTGTACAAATTTTCTAATGGAGTTGTTGCGTTGATTGAGTAATTATGTCCTTTGAATATTAAATAAGGCCCATATTTGCCAATGTTTATTGTATAATTAATGCTATTATCTTTATTTTCTACGTTTTGACTTTCAATAACAGTTCTAAATTCAGAGGAATTAATTTTAGGCTCTAGTTGCATTACTGTATTTTTTAGCCCTTTTTTTCCATTATAGAATTTGCTTAGATATTTTATTTTATCTAGCTTTCCTATTGCTATTTTATCTAATTTTTCTTCCATATTAGAGGTGAAATTTAGCTCAATTAGTACTGGAAAATATTTCTCAAGAAGATTTATTACAGCAGCCCCTTTTACGGTTGGTATTAATGTGTTGTTGAGTTTGAATGCATATTCTCTTTCCAAAAGTGTTGATATAATTGTAGAATAGGTGGAAGGACGACCTATTCCTTCTTTTTCCATTTTTTGCACAAGAGATGCTTCTGTGTATCTAAATGGAGCTTTTGTTTCGTGCTCGCTTGTTTTCATTTTAACTATATCAAATATATCTCCTTTTTTCATTAAGTCAAAATTTATGTTAAGATATTCATCTTTTTCTTTAGTATGCTTAAGGAATCCATCAAAAATTACTTTCGTAAAACTTGATTTGAAAATTAAGTGTTTATACTTAAAAGTCAGTTTTATATTTTCTTTTATTGCATCTTTCATTCCAGAAATAATGGTTCTATCCCATATTATTTTGTAAATTTCTTTAGCAGTTTCGCCTTCTATTTCTATGTTTTCGTTTGGAATAAACATTTCAGAAGGCCTTATTGCCTCATGTGCATTTTGAGCCATTTTTTCTTTTTCATAAATTCTATCTTTTTCCTCTACATATTCTTTCCCGTATTTGTTTTTTATTATTTTTGTTATTTTGTCTCTTGCAATTTTAGCAATATTATGAGAGTCTGTTCTCATATAGGTAATGTATCCGTGTTCGTAAAGTTTTTGAGCGTGTTGCATAATCTGCTTTGTTCCAATTTTAAGGCGCTTATTTATTTCTTGTTGAAGTGTGGATGTAGTAAATGGCTTTGGAGGAGATATTTTTATTTTTTTAGTTTCTATTGAAATTAATTCAATTTTTTGTCCATTTTTCAATTCTTTTTCAAGCTCGATCATTAAATTTTGGGTTATTATTATTGTCTTGTCGCTATTTTTAAGTTTTCCAGTTTCGTTTATAAAGTCTTTACCCTCTGCTATATTCTTACCGTCAATTTCTTCTAATTTTGTTTCAAATAGTAAATCTTTTTTGTCGTGTTTACATTGAAGTAAAATTGAATAATAATTGGCCTTTTTAAAATTTATTCTAGTTTTTTCTTTTTCTATTAACAATTTTAATCCAACAGATTGTACTCGCCCAGCAGAAAGTCCATAAGCTACTTTTTTCCAAAGTAACGGAGAGATGGTATATCCGTATAGTCGATCTAATATTCTTCGAGCTTCACCGGCATTAACAAGGTTTATATCTATATTTCTAGTATTTTTTAGTGATTCGGTTATTGCAGTTTCTGTGATTTCGTGAAATATCATCCGTTTATAATTTTTAATTTTTAATACTTCTTTTAAGTGAAATGCTATGGTTTCTCCTTCTCTGTCTTGGTCGGTTGCAAGATATATTTCATTGATTGTTTTTACCAATTTTTTTAGTTTTGATACAATTGGTTTTTTATTGCTAGGAATAATGTAAATTGGATTAAATCCATTGTTATAATCTATAGAAATATTTGCCCATTCGTATTTTTTATATTCTTTGGGAACTTCTTTTGCATTATTTGGCAGATCTACTATATGTCCAATGCATGCTTCTACTAGGAACGAGTCATCAAGAAACTTTTTTATTGTTTTAGCTTTTGTTGGTGATTCAACTATTATCAATTTTTTATTTTGCATAAATTCCTTATGTTTATATATTGTATTATAATATATAAACATAATTTAAGAATTAAAAAAAGTGAGAGTATTTTGTGAGCAATTATAAAATTTTGCATACTTCAGATTGGCATATTGGAAAAAAAATTGAAAATTTTTCAATACTTAAGGAACAGAGAAAATTTCTATCTTTTCTTTTAGAATTTATTAAAAAAGAAGAGATAGATCTTTTGCTTGTTGCTGGAGATGTTTATGATTCCAAGAGGCCCGGATTTGAAGAGCAAAAATTAGTAAATAATTTTTTTTACGAGCTTTCTTTTACTTCTTGTAAATGGTGTGTGGTTATTTCTGGAAATCATGACAAAAAAGATTATTTAAGTATTAATAAAAAACTTCTCTCACGGTTTAATTTTTTCTTAATCACAGAATATGATTCTGATGAGCAAATAGTTTTCTTAAAAGATAATGAAAATCTTAAGTTTATTGTTGTTTGCCTTCCACACATAAATGAAAGGCTTATTTTGGGGCAAAATTTTGACAATATTTTTGGATTAGAAGATCAGTCTTCCAGCAAACTATTTCTTGAAAATTTAGAAAATGCTTACAGAGAAAAGATATCAAGTTTATCTAATTTTTTAGAAACCAAATATAAAGGAATTCCTAAAATATTAATGGCGCATTCTTTTTTTGGCAGCAGTAAAAAGATTGATACTTTGGGGGGTAGTTATATTATCCCTTTTAATGTTTTTGGAAATGCTTTTTCTTATGTTGCTCTTGGGCATGTTCATAAATTCATGAAACTAAAGGATAATATTGTTTATTCAGGATCTCCTATGCAATATTCATTTAATGAGACTCATGATAAATATATAAATGTTTTGCATTTTAATCACAATAAATTAATCTTACAAGAAGCATTTCCTGTGCCGATTTTCAATAAATTAATCTTTGTTAAAGGTTCTTTGAATGAAGTTCTTGACTTTTTTACTAATTTCAAGAAAGAAGAGTCTTTTACTATTTATTTGAAAATCGAACTTAATGAGGCGGTTGATACTAGTGCTGAGGAGACTATTTATGATCTGGCAAAGCTTAATTTTATAAATTTAGTTTCTATTTCCTATTCTTTGCTCTCAAGTCAGGATTTACAAGACGATTCCAGCTTTATTGGAGAACTCGAAGTGCTTGAAATGGATGAAAAATATTTTTTTGAAAAAAAATTGAAACGAGATTTTGAGAATGGTGTTATTAAGGATATTAAATTTAAGGAAGAAGAGCTTATTTCTCTTTTTAACGAGGTTTTAGCTAAAGGATATTTGGGCGAATATGAGGATAAATAAGCTCATATTTAAAAATATTGCTTCTTATAAAGGTGAGCATGAATTAAATTTCGATACTCTTTTTTTAAGGCAATCAGGTATTTTTTTAATTTCTGGCAATACCGGATCAGGCAAAAGTACTATTTTAGATTGCATAACTTTGGCGCTATATGCTCGTGTTTATAGGCTTGGAAAAAAAATTGTAGATATTATATCAAAAGGGGAGACTAGTGCTTACGTTAAATTAACATTTACTATTTCTGGGAAGATTTATGAATCTTTTATTGAGCTTAATGTAAAAAATATAGAGACTCCTAAGAATATGTTGCTTAGTTGTTTTTTTGATAATAGAATTATTGAGGGCCGAACTGATGTTTTAGAGCATATTAAAAGTCTTTGTCGATTAGACTTTAATCAGTTTTGTCAAACTGTAATTTTACCACAAGGTAATTTTCAAGAATTTTTAACATCAACTCCTAAAGAGAAAACCGCAATAATTGATAATATTTTTAATTTAAAAAAATATGATAATTTGGAATTTTATTTAAAAAGTGACTTTGAGCTTACAAAGTTTACTATAGATAAATTATTAAATTCTGAATCTTATGAAAAATCAATCCTTGATTATGATGAGAGGGAATATAAATCTCTTAAGGATTATTTAGATTTAGTTGATATTGGTCGATTAGAAATTGATCTTGAAAATATTAGAAGAGCTATTTCTTTGTGTAATCAGGCAATAGCTTCCAATGAGAGATATTTAGGCTTGGAAATTGAAATGTCTTCTTTAGAGGATCAATTATCTTCTCAGATTGAATATCAAGATTCTTTAGAGATGGACTATTCTCTTCAAAAGAAATTAAAAGAAAATTTGGACTTGGATCGAGAAATTTATTTGTGTTCAGATTTTTGGAATTTGAAAAATCTTGTTGCTATGCAAGGCGAATTATTTAATGATAGCAAATTGCTTGATTTGGAGCTTTTAAAAGTGATAAACAATTTAAAAGAAATTAAAGATTTGGATAGTAATAATTTTAATTATATTAAAGAACTTTACAATAAAAATTGTAATATTTTTAATTTGAGATCTGTTAAGAATGATCGTCAAAGCTTGATTTTAAGAAAAAATAGTCTTGAAAATAAAAAAAAATCATTATTGAAGTCTCAAAGTAAGAAAAATGATGAGATTAAAAGTATTTCTTCTGAGAAATCTAATTTCGATTTTGATAAATATGTTTACTATGAAGCATTGAAATTATTCCAAACTTTTAACGATGAGATTATTTCAAAATATAGAGATAGGTTGGAATTTTTATTACAATCTACTGACAAAGAAGATTGTAATAAAAATAAGGAAAAAAATATTATTAAGATTGATTTGTATAAAGAGTTGTTAAAATACCTTAATGATAAAAATTTTTCTATTGAGAGCGATAAAGAGAAGCTAAAATATATTGAGATTGAATATAAAAATTATCAGCATAAAGATAAATTGTCGGTTTGTAGTTTGAAAGAGCTTTACATTTTAAATTCAAAACTTCATTTAATACAAAATCAAATTGATGAACTTAAATATCAGCTATCTTGCAGACAAGAAGAAATCTCTAAGCAAGAGATTAATGCTCTGGAATTTAAAAAGAATAATGCTGAAATTTTAAGATTGATTGGAAAAAAATTATTTGATAAATACATAGATTATTCTGACAGAGAAAAAATTTTAGCATTTGAAAATAAATTGAAAAGGCTTGAACAATTTAAGGTTAAGGAAAAAGATTTAAAAATTGAGATTTCCTTAAAAAATCAAAAGTTTGATCAAAATCTTTTAAAGATTAAAAGTTTATTATTAAAACTTAATTTAAATTTAAGTTTTAGTGACTATTCTTCTTTAGAAAGAGAATTTAATGTTATTTTGGCTAGGCAGAAAAATATAGAAAATGAATGGAATGGGCTTGTTTTAAATCTTAAAGATTTAGAAGATTTAAAAATTAAAACTGAAACCCAAATTAAATTTATAAAGGAATCTATATTGACTTTAAAAGCGAGATTAAACGAAGAGAAAAATAGTTTTATTAACATAGTCTCAAATTTAAAAAGCGTTTTTTTCAGTTCATTTTCTTTTGAATCAGAAACTGTTTTGGAACAAATTAATAAGAATAGTCTTTATTTCTTACAAAAATTAAGTTTATCAATTAGTTCTAAGCTTGAATTTTTATCTAGAGATATCGAAAAGTATAAAATAAAGCTTTTAAATTTTGAAACTCTTCAAAAAAAGATTAATCAACAAAAAATTAATTTAGACGCGTTAAGAGGAGAATTAAATCTTGCCAAAGAAAGGAAAGACAAGCTAGATGTTTTAAGGAAGGTGGTTATTAGATCTTCTGGATTGAAATATTATGTTCAAACTTTTTTAATTAATGATATTTTAAGGCTGGCAAATGAAAAGTATTTAAGGTGGATTTTTCCTGATTTTGAGCTTAAAACTAACAAAGAGAGCAAGGAGTTTGATTTTTTAATTGAAGACAAAAAAGATGTTAATAAAATAAGAACGGTAAAAACTTTATCTGGAGGCGAGAAATTTCTTGTATCTTTAGCCTTGTCTTTAGCTTTATCTGATAAAATAAGAGATAGTGAGTTAAAAATAGAAGCTTTTTTCCTAGATGAAGGGTTTGGAAATCTTGATGAAGATACTTTGGCTCAAGTTATGCCTAAGCTTTCTAAGTTTCAAATGATGACCGGACGACAAATCGGTATAATTTCCCATGTTTCTTATTTGAAGGAGATGATTAAAGCACAAATAGTGATAAATAAGATTTCTAAAATTTCTTATATTGATATGGAAAATTTATGATCATTTATGTACAATTAAGCTTTGAGGATAAATATGAAACGTTATTTGGCAATTGATATTGGTGGAACTAGCACTAAATATTCGCTTGCAGATTCAAGTGGTGTTTTTTTTGATAAAAATGAAATAAGCACAGGTGCTACTTCTGATGAACAATTAAATATTTTAGTTAATCTTATTGATTCTTACAAAAAATCAAATGATATATCGGGGGTTGCAATTTGTATTCCTGGATTTGTTGATCTTAAGGGGAATGTCATTAGAGTAAATGCTATTTCTGGCTTTGTTAATTATCCTTTAAAAGAAAAGTTAGAATTTTTAACTGGGTAAGTATAGAGATTGAAAATGATGCTAATTGTGTAGCCTTAGCAGAAAAATTTAAAGGTAATGCTATTGATTCTAATGATTTTATTGCTATAACCCTTGGCACAGGAATTGGTGCTGGAATTTTTACAAATGGCAAACTTTTAAGAGGAAATTCTTTTATGTCCGGAGAGGTTGGATTTATGATTACTAGAGGCATTAGCAATAATATTCCTTTTAATTGTAGATGGGAAGCCATTTCTTCTGTTTCAGCTCTAAGGAAAAGAGTTGCTATGCGCTTAGAGAAGCCTTTAAAAGAGGTTTCAGGAGAGTATGTTTTTAATCTTGCTGAGAATGGAAATATTCATGCCAAAAATGAAGTTGACAGATTTTTTGAGAATTTATCATTTGGTATTTTTAATTTAACTTTTATTTTAAATCCTGAAAAAATTTTGATTGGAGGAGGAATAAGCGCAAGGCCTGATTTAATAGATAGAATATATGAAAAATTGGAAAATTTATGGTCTTTAGAAATGGCTTTTATTAATAATAATAATATAAAAAATCTTGTAACACTTGAGCCTACTAAATTTAATAATGAATCTGGTAAAATTGGAGCTTTGTATCATTATTTTACTTGCAAAAAGCAAAATAATGACTCTTTTTATTAGGGGTTAGGTTTGAATATTTGAAGCTAGTTTTGCTATAAAGTTTTCAACGCTAGATTTTTGAATATTAAATTCTATTTCTACTGTGTTTTGGTCTTTTGTTGTAGCCTTTATGTGGCTTGATATTGTGAGATTAGTAGTGCTTGTCAAGATAGTTGGAATTAACTTTTTTGACAATATTTTTAGTATTGATGGGTTATTTGTTTTGAGCAAAGATTTAAAAATATATTCGTTTTGATTTAGGCTGTTTATAGACAGAGTTCCACTGCTAAAAGGGATTAAGTTTTTGCTTGCTATTTGGTTGGGGAGCAGTAATGTTGAATCTTGAATCCAAAAAAACATTTCATTTTTTTCTACTTCCTTAATGTATTTTGTTGTTAGTATATTGTTTTCTTTCAAGGTTTTATCTTTTTGATTTATTGTAATACTGGTTCTAGCTCTGTTTGGGGTAATATATACGTTTAAATTTTTAAGTTTCCATTTTGGACTTGTAAATATATTCCCTATTGATTCTGTATTTCTATTTTTATGAATTCCCCAGAAAATATCTTTTGGGAAGTTACCCATTATTAGTAGAGCAAAGTCGTTATTTTCTTTTTTATAGCTAAAGTATAAATCGCTTATAAGTCCTAGAATGGATTTATATTTAGGACTTAAAGAGTTGTAAATAGATCTGTTTTTAATTAAATTTACATGGGCATATAAATTCGCATCGGGCAAAAGTTCCATTAAGTAATTTAGGTTTTGTTTTGGAGGACTGTAAGACAGACTGGTGCATCCTACCATGAGGCATGAAATGGCAATTATTTTTGTTAATGTTTTTAACATTTTTCAATTCCTATTATTGTAAATATGTCATCGTCTAGGTTTATTTTTTTTTCTAGTTTACTTTTGTTTAATATGATATTTAAAGCCAATGTTTCAGTTTTAATATATTTTTCAAATTTATTTAGTATTTCTTCCAATGTTGCATTATTTTCTATGTATAAATTTATTCTATCGCTAACATCAAAATTTTTTTCTTTTCTTAAATTTTGTACCTGTCTTACAAATTCTCTTGTAAGTCCTTCTAAGTATAATTCTTGTGTTATTAGTGAATCTATTCCTATTGTAATAGATTCTTCATTGATTACTTTTAAGTTATCTTTTTCTTCTCTTTCTAATATTATATCATTTAATGATAAGTAATACTTTGTATTATCTACTTTTATTTCATGAGATATTCCATTTATTATTTTTATTATGTCTTCATTTTTTAGCTTGCTAATTTCAATAGATACCGTTTTCATATCTTTTCCAAGCTTTTTACCAAGTTCTTTAAAGTTTGCTTTTGCTTTGTAATTTATAAGCTCCTCTTCGTTAGATTTTATTTTCATTTCTTTTGCATTTATTTCATCTAATATTATTTCTTGCATCTCTATTAGCATATTTTGTTCATTTTGATTTTTTGTGACAACATATATTGTGCTAATAGGCATGCGTATTTTTATATTGTGTAATGATCTGAGTGATCTTGCCATTGAAGTTATTTTTCTTGCGAGATTTATTTTCTCTTCAATTGTTTTGTCGATGAAATTTTCATTTGCTTTTGGATAATCGTTAAGGTGTATTGATTGCTTGTCTTTATCGGTTTTTAAATTTTGATAAATCTCTTCTGTTATAAATGGAATAAAGGGCGCAAGCAAAATCATTAAAGTTTTGATTGCATAATATAATGTTTCGTAGGCATCATTTTTATCTTTATCGTTTTCTGATTTCCAAAATCTTCTTCTAGATCTTCTTATATACCAATTATTTAATTTATCTATAAATTCAAGTAAAGATTCTATTGATTTTGTTAAATTATATTTGTCTATTTCTTTATTTAGTATTTTTTTTAGGCTTTCAAGTTCGCTTATGATCCATTTGTCAAGATTATTGCTTTTGACTAAACTGAGATTTTTTGCAGGTTTAAATTTATCAATTATTGCATAAGTTGTAAAAAAGGAATAAGCGTTCCAAATGGGTATTATTATGTTTTTAAGAACATCTCTTACTCCATTGTCGCTATATTTTAAATCATCAGCCTTGACTACAGGGCTCATTATTAAATAAAGCCTTAAGGCATCGGCGCCGAAGGTGTTTATTACTTCCATCGGATCTGTATAATTTTTAAAGGATTTTGACATTTTTCTTCCATCGCTTGAAAGCACAAGTCCATTTACAATGACGTTTTTGAATGCTGTGTTTTCAAAAAGAGAAGTTCCTAGGATTGTAAGAGTATAAAACCATCCTCTTGTTTGATCTAGGCCTTCTGCAATAAAGTCAGCAGGAAATGTGTTTTTAAAATTACTTGCATTTGCAAATGGATAATGATTACTTGCGTAAGGCATTGCTCCAGATTCAAACCAGCAATCTAGAACTTCGCTTGTCCTGATAAATGTGCCACCGTCTTTGCTTGGCCAGGTTATTTTATCTATTTTATCTTTATGTAAGTCTTCGATTTTTTGACCAGATAGCTCTTCAAGCTCTTTTTTTGATCCAACGCAAATTTTTTTTCCTGTTTTTGAGCATATCCAAATTGGAATTGGATTTCCCCAAAATCTGTTTCTGCTTATTGCCCAATCCTTTGCATTTTCTAGCCATTTTCCAAATCTTCCTTTTTTTAAATGAGCTGGCATCCAATTAATTTTTTCATTGACTTCTAAGAGTTTGGTTTTTATTTTTTCTACATTTACAAACCACGAGCTTATTGGTCTATAAATAATTGGGTAGTTTGTTCTGTAACAAAATGGATACCTGTGAAGATAGTTTTCTCTTTTGAATAAAAAATTGCGTAATTTTAGGTTTTCTATTATTTTTTTGTCAGCATCTTTTACAAAAAGTCCTTTAAAATCTTTTACCCTATTTGTAAATTTACATTCAGCATCTAAGGGATCTATTATATCTACATTTGTGTGTTTTTTAAGTACTCTGTAGTCTTCTTCTCCAAAAGGCGCAATATGAACAATTCCTGTTCCATCGTCAGTTGTAACATAATCGGCTGTGTGGACTTTGAAAGCTCCTTTATCTTTTTGTTCTAAAAAGTAGTTAAAAATAGGTTCATATTCTATGCCTTGAAGCTGGCTTCCTTTGAATTTTTCTATAATAGTATATGCATTTTCATCATCAAAATAGCTATTAATCTTTTTTGATCCAAGTATTAAAACCTCTTCTTTTTTTTTGTCAAAAATTTTAGAATACTCTATTTCTTTTCCTACCGCAATTCCAAGGTTTGAGGGCAATGTCCAAGGGGTGGTTGTCCATGCTAGTAGGTATTCGTTTTTATCTTTTATTTTAAATTTTATTGTTAATGAAGGGTCATTTACTTCTTTATATTCTCCAAGATTCACTTCGAAGTTTGAAAGTGGAGTTGCAAGCTTTGGAGAATAGGGGAGTACATAATAACTTTCGTAGATTAACCCTTTGTTATAAAGATTTTTAAATACCCACCACACAGATTCCATGAAGCTTATATCCATAGTTTTGTAGCCTTTTTCAAAATCTACCCATCTTCCAAGCCTCAAGATTATATTTTTCCATTCTTCTGTATATCTAAGTACTATTTTTTTGCATTCTTTGTTAAAATTTTCAATGCCATAATTTTCTATTTCGTATTTGCCAGAAATTCCCAATTTTTTTTCTACTTCGTATTCAACAGGTAGTCCGTGAGTATCCCACCCAAAATTTCTTTTAACATATTTACCTTTCATTGTTTGATATCTTGGAATTATGTCTTTTATTGTGTTTGGAACAAAATGTCCAAAATGAGGAAGTCCTGTTGCAAAAGGTGGTCCGTCATAAAATGTAAATTCTTCACATCCTTCTCTTTGCTTCATTGATTTTTCAAAGATCTTGTTGTCAGTCCAAAATTTTAATATTTTTTCTTCTATTTTAGGAAAATTTGCCTTGTTTTCTACTTTTTTAAACATATTATAATTCTCCTTTATTCTATTATTATTTTTTCTTCTTCTAAATAAATTGTTATTTTATTTATGTTTTGATTATCAGCTATTTTGGTGATAATATCTTCTTCTATTTTTTCCTTTATTGCAGCAATTACGCTTCTTGCTCCTGAATTTTTTTTATAGTATTTTGTAGTTATGAATTTGTCAATATCTTTTTTTATTTCTATTTCAATTCCTTTAGAGTAAAATTTTGTTTTAAGTGCATTTAAGTAGTTTTTACAAATTTCTTCTACATTGTCCTTTGTAAGGACATTTAGGATGATTTTTTTTTGAATTCTGTCTAAAAGAGATAACTTAAATCTTTTTTCAAGATCTTGTTTTATTTCTTCTTTAATATTTTTTGTTTCTGTGCTTTTTTGTTGATTTTTATTGAATCCAATATTCTTCTCTCCAAGAAGCATTTTAGATCCAATATTTGTAGTCATTATTATAATTGTATTTTTAAATAGTATTTTATCTTCTTTGCTATCAATAAGTTCTCCATTTTCAAGCATTTGACTTATTAAGTTTAATATGGAGTCGTGGGCATTTTCAATGTTTTCAAGCAATATTAAAGTTTCAAATGAATGTTTTAATTTGTTTGTCAGAATGCCTCCATCAGAGTAGCCCACATATCCTGGATTTGTGCCGATTAATTTTGAAATAGAATTTTCTTCTCTATAATCTGACATATCTAGTTTTAATACTGAATTTTGATCCTTAATAAATTTTTTAGATAGTTCATCAGTTAAAGTGGTTTTTCCACATCCATTTGACCCTATTAGCAATATTGAAGTTAAGGGCTTAGAATCGTCATTTAGTCCAAGTTTGACTTTAATAATTTCTTTGATAAGCTCGCTTACTGCATGTTTTTGTCCTATTACTTTTTGATTGATTTTGCTCTCTACTTCTTTTAATTCTAAAATTTCTTCTTTTATGTTATTTGTTGTTTTAATAGATAATATTTCACTTATTGCTTTTTGTATATCATCCGATGTTACGATATTGTCTTTTGTAGGTTCTTCCTTTTTAATTGCGCCGGCAATGTCTATTAGATCTATTGCTTTATCTGGAAATCTTTTATTTATTAGATATTTGGATGAAAGTTTTACTATATTTATAAGCGCGCTTTTTTCATAGATCACTCCATGATAGTCTTCGAAATTTTTTGCAATATTTTTGATTATTTTTAGCGTATCTTTTTCATCAGGCTCTCTTACAGTAATTGTTTGAAATCTTCTGGCGAATGCTTTGTCTTTTGAAATATATTTTCGGTATTCATTATAAGTAGTTGCTCCAATAATTTGTATTTCAGCCCTAGAAAGTGATGGCTTTAATATATTTGATGCATCAAGAGCTCCTTCGGAGTTTCCAGCTCCTATTAAAGTGTGTATTTCATCAATAAATATTATTGTGTTTTTATTTTTTTCAATATACTTAATTATATTATTTAAACGGTCTTCAAACTCACCTCTATATTTTGTTCCCGATACCAAGTTTGAAACTTTAAGCATTAAAATTGTTTTGTCTTGTAGTTTGCTACTTATTTTTTTTTGTACTATGCTTGATGCAAGTCCTTCAACTATTGCTGTTTTTCCTACGCCAGGCTCACCTATTAGTATTGCGCTATTTTTATTTCTTCTCAAGAGTATATTGGTAAGAGCTTTAATCTCTACTTCTCTTCCAATCAAAGGATCTAATTTTTTATTTTTTGCAAGTGCTGTTAAATTTTTGACATACTTTCCAATTTCAAATTGTTCATTTTCAAGTCGTATTTCTTCATCAAATTCTTTGTAGGTTTCAATTAATCTTATTTTATTTTTTTCCATGTATTCTAATATATTTTGATCTTTAAAGTCGAAGCTAGATTTACTTAGTTTGTACTTTTTTAGAAGTTTTTTATTTTTCAATATTTGATAAAAAATTTCTTTTGATCCTATTAAGGGTTTAGATTTAAATTCCTTTTTAGCTTCTTTTATGAGAGTAAAGATTTCTTTATTGATTTTTGGAATAATTATCTCATTTTTTTCTATTAAAATTTTCTCTAATTTATCTATTTCGCATATAGCTTCCTGTTTAATGCTTTTTAGAGTTTTTGTATCTATAAATTTTATTTCAGATTTTTTAGGAGTGGTAATTATAGACATTAATAGGTGCCAAATTGAAACTTCTTTATTTTTATTTTTTCTTGCAATTTCTTTTGAATCTATTTCTACCAAATTTATTAAATTTTCTGTTATGTTAATATTTTTTTATCTCCATCTTTATTGCATTTATTATACCAAATATTTTATGTTTTTCCTTATACTCAAGCTTTACAGATATGTAAAATTTAATTTTTGGCTCTGTTCCAGAGGGTCTTACGGTTATTACAATTTCGTTTTCAAGTATAAATTTTATTGCGTTTATGGGATATTTATATTCTTTTATTTCTGAAATTTCTTTTTTGAAGTTAATCTTTTTAAGAGTTTTATAGTCTAATTTTTCAATTATTTTGATTCCTGCGAATTGCATTTTTTGTTCTTTTCTTAGCTTTGACATTAGTGCTTCTCTTTGAATTTCTCCATTAGCCCCCTCAAAGTTTTTTTCTATATTAAGTTCTTCATAATACCCAAATTCTTTGTATATCTTTTCAAGATAATTCTTAATTGTTTGTTGCTTAGCTTTTAAATCAAGTGCTAAAGAACAAATCCCTTTTATGGCTGAAAATGCGTCCTTATCTCTAACTTTTTTTCCTATTAGATATCCATGACTCTCTTCGCATGCAAAAGCAAATTTTTTATTCGGTTCATTTTTTTCCATTTCATCAATTAAGCTTCCTATCCATTTAAATCCTGTGTAAGTTCTAAAAATTTGAGAACCATATTTTTTTGCAATTTTTTCTAACATTTGTGTTGTTACAAACGATGATATTACAAATGTATTTTTAGGATTTATTTCTTTTGAGAGTATATAGTTCATTAAAATGCATGATATTTGATTTCCGTTTAAAAATATCCATTCGTTTTGATCTTTAAATGCAACTCCTATCCTGTCAGCATCTGGATCTGTTGCAAGGGCAATGTCACAATCTTCTTTTTTCGCAAGCTCTATTACTTTAAGCATTGATGTTTTTTTTTCTGGATTAGGATAGGTTATTGTTGGAAATTCCGGGTTTGGCACTATTTCGCTTTTTTCTAAAAAAAGCTGTATTTTGCTATTTGTAAAGAGTTTTTTTATTATGGTTCCACCAGTACCATGTAGTGCTGTGTAGGCTACTTTTAAGTTTGTTTTTTTGCTATTCTTCTCAAAATCAGGGAATTCTTTGTTTATTGTTTGTACGTACTCTTTATCTATCTCATTATTTAGTTCCTTGATAATCTTTTTTTCAATACCTTCTTTTATGGTAATTTTATTTATTATGTTTTTTACTTTTTTAATTTCATTGGTTATTAGTGTGTCATGAGGTGGCATTATTTGTATTCCACCTTTCCAGTATGCTTTATAGCCATTGTATTCTTTTGAATTATGACTTGCTGTTATCATAACACCAACATCACAATCAAATTTTCTTATTGTATAAGATAGCTGGGGAGTGGGTCTTAAGCTTTTATATATATATGTTTCAAAATTATTTGAGGCAAAAATTTGAGCAGTATTGTAAGCAAATTCTTTTGAAAAATGTCTTGAATCATAACTTATTGCAACTTTGGGGTTTTTATTTATTTTAAGTACATAGTTGCATATTCCTTGGCTTATTTTTTTTACATTATAAGTGTTTATGTAGCATGTTCCAGCCCCAATGATCCCTCTCATTCCAGCAGTGCCAAATTCTAGATCTTTATAAAATCTGTTTAGAATTTCTGTCTCATTATTTGTTTTTTGAATTTTTATTGCTTCTTCTTTAAAATATGTATCTTCTTCAAGAAGAATGTAATTTTTTAGTTTTCTTTTGGCTGTGACTTGTTGCATTAACTATTCCTTTTATTTTATTTTATTTTATTTTACTTAAACAAAGATTAATTAAATTATATTGATTTATAATGAATTATATACTTGATATAGTATTTATTATTAGATAATTTATAAGAATGTATATTAAATTTTGGTCGTTAAATTAATGATGGATTTTTTTTTGAATTCAGAATATCTTCCTGCTGGTGATCAACCTAAAGCAATAAAAGAGATTGAAAATTCTATTTTGCTTGGGAATAAGTATCAAACATTAAAAGGTGTTACAGGAAGTGGAAAGACTTTTACAATTGCAAATATAATTAAAGATCTAAACAGGCCCGCTTTGGTTGTCAGTCATAATAAAACATTGGCAGCGCAACTTTATAGAGAATTTAAAGATTTTTTCCCAAACAATGCTGTTGAATATTTTGTTTCTTATTATGATTATTATCAGCCAGAATCCTATGTGCCTTCAAAAGATTTATTTATTGAAAAAGAAGCTACTATTAATACTGAGATAGAAATCAAGCGAATAAGGACTGTAACGTCTCTTGTCAAAAGGCGAGATGTCATTGTTGTTGCCACTGTATCTTCAATTTATGCTCTTGGATCTCCAGATTTTTTCAAAAAATCAGCACGAGAATTTTTTGTAGGTCAAAAAATTTCTATTAAAGAAATATCAGATATTTTTGTAGAACTTTATTATGAGAGAACTTTAATGAATCTAGAGAGAGATAAATTTTCAATCAAAGGAAATATTATTGAAATTTGGCCTAGCAGTGAGCACGGAGAGTTTGCTTATCGAATTTGTTTAGATTTTGATGAAATTGTTGAAATATATAGGATTAGTTCATTTTCTAAAAAAAATTTAGGAACCACAAATAGTTTTACTCTTTTTGCTAAATCTTATTTTGTAATTCCTTATAAAAACGTATTAGAAGCGATACCTAAAATATCTTATGATTTAAATCTTCAATGTCAATATTTTAAAGATAATGGCAAGCTTGTAGAAGCTGAGAGGCTTAAGCAGAGGGTAGAGTATGATTTGGAAATGCTTAGAGAGACAGGATTTTGTTCGGGCATTGAAAATTATTCTAAATATTTGAGTGGAAGTGAAATGGGAAGACCTTATTGTCTTTTTGATTTTTTTCCGAAAGATTACTTATTGTTTGTAGACGAATCTCATGTTACATTGCCGCAATTTAGGGGGATGTATAATGGAGATTATTCTAGAAAATTAAATCTTGTTAACTTTGGATTCAGACTTCCTGCAGCGCTTGAAAACAGGCCTCTTAAATATGATGAATTTGACGCATTAATTAATCAGGTTGTGTTTGTATCTGCAACTCCAGGTCTTGAAGAGAATTTGAAGAGTAGCGTGGTTGTTGATCAAATAATTCGTCCCACAGGTCTTGTTGATCCAGAGATTATTACCAGGCATTCTGATGGTCAAATGGAAGATCTTTATAGCGAGATTCAAAAAAGAGTAGCTCTTAAAGAACGGGTTTTAATTACTACTTTGACAAAGAAAATGTCTGAAGATTTGACTGAATATTTGGTAAGTCTTGGTGTAAGGGCAAAATATTTACATTCAGAGCTTGACACTCTTGAAAGAGTAGAGGTTATTTCGTTGCTTAGAAAATCTGAAATTGATGTTATTGTTGGCATTAACTTACTTAGAGAGGGCTTAGATATTCCAGAAGTATCTCTTGTTGCAATATTAGATGCTGATAAAGTGGGGTTTTTAAGATCTACTACTTCATTAATACAAACAATTGGTAGGGCTGCTAGAAATGCTAATGGACTTGTAATAATGTATTACGACAGAATAAGTGTAGCTATGCAGGAGGCAATTGAGGAAACTAATAGAAGACGCCAAATTCAGATTGATTATAATAAAAAAAATAATATTACTCCTAAGACAATTGTTAAGAAAATTCAAAATATTTTAGAAAAAGAACTTAATAATAAAAATAAAAATATTAACTATGACCTTGAAAAAATTATTTCAGGCGAGAGATTGTCTAAAAAAAAGCTTATTAATAAGCTTAAATTTGAACTAGAAGAAGCTGTTAATGATGAAAGGTTTGAAGATGCAATTGTTTTAAGAGATAAAATAAAAGAGCTTAGTAGCAAAATTGGTGTGGCTCGTAATAAATAAAAGAGAGGTGTAATCTTTGATAAAAAATTTGGAAAAAAAAATTATCGTCAGGGGAGCAAAAGAACATAATTTGAAAAATATTGATATAGATATTCCAAAAGATGGTTTAGTTGTAATATCTGGCAAGAGCGGCTCTGGTAAATCTTCTCTAGCTTTTGATACTATTTTTGCAGAAGGGCAAAGAAGGTATATGGAGTCCGTTTCAGCTTATGCAAGGCAATTTTTGGGTATAATGAAAAAACCCAATGTTGATTATATAGATGGGCTTTCTCCTTCTATAGCTATTGAACAGAGAACAATAAGTAATAATCCTCGCTCTACTGTTGGAACAATTACCGAGATTTATGATTATTATAGGCTAATCTTTGCTAAGATAGGTAAAGCATACTGTCCAAATGATGGTAGATTAATAGAAGAGCAATCTTTAGATAAAATAGTTAATACTATTTTAAGTTATGCCGAAGGATCTAAAGTTATACTTTTTGCGCCAATTGTAAGAGGTTCTAAAGGTTCTCACAAAAAGGTTTTAGAAAAAATATTAAATCAAGGGTTCAATAGAGTCAGAATAAATTCTGAAGATTATTTAATAGAAGATGCACTTAATTTAAATTTACATAAAAATAAAAAACATACCATTGAAATTATAGTTGATAGAATCAAGCTTGGTAATAATGTTCGAGTTAGACTCGCAGAATCTATTGAAACTTCTCTTGCTGTTTCTAATGGATATTTACGGGTAGAGATTGAGAATGATTTAGAAAAAATAGATAAGCTTTTTACAGAGCATAATAGTTGTCCTTTATGTGGATTTTCGCTTCCTTTTATAGAGCCCAGGCTTTTTTCATTTAATAGTCCATTTGGTGCTTGCAGTGAGTGCTCTGGTCTTGGTGTTACACTTGAGTTTGATTTTGAGAGTATTTGTCCTGATACAAGTCTTTCTTTTAATGATGATGCTTTTATTACTTTTAAAACGAGCTCATCTTGGTCTGTGGCTATTTTTAAAGGACTTGCTAAGCATTATAATTTTGAATTAAATACTCCTGTAAAAGACATTCCAAACAAAGTTCTTAAACAGATTCTATACGGCTCAAATGAAAAAATAGATTTTATTTACCAGTCCAAAGAAATGGAAGCAAAGGAGATGGATGGAGGATTTCATTATTCCAAAAAGTTTGAAGGGCTTTTACCTCTTTTAAAAAGACGATATCTTGCAACAGAATCAGAGAGTACTAAAATTTTTTACGAAAATTTGATGTCTAAAAAAATCTGTAATTCATGCAAGGGTAAGCGGTTATGCGTTGGAGCTTTAGCTGTGAAAATCAATGGGAGAGATATTCAAGATCTTAGCAATTTATCTGTATTTAATTCTTATATGTTTTTTGAAAACTTACAGCTTGATGCGGTGGATGAAAAAATATCTAAAGAAATTTTAAAGGAAATTAAAAGTAGGCTTAAATTTTTAATTGATGTTGGTCTTTCTTATTTGTATTTAAATAGAATATCGGGCAGTCTATCTGGGGGCGAGGCTCAGCGTATTAGGCTTGCTACTCAAATAGGATCAGCACTTTCAGGCGTTATTTATGTTCTTGATGAGCCAAGTATTGGTCTTCATCAAAGAGATAACGAAAAATTAATCTCTACTCTTGTTAATCTTAAAAATCTTGGCAATACTGTAATTGTTGTTGAGCACGATGAGCAAACTTTGCGTACTGCAGACTATATTATTGATATGGGTCCTGGTGCTGGAATTCTTGGGGGAGAAATAGTTGCAAAGGGAGCCTTAATTGATATTTTAAATAGCAAAAATAGTTTAACTGGTCAATATTTGAGTGGCAAGTTTAAAATAGATGTTCCAAGCTCTAGAAGAAAAGCAGATAAGGGAGAAATTTTGCTTTTAGGCTCCAATAAAAACAATCTTAAAAATATAGATGTAAGTATCCCTTTGGGAGTTTTTACTGTAATAACAGGTGTTTCTGGTAGTGGAAAAAGTACTTTGCTCAACGAAGTGTTATATCCAGCTCTTGATAGCAGATTAAAGCTTAATGAAAAGTATTGTGATGGGTTTAAAGACATTATTGGATACGAAAAAATAGATAAAATTATTCAAATAAATCAAAAACCAATAGGAAGAACTTCAAGATCAAACCCAGCAACTTATGTTGGATTTTTTACAGAAATTAGAGAGCTTTTTGCTAAGCTTCCAGACGCAAAGTCAAGGGGTTTTAAAGCCGGTAGATTTTCTTTTAATGTTAAAGGCGGAAGATGTGAGAAATGTCAGGGAGATGGGTATCTCAACATTCAAATGCATTTTTTACCAGATGTTTTTGTTCCTTGTGATTTGTGCAAGGGTAAAAAATTTAATGAAGAAACTTTAGAGGTTAGGTATAAAGGAAAAAATATACATGATGTTTTAGAGATGAGTGTATTTGAAGCTAAAAATTTTTTCGAGAATGTTCCCAAAGTTAGTCATTATTTGAAATTTTTAATTGAAGTTGGGCTTGAATACATCAAATTGGGACAATCTGCAACAACTTTATCAGGAGGCGAAGCTCAACGTATTAAGTTGGCTTTTGAGCTAAGTAAGAAGAGCACAGGTAAAACCTTTTACATTGTCGATGAACCAACAACCGGATTGCATTTTGATGACATAAAGAAGTTGTTAGAAGTTTTGCAGCGGTTAGTTTCTAATGGTAATACAGTTGTACTCATAGAGCATAATTTAGATGTAATTAAACAAGCAGATTATATAATAGATTTGGGTCCCGATGGTGGATTGGCAGGGGGGAATGTCGTTGTTTCTGGTGTTCCTGAAGAGGTTGCAAAATGCGAGAATTCCTATACGGGAATGTTTTTAAAAAATCTTTTATAATATTGTTATTTTTTTTTACTTTTTCTAATATAATTTTTGCTCAGACTTCAAATGACAAAAATTCCAAAAAAAGAAGTAAGCTAACTTTAAGCCAAAGATCTTATTTAAGAGAACTTGAGCTTTCGACTGATGAAGATTTGAAAAAATGGGCCTTGCAAGAAGGCCTAAAAGAAATGGATGTTTTAAAAATACGAGAATTGCTTTTAAAAAAATTTGGAATAGATCCTGAGCTTTTTGTTAAAGGAAAAGGACTTGCTGGATCTGGTAGATATAAAATAATAATTGAAACTACAGACAATCTTGAAAATTTCACTTATGGACTTACTAAGGATGAAAGTATTATTTTTGAAGGAAGAGTTAATATTTTAGTTGAGGATACTAAAGAGAATAAAAAGCACAATATTAAAGGCGATAGAATAGTTCTTAATAAGAATTCTAAAAAACTTTATTCTATTGGGAATGTTGAATATATTCTTGATATGGATGCCAATGAAAAGCTTTATTTTTATGGTAATGAATTTTTTGTTGATTTTGATTCTCAAAATTTTCTATTAAAAGATGGCATTCTTCAAAAAAAAATGCAAAAAAATCAAATAGATCATATTCTTTCGTTTGGAGGAAAGGCTTTAAAAAAGATAGACAATGATGTTACTATTGTGGAGCAAGCTTTTGCAACAACTAGTAAAATTCCAGAGCCTTACTATTCGATCAAAGCTTCTAAAATATGGGTATTACCTTCAGGGGATTTTGGGTTTTTACATGCTATATTTTACATGGGAAGAGTTCCAGTATTCTATATTCCTTTTTTCTTTAGGCCAGGAGATAGTTTATTTTTTAATCCATCTTTAAGCTTGAATCCACGAAAAGGTTTTTCCCTTTTTAATACTATTTATCTTTTTGGCAATAAATCTTCAAGCGAAGATTCTTCTTTTTTGGATTTTGATTTCAATTCTGTTTATAATTCAGGCAAAAAACCTTATATAAGAAATGGATATTTAACTTATTTTTTTGCAGAAAATTTAGCATCTAGTCTTAGTAAAGATTATGTTAAGTTGATTTTTGACATTTATGCTAATCTGGGATTTTATTCCGGGATTGATTTTGATTTAAGTAATACCTTAGGGCATTTTAAAACTTTGGAAGGAAATTTTGGATTAGGTTTTACTAGGAATGTTTATAGTTATGATGGAGGATATTATCCTTTTAATAATAGAGCTTTAAAACAATCTCTTTTTAGTTTTTCTAATCTTAACAAGGGGGATATATTTGGATTTGAAGTTCCTTTTAGATATTTACTTAAATTTAAAACAGAATTTCTTTTAAGAGATGCACTTTTTTCAGTTTTTTTAGAGCACTATTCCGATCCATATGTTAATATTGATTTTAGAGATAGGATAGAGAGTTCTACATTTTTTTCTCTTTTAAATTTAGATAAAGATTCGGTTAAAGAGCAAACCAGTATTAGCACTTTTGATTGGAATTTGTCTTCTTTTTATAGCCGGAAGTTTGATGATAATTCAATTTTAGATTACAAATTAAATAATTTGGGATTAAGTTTCAAATTATCGGGCTATGAGAATCTTTATGTTAAATCTCCTTTAGAAAAACCAAAAGAGATTAATGATCCCACAAGAAAATGGTTTTATTTGGAGAGAATTTATGTCCCATATATCGATTTAAATTTCCAAAAAGACCTTTACAGTAATCAATGGACATTTTCAGCTGATACTAAAGAAATGATAATGCGCCCAGAAATTAAAAATCTAGAAGATAAAGATAATAATAAAAAGATCGTTAAGGAAAAAAAGACTCAAAAAATAAAAGATTTAAATAAAGATTTATATATTCCTCCAGAACCCATCATTTTAAAAAGTATTGATCAATTTGATTCTTTTTTTATTAGATTTGGTATTAATCCTTATTTAAGAAATAATGTTTTTTTTAATAATTATGGCATCACAAGTCCAAAGGACTTTAATTATGAAATAAAAAATTATTTATTTGATATAAAGAATAAAACGGATATAAAAATTCATGCTGATTTTTATAATCGTTTAATTACTTTTGAAAATTTATTATATCTTAATACTATTGAGTATAATCCTTTAAATAAAGATTTTAAAGTTGAAGATAAAGATAAAAAAAGTGAGCATTCTATTATTAATCAAATAAATTTAAACTTGCTTCCTTTTATTAGGTATCCCTTATTCTCTAGAAGTATTTTAAAATTTGAGAATAAGTCTACTTTGTATTCATTTAATAAAAAATATGATACTGATTTAAAATCTTTAGTTGCTAAGAATAGTAGTATTTTTTTGTCTGATCCGGACACTTTTTATCAATATTTAATAGCTTCTTTGATTTATGATTATAATTATTTTAACGCCGAGCTTTCAGGTGAATTAAAAAATAGTTTTGAAGATATTAAAGCTTCTTCTGAGCTTAAACTTTCTTTAGATTTTCCTTATTTGTTACAAGAAGCTGGAATTGGAATTAAATATTATAAAAAGTTTAAAGAAAATGCTATTAAAAACCCTGGAATTTCTACTGTTCAATCTTTATTGAATCCTTCAGAGCCTCAAAAACCATCATCACCTTATAAAAATTTAGAAATGTCTCCTGCTTTGTATTATAAAATTGAGCCAAGATATTTAAATTATTTTAAATTTAGTTTTTTAGCTGCTTATGATCCTTTGATAAATAGAGTTTCTGAACTTTCTTTTAAGCTTAATGTTTTTGATTTTCAGTTTTTATTTGCGATGAAAGATGACTTTGAATATAATTATGATCCTTTAAAAGGAGATTTTTCTAAGGTCGGAATTACAACTAAACTTGTTCCATATTCTTTAGATTCTCGTTACAAGAAGGAGTTCCATGTTTTAAATTTGTTTGACAAGAAGCTTTCTTTTACTTTAGGGATAGATGCTGGCTGGAAAATCAATTTGCAGAAATTTACGGATAATGAACTTTGGTCTGCATTGACTTTTAAATTTAAATATACAGAATTTTTAGAAATTTACTTTTCTACCTTTTCTGTCAATACTAAGACTTTTAGATACTTCAAAGGATATATGGATCAAATTGGTCTTGAGACCGTCAATATCTTTACTGATTTGTTAAAATCTTTCAATTTCTTTAATTCCCAAGACAGAAAAAATTCACTTTTTAAAATTAAAAAATTCTCATCAGGCTTTAAATTCAATTTTTATGATTGGAAATTTGTTGGCGAATATAATTTAGAGCCAGATTTGCTAAAAGGATCTGATGGTATTTATTCTCCTATTTGGAGAAATAATTTTACAATTTATATTTCTTGGAATTTTTTTGCTCCTGTAAAAGCATCATTTGAAAACAATAAAGATACAAACTATGAGCTTATTATTAATAGAAAAACAAAAAAATAATAAAGGGTTTATGTATTATTGTTAGCATTGATTTTTATAGTTCTTGTTATTAAAATGTTTATTGTTTTTTTTGTTTCCATCCCTATTTTTGTTATGTTGAGTTTGAAGATAGAGGGATATTCAATAGCTGAACTTAAAACATGGCTATTTTTGTTTTTAGAGGAAATTTTTAGTGGATATGCTTTAAATTTAAATGAAGTTTTAGGGCCAATAAAAAATTCTCTATATTTATTTTTATAGATTGTTTCATTGTCTATTGTAAGATCTTCTTTTTTTAGGACAATTTTATTGTTATTAATGCTAGTGTTTTGCCAATTTATTTTTACTACATCTAAACTATTGTTTGTAATTTGAATATAGATATATTCATTTGTGGCTTTAATTGCCCCTATGTCAATGTATTTAAAGGGAGATTCTAAAACTTTAAAATTAGTTTCATAATCGAGGCTGGGGCTTATTTTTATTGTTGCACAACAATAAAAATAAGCCATTGAAATCAGAAATATTGTTTTTATGTATTTTTTGGCAATATTTTTACTTAGTTTTGTGAAAACCAAGATCTGCAATATTTTCATTTCCTGGAATAAAAGAAATTTTTCCACCTTGTTCTTCAAATTTTTTCCTTAGTTCAACTGTTTTTTTGATTAAATTAATAGTAATTTGTTTTAATTTTTTGCTATTATAGATTCCTTTTGACCAATAGTCAATTATTAATTTGCTGTCACCAAATATGTTTATTATATTCTCTTTTAATGCTATTTTGAGTGCTGCATATAGGGCAAGAAGTTCTCCAAAATTATTGCTAATCCCTTGAAAATTTTTGACATAATGATTTCCATATTCATTAATCAAGGATTTGTCTAGGATTTTGTCCAATATTGAAATTCTTTTTTCGTTTACAACCCTAATTTCTACACCCTTTCCTCTTCCTGTTCCAGAATCAAAATATATTCCAATTGGATGATGATGAATAATTTTATTCCCATTATTCAATAGCCAATTTTGAGCTTGTTCTATTGTTTTAAAACTTTTTATTTTATTATTTTTTTCTTTAATAGTAGTTTTGCATTCTTCCCAAGATTTGAAAATAATTTTTTCATTACTATCGATTAAAATGCATGCATAATATTTGTCCATAAATAGTATTAACTTCCTGAGCACCAGAGGTTTGTTATATTGCAAGCTCTTCCAAAAATTTTTTCTTTCGATTTTTTCAATTCCACCGAATCTACTATTTCTTTGTTGTAACCAATGAATTTTTCTTTTAAGCTTGGTTTAATGAGCCTTTTTGGAAGTGCACTTGGAAGTATTCCTGTAATTGTATAAGACATGTAAAAATTGTAAGCGGCTGCATTTATTTCTCCAGGAGTAATTATTCCTGAAATTTCGTAATTTCTTGATACATTAAGTCCTGCTATTTTATATATTCTATCAACTACTAAAGAACAATAGGTTTTATTATGAATTTCTTCAAGATTAAATGAATCTGTCCATAAATTAGAGGAGATTAATGGAATCATATATCCAAAGTTATTGTCAATATATCTACTTCTTCCAAAATTAATAGCTTTTTGAATTGTTCTTGTGTCTGTTATTGGCGAAAATATTTTTAATATTCTTGATTGTACATATGTTGAAAGTTTTTCATATCCTGATCCTTGAGTGGATGCTGTATCGAATTTAATTTGATTGCTTGTAATTATTGATTTTATATCAAAACTGTCATTTCCATTGAATGCAATTTTTTTAGTAGCTTCGTATTTTTCTTCATCAAATATTCCTACATGTTGCCAAAAATAAAAAAACTCTGTCCAATCTATTTTGGGTTTTATTAGTATTATGTCGCCATTTGATAAAAGAGATCTTAAATTTTTAGGGGTTATTTCAATGCCTGTATTTGGGTCTATTATTTTTGGTATTAGGCCATATTGATTGCTATTATCGGAGTCAACAGTTGATCTTTTTCTCCTTCTGCTTCTACTTTGAGATGGTTGCTTTGAATAATATAGTTCATTGTGAAGATCTGCAATTTTTTGTTTTTCAATTATTGTTTTTATTGTGCTGTTTTCAATTTTTAAAAAGTACATAAATTGTTCAAAATATTTTTTATCTTTTATTTTTAATAATTGATTAGCTATTATATGAGGCGCAACATATTCTTCCCCATTTATTATTTCTTTTGTGATTGAGTTTATATTTTCTTGAGGAAAAAATGAATTAATATGGCTTAATTGTATGTATCCTAAATTTTTATCATGAAATGTTTGCTCAATTAAGTTTAAAATTTCTTTTTCTAGATGCATTTGTAATTCTATTAATTCTGTCAAATTTTTAGTATCTGAATTTGTATAATTAAAATTTATTTTTTTTTCAAAAGCAGTATCAATTTTAATTATTAGATTGCCATTGACGCTGCTTTGATCTATGAACTTTATCCATTCTGCCTCATTATTTAAATAATTTTTATAAGCATTTAAATAGTTTTTTATTTCTTCTAGTTTTTGTGGGTTTATTTTGATTTTTACTGCTGTTTGTTTTATTAAAAGGGAATTATCGCTATTGTTTAAAATTTCTTGGATACTAGATATTGGTATTCGATATTCTGTGCTAGAAGGATTCTTTATTAAAGAACTTTCCAGTGGTGTTTTTTGTGTTAATATGATTTCTGATGTGCTTAGATTTTTTGGCTTATTATTTGTAATCAAGGAACAAGAGAATAGTAAGATGTGCATAGTTAACATTAATATTAATCTATTAATTTTCTTCTTCATGGTAGTATTTTAGCATAATTCTTGTAAATGTTTTTTATTTAAATGCCTATTTTAAAACTTCTTTTTTTGTTTTTGGTAATTTTTTATACATTTATAATATTTTTTTAAAAACTTTAATAAATAATTGATATTTTTTAATATAAACTATAATATTTTAATATATGGCAATTTTCATAAAGGGGGAATCGATGGAGGGATATTTAAATCCAATAAATATATTTTCTGAAATAGGTCGTTTGAAAAAAGTTTTGCTTCATAGGCCAGGAGAAGAATTAGAAAATTTGACACCTTTTATTATGAAAAAATTTTTATTTGATGACATTCCTTACCTTAAAGTCGCAAGACAAGAGCATGAAGTTTTTGCAAATACTTTAAAAAATAATTCAGTTGAAATTGAGTATGTTGAGGATCTTGTTAGCGAGGTTCTTGCTTCTTCTGTAGAGCTCAAAGATAAATTTATATCTCAATTTATTCTGGAGGCAGGAATAAAAACAGATAATACAATTAATATTTTAAAAGATTATTTTTCTAGTTTAACTATTGATAATATGGTCTCTAAAATGATTTCGGGTGTTGTAAGTAAAGAGCTTAAAAATTATGTATCTTCTCTTGATGATTTAGTTAATAGTACAAGTCTTTTTATTATTGATCCTATGCCTAATGTTTTATTTACCAGGGATCCTTTTGCTAGCATTGGTAATGGGATTACAATAAATAAAATGTCTAATAAGGTTAGACATAGAGAGACAATATTTGCAGAGTATATTTTTAAATACCATCCCATTTATAAAGAAAATGTTCCAATTTGGTTTAATAGATGGGCAGAGACTTCTTTGGAAGGTGGAGATGAGTTTGTGTTAAGCAAAGATATTTTAGTTATTGGAATTTCGGAAAGAACAGAAGCGGAGTCTGTAGAAAAATTAGCTATTAGTCTTTTTGAAAATAAGACTTCATTTAACACAATTTTGGCTTTTAAGATTCCAAAAAATAGGGCTTATATGCATTTAGATACAGTTTTTACTCAAATTGATTATAATGTTTTTACAAGTTTTACGAGTGATGATATGTATTTCTCAATTTATGCTTTAACTTGTAATTCAAGTTCCAGTAAAATTCATGTTAAAGAAGAAAAAGCTAGACTTAGAGATGTTTTAAGCTTTTATCTTGGCAGAAAGATTGACATAATAAAATGTGCAGGTGGAGACTTAATACATGGTGCAAGAGAACAATGGAATGATGGTGCTAATATTTTGGCTATAGCTCCGGGAGAAGTAATTGCTTATTCTAGAAATCATGTAACTAATAAGTTGTTTGAGGAAAATGGTATTAAAGTTCATAGAATTCCGTCTAGCGAGCTTTCAAGGGGTCGTGGTGGTCCAAGGTGTATGTCTATGCCTTTAGTAAGAGAGGATATTAATATTTGAGCTAAATAAGCTAAATAAAGGTTTTAAAAACCGATTGTAAATGTTAGGGGTTATTATGTATAATTTACGAAATAGGAGCTTTTTAAATCTTTTAGATTTTACAAGCAAAGATATTAGATATTTACTTGATTTATCGATTGATTTAAAAAAATCAAAATATGCAGGAATTGAAGTGCAGAAGCTTAAAGGTAAAAATATAGTTATAATCTTTGAGAAAGATTCAACAAGAACTCGGTGTGCTTTTGAGATTGCAGCGTATGATCAAGGGGCAAATGTTACGTATTTAGGTTCTAAAGGCAATCAAATAGGCGTAAAAGAGTCCATGATAGATACCGCTAGAGTTTTAGGGCGTATGTATGATGCCATTGGGTTTAGAGGGTTTTCTCAACAGACTGTTGAATGTTTGGCGAATTATTCCAATGTTCCTGTTTACAATGGATTGACAGATACTGCTCACCCAACCCAAATATTAGCCGATTTAATGACAATAGAAGAGCATAAAGGAAGTTTAAAGGGGATTAAAATAGTATTTTGTGGTGATGGCAGGGGGAATGTTGCCAATTCTTTATTGAAAGGTTGTGCTATTATGGGGCTCGATTTCAGAATTTTTGCTCCTAAAGAGCTTTTTCCAGACTCTAATTTGATGCTTAAGGCTAAGTCTTTAGCTCTAGATAGTGGAGGTAAAATTACAATTGCAGATTCTAAAGAAGAAGCTGTTAAATGCGCTGATGTTGTGTATACGGATGTGTGGGTATCTATGGGCGAAAATAATTGGGAAGATAGAATAAATCTTCTAAGGCCTTATCAGGTCAATAAAGAGATTATGGATATGGCAAAAGATGATGCAATATTTATGCATTGTTTACCTGCTTTTCACGATTTAAATACTGTGATCGGTAAAGACATTTTTGATAAATATGGAATTAATGGAATCGAAGTTACAGAAGAAATTTTTGAAAGTAAAAATTCAGTTGTTTTTGATGTTGCTGAAAATAGAGTACATACCATTAAAGCTATTATGGTAGCGACTTTAGGATAACAGCAATTTATTTATATGAAATTATTTAGGAGGAGTGAATGTTATGATTAAAATTCCAAGTAGTTTTACAATAATATTCTCTTTAATTATATTCGTTACCATCTTAACATATATAATTCCTGCTGGTAAGTTTGATAAAGAATTTAAGCAAATAGGTGATGGATCTAAACAAGAGATAGTCGTTGCTGGAACTTATCAGCTTGTAGATAGAGGCCCCAGAGGATTTTTACATCCTATTGTTACTATTTTAACTGCAATGTCAAAAGGGATGGAACATGCAGCCGAAGTTATTATTTTTGTTTTAATTGTTGGAGGCGCTTATGGGGTTATTATGAAAACAGGAGCAATAGATGCAGGAATTTATTGTTTAATCAAGAAGTTGGGCCATAGAGATAAATTACTTATTTCTTTGCTAATGTTTATTTTTTCAATTGGTGGAACTGTAACCGGAATGAGTGAAGAGGCTCTTCCTTTTTATTTTGTTATGATTCCTTTGATAGTGGCTTTGGGTTATGATAGTCTTGTTGGAGCCGCTATTATTGCTTTGGGAGCTGGAGTGGGCACTATGGCTTCTACTGTAAATCCATTTGCTACAGGAATTGCATCGGCAATAGCTTCTATTAGTTTGCAGGATGGATTTTATTTTAGAGTTGTTCTTTATTTTGTATCAGTATTAGTTGCTATAATTTATGTTTGTGCTTATGCATCTAAAATTCAAAAGGATCCCTCAAAGTCGCTTGTGTATTCTCAAAAAAATGAACATTATGAATATTTTGTTAAAAAAAATGGAATTTCTACTGGAGATAATGCTGAAAATATTCTTGAACTTACTTTTGCTCATAAATTAGTTTTACTTTTATTTGGATTTATGATATTTGTTTTGATGTTTGGTATTATTCAGTTTGGTTGGTGGATGCAAGAAATGACAATGTTGTATCTTGGAGTTGCTATTATATCGGCTTTTATTTGTAGATTGGGTGAATCTGAGATGTGGGATGCGTTTGTGAAAGGTTCTGAAGGTCTAATAACAGCAGCTCTGGTTATTGGGCTTGCTAGAGGTGTTATGATAGTATGTGATGATGGTTTGATTACAGCTACGATATTAAACGCCGCTACTAATTTTTTATATAATCTTCCAAGACCTTTTTTTGTCATTTTGAATGAAATTATTCAAATATTTATAGGATTTATTGTTCCATCTTCATCGGGTCATGCTAGTTTAACTATGTCAATAATGGCGCCACTTGCTGATTTTTTGTCAATGCCAAGGTCTTCGGTTGTTATTGCTATGCAAACTTCATCTGGACTTATTAATTTAATAACACCTACAAGCGGAGTTCTAATGGCTGCATTAGGGATATCTAAATTAAGTTATGGTGTGTGGTTTAAATTTGTTTTACCGCTATTTATTATTGAATTCTTTATTTCTATTTTAGTTATTATAGCTAGTATTTATTTGAGTTTCTAGCAAGGGATTCTTGTTTTTTGG
This sequence comes from Borreliella garinii, assembly GCF_001922545.1. Lineage (NCBI taxonomy): Bacteria > Pseudomonadati > Spirochaetota > Spirochaetia > Spirochaetales > Borreliaceae > Borreliella > Borreliella garinii. The sequence goes on along the minus strand of NZ_CP018744.1, from coordinate 90 downwards.
CTTTTTGTGTCTTTTTATTTGATTGATTTTTGAAGTTTTTATATACTATTAGATTATATGTATACATATAATCTAATAGTATATAAAAAC